>CAXTCJ010000005.1:4332-105314 GCA_964242215.1 uncultured Acetobacteraceae bacterium | reverse complement strand
TTGACCCTGGTATCCACGGGGTTGGGCTGGTGACGTCAGACGAGTGTTTGGCACCATCGCGTGCGACACGGCCGAGCCGGCGTTTGCGGAGCGCCGTGGATACCAGGGTCAAGCCCTGGCATGACGGTAAACCCCTGACGGGGTCGGGCTGGTGACGTCAGGCGCGTGCTTAGCATCGTCACATGTCACACGGCGGGGGCCGGTGTCTGCGGAATGCCGTGGGTACCAGGCTCAAGGCCTGGCATGACGGTAGAACTCGTCCCATGAAGATCATCGGGCTGACGGGCGGGATCGGCATGGGCAAGTCGACGGCCGCCAAGGTGTTCCGCCGGGCCGGCATCCCCGTGTTCGATGCGGACGCCGCCGTCCACCGCCTGCAAGCCCCCGGCGGTGCCGCCTTGCCGGCGATCGCGGCCGCCTTCCCGGGCACCGTGCAAGACGGCGTGCTCGACCGGACCCGGCTGCGCGTGGCGGTGGTCGGCAACGAGGCCGCGATGAAGCAGCTGGAGCGGATCGTGCATCCCCGGGTGCGCCATATGGAGCAGGCCTTCCTCGCCCGCGCCCGGCGCAGCCGCGCCCCCGCCGCCGTGCTGGACATCCCCCTGCTGCTGGAAACCGGCGGCGAGAAGCGGGTGGACCTGGTGGTGGTGGTCTCCGCCCCGCGATCGGTGCAGATCGCCCGCCTGCGCCGCCGCCGCGGCATGACCCCGGCGCAAATCGAGGCTATCATCGCCCGGCAAATGCCCGATTCGCAAAAACGCCGCCGCGCCGACCTCGTGGTCCGGACCGGCCTGTCCCGCCACACCGCCCTGCGTCCGCTACGCCGGCTGATCCAGGGGCTGCGGGCCGAAGGAGTGGGGCGATGAGCCGCTCGATCCTGTTCGACACGGAGACGACGGGGCTCGACCCGCTGACCGGCGACCGCCTGATCGAGATCGCAGCGCTGGAGCTGATCCGCGACCTGCCGACGGGGGTGGTCTTCCACCGCCTGGTCGATCCGGAGCGCGACATCGACGCCGATGCGACGCGGGTGCACGGCCTCACCCGGGCGGATCTGCGGGGCAAGCCGCGGTTTGCCGACATCGTGGACGAGCTGCTGGACTTCATCGGCGGCGATCCGCTGGTCGCGCACAACGCCATGTTCGACTTCGGCTTCCTGAATGCGGAATTGGCGCGGGTAGGCCGCCCGTCGATCTGCCTGACCCGCAAGGTGGACACGCTGGAGCTGGCCCGTACGCGTTTCCCCGGCCTGCCCAACAGTCTGGACGCGCTGTGCCGCCGCTTCGGCATCGACCTGTCGGAGCGCACCAGCCACAACGCCCTGCTGGACTGCCGCCTGCTGGCCGACGTGTATATCGAGCTCACCGGCGGGCGGCAGCGCGGCCTGCTGCTGGCGGCCGATGACGGGCCCCAGCTGCCGGCGATCAGCTATCAGATCAACGCCAACCGCGTGCCCCGCCCGATGCTGCCGAGCGCCGCCGAACTCGCCGCCCACGCCGCCTTCTTGGGCCGGTTGAAGGAGCCGGTCTGGCTGAGCTGACCGCCCACCGTTATGCCAGGGCTTGACCCCGGTATCCGCGGGGTTGGGCTTATGACGTCGAGGTTTGCTGGCAAGCAATTGCGCGACAGGCGCGGCCGGTGTCTGCGGAACGCCGTGGATACCAGGGTCAAGCCCTGGCAGGACGGTAGGCCCTGGCAAACTCCAGACCGGCGCGTAAGGATGCGGCATGAGCACCGACCTCGCCGCCCGCCTCGACCGTGCCGTTCAGGCCCTGCCGCTTGCCTATGCTGGGCCCGGCGGCGCGGTGGCGGTGGTCCGCAACGGCGAGGTGCTGGTGCGCCATACCTGGGGCTGGGCCAATGCCGAGCGCCGCAGCGCCTTCACGCCGCAGACGCTGTTCCGCATCTGCTCCATCACCAAGCAGTTCGTCTGCGGGCTGGCGCTGGACGCCTTTCCCGACCCGGCGGTGCTGGATGCCAGCGTGGCGGCGCGGCTCAGCGGTCTGGAACAGCCTGCGCCCGGGGCGCTGCATCTGTGCCACAACCAGTCGGGGCTGCGGGACTACTGGGCGGTCGCGATGCTGCACGGCTCCCCGGCGGAGGCCCCGTTCGGCGAGGCGGAGGCGGACCGCGTCATCCGGGGAACCCGGACGCTGCAGTTCGCGCCGGGAACCAGCTATTCCTACGTAAACCAGAATTTCCGCATTCTGTCCGACATCCTGCAGGACCGCACCGGCCGCAGCCTGGCCGAACTGCTGCGCTCCCGCATCTTCGACCCGGTGGGGATGCACGGCGCGCTCCTGGCGGCGGACACGCGCGCGTTGCCGGACGGTGCGGAGGGCTACGAGGGCACCCAGGCCGCCGGGTTCCGCCCGGCGAAGAACCAGATCCTGTGGACCGGCGATGCCGGGATCGGGGCCTCGCTGGACGACATGATCGCGTGGGAGCGCTTCATCGACGCCGGCCGGGACGATCCGGCGGGGCTTTACAACCGTCTGAGCGTGCCCGTGACGTTTGGCGATGGCACGCCGGCGACTTATGGGTTCGGCCTGTCCAGGCGCGTGGACTTCGGCCGCCCCGTGACCGGGCATGCCGGCGGCCTGCGCGGCTGGATCAGCCAGCGCCTGCACATGCCGTTGGAGCGGCTGTCGGTGGTGGTGCTGTTCAACCACATGTCCGATGCCCGGTCGGCCGCCCTGGACCTGGTGGCCGCCGTGCTGGACGAGGCCCGGCCAGCCTCAACCCCTGCCGCGGCGTCGCCGGACTGGCAGGGTGCGTATCTCGAACCGCAAACCGGGTTGGCCGTGCGGATCGGCACGAACGCCAAGGGTCAGCTGCAGCTACGCTACGACCGCGCCGCCGCCGTGCTGGACCGCCACGAGGATGGGACGGCGAGCAATGACGGCACGACGCTGCGCCCGGCGGACGGTGGGCTGTGGATGGACCGGCCGGCCGAGAACCAAAGCTCGCTCCTGCGCAAGTGCGAGGCCGCTGCCGAGGGGCGGGACGTCGCCGGCACCTACGAGTGCGCCGAACTGGACGCCCAGCTGACCATCGCGGACGTGGGGGGCGTGCTCTACGGCGCCTTTGCGGGCTTCCTCGGCTTCGGCCGGATGGAACTGCTCGACCCGGTGGCGCGCGACGTTTGGGCGCTGCCGTGCCCTCGCGCGCTGGATCACTCCGCGCCCGGCGACTGGACGCTCGCCGTCCATCGCGATGCGCAAGGCCGCCCGGAGAGCGTGCAAGTGGGCTGCTGGCTAGCCCGCAACCTGACCTACACGCGGGTAGGGTAACTCCTCCCCTCCCCGTGAGGGAGGGGGATTTAGCAAGCGCTAGACGGCGACGGTGGATTGCGCGCCGCTTTGCTTGCGGGCCTGCCATAGCGCCACGAAGTCGATCGGCTGCAGTAGCACGGGCGGGAAACCGCCATCGCGGGTAACGTCGGCTAGGATGTTGCGCGCGTAAGGGAACAGCAGGCGCGGGCACTCGATCAGCAGCACGGGCTCGACCGACTGCTCGGGGATGCCGTTCAGGGTGAAGATGCCGGCATACGACAGCTCGGCGATGAACACGGCGCGGCCCGGCTGACCGTCGCTCTGGCCGTCGACCTGCGGGCCCTCGGTGGCCTCCGCCTTCACCACCAGGGCGACCTCGAACACGTTCTGGCCGTCCTGGATGCGGCGGGCCTGGACGTCGAGGTTGATCTGCACGTTCGGCTGGGCGCGCAATTGCGAGAAGATCTCCGGCGCACCGGGCACCTCGAACGAGAGGTCCTTCACGAACTGGATGTTGACGACCAGGGGTGGAACGGCGGCGGCATTATCCTGTGGGGCCGGCGTGGTCTCGGACATCGTGGTCTCCTCGGAACGATGGGCGGCGGGTAGCACGGTCGGAACGGCGGGACCAGATCAGACGCGCCAAACGATCTCGGCGGGGGGTTCAGCGGTCGGATCGGTGCGAAGCCACTGGCCGTTCTGCACGCTGATGCCGGTCAGGGCCAGGATGAACCCCCAATGGCTTACCACGACCGTGCCGGCCCAATCGGGATGCGCCGCCATCTCCGCCCGGAACCGGCCCGCGCGGATCACCACATGCTCCTCGGGCTCGGTCGTGGTCGGCCACCAAACGTCATCGATGGCGGAGAAATCATGCCCGGGCCAGGCCTGCTGCAGGTCCGCAACCGGGCTGCCGATGTCGCATTTGAAATGGTAGCGCTCCCGCACGGCCACGTTGACCAGCACGGGCAACCCGAGCCGCCGGGCCAGCGGGGCCGCCGTTTGCAGCGCGCGCGTGTAGGGGGAGGCGATGATCCGGCGCACACCCTCGCCGGCCAGAGCGACCGCTGCCGCCTCGGCCTGCTCGTGGCCCAGCGGGGTCAGCCGCGGGTCTTCGATGCCGGGATCGCGCCGCGTGGCCGTATAATGGAGGTTGAATTCGCTTTGGCCGTGGCGCAGCAGGATCATGCGACCATGCCCTAACCCTACCCGCGCGCGAGAGCAATCGACAGGCAAGCGGGGCAATCGAGTCGCAATTCACCCACCGCGTTGTCTCGGAGGCACCGCGCCCCTATCTGTGGTGACTTAGGAGTGGTCCGGCATGGGTGCAGGCGGGTTTCCGATCGATCTGATACTGTTCGGCATGATCGCAGCCTTCTTGGTGCTGCGGCTGCGGAATATTCTCGGGCGTCGCGACGGATACGAACCGACCCAGGGGCCGGCTCGTCCGGTGACGCGCCAGGCTGGCCCGGTGATCGAGGGCCGGGCCGAACCCGTGGTCGTGCCTGGCCGCGCGGTTCCGGACGCCGGGTCCGATCTGGGTCAGACGCTGGCGAGCATGCGCCGGGTGGATAGCAGCTTCGACGCTAGCCATTTCCTGAACGGTGCCGAGGCGGCCTTCCGCCTTATCGTGGCCGAGTTCGCCACCGGCAACCGCGACGCGTTGCGTTCGTTGCTGACGCCGGAGACCTTCGCCACGTTCGAGGGTGTGATCACGGCGCGTGAGCAGGCTGGCGAGACTCAAACAAGTGAGATCCGCGCGATCCACGAGGCCACCATCGAGGGCGCGACGCTGACGGGAACGCTGGCGGAGATCACCGTGCGGTTCGTGTCCGACCAGATCAGTCAGACGCTGGACCGGGGTGGGAAGTATGTGGCCGGCGCCGACGCGGTAACGGAACTGCGCGACGTTTGGACCTTCGTCCGTGACCTGGCCCGCTCGGACCCGGCCTGGCGTTTGGCTCAGGCCCGCTCCGCCTAGGATCTCGCGAAGCTGCCGCCAACTACCACGCTGTATTGCGGGGACTGCCTGACGTTACTGGCCGAGATGGACCCGGCGTCGGTCGATGTCGTCGTCACGTCGCCGCCGTACAATCTTGGCATCGCCTATGGCCGCTATCGCGACACCCGCGCCGAGGACGATTACCTCGGCTGGATGGAGCAGGTAGCGGCGGCGTTGCGGCGGGTGATGCGGCCGGATGCGTCGTTCTTCCTCAACATCGCCGGGTCGTCGACCCAGCCCTGGCTGCCGTTCGAACTGATCGTGCGGCTGCGGCGGCTGTTCGTGCTGCAGAACCACGTGATCTGGGTCAAGTCGATCGCCGTCGAGGCGGGCGGCGCCGTCGGGCACAACAAGCCGGTGCGGGGCACGCGCTTCCTCAATCGCAACCACGAGCACATCTTCCACCTGACCCTGACCGGCGAGGTGCCGCTCGATCGGCTGGCGGTCGGCACGCCGTTCCGCGACAAGTCCAACATCGCCCGCCGCGGTCATGCGCAGGATAAACGGTGCCGGGGAGATACCTGGTTCATCCCGTATTCGACGGTGCAGTCCAAGGCGGAGAAATTTCACCACCCCGGCACCTTTCCGCTCGATCTGCCGCGCTGGTGCATCCGCCTGCACGGCAAGCCCGGCGCGGTGGTGCTGGATCCGTTCGCCGGGGCGGGCACCACCCTGCTTGCCGCCCTGGCCGAGGGTGCGAACGGCATCGGGATCGAACTAGACCCGGCCTATGTCGAGACCGCGCGAGCCCGTTTGGCTGAAGCGGCCGCTGCAGCCTAGGTTAGAGGGATCTGCATTCCCTGCCTCGCGTCGCCCTGTTCGTCACCTGCCCGGTCGATCTGCATCGCCCGAGCGTCGGTTTCGCTGCGATCCGCCTGCTGGAATCCGCCGGTTGCCTCGTGGAGGTGCCGCGTGCGCAGACTTGCTGCGGCTAACCCGCCTACAACACCGGTGACCGGAAAGCCGCCGTTAAAAGCGGGATTTTATCCTCCCCCGTCCTTCACGGGGGAGGTGGCGGCGAAGCCGACGGAGGGGGCGCGCGGTCCGTGCCCAAAAGCCCCCACCACCATGCTTCGCATGGTCCCCCTCCCCCGCTTTGCAAGGGAGGATTTTCGGTCGCGTCAGTCTTACCGCTCGGTGTCGTCCGCTTCCGGTTCCACCTCGATCTCGTCGGGGATCGCGTCGGCGTCGTCCTCGAGGTCGGAGGCGTCTTCCAGCACGTCCTCCTCCGTCTCGTCTTCCACGGCCTCGACTTCCACGTCGGCATCGTCCGCCACCGGCGATTTCTTCGGACGCTTTTCCTCGACGACGTTGCCGCCCGGGCGGGTCTTGCGCGGCGCGTCCGCGGGCTGCTCGGTGCCGCATTTCGGGCACACGGCCGGGGTCTTCTGGAGGTCGTAGAATTTGGTGCCGCAGGCGACGCAGACGCGCTTCGTGCCGAGTTCGGGCTTCGCCATGCAGAGCCAATCCTTACCTGTTCCGGTAAAACGCTCCGGAGGGCGCGCCCCATGCCACCCTAGCGCGAACCTGTCAAACCCGGTGCTATCCAAACCGGCCCGGCACTGCTAATGGCGCCCGCTTGATGATGCCCCAGCACCCCATGCGCGCCAAGCGCCCGTCCGTGCCTCTCTCGGGCCGCATCGGCGTGCCCGGCGACAAATCCATCAGCCACCGTGCCCTGATGTTCGCCGCGCTTGCCATCGGCGAGACCCGCATCGATGGCCTGCTGGAGGGCGAGGACGTGCTCCGAACCGCCGCCGCGATGCGGGCGCTGGGGGCGGATGTGCAGCAGTCCGGCGGCGTTTGGCGTGTGTCAGGGCGGGGCGTCGGCGGCTTGGCCGAGCCGAACGACGTGCTGGACATGGGCAATTCCGGCACGGCCGCACGGCTGCTGGCGGGGATGCTGGCCAGCCACGATCTATTCGCGGTGATGACCGGCGATGCCAGCCTGCGCCGCCGTCCGATGCGCCGGGTCACCGAGCCGCTGACGCTGTGTGGCGCGCGATTCACCACCCGCGAGGGCGGCCGGCTGCCGCTGGCCGTACAGGGCGCGGCCGATGCGATGCCGATCCATTACCGCCTGCCGGTCGCCTCGGCGCAGGTGAAATCGGCCATCCTGCTCGCCGGCCTGAACGCCCGCGGCCAGACGGTGGTGGAGGAACCCGCCGCCACCCGCGACCACAGCGAGAACATGCTGCGTCATTTCGGCGCCGAGGTGAACGTGCTGCCGGACGGGGCGGAGCGCGTGATCGTACTCACCGGCCAGCCGGAGCTGCGCGCGCGAGACGTGGTAGTGCCGGGTGATCCCTCCTCCGCCGCCTTTCCGATCGTCGCGGCCCTGCTGGTGCCGAGATCGGAGGTGACGGTGATGGGGGTGGGGCTCAACCCGCTGCGCGCCGGGCTGTTCGCGACGTTGCGCGAGATGGGCGCCGACCTCGCCGTGAGCAACGCGCGGGTGGAGGGCGGCGAGCCGGTGGGTGACATCACCGCCCGATACGGTGCGTTGCGGGCCACGGACGTGCCGCCGGAGCGCGCACCCAGCATGATCGATGAGTTCCCGGTGCTCGCCGTTGTCGCCGCCTTCGCCCAGGGCACCACGCGGATGCGGGGCCTGGCCGAATTGCGCGTGAAGGAGAGCGACCGGCTGACCGCCACCGCCGCGATGTTGGAGGCCGCCGGTGCCCGCGTAACGATCGAGGGGGACGACCTGCTGGTGCACGGCGCCGGGTCACTCGCCGGTGGCTGCACGGTGCAGACCCATATGGACCATCGGCTGGCCATGAGCGCCCTGGTGCTGGGCCAGGCGACCGCCGACCCCGTGGCAGTCGACGATGCTGCTTTCATCGAGACCAGTTTCCCGGGTTTCGCGGCGCTGATGCGCAGCCTTGGGGCGGATATCGCTTGATCGTCGCGATCGACGGACCGGCCGCCGCCGGCAAGGGGACGCTGGCCCGGCGCCTCGCGGCCGAACTGGGCCTGCCCTATCTAGACACGGGCCTGCTGTACCGTGCCGTCGGCCGTCGTGTATTGGATGCCGGTGCGGACCCGGCGGACCCGGTCGCCGCCGAACTGCAGGCACGTGCGCTCCAGCCGGACGACCTGGCCCGTAGCGATCTGCGTGGCCCGGCGGCGGACCATGCCGCCAGCCGGGTCGCGTCCATCCCTGGCGTGCGCGCCGCCTTGCTCGCCTTCCAGCGCGGCTTCGCAACGCGGGGCGGGGCGGTGCTGGACGGGCGCGACATCGGCACCGTCATTTTCCCGGACGCGGACGTGAAGCTGTTCGTAACGGCAAGTGTCGATGCGCGGGCCGAGCGCCGTTGGAAAGAACTGCAAGCTCGTGGTGCCACAGACTTGCTGGACACGGTGCGGGCCGACCTGGTTGCCCGCGACGAACTGGACCGTGCCCGCGCCGCAGCGCCGTTGCGTCCGGCGGAGGGGGCGACGCTGCTGGACACGACGGCGATGACGCCGGACGAGGCGTTCCTCGCCGCAATGCGATGCGTCAGCCGGGCCGGAGCGGTTCCGTCCCCTCGCTGAGGAGGGAGAGGTAGGCATCGTAAGCGAAGATGCGGCCGCGGGACTGCCCTGAGAGTTCTCGAACCAGCCCAAGTGTCTCTAGCCGCTTGATGGCTGCCGAGACGGTTGGGAAGGACAGGCCCAACTCTGCTGCAACGAAGCTGATCGAGACGATCGGGGAGCGCTCCAGCACGTCGAGCACGCGCAGAGCCGATGCAGCATGCCGGCCGAGGGTTTGAACGCGGTTTCGGCCGTCGCTGAACAGCGCAAGCATGCGCCGGATCGTGTCGGACGATGCCTCCGATGCGACGGACGCGCCGTCGAGGAAGAAGGTGAGCCATTCCATCCACGCGCCTTCTTCACGCACGGCCTGGAGAAGCTCGTAGTAACGGGCCCGGTGTTGTTTCAGATAGAGGCTGAGGTAGAGCAGCGGGGCCTGGAAGGCGCCTGCGTGGCAGAGCATGAAGGTGATCAACAGCCTGCCTAGCCGGCCGTTTCCGTCCAGAAAGGGGTGGATCGTTTCGAACTGGACATGCACGAGCGCTATGCGGATCAGCAGGGGCAGTAGCGAGTGCTCATCGTGGATGAACAGTTCCAGCTCGCCCAGGCAGTTTTGGACTTCGTGCGGTGGGGGTGGGACGAACATCGCGTTGCCTGGACGGGTGCCACCGATCCAGTTCTGGCTGCGCCGAAACTCGCCAGGGTCCTTGTCGGCGCCGCGGCCACCGCGAAGCAGCATGGTATGGATTTCACGGATGAGGCGTAGCGACAGGGGAAAGCCGCCCCGCAACCTCTCGAGCCCATGGTTCATCGCGGCGATGTAGTTCGAAACTTCGAGCACATCCTCCAGCGACGAGGTAAATGGCTCCTTGGCTTCGAACAGGAGCAGGTCGGACAGCGACGACTGGGTGCCCTCGATCTGCGAGGACATTAACGCTTCCTTGCGGACGGCCATATAAATGAACAGGTCTGGATTGGGGAGGATGAGCCCAGCCCCGTCCAGTCGCCCGATGGCCTGGTTGGCGCGGTCTAGTCCCGGTTGCAGGGGGGCGAGATCTAAAGCGGGGTGCGGCGGTAGCGGATAGGGTATAAACGCTTCGACGGTCTCGCCACCCACGCTCGTGCGGAACTGCCTCCCCTGCCTCGCCACTGCAAATCCTTTAATAGCCCAAGTGCTTATTAAACTGGGCAGCGATATATTTTAACAAGGCTTCATAGTAGCCTTTTCCTTGACTCTCCTATGCCAAACGTTGTCTTTGCGCCCCGACAACCCCGTAAACCCGGCCCGTGATACACGGGCAAGCCGTTGGCCGCGTTGAGCGGTTCGCGCACACAACCAGCGCTCTCGCGCCCCCGACAGGAACAACTGACCCTCATGGCATCCAGCGCCGTCGCTTACGACTACTCCAATTCGCACAATCCCGGCGGAGAGGACTTCGCCTCCCTCCTCGACGAGACCCTCGGCCGGGATACCGGCTTCGATGGCTCCGTCGTCACCGGCCGTGTGCTCCGCCTGACCGACGAATTCGCCATCGTCGATGTCGGCCTCAAGTCGGAGGGCCGCGTCGCCCTCAAGGAATTTGGCCCCCCGGGCGCCGCCCCCGAGGTCAAGCCCGGCGACCTGATCGAGCTGTTCGTCGAGCGCTACGAGGACCGTGACGGCGCAATCGTGCTGTCGCGCGAGAAGGCACGCCGCGAAGAGGCCTGGACCAACCTGGAGAAGGCGTTCGAGGCGCAGATCCGCGTCAACGGCACGATCTATGGCCGGGTCAAGGGCGGCTTCACCGTCGATCTCGGCGGCGCCGTGGCGTTCCTGCCTGGCTCCCAGGTGGACATTCGTCCGGTGCGCGATGTCGGCCCGCTGATGGGCATGCCGCAGCCGTTCCAGATCCTGAAGATGGACCGCGCCCGCGGCAACATCGTGGTCAGCCGCCGTGCGGTGCTCGAGGAAACTCGCGCCGAACAGCGGTCCGAGCTGATCCAGGGCCTCAAGGAAGGCATGATCCTGGACGGCGTGGTGAAGAACATCACCGATTACGGCGCCTTCGTGGACCTCGGTGGCGTGGACGGCCTGCTGCACGTGACCGACGTCGCGTGGCGCCGCATCAACCATCCGTCCGAGGCGCTGCAGATCGGCCAGGCCGTGCGCGTGCAGGTCATCCGCTTCAACGCGGAGACGCAGCGCATCAGCCTCGGCATGAAGCAGCTCGAGGCCGATCCGTGGGAAGGTGTGGCGGCGAAGTATCCGCCGGGCGCCAAGTACACGGGCCGCGTGACCAACATCACCGACTACGGCGCGTTCGTGGAGCTGGAGCCGGGCGTCGAGGGCCTGGTCCACGTCTCCGAGATGAGCTGGACCAAGAAAAACGCGCACCCCGGCAAGATCGTCTCCACCTCGCAGGAAGTGGACGTGGTGGTGCTGGATGTGGACAGCTCGAAGCGGCGCATTTCGCTCGGCCTCAAGCAGGTCCAGCGCAACCCGTGGGAGGAGTTCACCGACATCCACCCGATCGGCTCCGAGGTCGAGGGCGAGCTGCGCAACATCACCGAGTTCGGGCTGTTCATCGGCATCTCCGACGACGTCGACGGCATGGTCCACATGTCCGACATCTCGTGGGACGAGCCGGGCGAGCTGGCGATGGCCAAGTACGAGAAGGGCCAGGTCGTTCGCGCCAAGGTGCTGGACGTGGACGTGGAGAAGGAGCGCATCTCGCTCGGCATCAAGCAGCTGCATGATGACCCGGCGGCCGATACGCTCAGCCGCGTCGCCAAGGGCCAGGTCGTCACCTGCGTGGTGACCGCGATCCAGGCCAACGGCATCGAGGTGAAGGTGGACGAGGTTCTCACCGGCTTCATCCGCCGCGCCGAGCTGGCCCGCGACAAGGGCGATCAGCGCCCCGACCGCTTCGCCGTTGGCGAGAAGGTCGATGCGAAGATCACCGCGATCGACCGCGCCGCCCGCAAGCTCTCGCTCACCATCAAGGGGCGCGAGATCGAGGAGGACAAGCAGGCGGTGGCCGAGTTCGGCACGTCCGACAGCGGCGCGTCGCTGGGCGACATCCTGGGTGCGGCGATCCGTCGCCGGAACCAGCAAGGCGAGTAAGCCGGTTTGTCCGGTGGACTAGAAGCGGACCTTCTACTGGACAGGCGGCGCCTCAAGCGCCGCCTTGTCTTTTGGCGGGTGGTGGCGGTGCTGGCCGTGCTGTGCGCGATCGGCGTCGTGGCGGGCCGGTTGCGGCCCGGTGCGTTGCCCGGCGAGCGCCATGTCACGCGGGTGAACGTCAACGGCATCATCACCGACGATCGCCGGCTGATCGAGGCGGTCAGCGCTCTCGCGAAGGATCGCAGCGTCGCGGCGGTGGTGCTGCACGTGGACAGCCCCGGCGGCAGTGTGGCGGGTGGCGAGGATCTGCACGATGCGCTGGCGCGTGTGGCGGCGGCCAAGCCCGTCGTGACGGTGATGGGCGGCACGGCGGCGTCGGCCGGCTACATGATCAGCCTGCCGGCAGCGCGGATCTTTGCGACCAATGCGACGCTCACCGGGTCGATCGGCGTGATCCTCGAGACGGCGAGCGCGGGCGGGCTGCTGGACAAGGTTGGCATCACGGCGGATGCGATCATTTCGGGGCCGCTGAAGGACCAGCCGTCGTTCACGCACGGGCTATCCCCGGCGGGTCGGGACTATCTGCAGGGGTTGGTCGGCGATCTGTTCGGCCAGTTCGTGAAGATGGTGGCGCAGGGCCGGCACATGGACGAGGCCCGCGTGCGGCAACTGGCGGATGGCCGGGCGTATAGTGGGCGGCAAGCCTTGGCGCTGGGGCTGGTCGACGAGATCGGCGGTGAGCCGGAGGCGCGGGCCTGGATGGCGCGCGAGAAGAGCGTGGACGAGAAACTGCCGATCCGGGATCTACGGACTGGCAGCTGGTACGACCGCACGTTAGGCGCCACGATGGGGTTGATCAGCCAGCGACTCGGGCTGGACAGCGCGGTCGGGTTGCCGATGGCGATCTGGAGCCCGTCGCTGGTGCAGTAGCTAAAAGCCCCCTCCCGTTGAGGGAGGGGGTTGGGGGAGGGGTGGTCACGCCCGGCGTTTTGCGTGCGGCTTACCCCTCACCCCGGCCCTCTCCCTCAAGGGAGAGGGAGATCAGGCGCCTTTTAGTTCGGCGGGGACTTTGCCGCCGTTTTCCTCGAGCTTGGTCATGACGGCCTTGTGCAGCCACACGTTCATCGTGGCACTGTCGTCGGTGCTGCCGGTGTAGTGCAGTTCGCCTGCGAGCGTCTTGCGGGCCTCGAGGCTGCTATCCAAGTCCAGCAGCTTCAGCAGGTCGACGATCGAGGTCTGGTAGTTCAGCTTTTGACCGTTCTGCGCCGCCATCGCTGCGAGGACGGCGCCAACATCCACGGACTGCGCCGCAGGGGCTTGCGCGCCAGAGGGTGGGGCCACCGGCTGTTGCACCGTCGTATCAGTCGCGACGGGGGCAGGCGTGGCCGCAGCGTCGGCGGCGGCGGGCGTGGCCGACGCGTGGCCAAAAATCTTCGACATGATCGTGCCGAACATGCTCATGGGGTGTTCTTTCGATGTGGTATTGGTCCGGAACGCTGCCCGTTGCGACCGGGTTGCCTACCGGTCCAGCCCGATCCATCGCAGTGCCATCAGGATCGCGTCGTAAGGCAATGCCACCGCCTCCCGCATGCGCCAATACGCGGCCCATCGCGGCTTGGGCGGGGCGGGACAGGGCAGGCAAGGCACCCCCGCCATCCACATCAGCATCACGCAACGCGGCAGGTGGTAGCCGCTCGATACGACCCGCACCCGGTCCGCCCGACCCTTCAGCAGCATGGCGCAGGCCAGGGCCGATGACAGCGTATCCGTCGCCGTCTCCTCCAGCGTGATCTGCGCGGCGGGCACGCCCATGCCCATCAGCAACCCGGCCATCACGCGGGCTTCGGACGGCGGGTGGCGGCCGATCGCGCCGGTGGGCATGTAGTCGGCCGCGGTGCCGCCGCAGCGGAACGCCGCCTCCACGCGGGCGCGCAGGGTTGGGCTCGGGCGGCCGCCTCTCAGCACGCCGCAGCCGAAGATCACGATGGTGGTCAAGGCGGCGGCAATAGCAACAGGCGGTTCAGCGCCGAGAGCGGGCCGTACGTGTCGCGCCAGGCGCGGTCGAACACCTCCCGCGCCACCCGGCCGGCGAAGCTGGCGGCGAGCTCGCCCACGCTGCGCTCCCCGTCCACCAGGCGCAGGATGGCGGCGGCGAGCGGGGGCAGCGGCACCGGCGCCCGCAGGCCATCGAACAGGAAGGGCAGCGTGCCATCCGGCCGGATGTGCTTTGCCAACTCGGCCCCACCCATCTCCCGCATGACGGGGATCGCGGCTGGGTCCATGGCATCCGGTACGGGCGGGGCATCGGCCGAGCGCACGGCATACACCACGTGGGTGCTCATGTTGCCGCAGAGCGCCTCGGCCAAGGCGGCGCGTTCCACGGGGGGCAGGGCGGCGGCACGGGCGCGCAGTTTGGCGTCGGGCAGGTAGACCGCCGGGTCGTAGCGCAACGGCTCCATCCAGCAGGTGATGTCCAGCCCGGCCCCCGCCAGAAGCGCGGCCAGCCCGGACACGTCGTAGGCGCGGTCCCGCGGGTTGAGCAGCAGGTCATACAGCCCGGCGTCGCCCCCGGTCAGGTGGTCGGCGAACAGGCTATTGCGCCGCAGCCAGGCCGATTCGGGTAAGGTCCGCATCACCCGCCGGGCGATGTCCAGCCGGGTGGCGGGCGGCTCCGTCTCGGGAGCCAGGAGGCGAAGGGCGTCTTGCAACTCGTACACGCCGGTCCGGCCGTGCGGGGCGTAGACCATCAGCCCCAACCCGCCGCCCGGTGCCAGCACCGAGAGCAGCGCCTGCAACCCCGCCGCCGGGTCGGGCAGATGATGCAGCACGCCGCAGCAATCGATATAGTCGAACGGCCCCAGCCCGGAGCCAGGCAAGTCCAGCAGCGACCCCTCGTGCCAGTCGACGTCCAGACCGCGGGCGCGCGCCCTGGCCTGGGCGATGGCCCCGGCCGCGGCGGAGCGGTCCAGGTAGGTGACCCGGCCCGGCCGGCCCGTGGTGGCAAGCTGCTGGGCCAGCATGATCGTACCGTCGCCGGTGCCGCCGCCCGCCACCAGGGCGCGCAACGGACGGGAGCGGGGGCGGGCGGCGCCAAACACCCAGTGGTCGATCTCGCGCAGATGGCTCGGGCTGCCAATCACCAGGCGGCGCGCCTCGTCCGCCGGGTCGCGCGCCGGGTAGGGATAGGCCTCGTACTGGGCCGCAAGCCTGGCGTCGGTTGCGTCGGTCATGGCGAACACCTATCCCGCGCGGATGCCGGTCGCAAAGTCACGGGGCTATTTCGGTATCGGGGCGGAGGGGATCAGCAAGTCCGCCAACATGGGCGCGCTGCTGCGGACGGCGCACGCCTTCGGGGCCGCGTTCTGCTTCAGCGTGGGCGCGGGGCTCGACCACCGCGACGCCCGCCGGGCCGACACGGCGGCCACTCCGTCCCACGTGCCGCTGTGGCGGTTCGGCGACGTCGATACGATGGAGCTGCCGGAGGGCTGCGTACTGGTCGGCATCGAACTGTTGGAGGACGCGCCGGACCTGCCCTCGTTCCGCCACCCGCTGAATGCCGCCTATGTGCTCGGCCCCGAGCGGTCGGGGCTGTCGCCGGCGATGCTCGCGCGCTGTCGCCACGTGGTGCGCATTCCGACGCGGTTCTCGCTCAACCTGGCGGTGGCGGGCGCGCTCGTGCTGTACGACCGTCTGCTTCAGCACGGGCGGTTCGCGGACCGCCCGGTGGCGGCTGGGGGTGCGGCGCCGCTGCCACCGGCCGCGGGGCATGGCGACCCGATTTTCCGCGCGAACCCGCCGGATTGGGTGGGGCGCAAGTAGGCCAATAGTCGTCGGCCAGTTCACCTGACGCTCGAGCGAGCGTCAGGATCGGACCACTACGCCTCGATCTCCTTGCGCACCGCCTCGATGATCCGTTCCATGTCCGCGAGCGAGCCGGCATTGAGGTCCGTCAGCGCCGTTTCGATCTGGCTGGCCAACGGGGCGTAGCGCTCGCTATCGGCTTCCCCAGCCGATCGGAACGCGGTCAGGGCCAGCTCGAGCCCGCGCCGTACCTCGCCGGCCTCGAGAGCGATGGCGGCCCGGTGGGCGCGGTCCAGCTCGAGCCGTGCGGTCTCGAGCAGGGCGTCCTGATGGTGGTCGTCTTGTGACATGCTCACGTCTCCTATGCGGCATAGGTAGCAATTCAACGTGCCGAGGGCCACCGTGGCGCCATTGCGGTGCTTGTTCCCGGGGCGCCCCCGCCGTATCTCTGCGCGATGCGATCCGTACTCCTGCTTCCGCTCGTGGCACTCGGCGCCGTCCCCGCACTCGCCCAGCCTCATCCAGCCCGCGCCCCGGCACGCCCCGCCCATCCGGCCCCGGCTGCGCCCCGTGCGATCGGCAAGTTCGAGGATTGGACCGCCGCCACCCACCAGGAGGCGGGGCAGACCGTGTGCTACGCCTTCACCCGGGCCGCCGTGTCCGCGCCGCCGTTGCAGGGCCGCGGCGACGTGGTGCTGACCGTCACGCAGCGGCCCGGCGGCGCGCGCGATGCGGTCGCGATCAGCGCCGGGTTCGCCTACGCCCCCAATGCCGAGGTGACGTTGCAGGTCGAAGGCACGACCCTGCCGTTCTACACCAGCCAGCGCTCCGCCTTCGCTCGCGACGGCCATGCCGTGGTCGGCACGTTCGAGCGGGCACGCCAAGCGATCGCGAAGTCGCCGGGGCTGCGCAACACGACGGTGACGGACACGTTCAACCTGCGCGGTTTTTCGCCCGCCTACGCCGCCATCAACAAAGCCTGCCCGCCCGGCAAAGGCTGAGTATGGTGGCCCTGCTCAACGACCCGGCGGCGCTGACGGAGTCGGAGCGGGACCGGATCCTTGCCAAGTCGGCGCTGTTCTCGCCGCCGCCGATCGCGCTGCCCGATGGCCGGCGGGAACTGGTGGGCCTGACGCGCCCCGAGTTGATCGAGGAATTGGCTGCGATCGGCGAGAAGGCGTTCCGTGCCAAGCAGATCTGGCACTGGATCTACCACCAGGGCACGACTGACTTCGCGGCCATGTCCTCCATCGCACGCCCGTTGCAGCAGAAGCTGGCCGAGCGCTTCGTCATCGGCCGGCCGGGTGTCGCCACCGAGCAGATCAGCACCGACGGCACCCGCAAATGGCTGTTCCGCTTCCGCGACGGGCAGGAGGCCGAAACCGTCTACATCCCCGACCGGCAGGAAGACCGCGGCGCCGTCTGCATCTCCTCCCAGGTCGGCTGCACGCTGTCCTGCCGGTTCTGCCACACGGGCACCCAGAAGCTGGTGCGCAACCTGGGCGCGGCGGAGATCGTGGGCCAGTTCATGGCGGCCCGCGACGCGTATGGCGAATGGCCATCGCCGCGCGGCGAAATCCCCCGGCTGCTGTCCACCATCGTGCTGATGGGCATGGGCGAGCCGCTGTACAACTACGAGAACGTGGCCCGGGCGATGCAGATCGTCATGGACAACGAGGGCATCGGCCTGTCGCGCCGCCGGATCACGCTGTCCACCTCCGGCGTGGTGCCGATGATGGACCGCTGCGGCGAGGAACTGGGGGTGAACCTGGCGGTGTCGCTGCACGCCGTGCGGGACGACCTGCGGGACGAGATCGTGCCGCTGAACCGCAAATACCCGATCGCCGAACTGCTGGCCGCCTGCCGGCGCTATCCCGGCTCGTCCAACTCCCGGCGGATCACCTTCGAATACGTCATGCTCCGCGGCATCAACGATACCGAGGCAGATGCGCGCGAACTGGTGCGACTGATCGCGGGCATTCCCGCCAAGGTCAACCTGATCCCGTTCAACCCATGGCCCGGCAGCGTGTATCTGCCGAGCACGCGTGAGACATTGGACGCATTTGCCGGCATCATAATGGCCGCCGGGTTCTCCAGCCCCGTGCGCACGCCGCGGGGGCGCGACATTCTGGCCGCCTGTGGCCAGTTGCGGACGGACAGCACGCGGACCCGCACGGCAGCTTGATTTAATAGGCCGATTTGGCCTGACACTCGGGTAATGAGCGTCAGGATCGGGACACTAGGAGAAATCGCGGCTAACCGCATATGTATGTGGCCAGCTGCAAGACAGCTGATTATTTGAGCCCCGCCGGAGAAAACGATGGCTGGATATCGGATGCCTGAACCACTCCGTGCCGCGAACACAGACCGAAGCGTCCAGGTCGAGCGCCTCGAGGCGCAGTTGCTGCAGTCCGAGCAGCGGCTCATCGAGGCCTTAGACGACGTCACCGTGGTCAATCGGGAGCTCCAGGCCAGCAACGAGGAGCAGCAAAACCTCAATGAGGAATTACGGGTGACCAACGAGGAGCTGGAATCCTCCCAGACCGAGTTGCAGCTGCTCAATGGCGAGTTGGCGCGCCGCGTCGACCAGCTTGCCGCCATGAACTCGGACATGCGCAACCTGATCGACAGCAGTCGGGTCGCGATCGTGTTCCTGGACAACGCCTTGCACATCCGCAGCTTCACGCCGACCGTGCAGGACGTGGTCCACGTGCAGGACGCGGATCTCGGGCGGCCGATCACCGATCTCGCGATGCAGATCTGGTATCCGGACCTCGCGAAGGATGCACGCCGGGTGCTGGTCACGGGGGAGCTCGTCGAGCGGCAGGCGGGTCACAACGTCCGCGACGCGTTCTACCTGGTCCGCCTTTTGCCGTACCGCGATGCCGCCGGTGCGGTTGCGGGCGTGGTCGTGACCTTCCTGGACATCAGCGCCACCTACAACGTGGAGCAGGCGCTTCGGGCGAGCGACGAGAGGTTTCGCCGGATGGCGGCTTCCGTCCCTGCATTGCTGTTCATCGCGACCGCGGCAATGGCGTGGGAATACGTCAACCCGCCGTTCTACGACCTGACCGGCCAGCCCGAGGGCAGTGCCCTAGGCGATGGTTGGTCCGGCGCGATGCACCCCGAGGACTTGGAGGCGAACCGCACGCTTGGGCAGGTGGCGCAGGCTGGCGGCGCGACGCTGGAGCAGGAGGCGAGGCTACGGCGCGCGGATGGCAGCTGGTGCTGGTTCCTGATCCGTGCGGTGCCGCAACTCGACCCGGCGGGCAACGTGGTGCGGTGGTACGGGTCGTGCACCGATATCGACGAGCGGCGGCGAGCCGAGAACCGGCAGGGCAAGCTGCTTGCCGAGCTGCAGCACCGCATCAAGAACATCCTCGCCGTGGTCCGTTCCGTTCTGACAAGGACCTTGGAGTCCAGTTCCGACCTGGATCACTTTGCGACTCATCTGGCAGGCCGAATCGAGGCCTTGGCGCGCACGCAAAGTGTGGCGGCGCGGACCGCAGAGGGCTTTGTCATGCTGGAGGAGCTAGTATATCAAGAGTTAACGGCGCATGGTGGCCAAGACGAGCGTCAGATCGTTGTCGAGGGGCCGCCCGTCGCCCTCAGACCGAAAATGGCCGATGCCATAGGTCTTGCGATCCACGAATTGACCACGAATTCCATCAAGTACGGGGCGTTGGCCTCGCCGTCTGGGGTCGTCGGGGTCAGCTGGCGTGTCGAGCCGGACGATCGCGAGGCGGCTCAGGACCGCGTTATCCTGATTTGGAAGGAGAGCGGGGTGCCACTGACCGATCTGCGACCCACCCGGCGTGGCTTCGGCCGGGAATTGATCGAGCAGGGGTTGCCCTACGAACTCGGCGCTGTGACGAGCCTGGCGTTCCGCCCGGGTGGCGTGCGCTGTGCGATAGAGTTTAGCCTGCCGCAGCGAGGCAAGGGGCTCGTAGCGATGACAAACCGGGTGGGGGACTGATGCCACTCAAGGATCTGACCGTGCTGGTCGTGGACGATCATTACTTCGTAGCAACCGAACTGACATCTGTGCTACGTGACCTCGGCGCTAAAGTCGTCGGCCCGATGGCTCGCCTGCCGTCGGACGGGAGCTTGGCGATCGACGAAATCGATGCCGCACTCGTCAATCTCGGGTCCGACTTCGAGACAAGCTTGCCGCTGATCGACGAGATCAGGAACCATGGCGTGCCGGTCGCCTTCGTCACGGGCTACGGACCTTGCGCGATCCCGCCACGGTATCGCGACCTCCCTCGTCTCGACAAGCCTATATCGCTCGAGAAACTCATCCCGGCCGTGCTTTTGCTGGCAAAGGGAACACAAGGAGTGGTCGCATGAATCGCCCCCTGATCGCCTATAGCGATGGCCGACCGGAGAATGCCGTTGCTCTGCGGTTGGGCCGGCTGGCACGGCTGTCCTCAGCAGAAGTGGACATATTGCGCGACCTGTCTCAGGCGACCCGGCACTGCCCGGCGCAAGCCGAGCTTTGCGTCGAGGGCCGGGTGCAGGCGCCGGTGATGCTGCTGTCGGGCTGGGCCTGCCATCAGCGTATCCTGGGGGACGGGCGGCGGCAGATCATCCGCTTCCTCCTGCCGGGCGATGCGGTCGGCTCGCTCGCCCGCCCCGGTCTCCCCGCCTCCAGCGCCGTCTTGGCGCTCACGCCCGTGGTGGTGGCGGATGCCCGGCCGCTGCTGCGTACCGCGGACGAAAACGGCGTGCCTCTGACGGGGCTGGCCGAGGCAATCGCGCAGATGTCCTACGCCGACGAGATCAACCTTCGCGACCAGGTGGTGCGGCTAGGCCGGCAGACCGCGTACGAGCGCCTCGTGCACCTGGTGCTGGAGTTCTACGCCCGCCTGCGCGCGATCGGCATGGTCGACGGTGATAGCTTCGCCCTCCCGCTGACGCAGGACATCCTGGCCGACGCGCTTGGGCTCAGCGTGGTGCACATCAACCGCACGCTGCAGCAGGTCCGGCGCGACCGGCTGCTGGACATGCGTGGCGGGCAAGTGACCTTGCGGCAATTGGACCTTATGCGCGCGATGTCGGACTGGGTCGTCCCCGTCGCCTGACAGCGGCTTCCCCCGATGGGGGCGGAGACACGACCAGGCCCTACGCTGGGGGCATCGGTGAGAATTCCGTCGGCTTGAGGAAGCGGTTCTCCTGCGACATCAGCAGCCCGGCTTCTTCCGAGCGGCGCAGGTACTCGCCCCAGGCCGGGTCGGCGGCCATCGCGGCGCGTTTGGTCTCGCGCTCGCCCATCGACTCGTAGGCCCACAGGTGCACCACCTGGTTCAGCGGCCCCTCCACGACGGTGTACCACCCAAGGCAGCGGCCGAGATACTTCTGCTGCAGATCCCAGGCGTAGTCCTGGTAGAGCTTCACGAACGCCGCGAGCTTGCCCGGGCGGGTGGTGTAGATGCGTAGATCGACGATCATGGGTTCGCGTCCTCTGGTCTTGCGCGGTCTTGCGATTGGCGCTGCCGCCGGTTCTTTGTTATCGACCCGGCGATGAACGTCAAACGGCCGGCTGCAACCCGGCGGGAGTTCGTCCAGGCCGCTATGGCGGTGGCCGGCGTGCGGCCTGCGACGCTGGCCTCGCGTCCTCATGCGGCGGGCGATCCACCTTTGCCGCAGCTTACGGTGCCGCCGAAGGTGTCGGAGGTTTCGATCCCTGCCGGGCCGCCCGGGCTGGGAGAGATCGCGGCCAGCCACGGCCGGATGTTCGGCGCCGCCGTGCAATCGCAGCGTTTCGTCGACGATCCCGCTTACGGGCCCATGGTCGACCTCGAATGCGGGCTGCTGATGCCGGATTACGAGACCAAGATGGCGTTCCTGCAACCGAAGGAAGGCGTGTACAACTTCCGCCCGATCGATACGCTGATCGCTTGGGCGCGCGCCCACGGCAAGCCGATCCGTGGCCACGGCCTGATCTGGCACCAGGATCTGCCGGATTGGGTGGTGCAGGCGTTGGCGCAAGGGCCGGACCGGGCGCGGGCGCTGATGAACAGCTATATCGGCCGCGTCTTCGCCCATACCCAGGGCGAGATCCGCGAATGGGACGTGGTGAACGAGGTCGTCGCCGACCCGGCGGGCAGCGACACGCCACAAGCCACGCCGGGTGAGCTGCGCGACTCACCGTGGCTGAGGGCACTCGGCCCGGATTACATCGCCATGGCGCTGCGCATGGCGAAGGAGCGCGATCCATCGGTGCGGGTGGTGCTGAACGAATACGGACTGGAGGAAGCGGCGCCGCACCACTACGAGAAGCGCCGCCGGTTCCTGAACCTGGTGCGGTCGCTGCGCCGGGCGAACGTGCCGCTGGATGCGGTGGGGCTGCAGGGCCACATGCAGATCATCCAGCCGTTTTCGGGACCGCCGTTCACCGAGTTCTGCCGCCTGCTGCGCAACGAGGGCGTGGACCTGGTGGTGACCGAGATGGACATCCGCGAGCATTGGAAGATCCCGGACGGGTTCGCCGCCCGCGATAAGATCGTCGCCGACCGGGTGCGTGCCTTCATGGACGCGGCGCTCGAGGGTGGGGTGAAGACGTTCGTCACCTGGGGCCTGGAGGACAAATATTCTTGGCTCGCCAGCGAGGTGCATGTGAGGCGGCAGGACGGGTTGGAGCATCGCGGCCTGCCGCTCGACGACGATGGCCACCGCAAACCGTATTGGCTTGCAATGGCCGACGCGTTCCGACGGGCTCCCCCGGCACCGTAGTGGCTCGATTGCACTTGCTTATCCTCCCTCGCGAAGTGGGGGAGGGGGACCATGCGAAGCATGGTGGAGGGGGCTCTTGGCACGAACGGTGGCCGCGCCCCCTCCGTCGGCTTCGCCGCCACCTCCCCCGTGAAGCACGGGGGAGGATCAGCAGATGGGAGGCGGACTAAGTGGCCACGTCGTCCAATGCCAGCACCGCGAAGCTCGCCAGCCAGTGCTCGCCCATGTAGTCGCCCGTCACGTGCGGCAACCCCGCTGCCAGATGCAGTTCGGCCGCTTGCTCCATCATCAACCGGCGCGGGTCGCTGGCCGGCAACGACGTGGCCAACGACCGCCAGCACCAGGCGCGGCTCAGGTTCACACCGTCCAAATGCGCGATCTTGCCGTCGGTGCGGTCGCTGACCGAGACGGGGGCGAACAGCGATTCCGGGCGCGCCTCGGCCAGGTGCGGCAGGAAGCCGTCGAACCACGGTCCAAATCGCTCCGCTGGCAGTAACCGCCGCATGCACTCGGCCTCGATCAGGGCCGAAGACAGAAAGTCGTCGCCACTCGGCTCCCACGCTTGGCAGTCGGCGTCGGCGCCATACCATCCCTCCGCCGTCCGTCGCAGCAACGCTGCCAGTGCGGTGTTTTGCGTCGCGATGGCGTAGTCGGCGGCGAGCGCCAGGGCGAACGCGGTGTTGAAATGCGTGCCGACCCGCACCGGGTAGGTTGCTTTCGGCAGAAAAGCCTCCAGCCGCCCGGCGATCAGCACCGTCAGCGGGGCGAGCGCCTCGTGCCAGCGGCGGTCCGGCAAGTCGGTCAGCGCCACGTGAAGTTTCAGCAGCCAGGCCCAGCCGTAGGGCCGCTCGAACCCGCCCGCCATCGCGTGGGAGAAGGTGGCAACTTCGCCCGCCACCAGGTCTGGCATCAGCCGAGCCTCGAACAGCGAGCGGATCTCGGAGGCCGGCGCCATGGCCGGGAACAGCCGCAGCAAGCGGGCCAGCATCCAATAGGCGTGCACGCAGGAATGCCAATCGAAGCTGCCGTGGAACACCGGATGCAGCGACCGCGGCGTGCGGGCATCCTCCGGCCCGGCGTGCACGTTGCCGGGCTTGTTCGGGTATTCGCGCGTGACGTGGCCCAGCGCCGTCGCCGCAAACTTGGCCGCCAGAGCAGGGGTCAGCCCCGTAACACCCGGGCTCACGCCAACCCCAACGCGCCGAGCATGTCCGGCCGGCCGGACTGCCGGGCGATCGCGGCGGCGCTGGTGCCCTCGCGATCGGTGCGATCGACATCGGCACCGTGCGCTACCAGAAGTGCGGCCATTTCGGCGCGGCCGAACATGGTCGCGAACATCACGGGGGTGCGGCCGGCGCTATTGCCCGCGTCGACCGTGGCGCCGGCCGCGAGTAGCTGCCGGGCGATCCCGACATAGCCCTTGAACGCCACCCCACCGAGCGCCGTGGCGCCCTCGGCATCCACCCCGTCCACATCAGCGCCGCGGTCCAGCAGCAGCGCCACCGTGTCCGGCCGATTGTTGTAGCTGGCGAGGATCAGCGGCGTGAAGCCACGATCATCCGCCCGATTGGGGTCTGCCCCGGCGTCCAGAAAGGCGGCCAGCATGTCGGCATTGCCCTCGCGGGCGGCATTGTAGAACGCGGCGTCCTGCTGCTGTGCGGTGGGGCGCTCCTCGCTGATGACCGGTCCGCTCATTTTATCGTCTGCACCACGCTGAAACCCTCGAACTCCGGGTGCCCCAGGTACATGGCCCGGTTGTCGCCGGCGTTGGCATGGGCGGCGCGGAACGCCTCGGACCGGGTCCATGCCTCAAAAGCGCCATGGTCGGACCAGATGGTGTGGGACGAGTAGAGCGTATGGTCGCCCTTGTCCGGCCCCTTCAGGAGGTGGAACTCGACGAAGCCTGGCAGGCCTCGCAGGTGGCTATCCCGTCCGGTCCAAACTTGCTCGAACGCCTGCTCGGACCCGGGGGTGACTTTGAAACGGTTCATTGCGATGTACATAAGTAGTCTCCCTGCCGTGACGCTGCCACAATAGCATGGTGTGGTGTCTGGCGATGGCCAGACTCGAAACCGGCTTTATGCCCCCCGGACTTTTCCCGCCGGACTTTGCCCCCTCCCGGCTTTGCGGTGGACCTCACTCCCGCGCTATCACACCCTAATTCATCGAGCGATGCCCATGGAAGACGACGACACACCCGCACCCCGGCCCGATAGCCTGCTGCCGTACGAACTTTGGGCGCAGGAGGCGATGCGTGGCGTTGCCGTGCGCGCCCTGCAGTTCGCCTCGGTCGAAGGCATGCCCGGCGAGCACCATTTTTACGTCAGCTTCCGCACCGACGCGCCCGGGGTGATCATCCCGGCCCGGCTGCTCGCGCAGTATCCGGAGGAGATGACGATCGTCCTGCAGCACCAGTTCTGGGACCTGAAGGTCAACGAGCCCGGCGGGTCGTTCAGCGTCGGGCTGTCGTTCGGCGGCGTGTCCAGCACGCTGGTGATCCCGTTCGCGGCACTGACCGCCTTCGCCGACCCGCACGCCCAGTTCGGCCTGCGCTTCCGTGCCGCCCCGGTGGACGTGGCGAACACCGAGGAACTGGAGGAGGAGGAAGAGCCGGTGAACGAGGTCCCAGCGCCTCCCACGGAGGAGCCGCAAGTGGTCAGTCTGGACGCCTTCCGCAAACGCAAGGACTAAACGATGGACAGCTTGCCGCCCCAGGGGACGAGTGGTGTGCCCGGGTTCCTGTACGCGCCGATGTTCCCAATCGGCCCGCGGAATACCCCATGGCGCAAGCTGGACGTCGCGGGCGTGTCCACCTCGATCTGCGATGGGCAGACGGTGCTGCGGATCCAGCCGGAGGCACTGACCGAGCTCGCGTTCCAGGCCTTCCACGATACGTCGCATCTGCTGCGCCCCGGCCACTTGGCCCAGTTGCGCGCGATCCTGGACGACCCCGAGGCCAGCGCGAACGACCGCTTCGTGGCACTCGACCTGCTGAAGAACGCGGCGATCGCGGCTGGCGGCGTGCTGCCGATGTGCCAGGACACCGGCACCGCGCTGGTGTTCGGCAAGAAGGGCCAGCGCGTCTGGGTGGCGGGCGACGAGGAGGCGGCGTTCTCCTACGGCGTGCACCGCACCTACACCGAGACCAATCTGCGCTACAGCCAGATGGCGCCGCTGGGCATGTTCGCCGAGGTGAACACCGGCAACAACCTGCCCGTCCAGTTCGACATCATGGCTGCCCCTGGCGAAGGGGGGGCAGACGAGTTCCACCTGCAGTTCGTGGCCAAGGGCGGTGGCAGTGCTAACAAGACGTTCCTGCACCAGGGCACGCCGGCGCTGCTGCGGCCGGAGAAGATGCTGCCGTATCTGGAGACGCTGATCCGCACGCTCGGCACCAGCGCCTGCCCGCCGTACCACTTGGCCATCGTGATCGGCGGCACGTCGGCCGAACTGACGCTGAAGACGGTGAAGCTCGCCTCCACCCGCTGGCTGGACACGCTGCCGACCGAGGGCAGCCGCGCCGGCCACGCCATTCGCGATCTGGAGATGGAGCGGCAGGTCCTGAAGATGACCCGGCGCATCGGCATCGGCGCGCAGTTCGGCGGCAAGTATTTCTGCCACGACGTGCGCGTGATCCGCCTGCCGCGCCACGGCGCCAGCCTGCCGATCGGCATCGGCGTGTCCTGCAGCGCGGACCGGCAGATCCTGGCCAAGATCACTCCGGATGGCGTGTTTCTGGAGCAGCTGGAAACCGACCCGGCGCGCTTCCTGCCCGAGACCACCGACGCTGTTCTCGGGGCCGAAGTGGTCAAGCTCGATCTCAATCGCCCGATGATCGAGATCCGGCGCGAGCTGTCCCGGCATCCGGTCGCCACTCGCTTGGCACTGACCGGCACCGTGGTGGTGGCGCGCGACATCGCCCACGCCAAGCTTGCCGAGCGGCTGGCGAAGGGCGAGGCGTTGCCGGACTACATCAAGGATCACCCAGTCTACTACGCCGGCCCGGCAAAAACCCCCGAGGGGTATGCCACCGGGTCGTTCGGCCCGACCACCGCCGGCCGGATGGACAGCTATGTCGAGCAGTTCCAGGCGGCAGGCGGCAGCATGGTGATGCTGGCGAAGGGCAACCGATCGCGCGCGGTGCGCGATGCCTGCCGGGCACATGGCGGGTTCTATCTGGGCAGCGTCGGCGGAGCGGCGGCGCGTCTGGCCCAGGACTGCATTCGCAAGGTCGAGGTTTTGGAATACCCAGAACTCGGCATGGAAGCGGTTTGGCGGATCGAGGTGGAGGACTTCCCAGCCTTCATCGTGATCGACGACAAGGGCCACGATTTCTACGACGCGATGGAACCCGCCCTCGCCGAGAAGTGACCGCTAGTCTAGACGGCAACAGAAGGCTACGATGTAGCCGTATGTGCCGGCTGATTGTAAGCGAACGTTATAAACGATCTCGAAAGCGGGATTTGCTCCACCGGGGGGTTTGACGATCCTGCTGCGTAGCAACAGGTGCATGCCGCACGCGAATGATCCGGAGAGCTAACCCAGTATGGATGAGACGCTTGAAGTCCGGCCGCCATCCGAGCGGACGCAGCCGCCGCGCCAGACCGTCCCACCAGCGGCGAAGCGTCGCCGCCGTTGGCTGACGCCGCTAATCGGCCTGTTCGTGCTGGGTGGCACGGCCTATGTCGGCTGGCGGCTGCTGGACAAGCACAACCAGCCGGTGAGCGCGAACCGGGCGGGCGGGGCGCCGCAATCGGTGGGGGTGGCGACGATCGCAACGGGCGATCTAAGCGTGGTGCTGACCGGGCTGGGCGCCGTGACACCGCTGGCCACCGTCACCGTGAAGACGCAGATCAACGGCAAGCTGCAGCAACTCGCCTTCACCGAAGGGCAGTTGGTGCACAAGGGCGACTTCCTGGCGCAGATCGATCCGCGCCCCTACGAGGCGGCGTTGGAACAGGCCCAAGGCACGCTGGCGCACGACCAAGGGCTGCTGGCCCAGGCAAGGGCCGACAATGCGCGCTACCAGACGCTGAGCAAGCAGGACAGCATCTCGCGCCAGCAGGTCGAGGACGAGGTGTACCTCATCAAGCAGTACGAGGGCACGGTGCTGACCGACCAGGGCACGGTCGATAACGCCAAGCTCAACCTGCTGTATTGCCACATCACCTCGCCGGTGGATGGCCGCATCGGTATCCGGTTGGTGGACGTCGGCAACTACGTGCAGACCAGCGACACCACCGGGCTGTTCGTGATCACGCAGCTGCAGCCGATGTCGGTGCTGTTCTATCTGCCCGAAGACAATGTGGACGAGATCCAGTCGCAGGCGGCTGCCGGACCGCTGGCCGTCACGGCGTACGACCGCACCAACACCAAGCTGATCGCCACCGGCACGCTCGCCACGACCGACAACCAGATCGACAGCACGACGGGCACGGTCAAGCTGCGCGCGATGTTCCCGAACACGGACAACGCGCTGTTCCCCCAGCAATTCGTGAACGCTCGGCTGCTCGTGCGCACGATCAAGGGTGCGGTCGAGGCGCCCCAGGCGGCGGTGCAACACGGCGCGCCCGGCGACTTCGTCTATCTCGTGAAGCCGGACAATACCGTGGGCATCCAGGTCGTGAAGACCGGCGTGACCGATGGCGGCCTGGTGCAGATCACCGACGGCTTGAAGGCCGGCGACAAGGTCGTGACCGACGGGCTGGACCGGCTGAAGGACGGCGCCCGGATCAGCATCGCGCCACCGCCGGGTCAACCTGCCGCGGCCGCACCGGCCCGCAACCGCAACCGTAGCCAGCCCGCAGCGCCGGCCGCGAACGGCGGCTAATGAGTCCCTCCCGGATCTTCATCCTCCGCCCGGTCGGCACCACGCTGCTGATGGCGGCGATCCTGCTGGTCGGGATCATCGGCTATTCCTTCCTGCCGATCTCGGCCCTGCCGGAGGTGGATTACCCGACGATCCAGGTGCAGACTTTCTATCCCGGCGCCAGCCCCGAGGTGATGACGACCGCGGTCACCGCGCCGCTGGAACGCCAGTTCGGCGAGATGCCGGGGCTCGGCCAGATGTCCAGCATCTCGTCCGGCGGTGCCTCGGTCATCACGCTGCAATTCACCCTCAGCCTCAGCCTGGACGTGGCGGAGCAGGAGGTGCAGGCGGCGATCAACGCGGCGACCAGCCTGTTGCCGTCCGACCTGCCGGCGCCGCCGATCTACAACAAGGTCAACCCGGCGGACACGCCCATCCTGACCCTGGCGCTGACCAGCAAGACGATGCCGCTGACCCAGATCGAGGACCTTGCCGACGTAAGGCTGGCGCAGAAGATCAGCCAGCAACCCGGCGTGGGCCTGGTGTCGATCAGCGGCGGCAACCGGCCGGCGGTGCGCATCGTGGTGAACCCGCGCGCGCTGTCTGCCTATGGGCTGGCGATCGACGACGTGCGCACCATCATCGGCACGCAGAACACCGACACGCCGAAGGGCAGCTTCGACGGTGCGGCGCAGAGCACCACCATCAACGACAACGACCAGTTGACCAGCGCCGACCAGTATCGCGGCCTGATCATCGCCTACAAGAACGGCCGCGCCGTGACCCTTGGCGACATCGCGACCGTCATCGATAGTTCGGAGAACAACCAACTCGCCGCCTGGGCTAACAAAACCCCGGCCGTGATCCTGAACGTGCAGCGCCAGCCCGGCTCCAACGTGATCGCGGTGGTGAACGGCATCCGCGCCTTGCTGCCCAAGCTGCAATCGACCATGCCGGCCGCCGTCGACATCGCCGTGCTCAGCGACCGCACCACCACCATCCGCGCTTCCGTCAGCGACGTGGAATTCGAGTTGGGGCTGGCCGTGGCCCTGGTCGTGCTGGTGATCTTTCTATTCTTGCGCAACCTGCCGGCGACGTTGATCCCCTCGCTGTCGGTGCCGCTGTCGCTGGTAGGCACGATGGCGGCGATGTACCTGCTCGGGTTCAGTCTGGACAACTTGTCGCTGATGGCGCTGACGATCTCGACCGGCTTCGTCGTCGACGACGCCATCGTCATGATCGAGAACATCGCCCGCCACGTGGAAGACGGCGAGGCCCCGCTCGAGGCCGCGCTGCGGGGATCCGAGGAGATCGGGTTCACCATCATCTCGCTGACGGTGTCGCTGATCGCGGTGCTGATCCCGCTGCTGTTCATGGGCGACGTGGTCGGGCGGCTGTTCAACGAGTTCGCCGTCACCCTGTCGGTCACGATCATCCTGTCGGCCGTCGTGTCGCTGACCTTGGTGCCGATGCTGTGCGCGCTGTTGGTGAAGCATCGCCCGGAGTCCAAGCGCAACCGCTTCGACCTCGCCTTCGAGCGCGGGTTCGACCGGATCGTGGCCGGCTATGGCCGTGGCTTGAACTGGGTATTGGACCGCCAGGCGCTGACGCTGCTGGTGGCGGTGCTGACCCTCGCGATGACGGTGGTGATGTACATCGTCATCCCCAAGGGCTTCTTCCCGGTGCAGGACACCAGCGCCATCCAAGGCATTTCCGAAGCGCCGCAGGACACCTCGTTCGCCGCCATGGTCTCGCGCCAGCAGGCGTTGGCCGACGTGATCCTGCAGGACGATGCGGTGGAGAGCCTGTCATCGTTCATCGGCGTAGACGGCACCAACACGACGCTGAATGCCGGCCGCTTCCAGATCAACCTCAAGCCGAAGGACTCCCGCGACCTCAGCGTGACCGGGGTGATCGCGCGGCTGCAAGGCGAGATCGCGAAGGTCCCCGGCATCACTTTGTCCATGCAGCCGGTGCAGGATCTGACGGTCGATTCCACGGTCAGCCGCGCGCAATACCATTTCTTCCTGGAGAATCCGGACAGCTCTCTGTTCACGACCTACGTGCCGAAACTGGTGGAGCAGCTTTCGCAGGCGGCGGCCTTCCAGGCGGTCACCAGCGATATGAGCATGAACGGCAAGGCGCTGGACATCACCGTGGACCGGGCGACCGCCTCCCGCTTCGGCATCACCCCGGCCACGATCGACAACGCGCTATATGACGCATTCGGCCAGCGGATCGTGTCGACGCTCTATACCCAATCCAACCAGTACCGCGTGATCCTGCAGGCGGATTTGACGGACAGCAAAACCATTCAGCAGGCGTTCAACGGCATCTATCTGCCGTCCGCCACCGCGACCACCGGGCAGGTGCCGCTATCCGCCATGGTGCATCTGTCCACCCGCAGCAGCCCGTTGCAGATCGAGCATCTCGGCCAATTTCCGACGGTGTCGATTTCGTTCAATCTCGCCGCCGGGTCGTCGCTGGATGCGGCCGTGGCGCAGATCGGAGCCGCCGAGAAAGCGATCGACCTGCCGGACAGTTTTACCACCGCCTACCAGGGCTCGCTGTCGGCCTTCCAAGCCTCGCTGTCTAATGAGTTGCTGCTGATCGTAGCGGCGTTGGTCGCGGTGTATGTCGTGCTCGGTGTCTTGTACGAGAGCTTCATCCATCCGCTGACGATCCTCTCCACCCTGCCGTCCGCCGGCGTGGGCGCCCTGATCGCGCTGGACGTGACTGGGCATGATCTCGATATCATCGGGATCATCGGCATTATCCTGCTGATCGGCATCGTGAAGAAGAACGCGATCATGATGATCGACTTCGCGCTGCAGGCGGAGCGTGGCGAGGGCAAGCCGCCGCGCGAGGCAATCTACCAGGCCTGCCTGTTGCGCTTCCGTCCGATCCTGATGACGACGATGGCGGCGCTGCTCGGCGCCTTGCCACTCATGCTGGGCAGCGGCTCGGGCTCGGAACTGCGCCAGCCGTTGGGGATCGCGATCGTGGGTGGGCTGCTGGTCAGCCAGGTGCTGACGCTGTTCACGACGCCGGTCATCTATCTCGCCTTCGACCGGCTGGCGATTACGCTGACCGGCCGCGAACCCAACACCAGCGCGGGCGATGCCGCGCCCGCCGAATGACGACGATAGTACCGTCATGCCAGGGCTCGACCCTGGTATCCACGGCGGTCCGTAGACACTGGTCTTGCCGTCTTGCATGCGGTGGTGCCAAGCGCTCGTTTGATGTCACCAGCCCAACGCCGCGGATACCAGGGTCAAGCCCTGGCATGACGGGCGGTTATCCCCGATGAACATCTCCGCCCCCTTCGTCACCCGCCCGATCGCCACCACGCTGCTGACGCTGGCGATCCTGGCGGCCGGCGCGATCGCGTTCTTCCAACTGCCGGTTGCGTCCCTGCCGGAGGTCGATTTCCCGACCATCTCGATCCAGGCGCAGCTACCCGGCGCCGACCCGGAGACGGTGGCTACCAGCCTCGCCAGCCCGCTCGAACGCCATCTCGGCCAGATCGCCGACGTGACCGAGATGACGTCGCAGAGCCAGGTCGGCCAAGCGCGCATCAACATGCAGTTCGGCCTGGACCGCGATATCAACGGCGCCGCGCGCGACGTGGAGGCGGCGATCAACGCGGCGCGGGCGGACTTGCCGACCAACCTGCTGTCCAACCCCATCTACCGCAAGGTGAACCCGGCCGACGCTCCGGTGCTGATCGTGTCGCTGACCTCCAACACCCTGACGCGCGGCCAGATCTACGATGCCGCCAGCACCGTGCTGGCGCAGCAGCTGTCGCAGCTCAGCGGTGTGGGCCAGGTGATCATCAGCGGCGCCGCGCTGCCCGCCGTGCGGGTGGAACTGAACCCGCAACCCTTGTTCAAATACGGCATCGGGCTGGAAGACGTGCGCGCCGCCCTGGCCGCCGCCAACGCGAACAGCCCCAAAGGCACGCTCGATATCGGCACCCAGCGCCTGCAGCTTTACAGCAACGACCAAGCAAGCCATGCGGCCGATTACAAGCCGCTCGTTATCGCGTACCGCAATGGCGCCGCCGTCCACCTGACCGACGTAGCCACCGTCGAGGACAGCGTGCAGGATCTGCGCAACTTAGGCTTGGCCAACGGCAAGCCGGCGGTGCTGGTGATCGTGTTCAAGCAGCCCGGCGCCAACGTCATCCAAACCGTCAACGCCATCAAGGGCGCAGTGCCGAAGCTGCAGGCCGCCCTGCCGCACGACATCGACATCCAATTCGCCTCCGACAGCTCGATCAGCATCCGCGCTTCGCTGGCCGATACCGAGACGACGCTGCTGCTCTCCGTCCTGCTCGTGACGATGGTGGTGTTCGTGTTCCTGCGCAACTTCCGCGCGACGCTCATCCCGCTGGTCGCGGTGCCTGTTTCAGTCATCGGCACGTTCGGCGCGATGTACCTGTTCGGCTACAGCCTGGACAACCTGTCGCTGATGGCACTGACCATCTCCACCGGCTTCGTGGTCGACGACGCCATCGTCGTGCTGGAGAACATCTCCCGCCACATGGAAGACGGCATGCCGCGCATGCAGGCGGCGCTCAAAGGTGCGCAGGAGGTGGGGTTCACCATCGTCTCGATCACGCTCTCGCTGATCGCGGTGTTCCTACCGATCCTGCTGATGGGCGGTATCGTCGGCCGCCTGTTCCGGGAGTTCGCCGTCACCTTGTCGATGGCGATCCTGGTCTCGTTGGTGATCTCGCTGACCACCACGCCGATGTTGTGCGCGCTGTTCCTGAAGCCCAAGCCGAAACCCGCCGAGTTCCTCCGCAAGCGCCGCAGCTTCGGCCAGCGCGCGCAGGATTTCTACGGCCGCACACTCGCCTGGACGCTGGACCACAATTGGCTCGTGCTGACCGTCCTCGCCGCCATCGTGGCGCTCAACGTCGTGTTGCTGTCGGTGATCCCCAAGGGCTTCTTCCCGATCGAGGACACCGGGCGAATGATCGGCAGCCTGCAGGCCGACCAGAGCGTCTCGTTCCAGTCCATGAGCCAGAAGCTCACCCAGATGATGTCGATCGTCCAGCACGACCCGGCGGTGTCCAACGTCGTCGGCTCCACTGGGGCCGGCGGTGGCGGCGCGTCGTCGCAGACCAATACCGGTAACGTCTACGTGCTGCTGAAGCCCAAGAGCCAGCGTGCCAGCCTAGATGTGATCATGACACGGTTGCGTCGCGAACTGTCGCGCGTGCCGGGTGGCCGCCTGATCCTGGTACCGGCGCAGGACATCCGTGTCGGCGGCCGCCAGAGCAACGCCGCCTACCAGTACACGCTCCAGGGCGACAACACGGCCGAGGTCTTCGAGTGGGCACCCAAACTGCTCGACGCCCTGCAGAAGGACCCGGCGCTGACGGACGTGAACTCCGACCAGCAGCAAGCCGGGTTGGAGACGGAGGTCACCATCGATCGCCCCACCGCGTCGCGCCTCGGCATCACGGCGCAGCAGGTGGACGCCACGCTGTATGATGCGTTCGGCCAGCGGTCCGTCTCGACCATCTACAACGCACTGAACCAGTACCACGTGGTGATGGAGGTGGCCCCGCAATATTGGCAGAACCCGGACATCCTGAACCAGATCTGGGTCAGTACCTCGGGCGGCGCCGCAACCGGCACGGCTACCACGAACGCGCCGTCCGGCACTGTCACGGGGGCCACCAGCACGTCCACCGCCAGTTCGGCCAACGGCATCAACAACTCGCAGCGCAACGCGGCCCAGAACGCGCTGGCGTCCAGCGGCAGCAGCGTCGCCTCATCCGGGGCGGCCGTCAGCACGGGGGCGGAGACGATGGTGCCGCTGTCCGCCGTCGCCCATTTCAGTCGGGGGCAGACGGCCTTGTCGGTGAACCATCAGAGCCAGTTCGTCGCGGCCACGATCTCGTTCAATCTGGCTCCGGGCCGCTCGCTATCCGACGCCCAGGCCGCGATCGACAAGGCGGTGACCGACTTGCGCATGCCGGCCGATTTGGTCGGTGGCTTCGCTGGCACGGCGCAGGTGTTCCAGCAATCGCTGAACAGCGAGGGCGTCCTGATCGCCGCGGCGCTGCTGGCCGTCTACATCGTGCTCGGCATCTTGTATGAGAGCTTCATCCACCCGATCACCATCCTGTCGACCCTTCCATCGGCCGGGATCGGTGCGGTGCTGGCGCTGCTGCTGTGCAACACCGAGTTCTCCCTGATCGCGGTCATCGGCGTCATCCTGTTGATCGGCATCGTCAAGAAGAACGCCATCCTGATGATCGACTTCGCGCTGCATGCCGAGCGCAACGAAGGTGCCACCAGTCGCGAGGCCATCTTCCAAGCCTGCCTGATGCGGCTGCGTCCGATCACCATGACGACCGCCGCGGCCCTGCTCGGCGCACTGCCCTTAGCTTTCGCCTTTGGTGATGGAGCCGAGCTGCGCCGCCCGCTCGGCATCTCCATCGTCGGCGGCCTTATCGTGAGCCAATTCTTGACCCTGTACACCACGCCCTCCGTCTACATGCTGCTCGACCGCCTCCGCTTACGCCGGGGCAGTATCGCACCTCTGCCAAGCCCAGCCGAATGAGGGCTTTCCTATTGGGGTTCACCGCGCTCGCCTTGGCGGGCTGCATGGTCGGGCCCAACTACAAGCGGCCGGCCGCGGTTGGGACGGCCGTGCCGTTCAAGGAAGCACCGCCGGGCTGGACGGTGGCGCAACCACTCGATACGGCGGCGAAGGGTCAGTGGTGGACCATCTACCACGATCCCTTGCTGAACCAGCTCGAGGATAAGGTCGCCGTCTCGAACCAGAACGTGAAGCAGTACGAGGCCCAGCTGCGCGAGGCGCAGGCGACGGTGGACGTGGCACGCTCGGCGCTGTTCCCAACCGCCAACGGCACGGCCAGCGTCACCCGGTCGTACCGCGGCGGCTCGGCGTCCACCGGTACCAGCACGACGGGGCTCGGCGGCACCACGGGCACTGCGCTGGGGGGTACCACGTCCAGCACGTTGACCAGCACCGGCGCCACCACCGGAACGACGAGCAGCGGGACTATCACGACCTCGACGGGGAGCACCCGGGCGACGACCCTCTATTCGCTGGAAGGCACGTTCGACTGGGATTTGGACGTTTGGGGCCGCATCCGCCGCCAGGTCGAGAGTGACGTCGCCGCCGCCCAGGTCAGTGCCGCCGACCTGGTGAACGCCACGCTGTCCGCGCAGGCGACGCTGGCCACCGACTACTTCGAGCTGCGCTACCAGGACGCGCTGCAGAAGCTGCTGCAGGACACGGTGAAGGCCTACGCCGCCACCGTCCGCATCACCCGCAACCAGTATAACGCGGGCACCACCGACTCCTCCGCGCTCGCCGAAGCGCAGGCGCAATTGGACACGGCGAACGCGACCCTGGTGAATGTCGGCGTGCTGCGGGCGCAGTACGAGCACGCGATTGCCGTGTTGACGGGGGTGGCCCCGGCCGAGCTCGAGATCCCCGTGGGTGCGCTGACCGACGACGTACCCGTGCCACCCGGCGTGCTGCCGTCGACCCTGCTGCAGCGCCGCCCCGACATCTCGGCGGCGGAGCGCACGATGGCCGAGCAAAACGCGATCATCGGCGTGCAGGTGGCGGCGTTCTACCCCGACATCTCGCTGTCGACGCTGTATGGCTATTCCGGCAATCCGCTCGGCTCGCTGATCCAGGCGGCGAACCGCGTGTGGTCGCTGGGCGCATCGGCGACCGAGACCCTGTTTGAGGGCGGCTTGCGCAACTCCGAAGTCGCCGCCGCCCGGGCCTCCTATGACGCGAGCGTGGCATCGTACCGGCAGACCGTGCTGACGGCGTTCCAGCAGGTGGAGGACGAATTGGCGGCGCTCCGCATCCTGGAGCAACAGGAAGCCGCGGCGAAGACGGCGGTCGCGTCGTCGCAGCGTGCCGTGAACGTGGTGCTGAACACGTATTTGGCGGGCACTGCCGCCTACACCTCCGTCGTCACCCAGCAGACCACGCTGCTCGGCAACCAGGAGTCGGCGTTACTGGTGCAGGAGCAGCGCCTAGTCGCGAGCGTCACCCTAGTGCAGGCGCTGGGCGGTGGCTGGAGCACGCTCGACCTGCCGTCCCGCGGGTCGTTCCAGAAGGGGCTGCCGTTCCTGAAGTACTGAGATCGCTCCTCGTGGCGATCGCCCGGCCACCTTGCGCATGTGGATATGCTGGTTTCAACTGAAACGAACCAAGCCAAAGGAGGATGCCCCATGGATCATCCCGCGCCGTTCCCCTTCCCGATCGCCTCGGACCGTCCGCTCCACCCTGGCTATATCTCCGGCTTCGGCAACGGGTTCGAAACGGAGGCGCTGCCGGGCGCGCTACCGATTGGGCGCAACTCGCCGCAGAAATGCCCCTATGGCCTGTATGCCGAGCAGCTCTCCGGCTCCCCGTTCACCGCGCCGCGCACCACCAACGAGCGGTCGTGGCTGTATCGCATCCGCCCGACGGTCGCCCACTGGGGCCGGTTCCGCAAGGCCGACGCCCGGTTGTGGCGGACGGCGCCGGCGGCCGAAATCGAGCTGCCGATCGCCCCGATGCGCTGGGACCCGCTGCCGTTTCCCGCCACGCCGATGTCGTTCATCGAGGGCATGCACACCATCACCACCGCGGGCGACGCCGGGTCGCAGGCGGGGATGGGCGCGCATGTCTACTTGGCCACCCGCTCGATGGTGGACGAGTATTTCTACAATGCGGACGGCGAGATGTTGGTGGTGCCGCAGGAGGGTGGGCTGCGCTTCTGCACCGAGTTCGGCGTGATCGACGCTGCGCCGGGTGAGGCGGTGGTGATCCCGCGCGGCGTCAAGATCCGTGTGGAACTGCACGGCGCCGCCGCGCGCGGCTATGTGTGCGAGAACTACGGCGGCGCGTTCAGCCTGCCGGAGCGCGGCCCAATCGGCGCCAACTGCATGGCCAATCCGCGCGACTTCCTCACCCCGGTCGCGGCGTATGAAGACCGGGAGGTGCCGGGTGTGATGAGTGTGAAATGGGGCGGCACGCTGTGGTCCGCCGACATCGCGCAGTCGCCGCTGGACGTCGTCGCTTGGCACGGCAACTACGCGCCCTACAAGTACGACCTGCGGAAATACTCGCCCGTCGGGCCGATGCTGTTCGACCATGCGGACCCGTCGATCTTCACGGTGATGACCTCGCCGAGTGAAACGCCGGGCACAGCCAACATCGATTTCGTACTATTCTCCGACCGCTGGCTTGTGGCGGAGGGAACGTTCCGCCCGCCGTGGTACCACATGAACGTCATGAGCGAGTTCATGGGCCTGATCTACGGCCAGTATGACGCCAAGACCGGCGGTGGCTTCGTGCCGGGCGGAATTTCGTTGCACAACTGCATGCTGCCGCATGGGCCAGACACCAATGCGTTCGAAAAGGCGAGCAACGCCGAATTGCAGCCGCACAAGCTGGAGGGCACCATGGCCTTCATGTTCGAAACCCGCTTCCCCCAGCGCGTCACCGCCTTCGCCGCTGGCATCGCCCAGTTCCAATCCGATTACGCGGCGTACGGCCACAGTCTTCGCAAGCACTTCGATCCGACCCGGCCATGATCCCGCACGTGGACGCGACGCACGACCCGGCGCGGCGGAGCTGGGTCGAGTCCGCGAACGGCCACGCCGAATTCCCGATCCAGAACCTGCCGCTCGGCATCTTCTCGCCCCCGGACGGCGCCCCGCGCGGCGGCGTGGCAATCGGCGACCAGATCCTGGATTTGGAAGCGGCGGTCCATCGCAAGTTGCTGGGCGAGGCAGCGCGTGCGGCAGCGGGGCCCGTGCTCAACGCGTTCTTCGCGCTGCCAGCTGCGGAGCGGGGCGCGTTGCGGGCCGAGATCAGCGCGCTGCTCGCCGAGGGGGCCGTCGTGCCCGACCGCGCCGGCCTGCTGTATCCAGCCGCCGATTGCACGATGCACATGCCGGCGGTGGTGGGCGACTACACCGACTTCTATGCCGGCATTCACCACGCGATGAATGTCGGCCGTCAGTTCCGCCCCGACAATCCGCTGCTGCCAAACTACAAATACGTCCCCATCGGCTATCACGGCCGTGCCTCGTCGCTCGTGGTGTCCGGCAGCCCCGTGCGCCGCCCGAGTGGACAGACCAAGCCGCCGTCGCAGCCAGAGCCGAGCTTCGGCCCGTGCCGTCGGCTGGATTACGAGCTGGAGTGCGGCATCTGGATCGGGCCGGGGAACGAGACGGGACGGCCGATCGCCATCGCGGATGCTGCGCACCATGCCGCCGGTTTCTGCCTGTTGAACGACTGGTCGGCGCGCGATATCCAGGCCTGGGAATACCAGCCGCTCGGGCCGTTCCTCGCCAAGAATTTCGTCACCACGATCTCTCCCTGGGTGGTGATGGCGGAAGCCTTGGCACCATTTCGGATCGCGCAACCCGCCCGCCCCGACGGTGACCCGGCGCCGCTACCGTATCTGTCCGACCCGCAGGATGCCGGCCATGGCGCCTTCGACATCGACCTCGAGGTGTTCCTCCTGACGGCATCGATGCACCGCACGGGACAGGCACCGCATCGCGTGTCGCTCAGCAATCTGCGGCATATGTATTGGACCGCGGCGCAGATGGTCACGCACCACAGCAGTGGCGGCTGCAATCTACGCCCGGGCGATTTGTTCGGGACCGGCACCATCTCCACGCCCGACCCGAGCGGCTATGGCAGTCTGCTGGAAATCACAGCGGGCGGCACGCAAACGCTGGAGCTACCCGGCGGCGAGCAACGCGCCTTTCTGGAGGACGGCGACACCGTGATCTTCCAGGCGCACGCCCGCCGTGACGGCTTCGCACCGATCGGGTTCGGCGAGTGCCGCGGCACCATCACCGAGTCCGCCGCCTGACGGCCTTGGTGCGTCGCAGCAAATAGCCTTGACAATTTGGCACCGGAACTCGCACGACCTCCGTTACGAAACGGCGGAAGAGTGATCGATGTTTCACATGGGCTGGTTCATGGGTAAGGGCTTCGGCGTCCAAGGCTGGGGCAGCAAATGGGCCGGTGACATTGCCGATGAGTGGATGAACCCGGAGATCTACATCGAAATGGCGCAGTCGCTCGAGCGCGCCGGGTTCGACTACATGATGTTCGAGGACTCCCTCATGGTGACCGACACGTATCGGGGGACGATGGAGCACGCGCTGGCGAACGCTGAGGGTGCACCTAAGAACGACCCGTTTCCGCTGCTGCCGTTGCTCGCCTACTTCACCAAGCATATCGGGTTGATCGCCACCATGGCGACGCCGTTCTACCCCCCGTTCACCGCGGCCCGCCTCGGCGCCACGCTCGATCACCTGACCAAGGGCCGGGTGGGGCTGAATCTGGTCACGGCGAGCAGCCACCGCTCGGCGCAGAATTACGGGCTCGAGAAGCATATCGAGCACGACAAGCGCTACGACATGGCACACGAGTGGATGCAGGTAGTGGATGCGCTCTGGGCATCGTGGGAGCCGGATGCGGTCGTCGCCGACGCCGAGCGCAAGATCTACGCCGACCACACCAAGGTCCATCGGATCGACTTCGAGGGCACGTACTACAAGTCACGTGGCCCGCTGAACACGCAACCGGGGCCGCAGCGCCGCCCGGTGATCTGCCAGGCGGGCGGGTCGCCGGCGGGAAAGGCGTTCGGCGCGCGCCACGCCGACACCATCATCGCGGCGACGCGTGGCCACGAGGAGATGAAGGCATACCGCACCGACATCTCGCGCCGGATGATCGAGGCCGGCCGCAAGCCGACCGATTGCAAGGTGCTCTATTTGGTCAACCCCGTTCTGGCGGAGACCGACGCCGAGGCTGAGGAGCAGGACCGGCTCGAGAAGTTGAGCGACCAGAACAACCTCGAAGGCCATCTCGGCCGCCTGTCCTATTTCTCGGGCATCGACATGGCGCAGTTTGATCCGGACCAGCCGCTACCCGACGACATCGAGTCGCGCGTGAACGGCCACCAGAGTGCGTTCGGCGACTACATGCGGTCCGGCAAGACCCTGCGCGAGATGGCGACGCACCGGACGTCGCGCACTGTCGACCTGGTCGGATCGGCGGATACGGTGGCGGCGAAGATGGGCGAGTTGATGCACGGCGGCGAGGCCGGCGACGGCTTCTTGATCGCCAGTTCCATCACCCGCAAATCCATCGCGGAAATCGCTGACGGACTCGCCCCTGCACTGAAGCGTCGCGGCCTTGTACGATCGAGCTACGACGGCAAGACGTTCAAGGAGAACCTGCTCGCATTCTGATCGCGGTGGTCCGCGTGTAGCGGGAGCATCATCTCCGCCGATTTTGCGCGGCAGACGGACGCCACCACGTTGCGCAACCATCGATGCGCCGGGTCGGCGTCCATGCGCGGATGCCACATCTGCGAGACGGTTATCGGCGCTGTTCGCACTGGTAGCGGGAAGTACTGCACGGCTGGGCGGGCGGCTCCCTCGAGCGCCGCGACGATGAAGGAGTTGGGCACCAGCGCCACCAGATCGGACGTGCACGCAACTGCCAGCGCGGCCGGGAAGCCCGGCACGACAACGACGACCCGGCGCGTCAGATCAAGCTTGGCCAGTGCCTCGTCCACCGGGCCGCTTCCCCGTCCGCGGCGCGATGCGACCACGTGGCCGCAGGCGGCGTAGGTCTCCGGCGTGACGACGGCCGCCGCAAGCGGGTGACCCTGCCGCATCACGCCGACGAAGTGGTCGTGGAACAACGCCTGGATGCGCATCTCGGGCGCCGTTTCGCCCACGACGCCGATATCCAGGTCTACCATCCCCTCGCGCAATAGCCGCACGTCCTTGTCGGGCTTGGGAGCGAAGCGTAGCCGCACGCCGGGCGCCGCCTCGGTTGCCGCAACGACGAGCCGAGCGGCGAATGCCTCCACGAAGCCTTCGTTGGCGCGCACGGTGAAGACCCGATCCAACGCCGCCAGATCCAACCCGGTGGGTGCCGGCCGCAATACGGCTTGCACGTCCTGCGCCAGGTCGCGCACGCGATCCCGTAACGCCGTGGCATGGGGTGTCGGGACCAAGCCGCGGCCGGCCCGCACCAACAGCTGGTCGCCGGTTGCGGCCCGCAGCCGCGTCAGGGTGCGGCTCATCGCCGATGCGCTCAGCCCGAGAACGCGGGCCGCCCCGACGACACTGCCCTGCGCAAGCAGGGCATCCAGCGCGGTCAGAAGGTTCAGATCCAACTCGGACATAGCGGAAGCCTAGCAGCTTTCGCCCACCGGAAAACTCGGCTGGCGTCCGGTGCATGTGTTGACTGCACAGGGTGCGCCTTCCGCCGCGTATCGGGGGCGCTATGCTCGCCGAAGCAAAGTTCGGAGACGCGATGTCCATCGTGACCCAGGCCAACACTCTTCGCGCCGTGCCGGAGGACGAGGGGTTGCCGCTGCCGCAACGGAACCGGGCCGCAGCGGCCATCTACGCGGCATTGGTGTTGGTGGTGCTCGACGGGGCCATCGCCAACGTGGCGCTGCCAACGATCGCGACCACGCTTCATGTCTCGCCGGCAGCCTCCGTATGGGTCGTCACGGGCTACCAATTGGCGCTGGTCATGGCTCTGTTGCCCTGCGCCGCGCTGGGCGAGAGCCTTGGCCACCGCAGGGTGTTCATCGGCGGCGTCGTGCTGTTCACCGTGGCGTCGACGCTGTGTTCGCTCTCACCCTCGTTGCCTTGGCTGGTGGCATCCCGGTTCGTCCAGGGGCTCGGTGGCGCTTGCATCATGGCGCTCGCGATCGCACTGCTCCGTTTCACCTACCCCCACCGATTGCTCGGCCGGGCCATTGGCTGGAATGCACTGGCGGTCGCGCTGTCGGCCGCCGCCGGGCCGACGATCGGGGCGGCTATCCTGTCGGTCTCGAGTTGGCCATGGCTGTTTGCCGTGAACCTGCCGGTCGGGCTGATCGTGCTGCTGGCCGGTCGCGCCTTGCCGCGGCCACCCGGTACCGGCCGCAAGTTGGACCTCATCAGCGTCGCATTGAATGCCGCGATGTTTGCGCTCCTTGTGCTGGGTGCGGACTTGATGGCCGACCGACCGCTGCTCGGTGCAACACTGCTCGCGATCGCCGTCGTGAGCCTCGTCCTGTTGATCCGGCGCGAGGCGCCGTGGCAGGCGCCGCTGATCCCGCTAGACTTACTGCGCGGTCACTCGTTCCGCATCTCGGTGATCGCCTCGGTGTGCTGCTTCGCCGGTCAGATGGCCAGTTATGTTGCGCTGCCATTCTATCTGCAGCACGGGCTCGGCCAGAACGCATTCATGACCGGCCTGTACATGACGCCGTGGCCGCTGACGGTTGCCGTCGCGGGTCCGCTGTCCGGCCGTCTCGCCGACAGGATTCCGACGGCCTGGCTCTGCGCGGCCGGAGGCGCCTGTCTTGCGGCCGGTCTAGCACTTGCTGCGTCGTGGCCGTTGCATGGCCCGGCCCCGCTCGTGGTGTTCACCATCCTCGGCGGGCTCGGCTTCGGATTTTTCCAGGTACCGAACAACCGCAATATGCTGCTCTCCGCGCCACGCGAACGGAGCGGTGCGGCTGGGGGGATGCAGGGAACGGCTAGGCTGGTCGGCCAGACTGCGGGCGCCGTGATCATGACGCTGTTGTTCACCGTCGTATCGGCCAGTCACGCTCCCCGCATCGGCCTCGGCGTCGCCGCCGTGCTCGCGCTGGCCGGCGGTGTCATCAGTACACTGCGCGCTTCCGCAGTGCGCGATGCATGATCTTGCCGGTGGCGTTCTTAGGCATTTCCTTGATCACGTTGAACGCTTTCGGGATCTTGTAGCGAGCCAGGTAGTCGGTGCAATGCGCTTTCAACGCCACCGGGTCGAGCGTGTGACCGGGGCTGGCGACGAGATAGGCAATGACCGCCTCGCCCCAATACGCGTCCTGTTCGCCGACGACTGCGGCCTCGGCGACTCCGGAGTACTGATACAGCACCTCCTCGATCTCGCGCGGGAAGATGTTTTGGCCGCCGGAGATGATCATGTTCTTCTTGCGGTCGACGATATACAGGTAGCCATCCGCGTCGAAGTATCCGAGGTCGCCACTGTAATACCAACCGTCGCGCAATACCTCGCGGGTCTCTGCTTCGCGGTTCCAATAGCCTTGGAACATCAGCGGGCTGCGGCAGATCAGCTCGCCGATTTCGCCCGTTGGCATCGTGATGCCAGCCTCGCTCACGATCTTCGCCTCGACCCCGGTGAGTGGCCGGCCGACGCACTGCCGCTTGAGCAACTGGTCCTCCGGCCGAAGACTGGTAATGCCCCCGGCCTCGGTGCTGCCATAGCCCTCGAACAGACGACCCTCGCCGAAATGCGCGACGATACGTTCCTTGGTGGCCTGCGGCAGCGCAGCGGCACCGGCCACGATGACCTCGAGGCAACTCACATCACAACGTGACAGCACATCGGCGGGCAGATTGAAGATGGCGTGGAAATGCGTCGGTACCAGGAAGACCGATGTGATCCGGCGTTCGGCAATCTCCCGTAGCGTCGCCTCGGCGTCGAATGTCTCGACGATATGGCACGATCCGCCGAACCAGATCGGCGCCAGGCCATTGATGAAACCTGCGCCATTCGCGAACGGTGCCACCGCCAGACCGCGCATGTGGGTCTGTGCCCGGCCCTGGTTGGTGGCGATTGACAGCAGCATGTGGAAGGTCCGGCTGCGATGGGCGAGCATCACACCCTTAGGCTCGCCCGTCGTGCCTGACGTGTAGAGGATCGAGAAGATATCGGTCTCGTCGACGGTGATCTCGGGCTCTGCCGGATCGGCCGCGTCCAGCATCGCCTCGAACGCTGAGTCCAGCACGACGACCCGCTCCAGCGCGGCGGCGGCGCGGGCTTGCGGTTCCAGGCTCGGATGGACGAACAGGATGCGCGCCCGCGAGTCGCCGCAGATGTAGGCGACTTCGCGTGGGCTGGCTTGGGGGTTCACGATCGCGGAGATGATGCCAACATCGGACAGGCCGCAGACGAGCGCCAGGAAGTCGATCCCGTTGGGCAGCATCACGGCGACATGGTCCAGCCGCCCCAGCCCCAGCCCGGCCGTCGCAACATGTGCGATACGGTTGAACCGCTCGACCAGCGCCGTATACGAGATCGCCTGGTCACGCGTGGTCAGCGCGATTTTGCCGGGCGTCCGGAGCGCGGCGCCACGAACGCCGGTGGAGATCAAAAGGGGCCGGTAGCCGGGGACGGTGGTCATGGCGGATTGCTGGCCGCGGCGCTGGCAGCGATGGCCGCAATGATGGTGGCGGGGCTGCTGCCAGGGGCCGCTTGCATCACACGAAACTGCGCGGGTGGCGTCTCGGACAAAGCGGTGAACATGTCCGCCTCGCCCCGGATGATCCAACCGTTTGGAAGTGACACCGCGCGCTCGTGCAGCGGATAGCGCCAGACCTGCTGCATGAGCGAATGCACGTGCTCCGGCTGCTTCAGCAGGTCCACGGCCCGGCCGTGCAGTTCCTCGGCACCTAACCCGCTGACTCGCGGCAGCGCGCTGGCCCGGCGACGATCGAACCAGGGTGCCCAGAGCCGCTCGTCGCGCAGCAGACTCCACGTGGCGAGGACATGCCCGCCATCGTGGCGCGGCTCGATGTCGACCGGATATTCCGCCAGGAAAGCCGAACGCTTTGCGGCCGGGAGCAAGGGCGGGTCCAGCAGCGCGATCGGGATCGGCGACTGCCGGCCGATCTCGACGGCGATGGTGCACGAGCCGCGTATGCCCGCGAGCAACTGCGGCGTGCAGCCCAGCCCGGCGAGTGCCGCGAGGATCCACTCCGCCGCCGTCTCGACCGACCCGGGATCCGGGGTTTGCGAGTCCGATTGGCCGGGGGCCTCGATCGCGATCACGGGCCAGTGGGGAGCGATGTCGGCGAGCTCCGCGGCAAGTGAGGCCAAGCCGCCGGGCTGGGGCGCTAATAACACGATCGGGTTGCGCCCATCCATGACGCCGCAAACTTTGGCGTGGAGTGAGCCACCGGGGGTCGGTAGGAACATCCTATCGCCGTCTTGCAGCGACGCGTAGAGCGGCGGCATCGGATTGGAGGGGGTGGATGCCTCGGCCCGTGCGGTATCGAACATGTCCCGTTCGACCAGGGCCGCCTTGATGGTGTCACGCGGCAGCACGCGTTTGTCGTGCCCATCGGGTAAACCGGCATAGGTGTTGAACAGCGAGTCGCCGGGCCGTACCGTCAGCCAGGTCGGTACGGTCAACTCCGCCAGGGCGTCCAGCGAGTCGTGCAGAAAGGCGGCGGCGTAACCGATGCGATAGCCGTCACCGGCGATCATGATCTGATTGAAGCCGCGATTGAGAAAGTCGAGATCCGGCACGTCGGTGTCGGCGCGCGTGGCGGTGGTCTGGATGTCCCACGGCCAGAACACGTGCTGATCGCGATATCGCAACCACCAGAACGCGAGGTGGCTGCCATCCCAACTTGGCGTCAGCTTGACCAGGTATTCGTCGAGGTAGCGCTGGCGGATGGCGGGTGGGAAGATCGGGTAGCCATCGCACAGCACGCGTGCGACCCGGCCTGGATGGCGCCGCGCCGTCTCGACTGCGATGGATGCGCCGGTATGCCGGCCGTACAGCAGCGCGCGGTCCAGCCCCAAAGCATCCAGTGTGCCGACCATGGCGTCGGCGTAGTCGGAGATGGCGGGTTCATCGATGGACAACTTGTCCGATAGGCCATAGCCCGGCGTGTCGATGGCAATCGCGGTGAATCGTTCGGCGAATACCTCGATCTGTTCCAGGAACATGGCGGACGAAACGGGCGAGGCGTGCAGCAGGACGATGGCTGGCCCGCTGCCTGCCCGGCGATAGTGCACGTGTCGTCGCCCGATGCGGACGTATCCGCGTTCGATCTCCATGGCTCACCTCTCCAACCGACTTGTGGACACTGGAACCGTACGGCCCAGCACTAGATCGACAGCCTCATCACAGGCCAAGACTCCCTGGGTTGATTGCACGCGCCGGGTCGAACGCGCGCTTGATCGCGGCAAGAGCGGATCCGGCCGCCGCGTCCAGGGTCTTTGAATGGTCGTAGTAGCGGCCTATTTGCATGTGGATCGCGCCATGAGCATCCAGCACCGCACCCAGGCCGGCGCGAATTCGGTCGACGGCGGCGCGGGCGTCCGGTCTCGCGGGGCGCTCGGCCGCGCGGACGGTGACTCGCTGGGGCAGGTGGCGGATGTGTTGTGTGCCCAATGCGTCTGGCCAGAGCAGCATCGGTTCGAACAGCATGTGACCCGGGCGCGACGACAGGAGCCATCCGAGCTTGATGCCGTGTTCCTGCTGCTCTGCCGCGGTCGTGTCGGCGTAGTCGAGCAGCGCCTTCAAGGTCGGGGCCGCAGCACTGAGCGGCACCAGCCCGTGCACCGGCACCCAGCGCTCGGCCGCTGGCCCCAGTGCGCCGCGGATCGAGAACGGCCGGGCTTGCAGGGCGGCCGGAACTGCAGCACCGATTGCCACGCCGCCGCGCGCCAGTGCTACGCCGGTTAAGGCGGCCAGGCGGTCCCGGGCGCCGGCGGAACTGCCGGACTCGACCGTGACGTGCAGCGCCCAATCCTCGCCAGGGCGCAACCGGGTGCGGAGCAGGGTGCTGACACCGGCAAGCGGCGAGCGGCCCCGTCGCAGCAGGGCGAGCGCGGTGCGGGCCGCGTCGGCGAGACCAAGGCTACGCATCGCATCGGCCGACCGTTTCGGGTCGAGCGCCAGGCAGGAAGCACCGCCGTCGGTGCGCTGGATGTCGCCGATCGCTAACGCCATGGCGAGTGGGTCATGGAACGCGAACGACGCCATCGCGGTGTGCGGTTCCGGAGTCAGCCGCAGCGTAACCTCCGTCTTGACCCCGAACGCCCCGCAATCGCCGAGGAACAACCCCGTCAGGTCTGGCCCGGCATTGCGGTAAAATGGCGAGCGACCCTGCAACGCGGCGCTGCCGGTAGTCAGAACGGTGCCGTCGGCCAAGACGATTCGAAGCCCCAATACAGCGTCCATACTGCCCGGCAGGTTCTGCGACATCGCGCCACCGACTGTGGAGTGGCTGCCCGAAATCGGCGCGCCGATCGGCACGCGCAGATTGTGCGGCCGCAATGCCGCCGCAACCGCCTCCCAAGTGCAGCCGGCGCCGGCGACGACATACAAATCGTCGGCATGCACACTGATGCTATTGAGCCGTGTGGTGTCGAGCGTGATGTGGGGATCCGCGCACACGGTGCCGGCGGTATAGGATAGGCCTGCGCCACGGGGCACGATGCATATGCCAGCGCCCGTGGCCAAACGGACGATATCGGCCACCTCCGCCGCCGAGGCCGGCCGCGCAACACAGAGCGCCGGCACGGCATCCCGCCATACGTGCAGGTCCTGGCCGTCTTCCGACCCGGCGTCCACGTGCTCGTTGCCGAGGTGCTGCCGCAACGCCGCCACGAGGCCGTCCTTGGCTGAGGTGGGGCTGGATATGGCGGACGTCATGATCAGTCAGCCGCTTACGAAACTGCCTCGAGCGCAGGCACCGTGGCGAGCTCGCCCTCGACAACCCGCCAACATCGCACTTGGCGGCCGTCCGGCAACTCGCTCAGCAGCTGCTTCATGGTGTCGCACCGAGGCACGCGTTGCGGGCAGCGTCCGGCGAGATAGCAGCCGGGCGGGAGGTTGATCGGGCTTGGGATCTCGCCCTCCAGCATCGGTCGCGGCGGGAAATCAACGCGGCGCGTGGAAAGGTCCGGGAACAAATGTGCACCGATCAGCGCCTGGGTGTAGGGATGCGCCGGGTGGCCGAAGACCTGTTCCTTCGTGCCGATCTCGACGATCTGGCCCAGATACATCACGGCAATCCGGTGGCAGATATATTTCACCGTCGTAAGATCATGGGAGATGAACAGGTAGGCCAGCCCTAACCGGCGCGACAGGTCCATCAGCAGCGTGATGATCTCGGCCGTGGTCTCGGGCGTGAGCGCCGAGGTCGGCTCGTCCAGCACGATGAACTCGGGCCCGGTCGCGATGACCCGCGCGATGGCGATGCGCTGCTGGCGCCCGGCACTCATCTCCGACGGGCGCAGGCCGATCACGGAGGGTGACAGGCCAACCAAAGTCAGCAGCTCGTTGATGCGGGCCTCGCGCTCGGTCGCGTTCAGCTTCGTGTGCAGCGCAAGCATCTCCCCGATCACCTCGCGAACCGTCCAACGCGGGTTCATCGAGTCCAGCGGGTCCTGGAATACGATTTGCAACTTGGCCCGGTAGGCCCGGAACTCCGACTCCGTCAGCTTCGAAAGATCGGTGCCGTGGAAGCGCAGCGCGCCGTGCGTTGGCACCTCCAATCGCAACAGGCAACGTCCGGTGGTCGTCTTGCCCGAGCCGCTCTCGCCGACCAGGCCCAGGCATTCGCCGGGGCGCAGGCTGAAGCTCACGTCGTCTGCAGCGTGCACCTTGCCGCCCTTGCGGAGCAGAAAGTGCTTGGTCAGCCCGGCGACCTCGATCAGCGGTTCGGCCTCGGCGATCTCGCCCGATCGTGCCGCCCGCGATGCGCCGCCTTCTTCGCGCTGCAAGGCCAGGACACGACGGGAATAAGTGTGTTCCGGCGCCTGGAAGAATTGGCGGACGGGCGCGCGCTCCACCAGCGTGCCGTCTTTCATGATCAACACGCGATCGCAGTAATTGGCGACGATGCCAAGGTTCTGCGTCACCAGCAGCACGGCCGAACCGGTCGCCTGCGCGGCCTTCCACATCTGGTCCAGGAAGGCGGTCTGGATTGTGACATCCAGCCCCGATGTCGGTTCGTCCGCGATCAGCAGCCGCGGCGTCGAGCTGAGCGCCATGGCGATGAGCACGCGCTGGGTCATGCCGGTCGATAGTTCGTGAGGATACGCCTTGGCGCGGCGGCCCGGGTCGTTGATGCCGACCATGCTCAGCATCTCGACGGCGCGCGCCCATGCCTCTTTGCGGCCGCAGCCGGAGTGCACCCGGTAGACGTTGGCGATCTGTGTGCCGACGTTGATCAGCGGGTGCAGCGACGTGCGGGGGTTCTGCACGATCAGACCGATATCGCGACCACGTAGCTTCTCACGCTCTGACTCGGGCAGCTTCAGCAGGTCGCGGCCCTGGAAGGTGATGCTGCCGGCCTCGATCACGCCGGGCGCGCGCACCAGGCCCATCATTGCGATCGCCACGGTGGATTTGCCGCAGCCGGGCTCGCCCATCAGGCCAACGAACTCGCCGGGCTGGATGGTGAGCGACACGTCGTGCGCCGCGATCAGCTTGCTGCCATCCGGGCGAGGGAATGCAACGCGTAGACCCTCGACGGCGATGAGATCCTGCGTGGGAATGGGGGCGTTCACCGGAAGCGTGCCTCGAAGGTGTGGCCTACGACCGCATAGCCGAACACGACCAGGGACATGGCAATGCCGGGGAACACCGAGGGCCACCATTCGCCCAGGATGAGCTGCGGCGCGCCCTGCGAGATCATCAACCCCCATTCCGGGGTTGGCGGCCGAACGCCTGCGCCGACGAAGGACAGGCCTGCGGTCAGGATGATGGCGAAGCCCACCGTGGCCGAACTCTGCACGATTGATGGCACCAGCGAGTTGGGCAACACGTGGCGCAGCGCGATGGTGAAGGGGCGGTTGCCGGCGGCGCGCGCGGCCTCGACATAGGTGCGGGGCATCTGGCTCATCACCTCCGCGCGGGTCAGGCGGACGAAGATCGGCGTGTAGACCAGCACCAGCGCGATGACGATGTTGATGGGGGAGCGGCCGGCCAGCGCCACAAGCATCATCGCTGTGATGAACACGGGGAACGCCTGCAGCACGTCCGACACGCGCATCATCGACTCGGTCGCCCAGTTGCGCACGTAGCCGGCGAGCAGGCCGATCAGCGTGCCGAACACGCAGGACAGGAGGGCGGCGGAGAGCGCGATCGTCATGTCCATCCGCGGCGCCGAGATGATGCGCGAAAAGATGTCGAGGCCCGACTGGTCCGTCCCCATCCAATGCGGCGCCTGGGCGTTGCTGCCGGTGAGGCTTCCCAGCAGCAGGCCCGGCAGATCACCAAGCGGCGGCGGGGCGAGCGAAATGTCGTTGCTGGCAGTGGTGGGATCGTATGGCGAGATCATCGGCCCGAACGCGGCCAATAACAGTGACAGCGCGATGATGGCGCTGCCTAGCCAGAGCAGTGGCCCACCGCGCTTGGCCCGGCTGCCCATTGCGCCCACGGCGTCGCCGGCATGCAGCACCGCCGGGTCGACGTGCTGGTCGAGATCTTCCGGGGTGGAAGCACTGGAGCCGGGCGTCATGGGCCGGATGTCCTCAACTGCGGATTCGGGGGTCGAGATAGGCATGGGCTATGTCCAGCAGCAGGTAGATCAGCAACGACACCATTGCGACCACCAGGACCGTGCCCTGAATCGCGGGATAGTCGAAGGCGAGTACAGAACGCACCGCGTACTGGCCGATCCCGTTCAGCGAGAATACGATCTCCACCGTGACCGCGGAGGAGAGCAGCACGCCGTAGAAAATCCCCACCAAGGTCACGGCCGGGGTCAACGCGGCGCGCAGGGCGTAGCGCGCGACCATGCGCTCGGGCAGGCCGGAGGCGCGGGCGTACAGCATGTAGTCCGATTGTAGGGCGCGCATGGTGTTGGTGCGGACCATCTTGATGATCGCGCCGGACACAACGAAGGCCAGGGTGAGGATCGGCAGCGCCAGGTATTGCACCGCGATCCAGAACGCCCCGAGGTCGCCCGCCAGCAGGCTGTCGACGGTGATGAACCCCGTTATGGTGGGCGGCGCCGTCATCAGCGGGTCGAAGCGGCCCATCGGCGGCGGCGCGATGTTAAGCAGGTAGAAGAAGACGAAGACGAACAACAGCCCCCACCAGTAATCCGGCTGCGCGCCGGCGAACAGGCCCCACACCAGCGAGGCACGGTCCGCGATGCCGCCGGGCTTGCGTGCGCTCGCCAGGCCCAACGGCAGGGCGACGGCGAAGGCCAAGAATAGCGCGATGGTCACGATCTCGAGCGTCACCGGCAGGCTGTCCAGGATCTCCCGTCCCACCGGCGCGCTGGTCACCCATGAGGTGCCGAGATTGCCTTGCAAGAGCCCGTTATGCGCGCCGTCCAACCCCACGAAGCCCAGGAATTGCTGCCACATCGGTCGGTCCAGGCCTAGCGCGTGCTTGGACTGTTCGTAGGCTTCGCGGCTGGCGTTCATGCCGACCAACTGCGCCACCGGGTCGGCCGGAAGCAGCCGGATCACGACGAAGACGGACGCGGTGATGCCGGCCAACTGCAGCACGAAGATGACGAGGCGGCGCAGGATGAAGCGGATGATCATGACGGACGGACCGCGCTAATGACTTAGGTAGCGCCACATCAGGATGTTGCTGGGGTGCAGCACCAGCCCCTTGATGTCCGCCTGTTCGGCATACAGCAGCTTGGTCTCCAGGATCGGAATGATCGGCAGCTTCTCCGACAGCATGTTCTGCATCTGGTCGAGAAGGGCCTGCCGCTTTGCCGGATCCGATTCCAGATGGACCTCGTCGAACAGCTTGTCGAACTCGGGGTCGGAAAAGTTGGTGGCGTTGCTGACTCCCCGCGGTGGCGACACGAAGCTGAGCTGCATGGCATAGACCGGGTCCACGACGATCGGCTTGGACTGGTCTTGCACCGCGAAGCCGAGATCCTTTTTCACCAACTGTCGATCGGCGTATTGTGTCGCCGGTAGCGGATCGAGCTGCACGGGGAAGCCTAGCGCCTTCAGTCGGGTCTGTATTAGGGTTGCGACCGGCCCCACGATGCTCTCCCGCTCGGCGACGTAGGCGAGCTTGAACGCGTCGGGGAATGCCTCGAGCCCCTTGCCATCCGGATAGCCGGCCTTGGCCAGCAGCTCCTTCACCTTCGCCGGATCGTAGCTGTAGGTGTGGTCCGGCTTGATATAGCCCGGGTAGGACGTGGGGATCAGCCCGGGCCACGGCCGCGCCGCGCCGTAATAGTCGCTGCGTGCGACGTCGTCATACGGGATCGCGTAGGCGATTGCCTGCCGCAATGCCAAATTGTCGAACGGCTTGGTTTTGTAGTTCAGCAGGATCGACACCGACGTGTTCAGATATCCGCCGGAAACTTTCACTCCGGACACCTTGGTCAAGCTGTCCAGTTCCTTGGGGTTCAGCCCTTCGGCGACCTGTGCCCGGCCGGTGCGCAGAATGGCGATGCGGTTGGAGCTCTGCGGCACCCGGCGATAGATCACGCGATCATAGAACGGCTTGTCGCCATAAAATCCGGGGTTCTGCTTTACGGTGAATTCCTCGTCCTTCTTCCAGCTGTCCAGGCACCACGGCCCGAAGCCGGGGGCGTTCACCGTGTTGGCGTAGATGTGGCTCCACGGATCCTCAGGTGTTGCGTGTGCCTTCATTTCCTTCGAGTCATAGATCAGCAGCCCGAGCACGCTCAGCACGCGCAGGAACAGCGGGTTGGGTCCGGCGAGCTTGAACTGAACGGTATAGTCGTCGACCTTGGTCACTTCGTCGCCCAGCTTGCGCGCTTCGAGCGCTTCGGGTGTCTTGGCAAACAGCGCGGGGGTGAAGTTCTTCAGCGATGCGACCGAGCTGAGGAAGTAACCGATCGGCGCCTGGCCGGTGAGCGACTTGGCGCGGCCGAAGGTATACAGCACGTCGTCGGCGGTGAATTGATTACCGGCGCAGCTCTTTGCGTTCTGGCGCAGCTTCATCGTCCAGACATTGTTGGTCGCGTCGAACGACCAGGATTCGGCCAGGTTCGGGGTGAACTTGTCGTAGTCGTAGGTCTGCACGCCGTCCGCGTTCACCGGGTTGATCGCGTAGTTCACCAGCGGTTCCAGGACGTTGAGCATGCCCTCCTGGCTAGGCGGGTAGGTGCCCGAGGGGCCATCGGTGTCCATGCTAGCAGGCACGCCGTCGCCGAGCACGAACAGCGTGTTCTCCGCCCGCGCGGCCGGGGATAATGCGGCGAGGCTGAGCGCAGTAGCGAGCAACAGGCTTGTGCGGCAGGAAGACGTCATTAGGGGTTTCCTTGCAGGCGAGGGATCAGCTTACGGCGGCTTGCAATTCGGCGAGGCTCATCAGGTCGGCGTATTTCTGGCCCATGTCGAACAGGTTGGCCACGTGCGGTGCCTCGGCCCGGTCGCCCACGCAATCGGTGACGACGATGGTGCGGAAGTCGTGGCTGCAGGCGTCGACCACCGTCGCGCGCACGCAGCCGCTGGTGGTGCAGCCCGCGACGATGACGGTGTCGACCCGGCGAAATGCGAGCCAGCCCGCGAGGCCGGTGTCGAAGAACGCGCTTGCCTGACGCTTGCGGATCACCAGTTCGCCGCGTGCGGGTGCCAGTTCGGATACGATCTGCGACAGCGGACTGGTTTCGGTGAGGCCGGCCAGCGGCGGCACCTTGCGGACGAATGCGCCGCTATCGCTGCCGTCGTCGGCGTACACGACCCGCGTGTGCGCAACCGGCCAGGATTTTGCCCGTGCCAGGGCGAGCAACGCGCGTGTCCGTTCGATCGCCGGGCCGATATTGCCGCCACCGAAATGCGCCGGGTCGGTGAACCCCAACACGAAATCCACCACGATCACGGCCGGAGCCGCGCCGATCCCGGTGCGATTGGCGAAGCCTTGCCGGGCGTAGATCGCGGTCTCGTCGGCATCAGTCATTTGCCACGGCTCCCGGCCCAGCCGGTGCGATGCCGGGCGCTGTCCGGCATTCGCAGCATCGCCTCATGGATGACACGGGCCTGCTCCTGCAACAGCGCCAGCAGTTGAGGCACCCGGTCGGGCGAAAGCCGGTCCGGGATGCCGTTGATCGACAGCGTGCCCTCCGGCCGTTTTCGTCGGTTGGTCAGCGTGACGGCCAGACCCATGATGCGGGCCAACGGCTCCTCCGGTGCGAGCGCGTAACCTTGCTCCCGGCATTGCGCGACCGCTTGCATGATGCTGGCGACGTCCTGGCCCGGCACCTCTGCCAGCCTTGATGCAGATTTCTGCAGCGTCTGCTCGATTTCGAAATCCGGCAGGGCGGCGAGCATCGCGATCCCCGACGCCCCCGCGCCCAGCGGTCGTCGTGACCCGATATCCATCGGCAGCGCCTTGATCGGGAAGTCGCCGGTCGCGACGTCGGTGCACACCAGCATGAGCCCCGATCGCAGGCAGAGCGTCGTGGTGTCCCCGGTCTGCTCGCTGAGCGTGCGGAGCGCAGCACCGGCCACCTCGGTCAGATCGTGCCGATTGGACGCGGCGGCGGCCAAGGTGAAGAAGTTCAGCCCGAGCGTGTAGCGCTTGCTGACCGCATCCTGATCGATCAATTCGTTGCTCACCAGGCTCGCCAGCAGCCGGTGCACCGTCGCTCGGTCCAGCCCACTCGAGGCCGCAAGATCCGACAGCCGCACGCCATCGCCCGGGGCCGCGGCCACCATGCGCAGCAAGCCCAGCGCTCGATCGACCGCCTGAGCGCCGGTGGCTTTTGGCCGGATGATGCCGTTCTGCTGTTGTGGAGTACTGTTCATCAGCACGGCCCTGGGGAAGTGCTGCGGCATGGAAGCGTTGGAGCGCAGTCGCGCTGGTGCATCGTTGACCTCCCTCCGCCCGCTTGTGGGGGCGGCGAAACTCGGTGTTTACCCGAGCGGGCTCGCCGTGCATGGCGGCCGTGGCACGATGCGTGCTTGCCATCTGTGCGACACTTATCTGAAGGGAAGCCACACAGTCCATAATGTGAAATCAGATCCCGTTCCTATTTCACATCATGAAAAAATTCTGGACGGATAGCCAGATGTTTTCGTAGGGTCGCCGGAGAAAAACGGGATGGGCGCCCAATGGCCGGCACAATCGACATCGTTTGCAACCTCTATACGCCGGACGAGGTGCAGAATGGACAGACCGGGCTGGACGCTTCGTTCAAGTCCCAGGTCCGGATGTCTGCCGAGATGCGCGACGGTGTTCCGATCGACGCCTACCTGCGCAAGATGGACCGGGCCGGTATCTCTCGCTCGTTGCTGATCGCGGTGCGCGCCGGGGATTTAAACGTCCGCGGCTCGTTCGAGATACCGTATGCCCGCGTGGCCGATGTCTGCCGCGCACACCCCACGCGGTTCTCGGGCCTGGCCGGCGTGGATCCTTTCCGCGGCATGCAGGGGCTGCGCGACTTGGAACATGCGGTGCGCGAGCACGGCTTCGTCGGCGCGCATCTTTATCCGCATTGGTTCGGCTTGGCGCCGGACGATGCGAAATACTATCCGTACTATGCCAAGTGCTGCGAACTCGACATCCCGATCATGATGCAGGTTGGACAGAACCTGGTCTATTCGCGCGAACGCCGCCTGCCGAGCGTGGCGCGGCCGATCTGCCTGGACAAAGTCGCGATCGACTTCCCCGAGCTGAAGCTGCTCGGCATCCATATCGGCGTGCCCTGGGCCGAAGAAATGATCGCCATGGCCTGGAAGCACGAGAACGTTTTCATCGGCGTGGACGCCTACGCGCCGAAACACTGGCCGGCCGCGCTGGTGCATTACCTCAACACCTACGGCCGCGACAAAGTTCTGTTTGGCACCGACTGGCCGGTGATCGATCCCGAACGCGCAATCCGCGAAGTGGATGACCTAGCGCTGCGGCCAGAGACGATGCGCGCCCTGATGCGCGACAACGCTTTGCGCGTGTTCCGCCTACCCGAAAGCGACACCCTCGCCATCGATGCGGCTGCTGAATAGCTGCGCGGGTCCGCCAACACGCAATCTGACATAAGGCACGCATCCCATGGACCTCGGCGTCTTCATCCCCATCGGCAGCAACGGCTGGCTTATTTCCACCACCTCGCCGCAGTACCAACCGAGTTTCGAGTTGAACCGCGAGGTGGTGCAACGGGCCGAGCGCTATGGGTTCGAATTCGCCCTCTCAATGGTCAAGCTGCGGGGGTTCGGTGGCAAGAGCGAGTTCTGGGACCACTGCCTGGAAAGCTTCACGCTGATGGCAGCGCTGGCGGCGGTGACCAGCCGGATCAAACTGTTCGCCTCGGCGGCGGTGCTGACGTTGCCGCCGGCGATCGCGGCGCGCATGGCGGCGACGATCGACAGTGTGGCGCCGGGCCGGTTCGGCGTGAACATCGTGTCTGGCTGGCAGGAGGCGGAGTACAGCCAGATGGGGCTGTGGCCCGGCAAGGCGCATTTCGATCGCCGCTACCAATATTGCGCCGAATACGTGACCGTGATGCGCGAACTGTGGGCCGACGGTAAATCCGATCTGCAAGGCGAGTTCTTCAAGATGACGGATTGCCGGTTGAGCCCGCGCCCGTCCGTCATGCCGGCCATCGTCGCCGCCGGGCAGAGTGGCACCGGCATGCAATTCGCCGCCGAATACGCCGACTACAATTTCTGCATGGGCGAGGGTGTGAACACGCCGGCCGCCTTAACCGCGTCCGTCGGCCGCCTGGTCGAGGCGAGCGAGAAGACGGGCCGCAAGGTCGGCGCGTATGCGCTATTCATGGTGATCGCCGACAATACGGATGAAGCCGCGCAGGCCAAGTGGGAGCTGTACAAGGACGGCAAGGACATGGACGCGCTGAGTTGGATGGGCGTGCAGGCTGCCGCTGACGACAAGGCAGACCTGAAGTCGACCGCGCGGCACATGACCAACCCTGTCTCCGCCGTGAACTTCAACATGGGCACGCTGGTCGGCTCGCACGAGACGGTGGCGCGGCTGCTGGACGAGGTCGCCACCGTGCCCGGCGTCGCCGGCATCATGCTGACATTCGACGATTTCATCGAGGGCATGGACCGCTTCGGCCAGCACATCCAACCCAAGATGCGCTGCCGCGAATCCGTCCTGGCTGCCTGAGGGCCCGCCTAATGTCTCGTCCCCACATCGAATTCATTCAATCCCAGCGCCTCGCCTGGGAGCCGTTTGCACCCCGGCCCGGCGTCACCATGAAGCTGCTGAGCGAGGACACCGGTACCGGCGCGCTCTCCGCCATCCTGCGCTATCCACCGGGCTGGTCCGCCTCGCCGGCAGTTCTGGGCGCCGATGAGGAGTTCCTGGTGCTCGACGGTGCTTTGACCCATGGCGACACCCGGTACGGCCCGGATTGCTACGCGTTCTGGCCCGGTGGCCTGGCCCGGCAGGCGTTCGCGGCGCCAGAGGGGGCGACCGTGCTCACCTTCTTCTCGGCCCCAGTTACCAGCTTCGATCCAGCGCGGCTGACGGACCGGATCGATCTGCGCGAGGGCGACTGGAAGGCCGATCTCGCGGCGATGGGGCTGGAGGTGATGGCGTCGCACGCCCAGATCCGCCGGCTCCGCTCCGACCCGGTCAGCGGCGAAATCACCTACGTCACGGCCACAATGCCCTACTTCCAGGAGACGCAGCCCGAGCGGCATCCGGTGATCCAGGAGATCTTCGTTCTGTCGGGCGACGTCGCCGGGCCGCAGGGTATCATGCGTGCCGGAAGCTATGTTTGGCGGCCGGAGAATATCACGCACGGTCCCTATGGCTCGACCACCGGCGCAGTGTTTTTCTTCCGCAGCCATGGCGGGCCACAGTCGACCGAGCACGACCCGGCGGTGCCGTTCAGCTTCAATCCGCCCCATCGTCCGGTGTTGCCGGATGCGTTGCGTGACGCCGGCGCTAACCCCTTGCCGCCCCTGGCCCGCTACTGATGGCACGTGCCGACCGAGCGAAGAACATCCCCTTCCCCTTGAGGGAGGGGTTTGGGGAGGGGTGCAACCGGCACAGCCCTACGATTTGGAACACAAGTCGAAATTCAAACATCGCGGGCGTGACACCCCTCCCCCCGGCCCCCTCCCTCAAGGGGAGGGGGAGAAGGGCGGGCCTAATGCTATCACCTTGCTGATGGAACACCGCCGATGACCGAGCCGAACGCCGCCGAGCGCTTCGCTGCCCACGTGGTCAACACGCGCCTCACGGATATCCCGGACACCGCGATCGCGCGCGCCAAGGTGTTCATCCTCGACACGTTGGGGGTCGGTGTCGCCGGCTCGAGTGCCGCCGGCGCCGCGGAGCTGCTCTCCGCCACCCGGCGCTGGGGCGAGGGGGCGGAGGCGTCCGTTTGGGGGCGTGCTGGCCGTCTGCCTGCCCCGTCGGCCGCGCTGCTGAACGCATTCCAGATCCACTGCCAGGAATTCGACTGTGTCTCCGAAGCCGCGGTATTGCACCCGATGGCGACGCTGCTTCCCGCCGCATTGGCCTATGCCGAGCGCGAGGGCGGCGTGTCCGGCGCCGACCTGCTGACGGCGGTCGCGGTGGGCGTGGACGTGTCGGCCTGGCTTGGCATCGCGTCCACCCAGGCGTTGCGTTTCTTCCGCCCGGCGACGGCCGGTGGCTTCGGCGCGGCCGCTGCCGTGGCCCGCCTGGCCGGCTTGGACGCGGACGGCGTCGTCCGCAGCTTGGGCATCCAGTACGCGCAAACCTCCGGCACGATGCAGCCCCATGTCGAAGCGACGCCGGTGTTGCCGATGCAGGTGGGCTTCAACAGCCGGGCCGGACTGCAATCGGTGGACCTGGCCGCAACCGGCTTGCCAGCGCCGCGGGGAAGCATCGACGGCCGCTTCGGCTACCTGCCGCTGATGGAGGGTGGCTACGATCTGTCCGGCGCCTGGGCCACGCTCGGCCGCGTATGGCAGGTGGCGGAGCTCAGCCACAAGCCCTTCCCGGCGGGCCGCGCGACCCATGGCGCCATCGAAGGCGTGCTGGTGCTTCGCGCGCAACATGGCTTCACCGTCGACGAGATCGACGAGGTGGTCGTCACCGTCCCGCCGCTGACCGGCAGCCTGATCTCCCGCCCGGACATACCCGTGCCACTGCCCGCGTACGCCCGTCTCTGCACCGCGTTCGTCGTCGCCAAGGTCTTGCAGAACGGCGAGTTGGATCTGTCCGACTATCGTGGCGACGCACTGACGGACGCACGCACGCACGCGATCGCGGCCCGGGTGCGGGTAGCGTCCGATGACAATCCGGACCCGAACGCGCTCGTGCCGCAGACCGTGACAGTTCGGCTGAAGGATGGCACGCGGCACGATTGGCACTGCGCGGCGATGCTGGCCTCGCCCGGCCGTCCGCTCAGCCGCGAGCAACATCTGGCGAAATTCCGCCGGTGTTGGAGTTTCGCCGCCGACACCTTGCCCGATGCCTCGGCGGAGGCGTTGATCGCGCAGGTCGACCGGTTGGAGGAGCTGGATGATGTGCGCTCGCTGACGTCGCTACTCGTGCCTGCGGGGTAGAACAAGACGTGCTGGATTTCGCCATCCCGGACGACGATCAGATGCTGCTTGATGCGATCGATCGCATGATGGCCCGGCACTTTCCACCAACGCTGATCCGCGAGCACGACGCGCAGCACAAGGCGCCGCTGCACATGGTGCCGATCATGGCGGAGATGGGCCTGTTCGCCCTGGCCCTCCCAGTCGAGTACGGCGGGCTCGGCAAAGACTGGCGCACCATGGCGCTGGTGCAGGAGCGGCTGGCCTATCGCGGCGACACCGGCGCTTTGTTCAGCACCACCATGACGTTCGGCGCCGCCTCGTTGGTCAGTTACGGAACGGCGGCGCAGAAGGCGGATCTTCTGCCCCGGATCGCGCGCGGTGAAATCCTGTTCTCCCTGGCGTTGACCGAGCCGGGGGCAGGCAGCGATGCGGGCGGCGTGATCACGGCGGCCAAGCGCACCGAAACGGGTTGGCGCGTCAACGGCCGCAAGATCTGGATCAGCAACGCGAGTTCGTCGGACTACCTGGTCACCGCGTGTCGAACGGAAGCCGGGTCGCAGGGGTCGCGCGGCGTGTCGATGCTGCTGATCCCGCGGGACACGCCGGGTATCACGATGACGCCGCTCGCCAAGGTCGGGCAGAACTGCATGCCGTCCTGGGACATCGGCTTCCAGGACGTGGACGTGCCGCATGACGCCCTAATGGGCGACGAAGGCCGCGGCTTCCGTCATCTGATGGCGACGCTGCATTACGGCCGCGCCGGGCAGGCGGCGGGTGCGGTCGGGCGCGGCCAGGCCGTCGTGGATTTGGCCGTCGCGCACGCCCGCGAGCGGCAGCAATTCGGCCAGCCGATCGGGAAATTCCAGGCGGTGCAGCATCGCATCGCGAACATGCAGGTGCGCGTCGATCAGGCGCGGTTGATGCTATACCATTTGGCGTGGATGATCGCGACCAAGCAGGAATGCCGCCGGCAGGCCGCGCAGACTAAATTCGTAGCGTCGGAGATGCTGTCGGACGTGACCGATGCCGGCATGCGCGTGCTGGCCAGCGCCGGTTACGCGATTGAGAGCGACATGCAACGGTACTGGCGGGATTCGCGGCTGCTGACCTTCGGCGAGGGGACCAACGATATCCAGCTGAACATCATTGCCAAGGAGCTGGGGCTGTGATTACCGAACATCTTGCCTTCAGCAAAAGGACATAACAAATGGTCAAGCTCGGCGTCTTCATTCCCATCGGCAGCCGCGGCTGGTTGATCTCCACCACGTCGCCCAAGACCACGCCCAGCTTCGACCTGAACCGAACCATTGTACAGCAGGCCGAGCATTACGGGCTGGATTTCGCGCTGTCGATGATCAAGATGCGCGGCTTCGGTGGGCCGAGCGGCTACTGGGACGAGAACCTGGAGTCGTTCACGCTGATGGCCGGCATCGCCAGCGTCACGCGCCGCATCCAGCTGTTCGCGTCGGTCGCGGTGCTGACCATTCCGCCCGCCTTCGCCGCGCGCATGGCTGTGACGATCGACAGCATCGCGCCGGGCCGCTTCGGGATGAACATCGTGTCCGGCTGGCAGCCCACGGAATACAAGCAGATGGGCCTGTGGCCCGGCGAGGCCCATTTCGCCAAGCGCTACGAATATTGCAGCGAATACGTGACCGTGATGCGGGAATTGTGGGAGACCGGCCAGTCCGACTTCCAGGGCGAATTCTTCAAGATGGACGACTGCCGGCTTGCGCCTTTGCCGTCGAAGCGGATCGAGATCGTGGGCGCCGCCCAGAGCGACCGCGGCATGCAGTTCGTGGCCGAGCAGGGCGATTATTGCTTTTGCGGCGCGGGCGGGCTGAACCAGCCGGAGCGCGTTCCGGCCGTGGTGGCCAGGCTGCAGGCGGCCGCCGCGAAGACGGGGCGCGATGTCGGCGCGCTGATCCTGCTGATGATCATCGCCGACGCCACGGACGAGCTCGCGATGGCGAAGTGGGAACACTACAAGGCCGGCACCGACCTCGAGGCCCTGGCCTGGCAACGCACGCAGGCCTCGGCCGATACCAACGCCTCGAAAGAGTCCACCGTCGGCCAAATGATCGAACGGCAGAAGGTGGAGCCTACGCCGATCCCCACCGGGATGCTGAAGCTGATCGGCTCCTACGCCACCGTCGCCCGCATGATGGACCAGGTTGCGGCCGCGCCCGGCGTGAAGGGCATCCTGATGACATTCGACGATTTCGTCATCGGGATGGAGCAGTTCGGCCAGTACATCCAGCCACTGATGACGAGCCGCCAGTCGGTCGCCATCGCGGCCTGACCCGGGAACGCCCATGCATGCCATCCAAGCCATCGACACCGTCGTAAACCTCTGGACGAAGGAGGCCGTCGCGCATCGCGGCGGCCCGATGCGGGAGTTCTTCGTCGACAAGATCGGCATCGAGGACCAGCAGTTCACCGGCTACGAACTGGCGGATATCGTCGCCAAAATGGACGCGGCCGGGATCGAGCGGGGCTTCCTGGTGGCCGCGCGCACCCACCGCACGGGCTACGGCGTTAGCACCGACCTGCCGTACGAGATGGTCGCTGCCGCAGTTGCCCGCTATCCGGACCGTTTCTCCGGCCTTGCGGGGATCAACCCGACGGCGGGCATGCAAGGTGTGCGCGAGCTGGAATACGCGGTCCGCGAATTGGGCTTCATCGGGGCGCATTTCTACCCGCACTGGTACGAAATCCCGCCGGATCACGCCCGCGTCTACCCGTTTTATGCGAAATGCTGCGAACTGGACATCCCGATCCAGATGCAGGTCGGCCAATCGCTGATCTACCGTAAGGACCTGCCTTTGCGCAGCACTGGGCGGCCGATCTGTCTGGACAACGTGGCCTGTGATTTCCCCGAGTTGAAGCTGATCGGAATCCATGTTGGCATCCCCTGGACCAGCGAGATGATCGCCATGGCCTGGAAGCATCCCAACGTGCACATCATCTCCGACGCGCACTCGCCGAAATACTGGCCAAAGGAGTTCGTCCACTATATCGACAGCTACGGGCAGGACAAGGTGATGTTCGGCACCGACTTCCCCGTGCTGAACTTCGACCGCACCCGGGAGGAGATCGAGGCGCTCGGCATCCGCCCCGGCGCGATGGTGAAGTTCATGCGCGAGAACGCACGTAAACTTTACAAACTCCCATGAGCGCGATGCTCGGCAACTACGCGGATTACATTGCCGCCAACGCCGCCGAGATCCCCGGCAAGATCGCCGTGAAGGACGGCACACACGCCTTTACCTATGGTGAGCTGGATGCGCTGGTCACACGCAGCGCGTTCGAACTGCGGGTGCGCGGAGTAGCGCCAGGTGAGATCACCGGTGTCTGGCTGCCGGACTCGGCCATGCATCTCGTGCTGTTGTTGGCCGTCGCGCGCCTGGGGGCCGTCATCCTGCCGATGGACCATCGCTGGACACCCGTGGAAACCGATCGGATTGCCCGCCAATTCGGCATCGCGCGCATGGTCATGGCGCCGGGCCGGGCGGTGCCCGACGGCGTGCAAGCGATCGTGCTGGACAGCGCCTGGCACGCCGCCGTGGCCAGGCAGCCGAGCGCAGGCGACGACTTTCCACATGACCCGGGAATGCCGCTGCTGCTGTCCATGTCTTCCGGCACGACCGGGATGCCCAAGGGCCCGCTCTCCACGCACGCTGCTCAGATTGGTCGGGCGCTGTCGGGCGCAATCCGGCGCGACGACGTGGTGTTCATGGCGACGCCGCTGTATTTCGGTGGTGGACGCGGCTTCTCGTTGGCCGGGTTGCTGCGGGGTGCCACGGTTGTGCTGTTCCCACCACCGTTCCGTCCGGAGCAGCTCGTGGCCAAGATGCGGGACGAAGGTGCCACCTACGGCTTCCTGGTACCGACGCAGATGCGTAAGCTGCTGCAACTGCCGGATGACGGCGAACTGCTGCTGCCCACGCTGCGGCTGCTGATTTCCTCCGGCGCGGTGCTGTTCGCGGAGGAGCGGGCGGAGATCATGCGTCGCCTGACGCCGCATTTGATGAACCTGTATTCCTCGACCGAGGGCGGCAGCGTCGCGGCGCTGCTGCCGGAGCATCAGGGCGAAAAGGCGCGCTCGGTGGGGAAGGTGTTCGCGCATGTCACGGTGGAGATCGTGGATGCGGAGGACCGGGCGCTGCCCAACGGCGAAGTCGGCCGCATCCGCCAGAAATCCCGAACCGTGCCGAGTGGATTCTACAACAACCCGGAGGAGACGGCGAAACACTTCAAGGACGGATGGTACTATCCCGGCGACCTCGGTCGCCTGGACGACGACGGCTTCCTTTATCTCGCCGGCCGGTCGAAGGAGATGATCATCCGCGGCGGCGTGAATATCTATCCGGGCGAGATCGAGGAACCGCTACTCACCCTGCCGCAGATCCACGACTGCGCCGCGGTTGCTTGGGCGTCCCCGATGATGGGGGAGGAGGTGGCACTATTCGTGGTGCCCGCCGCCCCGATTACCGAGGCCGAAATCCTGGACGCGTGCCGGGCCGTGCTGTCGCCGTACAAGGTGCCGAAGCAGGTATTTTTCATTGAGGAACTGCCTAAGAACGCTCACGGCAAAGTCACGCGCGCCGCGCTGGTCGGCCAGTTACCCAGGATGTCGATATGAAGCCGAACGCCGCCATCATCGGCGTGGGCGAGAGCGCGATCGGTCGAGTGCCAGGCCGCGATGCGACGAGCCTGATGGCCGAAGCGGCTGCCAACGCCGTCGCGGATGCCGGGCTGGAGTGGGATGCGATCGACGGGTTGATTACCCTGCCCAACACTGCCGATGGCTGGATCATGCCGGCGGCTATCCTGGCCCGTATCCTGGGCATTGCCCCCGCCTTCATCACCAGCATCGACCTGGCCGGCGCCGGCGGGGCCGCCATGGTGGACCAGGCCGCACGCGCCGTCGCCACCGGCGCGTGTGAGGCCGTGTTGTGCGTGGTGGCGCAACCCTTGCTGAGCGGGGTGTCGCGCGATGATGCCGTCGCCAGCATGGCCCGGCGCGCAGCCCATGCCGAGGCCGAGGCGCCGACCGGCATTCCCGTACCCGGCCTGTACGCATTGTTGGCGGCCCGGCACATGCACGAGTACGGCACGACGCGGGAGCAATTGGCCGCCGTCGCAGTGCAGATGCGCGCGCATGCCGCGCTGAACCCGAACGCGCATTTCCGGAAGCCGATCACCGTCTCGGACGTGCTCGCGTCCAAGCCGATCGCTGATCCCCTCTGTCTCCTGGATTGCGCGCCGGTCTCGGATGGCGGCGCCGCTTTCGTCGTCACGACGGCGAGCCGGGCCCGTGCGATCAAGCCGAACGCGGCATATCTACTTGGGAGTGGCTACGGGCTGTCACATGGATTCCTGACTGACGCGGACGACCCACTGCGTACTGGCGCGATCCAGTCCGGACGCACCGCCTTTGCTACGGCGGGACTGAGGCCGGCGGATATGGAGTTCGCCTGCCTGTATGACTGCTTCACGATCACGCTCCTGCTGGAATTGGAGCAACTCGGTTTCTGCGAACTGGGTGAGAGCGGGGCGATGGTCGAGGCCGGTGCCCTAGCCCGTGACGGCGTGCTGCCGGTGAACACTTATGGCGGTCTACTCTCGGGCGGTCATCCCGGGTTGCCCGCCGGGCTGTTCCCGGTCGTCGAGGCAGCGCGGCAGATCATGGGGCAGGCGGGCGATCGGCAGCTGCCGCGTCACGCGCTGGCCATGGCGCATGGCTGCGGCGGCATCGTCGGCATGCACTGCTCGCTCGTGTTCGGCAGCGCCGATGTCTGAGCTTGCCACCTGCGTCACCTGCGGCTCGTTGCAGGCCTGGAAGCGCTTCGCCTGCCAGAGCTGTGGGGCCCGCAGCTTCGCCCCGGCCGCCTTGCCGCTTCACGGAACCGTCTACAGCGTCACCACGATCCGGCGCGCGCCGGAGGTGGCCTTCGCAGCGAACGTGCCGTACAGCGTCGCGTTGATCCGCGGGCAACGGGGCGGTTTGGTGATGCTGCGATGGGACGGTCCGACGCCCGCGATCGGTGACGCAGCATTGATCGCGCAGGCGGAGTCCGGCCTGATCGGCAAGCCTACCGAATGACGCGCCTACCGTACCATCTGGATCGTACATCATGAGGGATGGCCTAAGCCGCCTATTGTCGCCGCGCTCGGTCGCGGTGATCGGGGCGTCTGCCGACGCGTCGCGGATCGGGGGGCGCACCGTGCGCATGCTGCGCGAGAGCGGGTTCGCCGGGCCGATCTATCCGGTGAACCCGAACCGGTCGGAGATCCAGGGCCTGGTCAGCTACCCGTCCATAGCCGCCGTTCCCGGCCCGGTCGACTGCGCCATCATCGGCATCCCCGCCGTGGGCGTGGTCGCTGCCCTAAGGGACTGCGCGGCTGCCGGCGTAGGCTCCGCCATTATCTTCAGCGGCGGCTTCGCGGAGGCGGAGGCGGCGGGTCATGCCATGCAGGCCGAGATCACCGCCCTCGCGCGTGAGACCGGTTTGCGCGTGCTCGGTCCCAATTGCACGGGGCTATTCAGCATGCCCGACCGTGCCTACCTCACCTTCTTCGAGGCTGGTACGCCGACGCCGGACACTGGTCGCAACGTCGCTATCGTAAGCCAGAGCGGTGGATACGGTGCGCATATCGTGAAGCTGGCGGATGATCGTGGTCTGCGGGTCAGTCATCTCGTCACCACCGGGAACGAGGCCGATGTCGAGGTGGGTGACGTGCTGCTGCACTTTGCCGCCGACCCCGCCATTTCGGTTCTGGTCGCCTATGTCGAGGGCGTGCGCACGCCGGGCCCATTCATCGCGGCACTCGATTTGGCGCGCCGTAATCACAAGCCTGTCGTGCTGATGAAATGCGGCTACACCGCCCGCGGTGCCATGGCGGCGGCCTCGCACACCGCGTCGATGGCTGGCGCAGATCTGGCCTACGACCTGGTGTTCCAGCGCTACGGCGTGCACCGCGCCCGCAGCACCGAGGAGGTGCTTGATGTCGCCTCCGCCGCCTGCATGCCGCATTGGCCGCGGGACGATACCGTGGCGGTGCTGACTAATTCCGGCGGCATGGGGGTGCAGATCGCCGATTTCGTTGGTGACGCCGGGTTGGCCCTCGCCGCGATTCCTGCCGCGACGCAGGAGGCGATCCGCCGCATCACGCCGCAGGGTTCGGCCGCAAACCCGATCGACGTCACGGCACAATGGCTGAATGACCCGGCGTTGATCCGCAATTGCACCGACGCCTTGCTGACGGGTGCGGCGCCTGCGGTGTTGGTCGTGTTCATGGGGGCCAGCATCAGCCATCCCACCATCCGCAATTCACTCACTGCCATCCGGGCGCAGTATCCGCAACAGCCGATCGTGCTCGCCATGCCGGACCACGGCGAGGATGCGCGCGCCTACCAGGCCATGGGCTGCTTCTGCATCGAGGAACCTGTCCGCGCCATTCGCGCCTTGGCTGCGTTGCAGCGATTTCGCGCTGCGTTCGATCGACCGCCTGCTACCCCGCGTGAGCCTGGCGCGGTACATCTTATGGCCGGCGAGCTGTACGACGAACACGCGGCGAAACAGGTTTTGGCCCGCGCCGGGATAGCCACCACCGCCGACCGTGTGGCGGCAAGCCCGGACGCAGCGGCAGCGGCCGCCGTTGCAATGGGTGTTCCGGTGGCACTGAAAATCCTCTCGCGGGATATCGCCCACAAGACGGAAGTCGGCGGCGTCGCGCTACAACTTGCCAGCCCCGAACTGGTGCGGGATGCAGCGATCACGATGCTAGACCGGGTTGCGCTGGCCCGACCGGATGCGCGCATCGACGGCTTCCTGGTCAGTCCGATGTTGTCCGGCGGCGTGGAATGCATCATCGGCCTGCAGGTCGATCCGCTATTCGGCCCGATGGTGATGGTGGGCCTCGGCGGTGTCATGACCGAACTGGTGCAGGACATTGCATGGCGTCTCGCCCCGGTTTCGGAAGCCGAAGCGCAGGCAATGGTCGACTCGCTGCGCCTAGTGCCGGTGCTGCGCGGCCACCGTGGCCAACCTGGCTGCGATATCCCGGCGTTGCTGCGCGCAATCGTTGCCCTGTCCCGGCTGGGGGCCGACAATGCGGGCACGATCGAGACGGTCGAGGTGAACCCGCTGTTGGTGCTCGGACCGGGGCAGGGCGCCGTGATGCTGGACGCGTTGGTGCGAACCAAGCCGCTGTAGGAGACGACGATGGAACTGTCGAACAAGTCCGCCCGCCAGCTGTACGAGGAACTGAAGCAGCGCCCGCCGCGCGCCCGCTTCGGGTTTGGAAACAAGGTGGCATTGATCAATGTCGATCCGCAGAAGGCGTACACCCTGCCGGACGAGTTCATCACCGCGTACGAGACCGACCCGAACCAGATGGAATATATCAACCAGCTGAGCGATCTATGCCGAGAGCTCGGCAGCCCGGTGATCTGGACGCATGTCGCCTATCTGCCGTCCGGCGAGGATTGCGGTGTTTGGGGTACCCGCTCCGACACACCGGATTCATTGCAGCATGTGAAGGTCGGTTCGCGCCGCGCGGAGTTTGACGATCGGCTGCGCATCGATCACGGCCGCGACATCGTCATCAACAAACGCATGGCGTCCGCCTTCCACGAGACGAACGTGCCGTCCCTGCTGACGTGGCACAAAGTCGACACGGTCATCGTCACCGGTGGTTCCACCTCGGGCTGCGTGCGTGCGACGGCGGTTGACAGCCTCTCCCACGGCTATCGCACGATCGTGCCGGAGGAATGCACGTCCGACCGGCACGAAAGCCCGCATTTCGCGAGTCTGTACGACATGGCGGTCAAATACGCCGACGTGATGCCTGTGGCCGAAGTGAAGGCTGCGCTACAGCAGATGAAGCAACGGCCGGACTGAACGTCGGCTTGCCGGGCTGGTGACCAGCCGGCAGTATCGCGCGTGGCAACATGAGGCGGGTGGCATGACCAATCTGGTGATTACAGGCGGCCGCGTCGTCGACCCGGCGAGCGGCATGGATCAGGTGTGCGACGTGGCCCTGCAGGACGGCCGGGTGACTGCCGTCGGCACTGGGCTGGGCAGCGCCGAGCGGATGATCGACGCCACCGGGCTGATCGTTGCGCCGGGCTTCATCGACCTGCATGCGCACGGCCAGTCGATCGCGGCCGACCGGATGCAAGCGTTCGACGGTGTCACGACGACGCTGGATCTGGAGGCGGGGGTAATGCCTGTTGCCTCATGGTACAAACGCCAAGCAGCGCAGGGGCGCGTGCTGAATTACGGCGCCTCGACCAACTGGGCTTTCGCCCGCATCGGCGCCATGACCGGGTCCAACGAGGAATCCTCACTGGAGGCGTTTGGTCGCGCCATGCGTGATCGCCGCTGGGTGGAGAACATCGCAAGCGACGGTGAAGTTAGGGGCATCCTTGATCGCCTGGCGCGCGGGCTGGAGGAGGGGGGCATCGGCATCGGCATCCTCAACGCCTATGCCCCCGGCGCTGGCGTGCAGGAGTTGACGGCCGTGTGCGAGCTGGCGGCAGGGCACGGCGTGCCGACGTTCACCCATGTCGCCTATATGTCCCGCATCGATCCGGAAAGCGCGGCCGAGGCTTATGTCCGGCTGATCGGCTATGCCGGTGCCACGGGCGCGCACATGCACATTTGCCACTTCAACAGCTCCAGCAAAACCGACATCGAGCGCTGTGCCCGGCTGGTGGCAAAGGCTCAGGCTCAGGGCCTGCCTATCACGGTCGAGGCCTATCCGTATGGCACCGGCTCCACCGTGCTGGCCGCGGCGTTCTTCAGCGACCCAGACTTCGAAGCACGCAACGACACTGGCTATGACTCGGTGCAGCGGGTCAGCGACGGGCGCCGCTTCCACAGCCGCGAAGAACTCCTGACCGCGCAGGCGGAGGAGCCGTCGACACTGGTGCTCTGGCACGTGCTGGACACCGAGAACAACCCGCGCCATCGCGACTTCCTGGACATGTCGGTGCTGTTTCCCGGTGGCGCCATCGCGTCGGACGCGATGCCGTGGTCATTGTCGGATGGCTCCAGCTACACCGGCGATGCCTGGCCGCTGCCGGATGACGCGACGGCCCACCCGCGCTCCGCCGGCACCTTCACACGCTTCATCCGCCATTGGGTGCGGGAGCGGCAGGCGGTGTCGCTGCTGGAGGGCGTGGCCAAGTGCACGCTGATTCCGGCGCAGATCCTGGAGGCGAGCACGCCGGCCATGCTGACCAAGGGGCGGCTGACGGTTGGCGCTGATGCCGATGTGGTCGTGTTCGATTACGCCACGTTGACCGACAGGTCCGAGTTCTCGGCGATGAACCGGCCGTCCGAAGGCGTGCGTCACTTGCTGGTCAGCGGCGAGCCGGTGATCACCGATGGCGTGATGGACGTCGCAACCCGGCCCGGCCGCCCCGTGCGCCGGCCCGTTCCCGCCGCCTGATCCGGGCCGGACGCCATAGGATTCTCCTTAGGTCTTGGGCTCGCAAGTTGGCCGCTGTGTGCGATGCAGCAAATGTCTGCTTGACATGACAACCCGGCAATTCACTATTGCAGCCACGGCATGGACAGGGGCAGCCGCTCGGCCTCGACGCCGCAACCAGCAGGAGCAGCCTTCATGACCGTCTCACGCCGCGGCGTTCTGGGGGGTACGGCGGGGCTGATCGGCGTTGGCGCTTTGTCCAACGGCAAAGCTGCGGCGCAGCAGGTCAAGACGATGGTACTAGCGGCGTCGGGCGTGCCAGAGGGGTTCGACGGCGACGCGTTGCGGCCCGGCACGCAGGCGACCGTCGTGCAGGTGTATGAGGGGCTGGTGCGTTACGGCCGCGTGCAGCGCGATGGCAGAACCTATCTCGACCCGACCAAAATCGAACCGCATCTGGCTGAGAAATGGAGTTCGTCCGAGGACGGCAAGCGCTGGGTGTTCACGCTCCGCCAAGGGGTCATGAGCCCGTATGGCAATCCGCTGATCGCCGCCGACGTGGAGTGGGGCTGGAACAAGAGCTTCGCCCAGAAACGCACGGGAAATTTCATCGCCAGCGTCGCCAACGTCACCGCCGTGAAGGCGCTGTCGCCTACCGAAGTGGAGTTCACGCTGTCCTCGCCGTCCACGATCTTCCTGTCCTGCCTGACGCTATACACGCCGGGGATCTACGACAGCACCGAGGTGAAGAAGCATGCGACAGCGGATGATCCGTGGGCGCTGCAGTGGATGCAGACCAACACCGCCGGGTATGGCGCCTACCACGTCGACAGCGTGCGTCCCGGCGAGCAGGCGGTGTTCGTCGCCAACCCGCACTACTTTCGCACTGCGCCCTATTTCGGCCGGGTGATCTACCGCTCGGTGCCCTCGCCCGCCTCGCGTATCACGCTGTTGCGCAGTGGCGTCGCGCAGTGGATCGAGCGGCCCAACGTGCAGCAGATGATCGATCTCCGCAGCGATAAGCGGGTCAAGGTGGAGGGCACGGACGGGCGGGCGATGATGTCGGTGCGGATGAACACCACCATCAAGCCGTTCGACGATGTGCGCGTGCGGCAGGCGTTCAATTTCGGTATCGATCAGGGCAAACTGGTGCAGTCGATCCTGCTCGGCACCGGGGTCGGAGCGAAGTCTGTCTTGCCGCCGATCGTCGCCGATTACGATCCTTCGTTCTTCGAATACGGCTTCGACCCGGCGAAGGGCCGCGCGCTGTTGACTGAGGCCGGATTCCCGAACGGCTTCTCCGCCGAGTTGCTGTTTTCGGACGTGTCATGGTGGGAGGAGCAGGTTGCGGTTCAAGTGGCGGACCAACTGAAATCCATCGGCGTCACCATTACGCCGCGTCACATCACGGCTACTGAAATGAGTGCCCGCGCCGCGCCGGCCAAGCAGGACATGGCGTTCTTCACCTACGAAGATGGCCCGATCGTGTTGGACCCGGCCTACACGCTCGCCCTGCTGGCCGAGAGCAAGGGGGTGTCCAATCGCAGCCGCTATTCCAACCCCAAGCTGGATGCGCTGGTGGCGGAGGCGCGCACGACGCTGGACACGTCCGCGCGGGATACGGCGGTCACGCAAGCGCAGAAGATCTGGATGGACGACGCACCCTGGATTCTCACCAGCTACCCGCAACTATTCCAGGCGATGGCGCCCACCATCAGCGGCTGGGTGCCGCATCCGGACGACCACGAGCGTTGGGTCGACCTGCGGGTGGCCTGATGCTGCGATGAGTCCCGGCCGCTTCCTGCTTCGCCGCGCCCTGCTACTGCTGCCGCTGCTGGTGCTCGTGGCAATCATGACGTTCATGCTGTTGCGGATGGGCGGGCAGGATCCGTCCGCCGCGATGGCCGGTCCGACCAGCTCCGCGCAGGAGATCGCGCTACTGCGCAGCGAGTATGGGCTGGACCGTTCCTTGCCGGTGCAATTCGTCATCTGGGTCAGCCACGTGCTACGCGGTGACTTCGGACAATCCTGGCTGACCGGCAAACCCGTGCTAGGGGAATTGCTCTCGCGCGTGCCAGCCTCGCTGGAGTTGCTGCTGCTCGGGCTGCTGCTCGGCTGTGCGATCGGCATCCCGACGGGCGTTTACACCGCCACCCATCGTGGCGGCTGGGCCGACCATGTGGCCCGAGTCGTGTCGCTGTTCGGGTTTTCCATCCCGACGTATTTCCTTGGGCTGCTGATGCTGCTGGTGTTCTTCGCCACGCTCGATTGGGCGCCGCCGGGCATGGGGCGCCTGAGCCTGATGCTAACGCCGCCGCCGACCGTCACCGGCAGCTACCTGATCGACGGGCTGATCGTGCGCGACTGGGAGGTCGTGTATTCGGCCGCGGCGCAGATGGTCTTGCCGGTGCTGTCGGTTGCGATCATCTGCGCCGCGCCGATCGTCAAGCAGGTGCGCGCCATTGTGCTGGACGTGCTGGGCAGCGACCACGTGCGCTACGCTCAGGCTCAGGGCCTGCCTAACCGGCGCATCTCGCGCATCGCGCTCCGTACGGCGGCGGTGCCGATCATCACCTTCATTTGCGGCGAACTGACCGGGTTGATCGGCAGCACGTCGCTAATCGAATACGTGTTCTCGTGGAGCGGCGTCGGGCAGTATGGGCTGGAGGCGATCGTGCGCGGCGACTTCAGCGTGGTGCAGGGATATGTTTTGCTGCTGGCGCTGTTTTCCGTCGCCGTGTTCCTGATCGCCGACCTGATCGTGCTGGCGATCGAACCGCGCGCCCGGCGGACGGCATGAGCGACGCCATCCTCGCCGCTCCCCGATTTCCCGCGTTCGCCCGTTTGCGCGGGCTGGTGCGCCGCAGCCCGGTGGCTGCGGTCGGGTTGCTGATCTTGCTCATTTTTGCACTGATGGCGCTGCTGCATCCCTGGCTGATGCCGCACGATCCTTTGGCGTCGAACGCGGCGCAGACCTTGGCGCCCCCATCGCCCGAGCATCCGTTCGGAACTGATTCCAACGGCATGGATATCCTGTCGCGCACCATCTACGGCAGTGTCTACGCGTTCGGCATCGCTATTCCGTCCGTACTACTCGCGATGCTGATCGGCGTGCCAGTTGGGCTGCTCACCGGCTTTGTCGGCGGCTGGCTGGACGAGTCGGTGATGCGCGTGTTCGACGCGTTGCGAGTGTTCCCCAGCATCATCCTGGCCATCGCGATCGTCGCGGCGTCCGGTGGAACGCTGGTCAATATGGTGCTGGTGATCGGGTTGCTGGACTCGCCGATCTTCGCCCGCATGGTTCGCGCGGAGGTGCTTGCGTTGCGCGACGGGCCGTTCATGGAATGCGCCGTGGCGACCGGCAATCCGGTGCGCCGCCTGCTGTTCGTGCACCTGATGCCGAACGCGCTGCAGGGCACGATCGCGCAGGCCACGGTGCGGGCCGCGTGGGCGGTGCGCATCTCCGCCACACTGGCGTTCCTCGGCGTTGGCATCCAGCCGCCAACACCGGAATGGGGTGCGATGATCCGCCAGGGGACCGAGTTCATGGTGACCGGCCAATGGTGGATCGGCGTCTTCCCCGGCATCGCACTGATCCTGATGGTGTTCGGCCTGAACATGGCTGGTGACGGCGTGGCCGATCTGCTCAACCCCCGCGCCCGGGGTTGACCTTGTGCTGCTAAGCGTCCGCGATCTCGAGACGCATTTCATAACCCGCGACGTGTACGACCGCGTCGTCGCCGCGCGCGCACTGAACGGCGTATCGTTCGACGTCGCGGCGGGAAGAATCCTCGGCCTGGTGGGGGAGAGCGGGGCGGGCAAGTCGCTCACCGTTACGTCGATCCTTGGCCTGCTGCGTGCGCCCGCCCGCGTGATAGCCGGATCCGCGATGTTCGAAGGCGCGGACCTGCTGAAGCTTTCTCCTAAGCAGCGGCAGCGCGTATTGGGGGCCAAGATCGGGCTGGTCGTGCAATCGCCCCGCACGTCGCTGGACCCCCTGGCGCAGGTCGGCGAGCAACTGATCCGCGTGCAGCGCACCCACACCAACCGCTCCCGCCGGGACGCCGCCGACCAGGCGGAGCAGATGCTCGCGGCAGTCGGCATTCCCGACCCGGCGCGTCGCATGAAGGCCTGGCCTCACGAACTTTCTGGCGGCATGGCGCAACGCGTGATCATGGCACTGGCCTTGGTGAACCAGCCTCGCCTGCTGGTCGCCGACGAGCCCACCACGGGGCTCGACGTGACGGTGCAGGCACAGATCCTGGACCTGCTGGCGGCCGCCGTGCGGGAGCGGCAGATCGGCGCCATCATCATCACGCACGATCTAGGCGTCGTCGCACAATACTGCGATGAGGTGGCGGTGATGTTCGCCGGTCAAGTGATGGAGCAGGGGCCGGTGCGCCGCGTGTTCGCCGACCCGGCGCATCCTTACACACGTGCCCTGCTCGACTCGACGCCGGAGCGGTTGCAACTTGGCCGCCGCCGCGACGATGGCGCACCGCCCGACCTGGCGCGCCTGCCGGATGGCTGCCTGTATCGCGAGCGCTGCCGCATGGCGGAGGCACAATGTCATCAGCGGCCGCCGTTGCGGGAGTTGGCAGGCCACGCCGCGCGCTGTCATTTCGCCGACTTGCACCCGGCATGATTGCCGCCGCCGTAAGCGGCCTGCACATGCGGTTCGGCCAACTGCACGCGCTGGACGACGTGACGCTGGCTATCCGGCCGGGTGAGATCCTTGGCCTGGTCGGCGAATCTGGTTCCGGCAAGTCGACACTTGGCCGCTGCCTTTTGCGCCTGCTGAAGCCGACCGCCGGGCAAGTGCAAATCGGCGGCGACGATATCACCCACTGGCCGGAATCGCGGCTGCGGCCGATGCGTGGGAAGATGACGCTGGTGTTCCAGGACCCATGGGCCGCGCTGAACCCGCGCATGACCGCGCGCCGCCTGATCGAGGAGCCGCTGCTGCTCGCGGGGATGGGCCGTGAGGCACGGCGGCAGGAAGCGATGCGGATCGCGACCCAGGTGCATTTGTCGCCAGCCCATTTGGACCGGCTGCCCACGGGATTGTCCGGTGGACAGTTGCAACGCGTCGGCATCGCGCGCGCCATCGCTACCAAGCCGCGGCTGATCGTGCTGGACGAGCCGACGTCGTCGCTCGATCTGTCGGTGCGCGCCGGTATCCTGGACTTGCTCGCGGAATTGCGCGCGGAGACGGGCGCGGCGATGTTGTTCATCACGCACGACCTCGGCACGCTGCGGCTGATCGCGGACCGGATCGCCGTGCTGTATCTGGGCCGCGTGGTGGAGCAGGGGCCGGCCGCGCGCATCATGGACGACGCGCTGCACCCTTACACGCAGACGCTGCTGTCCGCCCACCTCCCCGCCGACCCGGCGCAGAAGCCGCAGCGCATTCGGTTGCAGGGCGAGATCCCCTCGCCCCTGGCGCGGCCGCAAGGCTGCCCCTTCGTCACGCGGTGCCCCCTGGCCGAAGCCCGCTGCCGGGACGCGCCGCCGACTTTATTCGACGCCGGCGATGGGCACGCCGCTGCCTGCGTCCGCGTGCCGGAGGGTACCAGCCGGATCGCCGACATGATGAGAGCCAGAGACACCGAGGCATGACGGTTCAGCTTGAAGAGCATCGACTGACGAGAGCAGCGATCGTGCTTTTTGCGTTTGCCTGCGGTGCCACGACGGCCAACGTGTATTATGCCCAGTCGATCGTAGGCCCGATTGCGGCCAGCCTGCATTTGCCTGCGAGCCTGGCCGGACTGATCGTCACCACGACACAGTTGGGTTACGGGATCGGCCTGTTTTTCATCGTCTGCCTCGCCGACCTTATCGAGAATCGCCGTCTTGTGCTGATGACCACGGCCGGCACGGCGCTCAGCCTGATTGCTGTGGCTAGCAGTAACGCCGGGCCGACGCTTTTCGTCGCGTCCCTGGCCCTCGGCATCTGCACCGTGGGCAGCCAGATCCTTGTTCCACTCGCCGTGCATCTGTCGCCGGAGCGAATGCGCGGCCAGGTGATCGGCAACATCATGGGCGGTCTCGTGGCAGGCATCATGCTGTCCCGTCCGCTTGCAAGCTTCCTTACGGCGCATTGGGGGTGGCGGGCGGTTTTCATCCTCTCGGCCGTCGTGATGCTTGGCACGCTGGTGCTACTGGCGCGGGCGCTGCCACGATGGCAGCCGCACCCGAGCCAAAATTATGTGGCAACGCTGCGATCCACGCTGCGTCTGCTGGCGACATCGCGCCCGCTGCAGCGCCGGGCGGCCTATCAGGGCACGCTGTTCGCGGTGTTCAATCTGTTCTGGACCGCCGTTCCCCTCATGCTTCACATCCGGTTCGGCATGGGACAGGTCGGCATTGCCGCGTTCGCCTTGGCCGGAGCGGCCGGTGCCCTTTCAGCCCCGCTGGCCGGCATGGTGGCCGACCGTGGCGGGTCAAGGTTCGGAACGGGACTCGCTTTGCTGTGTGCAGCCATCGCCTTGATGTTCAGCGGATGGGGGCAGGAAGCCGGGTCCGTGCTTATTCTGGTTGTCGCCGCCATTATCCTCGACGCAGCGACGCAGGCCAATCAGGTGTTCGGCCAGCGCATCATTCAAAGCTTGGACCCGAAGGCGCGTGGGCGTTTGAACGCGGCTTACATGACCGTCATATTCATCTGCGGCGCGATCGGCTCGGCGTTGGGGTCGCTGACCTATTATCACGGCGGTTGGTGGCTGACCGCGTTGGTCGGGACCTGTATGGCCCTCGTGATCCTGTGCGTGTTCGCAACCGAGTTACGCAGCCGGCGTGCGGCATAGACTGGTGATACCGTCGCATTCGGGTGCATGATCGTGGCCGCACGATCCACCCTGGCCAAGGACGCCCCTAATGCCCGACATTATGGTCACCTCGCCGAACGTTCGCGATCTGGTGAGCGAGCAGGAGTGGGAGGCACGGGTGGCCTTGGCCGCGTGCTACCGGCTGGTCGCGCATTACGGATGGGACGATCTGGTGGAAACGCACATCTCGATGGCGGTGCCGGGCTCGGACAACAAGCACTTCCTGATCAATGCGTATGGCATGCTGTTCGAGCAGATCACGGCATCGAGCCTGGTGAAGATCGACCTGCAGGGCAATCCGATCCTCGAGACCACGCACGGCGTGAACAAGGCCGGGTTCGTCATCCACTCGGCGATCCATGCGGCTCGGCCGGACGCAAAATGCGTGATGCACACCCACACCGTAGCTGGCATCGCGGTTTCCATGCAGCGGGACGGCCTGCTGTTCAGCAGCCAAAACGCATGCCTGTTCGACGGCAACATCGGCTACCATGACGTCCACCATCTACGCGGCGGCAAAGACGGCATGGAGGGGCAGGACGCGCTGGTCAGCGATCTCGGCGACAACTGTGCGCTGGTAATGCGCAACCACGGCCTGCTGGTGTGCGGCGAGACGCCGGCCGAGACGATCTGGATCATGCATTCGCTGCAGAAGGCGTGTGCCGCCCAGGTGGCGGCCTTGGCAGGCGGTGTCGAACTGATGCCGGTACCGAAGGATGTCTCCGCCGGTTACGGCCGCATCTTGCGGGGTTCGCGCCGAGGGTTGACGGGCGGCACGGCGGGTTGGCCATGGATGCTCAAGCTGCTTGACGACAAGGACCCGTCGTTCCGGGAGTGAGTGCGCTCAGTGTACGGCCCGGATGAAGTCGGCTGCGCGCTCCGCCAGCATCATCACCGCGGGCTGGATGTTGGAGGACGGCACCAACGGCATCGCCGACGCGTCGGCCACGCGCAGCCCGTCCAAGCCTCGGACACGCAATTGCGGATCGAGCACGGCGGCCTCGTCGGTGCCCATCCGGCAGGTGCCGCACGGGTGGTAGACGGTGGTGGCGGTGGCGCGGATGTAATCCAGCAGTGCGTCGTCGCTCTCCGCGTCGGGCGGTGGCAGCAGTTCCTCCTCCACCAATGCGGCGAACGGTTCGGTGCGGGCGATCTTGCGGCCGATGCGGGCGCCTTGCACCATCAGGTGCTGGTCGGACGGGGCCGATAGGTAGTTGGCGTGGATCACCGGGCGATCCGCCGGGTCGGGCGAACGAAGCGTCAGGCTGCCGCGGCTGTCGGGGCGGCAGGGGCCCCAATTCATCATCACGCCGGGATGGCGCGGCAGCACATAGCCGGCATCCGGCACCAGGCTGAAGTTGATGAACTGGTATTGCAGCTCCGCCTCCTCGGCACCGGGCGTGGCGCGGGCGAACAGCGTCGCCTCCGTGGCACCCACGGCAAGCGGACCGGACCGGGTCATGGCGTAGCCTAAGGCCATCGCCGCCATGCGCATGCGGGTCGCAGTGCGCTCGTTCAACGTGCCGGCGGGGCGGGTGCGGTACGATAGGCGAGCGATCAAGTGGTCCTGCAGGTTCTGGCCCACGGCCGGGCGATGCAGCGCGGTGGCGATACCGTGACCGGCGAGCATGGCGCCGTCGCCGACGCCGGACAGCATCAGCAGATGCGGCGTCGCGATGGAGCCGCTGCACAGGATCACTTCGCGCGAGGCGCCGAACACCGAAGCCGGCTGACCTGGCACGATCGCCTTCACACCGGTGGCACGGCCGTTGGTTATCACCACGCGTTGCACGGCAGCCCCGGTGATCACGCGCAGGTTGGGGCGATTGCGGGCCGGACGCAGATAGGCCTGCGCGGTGCTGATCCGGCGCCCGGCATGGACGTTCATCTGGATCGCCGCCGCACCTTCGATCGCACCGTCATTGATGTCGCGGTGCAACGGGAAACCAGCCGCCTGACACCCCGCCAGGAACGCGGCGGCGCCAATGGAGAGCGATCGCGGCTCGCTGACGGGAATAGGACCGTCCTTACCGCGGGTGTCCCCGGCGGCACCCTCCCAGTGTTCGATGCGGCGGAAGGTGGGCAGCACGTCCTCCCAACTCCAGCCACGCGCGCCTGCTTGCGCCCAGCGGTCGTAGTCGTGCGGTGAGCCGCGCAGGAACACCAGCCCGTTCACCGAGCCGGAGCCGCCCAGCACCTTGCCACGCGGCCAGGCGATGCTGCGGCCGCCCAACTCGGGCTCCGGTTCGGTGGCGTAGCCCCAGTCGTAGCGGCGGGATTTGGACAATCGCGCGTAGCCGGCCGGGATGTGGATCCAGATGTCCCGGTCGGGCGGGCCGGCTTCCAACAGCACGACCCGGGTGTTGGGATCCTCGCTGAGCCGGGCTGCGATGATGCAGCCGGCGGTTCCGCCGCCGACCACGACGTAATCTGCGTCCTGTTGTTTCACTTGGCGGACCGGTCCCTGCGTTGCTCACCGTGGCCGAATTCTTGCGTCGGCCAGGGGGTGGAGTGTGCCCTAGGCGGGCTGGATGGCGCAATCTTGGGGCTGGCCTGGGATGTGCGGCCACCCCTCACCCCGGCCCTCTCCCACAAGGGGAGAGGGAGAAGAGGACCTACCTTGCCGCCGGGTGGGCTGGCAGGGACAATGCGGCGATGCGGATCCTGATCATCGAAGACGACAACGCAACGGCGGACTACATCGCGCGCGGCCTGACGCAGGAGGGCCACACCGCGGACATCGCGCGGACCGGCAAGGACGGGCTGTTCCTGGCGCTGTCGGAACCGTTCGACGTCGTCGTGACCGACCGGATGCTGCCGAGCCCCGACGGCCTGTCCATCGTGCGGGCCATGCGCGCGTCGTCGGTGGGGACGCCGGTGCTAATGCTGACCGCCCTCGGTGACGTGGAGCGCCGGGTCGAAGGGCTGGACGCCGGGGCCGACGACTACCTCGCCAAGCCGTTCGCCTTCTCCGAACTATACGCCCGTGTGCGCGCCCTGGCCCGCCGCCCGGCACCCAGCGGGGGCGGCGAGCCCGCCGAACTGGCGGTCGGCGCGCTGCGGATGGATCTGTTGCGCCGGGTCGTCACCCGCCAAGGCACCGCGGTCGAGCTGCTGCCGACGGAGTGGCGGCTGCTGGAGTACATGATGCGCCATCCGGGCCAGGTGCTGACGCGCACGATGCTGCTGGAGCGGGTGTGGGATTTCGCCTTCGACCCCACCACCAACGTCGTCGACGTCCACGTCAGCCGCCTGCGCCGCAAGCTGGAGGCACCCGGTGGTCCGCCGCTGATCCGAACCGTCCGCGGCGCCGGCTACGTGCTCGATGCTTGATGGATAGACCTGGTCGTGATGGATAGATCTGGGGCTGACGGGCCGGTCCGGCGCCTGCTGCGCAGCTTTGCCCTTCGCACCGCGCTGGCGATGGCGGTGGCCGCGCTGCTGCTGTCGTTGCTCGGGGCCGGCTGGGGCTGGATGCGGGCCGAGACGGCACTGCGGCAGGAGCTGGATCTGCTGCTGGCGGGCGAGGCGCAGGGCCTGATCCGCGACTTCGAGGCCATCGGGCCACAGGCCCTGCTGGATGCCGCCCGCATCTCGGCCCGGCGGGACGCGCTGCTGCTGGTGCTGGTGCAGACCGCCGATGGGCAAACCCTCGCCGGCCGCATGGATGGCGCGCCGGCGGCGTTGCGCGGCTATGCGACGCTGCGTCCGGCGGGCGAGCCGCCGCTGCGGGCCCTGGGCGCGCTGCTGCCCGGCGGCATCAATCTCGTGGTCGCGGCGCCGCTATCCGCCGCGGAGAGCGCCGCGGGTGCGCTGGCGTGGACCCCGCTGGCGGCCGCCCTCGGTGCGGGGGCTGTGGCCTTGCTGCTCGGCTTCATCGGTGCCCGCGCGCTCGAGCGCCGGCTGGCCGCCGTGTCCACGGTGGCCGGGCTGGTGACCGCCGGCGACCTGTCCCGTCGCTTGCCGGAGTCCAATCGGGGGGACGAGTTCGACCGGCTGGTCAGGACCGTGAACGACATGCTGGCCCGGTTCGAAATGCTGATCACGGCGCAGCGTCAGGTAACCGACGACATCGCCCACGACCTGCGGGGTCCCTTGCAGCGCCTGCGCCAGAGCCTGGAGGGCGCGCTCGGGACCGGGCAGGACGACGCGGTGCTGACCGACGCCATCGCCGAGTTGGATGGTGTGCTGGACACGTTCTCCGCCCTGCTGCGGATCGCGCGCGCCGAGGCGGGGGCGGCGAACCTGCAGGACCTGGATCTGACCGCACTGGTGACATCCGTCACCGAAGCGTACGCGCCAGTGGCGGAGGATTCGGGGCGACCGTTCACCACCGCCATCGCCCCGGGCCAGACCGTCCGCGGTGACCCGGCGCTGCTCAGCCGCATGCTGGCCAACCTGCTGGACAACGCGCTCACCCACGGCGGCGGCGGCATCCGCGTCGCGCTGCAGCCCGGCCCCGTTCTGGTGGTCGCCGACGAGGGGCCCGGCGTGCCGACGGCTGAGCGCGAGGCGGTGCTGCAACGCTTTACCCGGCTGGACCGCAGCCGCGCCACGCCGGGCACCGGGCTGGGCCTGGCGCTGGTGAAGGCGGCGGCCCAGGCGCATGGGGGCACCGTCGAACTCACCGCCGGGTCAGGCGGCGTGGGGTTGGCGGTCAGGATCGACCTGTCGCACGGTTTCTGACGCGATCTTCATACTCGCGCGGCAAGATCCTCCATCGGCGGGGGTGCACATCAGCGTTCATGCCAACCGACACTCCGGTGGGCCTTGGAGACACCCAATGAGCAAGCTCAACCCACGCTTCCGCCGCCCGGCCTTCGCTGCGGCACTGCTCGCCGCGACCGCCATGTCGGGCATCGCCGGGTGGCAGATCGCGCCGGCGCTGGCCCAAACCACGCCTGGTCAGACGACGACCGAGCACACGGCGCCGATCGATACCAGCAACCCCGCCGCGCAGGCGCTCCCCGGGTTCGCCGACCTGGTGCAGAAGGTAAGCCCGGCCGTGGTCACGATCAGCACCACGATGCGCCAGCAGGCCGACGACGACCAAGATTCGCCGTTCCCGTCCGGCTCCCCGCAGGAGCGGCAGTTCGGCCAGTTCTTCGGTGAGATGCCGCACCGCGCGCCGCAGATCGTGCACGCGCTCGGTTCCGGCTTCATCGTCGACGCGCAGGGACACGTGGTGACCAACAACCACGTCGTGAAGGACGCGACGGACATTCAGGTGACGTTGGCCGATGGGCGCAAGCTGCCGGCCAAGGTGGTCGGCGTGGACCCGAAGACCGATCTGGCCGTGCTGCAGGTCAACGCCGGGTCGCCGCTGCCGCATCTGGCGCTGGGCGATTCGAATGCCGTGCGCGTCGGCGACTGGGTGGTGGCCGTCGGCAACCCGTTCGGCCTGGGCGGCACCGTGACCGCCGGCATCCTGTCGGCCCGTGGGCGGCAGATCGGAGAGGGGCCGTATGACGACTTCCTGCAGATCGACGCGCCGATCAACCGCGGCAACTCCGGCGGGCCGCTGTTTGCGCAGGACGGCACGGTCATCGGCGTGAACACCGCGATCTACTCGCCCTCCGGCGGCAGCGTCGGTATCGGCTTCGCCATCCCGTCGAGCGTGGTCAAGCAGGTCGTCAGCCAGTTGGAATCGGATGGCCACGTGGCCCGTGGCTGGCTCGGGGTGGCCGCGCAGGAAGTGACCCCGGCCATGGCGTCGGCGATGCACCTGGCGTCAGCGACGGGTGCGCTGGTGGCCGAGGTGGAGCCGAGCAGCCCGGCCGCGACCGCCGGGGTGCAGCCCGGTGACGTGATCACAAGCGTCGGTTCGCAGACGGTGAAGGACCCGCGCGCGCTGGCCCAGATCGTAGCCGGGCTGCACGCCGGGTCGGATCAGTCGGTGACGGTGCAGCGGGACGGCCAGACCAAGGAGCTGGACGTGGCGATCGCCGCCCAGCAGGACGGCAACGGCGGGACCCACGCGGAGGCCGATCATGGTCCGCGGCTGGGCCTGGCCCTTGCCCCGCTGGACGACCAAGCGCGGCAGCAGCTGAACCTGCCGGCCGGTCAGAAGGGTGTGGTGATCGCCGAGGTCAAGCAGGGCAGCCCGGCCGACTCTGCCGGTCTGCAGGCTGGCGACGTGCTCGAGACGGTCGGCGACCAGGCGATCACGTCGCCGCAGCAGGCGGTGCGCGCGCTGCGGGACGGGACCCGCAAGTCGGGTGCTTCGGTCGCGTTGCGCGTGCTGCGTGACGGCCACCAGGCCTTCGTTGCCCTGAGCGCCACCACCGCCGACCAAGGCTGACACCACGCGTCGCAGTGCCTTCCCCGTGGTTCGCGGGGGAGGCCGCGGCGAAGCCGATGGAGGGGGCGTGGCACGACCAGTGCTGCGCCCCCTTTGTCATGAGGAACAGGCTGCGTGGCGCAAAGCACACAGCCCGGACCGGTAATGCACCGATTAACGTCAATACGATTGTGCGGCTCCAACTCTGCTTGACCGCAGGCGGCGCGTTCCTGTAGCTGCGAACGCATCGCATTTGCAGACTTGGTCGAACCGGTCTGCCGACACAGGAAGCCCGTCCATGCTCTCGCTCCGCGCCCGTCTGCTTGCGGTATCATCGGTGGCCTGCCTTGTGGCCGCGAGTGCCCAGGCGCAAACCCCCGCAAGCTCCCAATCCGTCGGCGGTGGGCCCGCGGTGCAGTCCAACCCCGTCCCGGGCGGTGGTAATTCGAGCGCAGCGGCGGCAGAACCGTCCCCGGGCGAGCCGGGGTTCACCACCCAGCTGTTCGGCTCGTCGCGCACCAACCTGCTCGGCGACATATATGGCCTGCGGTCCAAACTGGGGAATTACGGCATCACGCTGGGCCTGCAGGAAACCAGTGAGGTGTTCGGCAACGCGACCGGCGGGCAGCATCGCGGCGTGACGTACGACGGCTTGCTGCAGATGAGCCTCGGCCTCGACACCGACCGCGCGTTCGGGTGGCAGGGCGGCACGTTCAACATCAGCGCCTTCCAGATCCAAGGCCGCAACTTGGCCGCCGACAATCTGCTGAGCCTGCAGACCAACAGCGGGATCGAGGCGCAACGCGCCACCCGGCTGTGGGAGTTGTGGTACCAGCAGGTGCTGCTCGACGGGAAGATGGACCTGAAGATCGGCCAGCAGAGCCTGGACCAGGAGTTCATCGGCAGCCAGTATTCCGGCCTGTTCATCAACACGATGATGGGCTGGCCATTGATCCCGTCGGTCGACCTGTATGCCGGCGGTCCGGCCTATCCGTTGTCCTCGCTGGGCGTGCGGCTGCGCGCGCAGCCGTTCAGCAACGTTACCGTCCTGGGTGGCGTGTTCGACGATAACCCGCCGGGCGGCTCGTTCTACGATGACTCGCAGGTGCGCGGGGCGGAGCAGGCGGGCACGAAGTTCAACGTCAAAACCGGCGCGTTGTTCTTTGCCGAGGTGCAGTATTCGATCAACCAGCCGGCCCTGGGCGAACTGGATCGCGGCAAGGGGCCAAAGGGCCTGCCCGGCGTCTACAAGCTCGGTGGCTGGTACGACACGGGCTTCTTCCCCGACCAGCGGATCGACGACACCGGGCTGTCGCTCGCCGACCCGAACAGCAGCGGCAACCCGAAGATGCGCCATGGCAATTTCAGCATCTACGGCGTGTTCGACCAGATGATCTGGCGGCCCGAGCCCGACGAAGCCCGCGCCATCGGAATCTTCGCCCGCCTGATGGGCGCGCCTGGCGACCGCAACCTGGCCAGCTTCAGCGTCAACGGCGGCATCGAGCTCAAGGCGCCGTTCAAGGACCGCGACGACGATACGGTGGGGCTCGGCTTCGGCGTGGCCAAGGTCAGCGGGAGCGCCATCAAGCTTGACCAGGATGTGAACAGCTTCGGCACCCCCAGCCCGGTCCGGTCCAGCGAGACCTTCGTCGAGCTCACCTATCAGTATGCGGTGGCGCCCTGGTGGCAGGTACAGCCCGATTTCCAATACGTTTGGACCCCCGGCGGCGGTATTTCGAACCCGCTGGTCCCGGCCAAGCGCATCGGCAACGAGGCGATCTTCGGCGTGCGCACCTCGATCGTGTTCTGAACGACGCCATTGAACTTCAACAGGAGACGGGGTAGATGCGAGTAATTCGCGATAGCGTTCGCAAGTGCGAGTTCGATGTGCAGCGAAGGGGTTGGTTGGGCATGAAGGCGAATGTGGGTCACACTGCCGTTTGGGGGCTGACGGTCGCAGCCGGGCTGCTCGCGAGCGGAACGGCCATGGCGGCCGACGCGGCCACCCAGCCGGCGGGGCTACTGGAGACGATCCATCGCCATACGGTCGTCACCTCCACCATCGCGCCCAACGGGGACCAGAACCCGTATGCCGTGATCGTCGCCCCGGTGTCGGCCGGCAACGTGCAGAAGAACGACGTCCTGATCACGAACTTCAACAACGCGGCCAACTTGCAGGGCCTCGGCACGACGATCGTCGACTTCAACCCGGCCACCCGCAAGCTTACCACGCTGGCGACCATCCCGCGCCACCTGGCGTCTTGCCCCGGCGGCGTCGGGCTGTCGACGGCGCTGACCATGCTGAAGACCGGTTGGATCATCGTGGGCAGCACCCCGAGCCAGGACGGCACGACGGGTACCAAGGGGCCCGGTTGCCTGCTGGTGCTCGATCCGAAGGGCAATGTCGTCAGCACCTTCGCGGGCGCGAACATCAACGATCCCTGGGGTAACATGGCGGTGGTCGACAACGGGTCGACGGCGACGCTGTTCGTCAGCATGACCGGGTTCGGCGTGGAATCGCCGGGTCAGCCGACGGTGAACCAGGCCACGGTGCTGCGCATCGACCTCGCGGTGCCGGCCTCGGGCCCGCCGACGATGACGAAGCAGACCGTCGTGGCCAGCGGATTTGGCGAGCGGGCGGACAAGGACGTTTTCGTGATCGGGCCAACCGGTCTCACCCTCGGCAAGGACGGCACGCTGTACGTGTCGGACGCGATCGAGAACCGCGTGGTTGCGATCCCCGACGCGGTGAACCGCACGACGGATGCCGGGACGGGCCGCGAGCTCACCAAGGGCGGCTTCCTGAAGCGCCCACTGGCCATGATCGGCGCGCCGAACGACCATCTCCTTGTCATCAACGGAACCAATGGCCAGATCGTAGAGATCGACCCGGCAACCGGACACCAGCTCTATGCCCAATGGATCGACCCGAACCGCGCCCAGCAGCCCCCCGGCAGCGGTGACTTGTTCGGTGTGGCGATGACCCCCTCAGGTGACGGCTTTTACTATGTCGAGGACGAGATCGGCGCTCTCGCCCTGGCCCATTAGGAGGCGCCTCGCATGACCAGCCGGTGTCCTTTTGCGTCCCGCCGCGCCTTTCTGGGCGGTGCGGGTGGACTGGTGGCCGCGATCGGTACCGCTCACGCGCAGCCGGCTGCGAAGGGCATCTCGGAAGCCGGGCAAGCCCAGGGCCGCGACGTGGTGGAGCCCTTCTGGGGCGAGCACCAGGCCGGCATCCTGACCGCGCAGCAGAACCACACCTATTTCGCGGCGTTCGACCTGGCCACCGACAAGGCCGGTGACGTCGTGAAGCTGCTGCAAGCCTGGACCGAAGCGGCTGCCCGCATGACAACGGCGCAGACGGCTGCCGCACTCGGGTCCGACACCAGCGTGGCCGCGGCTGATAGCGGCGAGGCATTGGGACTGGCGGCATCCCGCCTGACCGTGACCTTCGGCTTCGGGCCGGGCCTGTTCACGGCGGGCGGCAAGGATCGCTTCGGCTTGGCGGCGCAGCGGCCGGCCGCCTTGGAAGATCTACCGGTGTTCCATGGCGACGAGTTGGAGGACGCCCGCACCGGCGGCGACATTTCGGTGCAGGCCTGTGCCGACGATCCGCAGGTAGCGTTCCACGCCGTCCGCCAACTGGCCCGCTTGGCCGGCGAGACCGCGCGCCTGCGGTGGGTGCAAGCGGGCTTCACGTCGAATGCCGCCGCCGACGATACGCCCCGCAACCTGATGGGCTTCAAGGATGGGACGCAGAACCCCATCGCCATCCGCCCGGCCGAGCGCGTGGGCGGGATCACGCAGCCGAACCCGCTCTCCCCGGACGAGGTGATCTGGGCGGGCAACGAGGGTCCGGCTTGGATGCAGGGCGGCAGCTACCTGGTGGTGCGGCGCATTCGTATGGCACTGGAACATTGGGACAATACCGACGTCGACTTCCAGGAGCAGACGATCGGGCGTCATAAGATTTCGGGCGCGCCGCTGGGCGGTTCGCACGAGTTCGAGGCAATGGACCTGGACGCGACCGATAAGGACGGCAATTCGATCATCCCGGACAACGCTCATATCCGCATGGCCGCTGCTGCCAGTAACGGTGGCGCGCAGATGCTGCGGCGCGGCTATGCCTACAACGACGGCGTTAACATGACGGCCGAGCGGTGGCCGCCCTGGCACAACGTTCTGGAATACGACGCCGGGCTGCTGTTCGTGTGCTATCAGCGCGACCCGCGCACGGGGTTCACCAAAATCTTCGAGCCGATGGCGAAGCTGGACGCGCTGAACCAATTCGTGACCCACACCGGCGGCGGCTTGTTCGCAATCCCGCCGGGGGTGAGCCAAGGCGAGTTCATCGGCCAGCGGCTGTTCCAGTCCGTCTAGCACCGTCATGCCAGGGCTTGACCCTGGTATCCACGGGGTTGGCCTGATGACGTCGGACGAGTGGTTGCCACCGTCGCGTGCAACACGGGCATCGCCGGTATCTGCGGAACGCCGTGGATACCCGGGTCAAGCCCACTGCTGTCGGTTCGTGTTGTTACCGCGCTCGAACCAAAGACGCCGTCATGCCAAGGCTTGAAGTTGGTATCCACGGGGTTGGGCTCGTAACGTCAGACGAGTGCTTGGCACAACCGCGGGCAACACCGGCACGGCCGGTGTCTGCGGACCGCCGTGGATACCCGGGTCAAGCCCGGGCATGACAGTAACCTATTGTTTTAGCGTCACATCAGGCGAACCGGACAGTAGTGGGTCAAGCCCGGGCATGACGGTAAATGCCTGGCATGACTGTGCGATCAAACCCCGAACGCGAGCACCATCCCCTCGACTGTCACCGGCACGTCCGCGCCGATGGCAGGCACCGCGTGGCCCGGCACCCGCGCCGCGATCGTCGTGCCGTCGGTCAACCGCACCGTGACCGACGCGTCCGGGCCGTGGAACAACACCGCTTCGACCCGGGCCAGCTGCCCCTCCCGGCCCAGTCGCAACTGCTCCGGCCGGATCAGCACGTCCACCACCCCATCGGCGGCCAGTTTCAGGGGCAGCGAGCCGAGACAGCATTCCACCCGAGCGCCGCAAGCCTTCCCGCGCAGCACCACCGCCTCCCCCACGAACCGCGCGAGTTCCAGGTCAGCCGGGTTGCGATACAGCGTCTCCGGGCGGTCCATCTGCACCAGCACGCCCCGGCGCAGCACGCCCACCTGCTGGCCGAGCGACAGCGCCTCCGCCTGGTCGTGCGTCACCAGCACCGCCGTGGCACCCGCGGCGGCGAGCGAGGCGGCGACGGCAAGCCGGGTTTCTACCCGCAGCGCCGCATCCAGCGCCGAGAACGGCTCGTCGAGCAGCACCAGCCGCGGGGAGGGGGCCAGCGCCCGGGCCAGCGCCACGCGCTGTTGCTCGCCGCCCGAAAGCTGGTGCGGGCCGCGCGTGGCGTAGGCGGCGGGCAGGCCGACCTTGTCGAGCAGCGCGGCGGCGCGGCGGAGATCGCCTCGTTCGCGCCGGGGCAGACCGAACAGCACGTTTTCGGCGACGGAGAGGTGCGGGAATAGCGCACCCTCCTGCGCCACATAGCCGACCCGGCGCCGTTCCGTCGCAACGTGCAGGCCGGGGCCGACAACCGGGCGGCCGGACAGGGTGATCGTGCCGCTGTCCGCGCGCTCGAAGCCGCAGATCAGGCGCAGCAGGGTGGTCTTGCCGCTGCCGGAGGCGCCCAGGATGGCAACCAGTTGGCCCGTGGGCACGCTGAGGCTCACCCCGTCCAGCACGGCGGGGCCGTCGAACGCCTTGCACAGGCGTTCGACGCGCAGTTCGTCGCTCATCCGCCGGCGAGGGCGGTGGCGCCGAAGCGGCGGGCGAGGACCCAGGTCGAACCGAGCGAGCACAGCACCATCAGCGCCGCATACGGGGCGGCGGAGGCGAAGGCTAGGGTGGAGGTGTCCGCCCAGACCTGCGTCGCCAGCGTCTGCGTGCCAATCGGCGCCAGCAGCAGCGTCGCCGTGAGCTCGGTTAGCACGGACACGAACACCAAAGCCGCCGATGCCCCCAGGCCGGGGCCGGCCAGCGGCAGCGTCACCCGCCAGGCGGTGGCGAGCGGGCCGAGGCCGAGGGTGCGGCCGGCTTCCTCCAGCCCGGCCTGCGCCTGCAACAGGGCGGCACGCACGCTGACCAGGGCCAGGGGCAGGAACAGGATGGCATAGGCCAGAACCAGCAGGCCCGGCGTCTGATACAGCGGTTCGGCGTGGTCGAGGGTGAGGGTGACGAGCGCCAGCGCCACCACGATGCCGGGCACGCCCTGGGCCAGCCAGGCGGTGCGCTCGAGCAGGGTGATCAACGGACCCTGGTAGCGCGCGGTCAGGATGCCGAGCGGGATCGCCAGAACCATCGTCACCGCCGCCCCCGACGCCGCGAGCCACAGGGAGGAGCCGAGCGCGTCGGTCACGCCGTCGAAGCTTGCCACCACGGTGGAGACAGCGGCGGAATTGTGCCGGCTCAGCCAGAACAGCACCATGCCGATCGGGACCCCCAGCGTGGCCAGGTTCAGCAGCACGAAGCCGCCGGCCAGCGGCAGCCGCCACGCTCCCAGCCGATGGCGGGCGGCGCGGCGGCCGGTGAACCGGGCGACCCGGCGGTATCGCGCGCCCGTGCGCACCCGGATCTCCAGCCACAGACACAGGACGCACAGCGCGATCAGCACGCTCGCCACCAGGGCGGATTCCGCGCCGTCCATGCCGGTGCGGTACTCGGCATACAGTTCGGTGGTAAAGGTGCGGAAGCGCAGCAGGGTGAAGGCGCCGAACTCCACCATCGTGTTCAGTGCGACCAGCAGGGCGCCGCCCAGCAGCGCCGGGCGCAGTTGCGGCAGCACGACGCGGGCGAAGCAACGCCAGGGACCGTTGCCGAGGGCGCGGGCGGTTTCCTCGAGCGCCGGGTCGATGCCGCGCAGGGCGGCGGCGATCGGCAGGTAGACGAACGGGGTGTAGGCGATGGTGATCACCAGCAGGGCGCCGCCGAACCCCTCCAGCGACGCGGACAGCGATACCCATCCGTAGGAGGTGATGAACGGCGGCACCGCCAACGGGGCTGCGGCGAGCACGGCCCAAAGCCTATGACCCGGCAGGTCCGTCCGCTCGATGCACCAGGCGCAGGCGGTGCCGATGATCGCGGTCAGGATGCAGGTGGCCAGTGCCAGCCCCACTGTGTTTACGAGCAACTCGCCGACCAGCGGGCGGAACAGCAGGTCCTGCGCGTCGTCCAGGTCGACGCCACAGGCTTGCAGCACCGTCCAGGCGAGCGGCAGCAGCACCAATATCGGCCCGCAGGCCGCCACCAGCAGAAGCAAGGGAGGCGGCATACGGCGACGCCACCCTCCCCTTGCCCTTGAGGAGCGGGGGGCGCGCGCACGCACTAGCTGCGCGTTTGCCGGGTTTATTCGCTGCAGCATTGTACCGTTCGCACCCCTCCCATAGCCCCTCCCGCAAGGGGAGGGGGATTAGAAGGTGTCAGATCAGGCCGGCCTGGCGTAGGAGCTTGGCGGCGTCGGCGTCGTCGCCGAGTTGCTTGATGCTGACATCGGGCGGCTGCAGTTGGTCCATCGCCTTCAGCGCCGGGTTGGGTGCGACACCGGCGGCGAGCGGGTACTCGAAGTCGACGTCCGACTTACCGATCATGTCCTGCACCGGCGTGCTGACCAGGAACGCCACGAACTTCTGCGCCTCGGCGGCGTGCTTGGAGGATTTCAGCACCCCGGCGCCGGAAACGTTGAGCAGCGCGCCGAGATCGCCCCCGGCGAAGTGGTGGATCTGGCTGCGGGTCTTGTCGACACCCTGCTCGGCGCGGGCGCGATAGTAATAGTAGTTGTTGATCACACCCACCGCGACTGTGCCCCGCTCCACGGCGGCGACCACACCCTCGTCATCGTCGAACACGGCGGCGTTCGCCTTCAACCCCTTCAGCCAGGCCAGGGTCGCATCCCGGCCCTTCAGCGCCACGGAGGCAGCGATCAGCGGCAGGAAATCGGCGTCCGACGGAGCGATGGCGATCTTGCCCTTCCACTCCGGCTTGGCCAGGTCGTAGATCGAGGCCGGCAGGTCGGCGTCCTTGACCTTGGAAGGGTCGAAGGCGAGCACGTTCTCGCGCACCAGCACGGCGACCCAGTCGCCAGTGGTGGGGTTATATTTGGTGGGAACCGCCTGCAGCGTCGCCGGGTCGACCGGGGCCAGCAGCTTCTTCTCGTCCAGCAGCACCAGTTCGGGCGAGTTCTCGGTGAAGAACATGTCGGCCGGCGAGCGGGCGCCCTCGCGCACGATCTGGGCGGCCAGTTCGGGCGCCTCGCCGTAGCGGGTCTTGACGGCGATCCCGGTCTGCTTGGTGAAGGCGGCGATCACCATGTCGACGAGCTGGTTGTGCTGGGCGGCATACAAGGTCAGCGCGGGCGGGGCTGCCGCTTGGCTGGGCACGGCGCCGAGCAGCAAGGCGGCGGCGGTGGAAAGCCAAATGGCGCGACGGCTAAGGGAGCTCCGAGTCACGGCATGTTCCTATCGGGTCGTTGAGATGCGAACGCTTCGCAGTTACAGCGGCTGGTATCATCCGCCTCGGTCAGGGTCAAATCGCGAGTTGCGGCACGCCAGCCCGCGTGCAAGGTTTTCGGGCATGGAAATGAAGCTGCTCACCCCGGGTCCGGTCAGTGTTTCACGCACCACACGGGACGCGATGATGGTCGAACGCGCGAGCGGCGACGCGGATTTCGTGGCCGACGTCCGTTACGTGCGCGACTACCTGGTCAGCCTGGTCGGGGGCGGGGACGACTACACCGCGATCCCCGTGCCCGGCAGCGCCACCTATGCCAACGAGGCGGCCATCGTGTCCCTGGTGAAGCCGGGCCGCTCGCTGCTGATCCACAGCAACGGCGTTTACGGCGACCGGTTGGTGGAGATCTGCCAGGCCCTCGGCATTCCAACGGTGGTGCTCCGGACGGAGCCCTTCGTGGTGCCGGAAACTGCCGAGTTCGAGGCGCTGATCACCCCCGAAATCAGCCACGTCATGGTGGTGCATTGCGAAACCAGCACGGGCATCCTCAACCCGCTCGCGGGTGTGGCACGGCTATGCCGGGAGCGCGGGCTGGGCTTGTTGATCGACGCCGTCGCCTCGTACGGCGCGATCCCGATCGACGCCGTAGCGCTCGGCGCCGATGCGATCATCCTGTCGTCGAACAAGTGCATGGGCGGCGTGCCTGGCATCGGCTGGGCCGTCATGCGGCGGGCGGCGCTGGAGGCTGGCCCCCGCCCGGCGGTGCTGAGCCTGGACCTGCTGGACCAGGACCGCCACATCGCAAGCACCGGCACGTTCCGCTTCACCCCGCCGATGCAGGTGCTGGCTGCCTTCGCCCAGGCTTGCCGCGAGCACGAGGCCGAAGGCGGTTGCCCCACCCGCCGCGCCAAGTTCGAGGCGAATTGGCGGCGGCTGGTGGATGGCATGCGGCAGATGGGGTTCCAGACGGTGGTGCCCGACACCCATGCCAGCCCGATCGTCGCCACGTTCCTCAACCCGGATCACCCGTCGTACAGCTTCCCTGCGTTGTTCGAAGGCATGAAGCGGCGCGGCTTCGTCATCTTCCCTGGCCGCCTAGCGCTGGCCAACACGTTCCGCATCGCCTGCATGGGCGACATATCGGTCGAGGACATGGGCCGCGCCATGGACGCCGTGGCGGAGACGATGGCGGAAATGGGGATCCGCGACATGGGCCGGGGAACGCCGGCCCTCTCCTAACCTCCAGGGAGCCGACCAATGGCCCAGATCACCACGCCGAAAGTCCACATGGGAACCCTCACCGGCGACGAGGGGCGGGCGATCTATGCCAAGAACCCGGTGATCCTGCTGCCGATGGGCAGTCAGGAGGACCAGGGTCCGCACGCGCCGATGGGCGACTATCTGCTGGCGGAGAAGATCGCCGAACTGGCCGCCCTGCGTGCCACCGAGATGGGCACGCCGACACTGGTCGCCCCCGTGGTGCCGTTCGGCGGCGCCGATTTCTTCGGCGCCATGATCGGCGGCATCGCCATGTCGGAGCCGACGCTGACCAGCCTGCTGCGCGACATGTTCGCCTCGCTGGTGCGCCACAAGCTGACCCGGCTGATCGTCATCAACGGCCATGGCGGCAATGTCGGCCCGATCCAGGTGGCGACCCGCGAGGTGCATCGCGCGTCCGGCCAGCTGATCCCGAGCCTGTATCTGTGGCGCATCGGCTATGGGCTGCTGCCCGGTATCGTCGGCGCGGACAAGGCGCGGCTGGTCTCGGGCCACGGCGCCGACCCGCTGACCAGCGTGGGCATGCATCTGTTTCCCGAAGTGATGCGCCCGGACATGATCCCGGCGGGGGCCCCGCTGAAGCAGGACGCCGTGCTGGGCCTGCCGTACACCGGGCTCGGCACCGCGAGCTTCGAAGGCGCCGAGATCGGCCTGCCGACGGAATACGACGACGTCTACAACAAGGGCGTCGCGAAGGGTGATCCTAATTTGTGCTCCGCCGAGACCGGGGCCGCCATGGTGGACCAGCTCGTCGGCATCTGCGCCCGGTTCGCGGTGCATTTCGCCGCGCGCACATGATCGGACGGCTCGCCGCGTCGCTGCTGGCACTGGTCGTGGCATCGCCGAGCCTGGCGGTGGCGAAGGACACGCTGGTGATCGGCGTAGCGCAGTTTCCCGCCAACATGCACCCGTATATCGGGTCGCAAACCGTGCAGGGCTACATCGACGGCATCGCGCTGCACCGGGTTACCGCGTACGACAATGACGGCAAGATCGTCTGCCTGCTGTGCAGCGAAGTGCCGTCGCTGCAGAACGGGCTCGCCAAGCTGGAGGACCAGCCGGACGGCACCAAGGGGCTGGCGGTCACGCTCAAGCTGAAGCCGGGGCTGCGATGGGGCGATGGGGCGCCAGTGACGTCGCGCGATATCCAGTTCACCTGGAAGGTGGGCGGCGACCCGAATGCCGGGTTCGCTAACACGCATCCTTGGACCCGTGCCACGTCGGTGGACGTGATCGACGACACCACCGCGGTGCTGCATCTGCCGCGGACGCTGGTGTCGTTCGCGCTGTGGGACGAGCTGCTGTCGGAGCACATCGACGGCCCGATCTACGCGGCCGCCAAGGCGCCAGGCGACTACATCAACCACACCGCCTACAACCGTGATCCGCTGAATCCCGGCCTGTGGAACGGGCCGTTCATCGTGGCCGACTACCAGTCCAACAACAGCGTCAGCTTCAAGCCGAACCCATACTGGGCTGGGACGAAACCGGGCTTGAAGGGCATCACCGTCCGCCTTTTGGAGAACACGGCGTCGCTGCAGGCGAACCTGCTGTCCGGCGATGTGGACATGACGCCGTCGGGGATCGGGCTGTCCATCGACCAGGCGATCGCGCTGCAGAAATCCTCGTCCGACCGGTTCCGCTTCGTTTACGAGCCGCAGCTCAGCTACGAGCATATCGAACCCAACGCGTCCAACCCGATCTTCCAGGACATCCGGGTGCGCGAGGCGCTGCTGCGCGGCATCGACGTGAAGAGCATCGTCGACCGCCTGTTCGGTGGCCATGCCGAAGTCGCCCGCACCTTCATCAACGGCCTGGACAGCCACTACGATCCCAGCCTCGCGCTGTTCGGCTATGACCCGGCGCGCGCCCGCACCCTGCTGGACCAGGCCGGCTGGACACCGGGCCCGGACGGCATCCGCCGCAATGCCGCCGGCGAGCGGCTGAGCTTCGAGTTCTCCACCACGTCCGGCAACCGGGTGCGCGAACTGACGCAGCAGGTGATGCAGAGCCAGTGGAAGGCTATCGGCATCGAGGCCTCTATCAAGAACCAGCCTTCGCGCACGTTTTTCGGCGAGCTGCTGAAGCACCGCAGTTTCCCGGGCATGGTGGAGTTCGCCTGGACCGGCGAGATCGACCTGCCGCCGATCCGGCTCACCACGCCGTACATTCCCAGTGAGGCAAACAATTGGGGCGGCCAGAACTATGGCGGCGTCAGCGACCCGGCGCTCGATGCTGCGGTGGATGCCGCGCAGTACGAACTCGACCCGGCGAAGCAGAAGGCGCTGTGGACGGAGATGCAGCGCATCTACACGACCAAGCTACTCGCCCTGCCGCTGTATTTCCGTGAGGACCCGGACATCGTGCCGCAATGGCTCGACGGGTTCGCGGCAACCGGCAAGCAGACCTTCGTGACGTATTCAGCCGCGAACTGGCATCCCCACTAACGAGATCCTCCCCCGTTCTTCACGGGGGAGGTGGCGGCGAAGCCAACGGAGGGGGCGCTTGGCCCATACTCCCCAGCCTCCGATTGCAATGCGCTCGTATTCAAAAACCCGCGTCCGTATGGGTAGATTCCGACCCTACCGGTGGGCCGGCGCCACCTTGTAGATCAAGGCATGGTCCGCTCCCCTTCCGCAGCCACCCGCGCAACCGCCAGCAAACCGGCGCTTGGCGACGCTGCTGCTACCAACACACCGCTCCGGATCCTGCTGGTGGAGGATGACGCCATCATCAGCGCGATGCTGGCCGAGCTCCTGCACGAGTTCGGGCATACCGTCTGCGCCAGCGCCCGGAACGAGATGGAGGCCATCGCCGCTGCGACGCGGCACGTTCCCGACCTGATGATCGTCGATGTGCAGCTGCAGGCAGGCAGCGGCGTGTCGGTGATGGAAACCGTCCTCCGGCACCGCGCCATGCCGCATATCTTCATGACAGCGGGCTCGCGGCAGGACATCCCGGCCAACGCGGTCGTGCTGCAAAAGCCGTTCGGCCTGCGCAGCCTGCAGGAGGCGATAGCGCGCATTGCGCGCAAAACGCAGGACGCCACGCGCGGAGACCGCATCGTGGCGGCGTGATGCCACGGAATGCCTCCAATCACGGCCGGCGATTGACGGTTGGCTCATCCGCATTTTTCGGAAGATCGCTGCACCCGGTTTGACTTGCCGGGCCCCCGCCGCCATCGTCCTATCCAAGTGTAAGGGTGAGGCCAGAGCAGCTTGGTGGGTTGGCGACGAGCGTCACGCAGCGGTCACCGCAATGCCCCACTCTGGAACGTCCTAGTACCGCACCCTGGCAGTATGGCCGCGTGATCGGCTACGCGCTGCGGCGGCTGTCCGCGATCCTGGCGCTCGCATTCGGCATCAGCGTGCTGGTGTTCCTGATTATCCGCCTTATCCCCGGCGACCCAGCCATCGCGCTGCTCGGCACCAATGCCGGCGACCCGGCGCTCGTGGCCCGGCTGCACCGGCAGCTCGGCCTGGACCTGCCGATCTGGACGCAATACGCGGACTGGCTCGGGCGCGTGCTGCACGGCGACTTCGGATACTCGTTCGGCAACCAGCAATCCGTTGCCTCGCTGATCGCGGCGAACTTTCCGGCGACGCTGCAGCTCACCCTGGCGGGGCTCGCACTCTCCCTCCTGTTCGGCGGCATCCTAGGGATCGTGGCCGCGATCCGCCGCAACCGCGCCACCGACGTGATCGCCATGGGCGCCAGCCTCGCACTCATGTCGATCCCGAGCTTCTGGCTGGGGCTGCTGCTGATCCTGCTGTTCGCGGTGGAGCTGCCGTGGTTCGACGTGGTGGGCGGCGCCTCGCTGAAGGGGCTGGTGCTGCCGGCGGTGACCCTCGCGCTGGGCAGCATCGGGTTCAATGCCCGCTTCGTGCGGTCGAGCGTGGTGGCGGCCCAGGTGCAGCGCCACGTGATCACGGCGCGGGCCAAGGGGATCGGTCGCCGCCAGGTGTTCATCCGCCACGTGCTGCGCAACGCGCTGCTGCCGATCGTGACCGTGATCGGCCTGCAGTTCGGCCAGCTGCTGTCGGGCGCCATCATCGTGGAGACGGTATTCTCCCGCCCCGGCATCGGCCGGCTGCTGGTGCAGGCCATCCTGTCGAAGGATTACCTGACGGTGCAGGCCGTCGTGCTGATCGTGGCGGTGCTCTACGCGTCGATCAACTTGGCCGTGGACCTGCTGTATCCGCTGCTCGACCCGAGGATCGGTCATGCCTGACGTCGCAGTGGACGCCCGGCCGCGGCGCATCCGCCTGCCGCGCGCGCTGCGTCACCGAAGCCTGGTGATCGGGCTGTTCCTGGCGGCGCTGCTGTGCGTGCTGGTGATTGCCGGGCCGTGGTTCGTCGGCGCCGACGTGGACGCGCAGAACCCGGCGCTGGCCTTCACGCCGCCGTCCTGGGCGATGCCGATGGGGGCGGACGCGTTCGGGCGCGACATGGTGGTGCGCGTCCTGTACGGCGGCCGCACGACGATGCTCGCGAGCCTCTGCGTCGTCGTCCTGGGCGGCGTCGTCGGCACGGCGCTCGGTGTGGTGGCGGGGTATTTCGGCGGTGCGATCGGCTTCGTTTCGATGCGCCTGGTGGACCTGCTGCTCGCGTTTCCGGGCATCATGCTGGCGCTGGCGGTGGCGGCGATCCTGGGGCCGGGGCTGTGGAACGGCGTGATCGCCATCGCCGTCATCCTGGCGCCGATCTACGCCAGGCTGGTCGCCGGGGCCACCGCCGAGGTGCGCAGCATGCCCTATGTGGACGCCGCTCGCACGCTGGGGGCCGGGCCGGGCTGGATCATCCTGCGGCATATCCTGCCCAATGTTGCATCCAGCATCATCGTGCTGACCACCGGCTGGATCGGCATCGCGGCGCTGTGGATCGCCGCACTCGGCTTCATCGGCCTCGGCGTGCAGCCGCCGGCGGCCGAATTGGGCGCGATCCTGAACGACGGGCAGAACTACATCACCCTCGCCTGGTGGATCACGGTATTCCCCGGCCTGTTCCTTGCACTGTTCGTGGTGGGCGTGAACCTGATCGGCGACGGCCTGCGCGACGAAATCGACCCCACCGTGGCCGGACGCTGAGCCGGACGCCCCTACCGCCTGGAGCCACCCTGATGAAGACAGCCTCCCTCACGGCCTTGATCGCCGCCTGCCTCGCCGCGGGGCCAGCCATCGCCCAGACGCCAGCCCCTGCTCCAGATCGCGCCGCCAAGATCGTCATCGGCTGGGGCGAGCCGTTGGACACGCTCAACCCGGCCACCACGGGCAACCGCGACGTCGGCCCGATCGATGCCAACATCTTCGACACGCTGGTGTGGCTCACGCCCGATCTGAAGCCGACGCCGGACCTGGCCACGTCCTGGACCGTGTCGCCCGACGGCAAGACTTATAGCTTTACCCTGCGCCCGGGGGTCACCTTCCATGACGGGACGCCGTTCGACGCGGCCGCCGTGGTGGCCAATTTCGCCTACATCACCGACAAGGACACCCAGTCCAAGATCACGCTGAGCCTGCTGGGGCCGTGTGCCACCGCGAAGGCCACTGGGCCGCTTACGGTGGAGGTCAGCTGCACGGCACCGTTTGCGCCGCTGCTGGCGCAGCTCGGCGAGCCATACCTCGCCATGCAGTCGCCGAAGGCCATCCAAACCTGGGGCAAGGATCTCGGGCTGCACCCGACCGGCACCGGTCCGTTCGCCTTCGTCAGCTACGACCCGGGCCAGAGCGTCGTGTTGAAGCGCAACGAGGCCTACCAGTGGGGGCCGCCTGCGGTGAAGCACGACGGCCCGCCGGACATCGCGCAGGTGACGTTCCAGATCGTCACGTCGCCGCAAGCGCGGGTGAACCAGTTCCAGACCGGGCAATCGCAGATGATGCAGGAGACGCCGGGCGTCTTCTGGAACGCGCTGCGCCGCATGAACAAATACACCGCGATCCCCGTGCCGATCACCGGCCTCGGCATCTTCGCGCCGATCAATACGGCGGCCTGGCCGACCAACGACCCGGCGGTGCGCAAGGCCATGCTGTACGCCATCGACAAGAAGGGCGTGATCGATCTGGCGGATTCCGGTGCGTTCGCCGCCAGCAACACGCCGCTGGTGAAGGGCATGCTCGGCTACGACGCCTCGCTCCAGGACATGTATCCGTACGACCCGGACAAGGCCGCCGCGACGCTCAAGGCGGCCGGTTGGACCAAGACAGGCGAGTTCTGGGAGAAAGACGGCCGCCCGCTGGCGCTGAAGATCACCGCGATCGCCACGTCCACCGAGTATCCGCTGCTCGCACAGGCGATCCAGGGCTATCTGCGCAAGGCCGGCATGGACGCGCAGGTGGAGCGCCTCGCCAGCCCGGCCTGGCTGGCCGCCAACATCAACGGCGACATGTCGATGACGCCGCTGCAGTACATCGGCGTCGATCCGGACGCGCTGCACCTGTGGTACCTGCCGGGCCAGTATTTCAACTGGAGCCACGTGGACGACGCGGCGCTCGGCAAGCTGCTCACCGAGGGCCAGCAGGAGCTCGATGCCGATAAGCGGGTTGCGATCTACCACCAGGCGCAGCGGATCATCATGGAGGGCGCGATGGTGCTGCCGATCCACGAGAACGTGGACCTGGTGATGACGTCGCCGAAGCTCACCGGAGTGACGTATTCCGGCGGCGGCTTCGAATACCTAGGCGCCGCGTCGATGGTGCCGTAGCCGATACAAAGAAGTCCCCCTCCCCTTGAGGGAGGGGTTAGGGGAGGGGTGGCCGCCGCACTTGGTGTCGTGTGTGGCCGCCCCTCCCCCAGCCCCCTCCCCCAAGGGGAGGGGGAGTAGAAAGCGAGGAGACAATGGCATGACAACGGTAATCCGGGCGGACCGCCTGATCGACGGCACCGGCGCCGCCCCAGTAGCCGACCCCATACTGGTGCTGGATGCGGGCCGCGTCACCGCCGTGTTCCAGGGCCAGGTGCCCGAAGGCGCCGTCGCCGCCGACGCGGAGTGGCTGGATTACACCGGCTGCACCCTGCTGCCCGGCCTGATCGACGCCCACGTGCACCTCAACCTGCCCGGTGACGGCAGCACGCTGGAGGAGGCGGTGCGCGAAACCGACGGCGTGCTGGTCGCCACCGCCACCTTCGCCGCGGCGCGCGCTCTGGCAGCCGGGATCACAACGGTGCGCGACGTGGGCGCCGCGCGCGGCACGGTGTTCGACGTCCGACGCGCGCAGACCCTGGGGCACGGCCACGGCGCGCGCATCCTGGCGTGCGGGCAGCCCATCACCATCACCGGCGGCCACACCTGGTATCTGGGCGGCGAGGCCGACGGCGAAGACAATCTGCGCCGCAAGGTGCGCGAAATGGCCAAGCTCGGCGCCGATTTCATCAAGGTGATGGCGAGCGGCGGTGGCACGCTGGGCACGCAATCCTGGCTGCCGGCCTATCGCCCCGACGAACTGGCCGCCATCACCGCCGAATCGCACCGCATGGGCCTGAAAGTCGCGATGCACTGCCTGTGCGCCGCCTCCACCGACGACGCGATCGCCGCCGGCGCCGACCACATCGAGCACGCCGGTTTCATCGTCGACCGCACGGGCCGGCAGGAGTACGTGCCCGCCACGGCCGACCGCCTGGCGCGCTCCGGGCTGCCGGTGAGCGGCACCCTGGCCGTTGGCGGCACGGCGGTGGCGGCGATGGAAAAGCTGGACCGGCGGACCGCGGCGCAGGACGCCTTCCTCGACCGCTGGCGCCGCAGCCTCGAGGTCAACCTCGACCAGTTCCGCCGCCTGCTGGCAGCGGGCGTGCGCTTCGTCGCAGGCACGGATGCCGGCTGGCGCTTCACCCATATCGAGTCGCTGCCGATGGAGATGATGCTAATGAACGAGGGCGGCATGCCCGCGATGGCGACCATCGCGGCCGCGACCGGCGAGTGCGCCCGTGCCCTCGGCCTGCGCGACGTCGGCACATTGCAGCCCGGCATGGTGGCGGACGTCATCGCGGTTGCGGGCAACCCGCTCGACGACCTCCGCCGCCTGGGTGACGTCCGGCTGGTTATGCAGGGTGGGGAGCGCAGAGCTGGCTAGCCTACTCGAACTGCAGGATCTGCGGACGTATTTCACCGCCCGCGGCGGCACCGTGCGCGCGGTGGACGGCGTCAGCTTC
>CAXTCJ010000005.1:0-4232 GCA_964242215.1 uncultured Acetobacteraceae bacterium | reverse complement strand
GACGTATTTCACCGCCCGCGGCGGCACCGTGCGCGCGGTGGACGGCGTCAGCTTCGCCCTCCAGCCCGGCGGTGCGCTGGGGATCGTCGGCGAGTCTGGCTCGGGCAAGAGCGTCGCCTCGCTGTCGATCATGCGGTTGGTGGAGCCGCCGGGCCGCATCACCGGTGGTCGTATCCTGTTCAAGGGCCGTGACCTGGCGGCGCTGTCGGAGCGGGAGATGCAGGGGCTGCGCGGCCACGAGATCTGCCTCGTGTTCCAGGACCCGATGAGTGCGCTCAACCCGGTCTACACCGTCGGCGCGCAGCTGACCGAGGCGATCCGAGCGCACCAAAATCTCAGCCGCGCGCAGGCGATGGAGCGCGCCGCGGAGCTGTTCCGAATGGTCGGCATCCCGGCGCCGGAGCGGCGCGTGCACGACTTCCCGCACCGGCTGAGCGGCGGCATGCGGCAGCGCGTCACCATCGCCATGGCGCTGGCCAACGACCCCGACCTGCTGATCCTCGACGAGCCGACGACGGCGCTGGACGTGACCATCCAGGCGCAGATTCTCGACCTGATCCGTGGCCTGCGCACCCGGGTGAACACGGCGGTGCTGCTGATCACCCACGACATCGGTGTCGTGCGCGAGATCTGCGACGACGTGGTGGTGATGTACGGCGGCCAAGTGATGGAGCGGGGCACGGTGGCGCAGGTCACCGCCGACCCGAAGCACCCGTACACCGTCGGCCTGCTGGCCTCGATGCCCGGCGTGGAAAAGCGCGGCCAGAGGCTGGCGGCGATCGGCGGCGTTGTGCCCAACCCCCTACAGATGCCGCCAGGCTGCCCGTTCCAGCCACGCTGTTCGCACGCCATGGATGTGTGCAGCAGCCGGCCGGGCGCGCGCGATCCAGGGGATGGGCGCGGCGTCGCCTGTTGGTTGTACTGATGGGCGACGCATTGCTCGAGGTTCGCGACCTGCGGACGCATTATCCGGTGCGCAACGGGCTGCTCGGCAAGACGGACTGGTTGCGCGCGGTGGACGGCGTCTCGTTCACGATCCGCCGCGGCGAGACGTTCGGCCTGGTGGGCGAATCGGGTTGCGGCAAGAGCTCGCTCGCGCGGTCCATCATCCGCCTGGAAACGCCGCGCTCCGGCAGTGTCATGTTCGACGGGCAGGACGTGCTGTCGGCGTCCGCGGGCGCGCTGAAGCGGCTTCGGCGCGAGATGCAGGTCATTTTCCAGGACCCGCACGGCTCGCTCGATCCGCGTATGACGGTGCGCCAATTGATCGCGGAGGGCTTGGTCGTGCAAGGCGTCGGCAGCGGCGCCAGCCGCCGGGCCGAAGCGTTGCGGCTGGCGGAGATCGTCGGCTTACGCCGCGAGCACCTGGACCGCTACCCGCACGAGTTCAGCGGCGGGCAGCGGCAGCGCATCGGCATCGCGCGCGCGCTCGCCCTGAAACCGAAATTCGTGCTGGCCGACGAGCCGGTTTCGGCCCTGGATCTTTCGGTGCAGTCGCAGGTGCTGAACCTGCTCGGCGATCTGCAGCGCGAATTCGGTTTGGCCTATTTGTTCATCGCGCACGATTTGTCGGTGATCGAGTACATCAGCGACCGTGTGGGGGTGATGTACCTCGGCCGCCTGGTGGAAGTAGCGACGCCCGCCGCGCTCTACGCCCGTCCGCTGATGCCGTACACAAAGGCGCTGCTGTCGGCGATCCCGGGCAAATCCGATGCTGGGGATCGCATCGTGTTGCGCGGCGATGTGCCCAGCCCGCTCGACCCACCTTCCGGCTGCCCGTTCCGCACCCGGTGCTGGATGGCGGCCGGACGCTGTGCCGTGGAGCGTCCGGAACTGCGCGAAGTGGTGCCGGACCACTGGGCCGCATGCCACTTCGCCGAGACAATGTAATTTCACCGTCATGCCAGGCCTTGAGCCTGGTATCCACGGGGCTGGGCTGGTGACGTCAGATGCGTGTTTGGCACTATCGCATGCAACACGGCCGGGCCGGCGTTTGCGGAGCGCCGTGGATGCCAGGGTCAAGCCCTGGCACGACGGTAATCGCGATCCCATCTACCAGCCTTCGAACACGGAACCGGACAGCGGCGATGGCGAGTGGGTGGGCTCCGGATGGGGCGGTGCAGGACCAGATCGACGACACCATCACCGATGAAGTGATGCGGGCACGGGCGCGCCTCGCGACGGGCGAGGGACAGACCCATTGCGCGGAATGCGGCGACGAGATCCCGGAAGCGCGCCGCCTGGCCGTCCCCGGCGTGCGCACCTGCATCGAGTGTCAGTCCGAGCGGGACCGACGCCCGGCCGATATCGGGTTCAATCGCCGGGGCAGCAAAGATAGCCAGCTGAAGTAGCCACCCCGGCCTTGGTTACGCGGCGGCGATCTTGTCCTGCGTCTTGGTGTCGAAATCGGCGGCGTCGTGGCGCTCGTGCAATTGGCTGGACGGGTCGCCTTGCACGCGGTTGACCATGCGTCCGCGTTTTACCGCCGGGCGGGCGCCGATCAACGCGACCCAGCGTTGGAAATTCTTGTAGTCCTGGACCTGCAGGAACTTGGCGGAGTCACCATACATCTGGCCGCTCGCAAGGTTCCCGTACCAAGGCCACACCGCCATGTCGGCGATGGTGTACTCGTCGCCGGCCAGGTACTCCGTCTCGCCCAGGCGACGGTCCAGCACGTCGAGTTGGCGCTTCGTCTCCATCGCGAACCGGTCGATGGCGTATTCGATCTTAACCGGTGCATAGGCGTAGAAATGGCCGAAGCCGCCACCGAGGTAGGGCGCGGCGCCCATCTGCCAGAACAGCCACGACAGGCACTCGGCGCGCAACGCCGGGTCGGTCGGCAGGAAGGCGCCGAACTTCTCGGCCAGGTACATGAGGATGGAGCCAGACTCGAACACCCGCACCGGCTTGGGTCCGCTATGGTCCATCAGCGCCGGGATCTTGGAATTGGGGTTCACCGCCACGAAGCCGCTGCCGAACTGGTCGCCGTCACCGATGCGGATCAGCCAGGCGTCGTATTCGGCGCCCGAGTGGCCGAGCGCCAATAACTCCTCCAGCATGACGGTGACCTTCACGCCGTTCGGGGTGCCCAGCGAGTAGAGCTGCAGTGGATGCCGGCCGACCGGGAGCTCCTTGTCGTGCGTGGCCCCCGCTATGGGGCGGTTGATGTTGGCGAACCGGCCTTCACCGCCCTGCTTCCAGGTCCAGATCTCGGGTGGCGTGTACTCGGGTGCATCGGCCATGGTTCGGTTTCCGCTGAATGGATGTGACCCGGATGTTACGCCGCCCTCGGTCGATTGCCCATCGGGGAGAGCCTACGTCAGGGCCAGCTTTATATCCGTCTGGGCGAAATCGTTGCCCTTGGACAGCAAGGGATGCCCGGTCGCGCTGGCGAGGGCGTAGGAGAAGCAGTCACCGATGTTCAGACCAGCGGGATGCCGCCCTTTCCCAAACGCGCGGAATGCTCCGATGGCAAGCGTCGCCTGTTGCGGGGTGACCGCGACGATTTCCGCCCCGGTCAGCGCGAAGAACCGCTCCAGCCGCTCCCGCCCGGCCTCGCGTTTGCGACCCTCGACGACGAACGACAGCTCGACCCGGCTGACGGCCGATACAAGCCGGATGGCTGCACTCTCGATCGCCTCGCAATACCGCAGCCGATCCTCCTCCTCGAACAGGATCGCGACGACGGCCGAAGTGTCGATGACCATTAACCCCACATTCCGGTGTCATCGTAGCCGACGATCTCGTCGGGACTGCGGCTATCGAAATCCGGCAGCGCTGCGCATTCGTGGCCCAAGGCGGCCAGTTGGTCAGCGAGCTTGGTAGGCTGTCCGCGCCGGAGTTGCTCGCGCTCCAACCGCTCCGCGAGCGCCTTGCGGATCGCGTCGGTCAGAGTTTCTCCGGTTAAGGCGGCAACCTCACGGGCGAGCCGGTCGGTCGCTTTGTCTTTCAAGCTCAAGGCCACCGAAGGCTCCCGGTTCTAGAATTCACCCCTGAATATAGAATTCGTCGGCTCGATGCAACCAGCCCTACACCCCGATCGCCTGCTTCACCCGGGCGGCCTGGAACGGCAGTTCGCGCAGTCGAACCCCCGTCGCAGCTCGAACCGCGTTGGCGATAGCGGCGGAGGTGGGGCCTTGGGTGGCCTCGCCGGTGCCTAGAAACGGCATGCCTGGTCGGTTGATGACGTGGACCTCCACGGTCTCAGGCACGGCGGGGAAGCGCAGGATGGG
>CAXTCJ010000004.1:104712-106611 GCA_964242215.1 uncultured Acetobacteraceae bacterium | reverse complement strand
GCCATGCTGGGCCTTACATGACGGGCCGCCACCTGCGCTCGATCGCCACGGTTTGCCTGAGCGGCGGGCTGGGCGAGAAGCTCGCCACGGCGGCCAGGGTCGGCTTCGATGGCGTGGAGATTTTCGAGAACGACCTGCTGACCTTCAACGGCTCCCCGGCCGAGGTGCGCCGGATCGCCGAAGACCTCGGCCTCGCGATCACCATCTTCCAGCCGTTCCGCGATTTCGAGGCGATGCCGGACCCACAGCGCGGCCGCAACCTGGATCGTGCGGAACGCAAGTTCGACGTCATGGAACAGCTCGGCACCGATTTGGTGCTGGTGTGCAGCAACACGGCCGCGGCCGCGATCGACGACGATTCCCGCGCCGCAGCGGATCTGCACGCCATGGCCGAACGGGCGGCGGCGAGGGGCCTGCGGATCGGCTACGAGGCGTTGGCTTGGGGCCGCCACGTCAATCGCTGGGCGCACGCCTGGCGCATCGTGGAGCAAGCCGCGCACCCGGCGCTCGGCCTGATCGTGGACAGCTTCCACACGCTCGCCGTCGGCGACGACCCGGACGGCATCGCGGCGTTACCGGGCGAGCGGGTGTTCTTCGTGCAACTGGCCGATGCGCCGCTGCTGTCGATGGACGTGTTGTCGCTCAGCCGGCATTACCGCAGCTTCCCCGGCCAGGGCGAATTGGACGTGCCGCGTTTCCTGCGCGCCGTGCTGGCCAGCGGCTATACCGGGCCGTTGTCGCTGGAGATCTTCAACGACGATTTCCGCGCCGCCCCCGCCCGCATGATCGCGCGCGACGGGCTACGCTCCCTGGCGCTGATGGAGGCGGAGGCCGGGTTGGTCAGCCTCCCGCCGCCGCCCACCATCGCCGGCGTCGAGTTCATCGAATTCGCCGTCGACGACGAGACCGGATCCGCACTCGCCGCCCGGCTTGGCAGCCTCGGCTTCCACCATCACGGCCATCACCGATCGAAGGCCGTGGAGCTGTACCGGCAGGGCGACATCAACCTGGTGCTCAACAGCGAGCCGGACAGCGCGGCGTCCGAGCACTTCCAGCTGCACGGCGTGTCGGTGTGTGCGATGGCGTTGCGGGTGGACGACGCGGCGGCGACGATAGCCCGCGCCGAAGCCTTGTTCTGCCCGGCCTGGCGCGGAGGCCTGGTGCGCGAGGGTGAGCGGGACATCCCAGCGCTGCGTGCGCCCGACGGCTTGCTGCTGCACTTGGTGCAGCCCTCGGCGCGGTCGATCTGGGAAGACGATTTCAGCCTGCTGCCCGATGAGCCGACTGAGGCCGGGCCTAAGCTCACGACGATCGACCACATCGCCGAGGCCATGCCAGCGAATGCGCTGTATGGTTCCGTGCTGTTCTGGCGCGCGGTCTTCGGCATGACGGCGACGGTCCCGGTGGATCTGTCGGACCCGTACGGCCTGGTGAGTAGCCGCGCGATGATCAGCCCAGGCGGCGCGTTCCGGCTGCCGCTGAACGTGTCGGACAGCCGCGAGACGATCACCGGGAGGTTCGTGACGCGCTCGTTGGGCGCCGGGGTGCAACATATCGCCTTCGCCACCGACGATCTGCTGGCGGCCGTGCAGTCGGTCCAGGATCAGGCGCCGATGCTGGTCATCGCGAGCAACTATTACGAGGACCTGATGGCACGCTGGCCGCTATCAGACGAGACGGTCGAGGAGATGCGGCGGCTGAACGTGCTATACGACAGCGACGTTGGCGGCGAGTTCCTGCATGCCTACACGAGCGAATTCGAGAGCCGGCTATTCTTCGAACTGGTGGAGCGGCGCGGCAGTATCGGCTTCGGTGCGGCAAACGCCGCCTTCCGCATGGCCGCCCAGGCCGAACGAGCTTAGGTAGCGCCTTACTCTCCCCCTCCCATCGAGGGAGGGG
>CAXTCJ010000004.1:0-104612 GCA_964242215.1 uncultured Acetobacteraceae bacterium | reverse complement strand
CAGGCCGAACGAGCTTAGGTAGCGCCTTACTCTCCCCCTCCCATCGAGGGAGGGGTAGCATACTTACCGGCGCCCACTTTACTAAAAATGTGCCGCGACCACCCCTCCCCTAACCCCTCCCTCAAGGGGAGGGGAATGAGAGATCATTCCGCGGCGGCCCGGGTTGCAGCGCTTTCCATTGTCAGGCTGTAGCGGATGAAGCTGCGCTGCAGCGCCGGCAGCATCGCCACCTCCATCACGCCGGCCCCGGGCTCCATCACGATCATCGCGACCGTCGCCGAGAGGTTGTTGCTCGAATTGAGCCGCGGCGGCCGGCAGACCGAGAACGGCGTGGAAAAATCGTCGAACAACGCCTGCTTCACCGTGTCGGTCGTGATCGCACCGAAATGCGACGTCAGCAGGTCGCGCACCCGGATGTCGCGATACAGGCTGTCCGGCGTGTTCTGCACGCCAGTGTCGCGCAGCTTGCCCAAGGCGACGGGGCTCTGCCAATGGTTCGCGTGGACGATCAGGCCCTGAAGGGCATGGACCTGGAACGTCTCGTCCGGCGCGCATTCGAAGTCGATGGCGACCCCGCCGGCATGGCTGACCATCATGTTGTTGGAGGCGGATTTGGCCGTGCAGTACACCGCCCGCATGGCCTGCGCGACTTGCTCCTGCTCCAACACCTTACGGCGGATGAGGGCGAGCGGCACGCCGACCTGACGGTAGTCCCGGTCTGATTCCAGGTAGTTGGCGGTGATCGCAATACCCGCCGAATTCAGCCCGGAGCGCGCCAGGGCGCCGGCCTCGGTGAAGGTCAGAATATCGGGCCCGTCATCGCGCCTGATGTGCAGCACCACCGCGGTCTCGGCGCATTCGGCCTTCCAGTCCCAGTTTTGCGCATGGATCACCGTGCCGCCCTTGGTCGCCGCCGGCAGTGCCACGACCCCGGTGCAACCGTCCGGATCCTCGGACGCCGCGAGTCGCGCGCGCAGGTCGGGGCGGGAGGCGAGCTTCAGGATCTCGGTCCGCGCATTCAGCAACGCGATGTCTTCGAAGCGGACGTCCGCGCCGGTGGCAATGCCGCGCATCTCGTCCTGATAGCTGGGATCGAACGCGTCGATGAGCGGCAAGTAGTCCCCCACCAGCCGGGACAGCGCCGCGTCGTCCAGGCCCAGCGTATGGAGCTGGCTGGCATAATGGCCGATGCCACGCCGAATGCGCGCCGCCGCCTGCTGGCCGTAGCTGACACCGCGGGCGTGCGGCGACCCGGCGACGGTGATCAAGGGACAAGGTTCGACCACGGGGCTGCCTCCGCTGTGTTGCACTGGATTGACCTTCTACACCCACCTCGAATGATAGGGCACCGCCCCGTGGCATGATGATTGCTGACGGTCGAGCCGAAGAATGCCGTTGGAGCGCCCGTTTGTCCCAGGATTCACAAATGACTAAGATTTCGCGCCGCACTGCGCTTGCTTTGCCCTTTGGGCTTGCAGCGCTCGGGGGCACCAGCCGCGCAGCGGAGCCGGTGCGCGGTGGCACGATGGTCATGATCGTCACGCCCGAACCCTCCACGCTGGCGCATTACGCCGTCTCGGCCGGCAATATTCCGCCGATCGCCACACAGGTGTATGAGGGGCTGGTCACGTACGACTGGGATCTCAAGCCGCAGCCAAACCTGGCCAAGTCGTGGGACATCGCGCCGGACGGCAAGACGATCACCTTCAAGCTGCAGGACGGCGTGACCTTCCACAACGGCAAGCCGTTCACCAGCGCTGACGTGCAGTACTCCTACATGGAGATCCTCAAGAAGTATCACCCGACCGCCCCCGTGATTCTGGCCGAGCTCACCGCGGTGGAAACGCCGGACCCGTTGACCGCGGTGCTGCACCTCGCCAATCCCGCGCCCTACCTCATGAAGGCGCTGGCCGGGCGGGATCTGCCGATCGTCTGCAAATCGGTGTTCGAGGGCACCGACATCATGCAGAACCCGACCGCGAACAAGCCGATCGGCACCGGGCCCTACAAGTTCGTGCAGTGGGAACACGGCCAGTACGTGCGGCTGGACCGCAACGACAAATATTGGAAGCCGGGGCTGCCCTACCTCAACCGCATCATCGCCCGCTTCATCCCCGACGCCGCCACCCGCTCCGCCGCGATGGAGGCCGGGGAGACGCACTTCGCTGCGTATAGCGCCGTCAACTACTCCGACCTGGCGCGCATGAAAACCAACCCGATCCTGGGCCTCGAGACGCGCGGCTACGAGATGACGCCGGCGCTGAGCGTGCTGGAGCTGAACAGCAAGCACCCGCATCTCGACAAGAAAGAGGTGCGCCAGGCCATCGCCTACGCGATCGACCGCAAGGTGATCCTCAAGGACGTGATGTACGGCTACGGCGAGCCCGCCACTGGCCCGCTCAGCCGCAAATTCGCCCCGGATGGGCTTTACACCGATGATGTCATCCATTTCGACGTGCCGAACCGGCTGGACATCGCGAACAAGCTACTAGATGGCGCCGGCGTACCACGAGGCGACGGCGGCATGCGCTTTGCCGTGCACCTGGAGGTGAACTCCTTCGGCGAGCAATGGCTGCGGCAGGCCGAATACATCAAGCAGGCGCTGGCGCCGGTCGGCATCGATGTGACGCTGCGGTCCGAGGATACGGCAGCCTGGCTGCGCCGCGTCTATACCGAGTACGATTACGACATCAACGAGCCGTTCCTCAGCCAAGGCATCGACCCGGTGATCGGGCTGAACCGCCAATACCTCAGCTCGCAGATCCGCAAGGGTGTGACCTTCGTCAACAACAGCTTCTACTCCAACCCGGAGATCGACAGCCTGCTCGCCGCCGGCGCGCGGGAGGTGGACCCGACGAAGCGCGGCGACATCTACAAGAAGGTGCAGAAGATCCTGGTGGAGGACAGCCCGCTGGTTTGGCTGATCGACGTGGAGTACGTCAGCGTCTTCAACAAGAAGCTGCACGACCACACCACCGGGCCGCTCGGCACCCAGCAGGCGTTCGAGCGGGCGTGGATGGAGGCGTAACGCCGTGCGGCTGCTGCGCTACGTCGGCTATCGCGTGTTGCTGGCGATCCCCGTGGTGGTCGGCATCGTGGTGCTAAACTTCTTCCTGATTCACCTGGCGCCGGGCGACGCGGCGTCGGTGCTGGCGGGGGAGAGTGGTGCTGCGACGCCGGAATACATGGCTTTGCTGCGGCACCGCTTCGGGCTGGACCAGCCGCTCAGCACGCAATTCGGCATCTACTTGCTCAACATGCTGCATTTCGACCTGGGCTATTCGTTCCGCAACGACAGCCCGGTGCTGTCGCTGATCCTGGACCGGCTGTGGCCAACCGGGCTGCTGATGCTGACCGCGTACGTTACCGCCTTGGTGCTCGGCACCGGGCTCGGCTTGGTGGCGGCGACCGGGCGGAACACCTGGCGAGACAACGTGATCAGCCTGGTCAGCCTGGTCGCCTACGCCACGCCGGGTTTCTGGCTGGGGCTGATGATGATCGTGGTGTTCGCCATCCATCTCGGCTGGCTGCCCACCAGCGGCTTCGACACCGTCGGCGCGTTCAACGAGGGCTGGGACGAGGTCGTGGACGTCGCGCACCACCTCGTCATGCCGGCCGTGGCACTGTCGCTGTTCTACCTCGCGCTCTACGCACGGGTGATGCGCGCCTCCGTCCTGGAGCAGGTCGGCATCGACTACGTCACCACCGCGCGCGCCAAAGGGCAGACGGAGCGCCGCATCATGACCGGGCACGTGCTGGGCAACGCGATCCTCCCCGTCGTCACCATGGCCGGCGTGCAGGCGGGCAATCTGATCGGCGGTTCCATCGTGGTGGAGACGGTGTTCGGCTGGCCCGGCCTCGGCACCCTCGCCTTCGACGCCTTGCAGTCGCGCGACTTGAACCTGCTGCTCGGCATCTTCTTCATCTCGGCCTGCCTTGTGGTCGTGATCAACCTGGTGGTGGACCTGATCTACGTGACCCTCGACCCCCGAATGGCGATTTAGCGTGATCTCTGCAGGGTTGCTCGACCTCCACACAGTCATGCCAGGGCTTGACCCTGGTATCCACGGGGTTGGGCTGATGACGTCAGACGAGTGCTGGGCACGTCGCGTGCGACACAGGCGAGGCCGGTGTCTGCGCAACGCCGTGGATACCAGGGTCAAGCCCTGGCATGACGGTGCGAAGCTTGACCGATCCGAACCGCGGGCCCTTTAGCGTGCTGGCAAGGTTCGCACGCAACCGGCTGGCTGTATTAGGCGCCGCCTTGCTGCTTTGTCTCCTCCTATTGGTCGTGCTCACGCCCGTGCTCTATCCCGGCGACCCGTTCCGCCTAGCCGGCCCGGCGCTGCAGCCCCCTGGCCGTCAATTCCTGCTCGGTACCGACACGCTCGGCCGGGACGTGGCCGCCGGCATCGCCCATGGCGCGCGCACCTCGCTGCTGGTCGGCGTCGGCGCCACGCTTGCCGCCATCGTGTTCGGCGTGATCGTCGGCGGGCTGTCCGGCTATTACCGCGGCCCGGTCGAAGTGGCGCTGATGCGGCTGACGGAGTTCTTCCAGACCATCCCGTCTTTCGTGCTCGCCATCCTGATCGTCGCCATCCTGTCGCCCTCCGTCACCACCGAGATCTTCGCCATCGCCGCCGTGTCCTGGCCCGGCATCGCCCGCCTGGTACGCGGCGAGTTCGTGTCGCTCAACGCACGAGAATTCGTGCTGGCCTGCACCGGGCTCGGCGCCAGCGACAGCCGCATCATTTTCCGCCACATGCTGCCGAACTGCACCTCGTCCATCATCCCCGTCGGCTCGCTGCTGATCGGCACCTCCATCCTGCTGGAGGCCGGGCTGGCGTTCCTCGGCCTGGGCGACCCCAACGTCATGAGCTGGGGGCTGATCATCAGCGCCGGCCGCGCCGTTCTGCGCTCCGCCTGGTGGATCTGCACCTTCCCGGGCATCGCGATCCTGTTGACGGTGCTCGGCATCAACCTCGCCGGTGACGGACTGAACGAGGCGCTGAACCCCCGGCTGCGCGACCGATGAGCGGCCCGGTCCTCGAACTCGAAAACCTCACCATCGCGCTGCCGCCAGGGGCCGATCGCGCGAACGCGGTCACCGATGTCAGCCTGGAGCTGCGGGCCGGCGAGGTCACCTGCCTGATCGGCGAGAGCGGCTCCGGCAAGTCGCTGGTGGCGCGCTCGATCCTGGGACTGCTGCCGGGCCCGCGGGTGCACGTGCGCAGCGGGGCGATCCGGTTCGGCGGGCAGGACCTGGCGAAGGCGAGTGCGGCGCAAATGCGGACGATCCGCGGCGCCAAGATCGCGATGATCTTCCAGGAGCCGATGACGGCGCTGAACCCGCTGCACACGATCGGCCGCCAACTCGCCGAGATCCTGCGCATCCACACCAAGCTCGGCCGCACCGCCCGCCGCGACCGGATGGTGGAGCTGCTAGAGGGCGTGCATCTACCAGAACCGGCCCGGCTGCTCCGTTCCTACCCGCACCAACTCAGCGGCGGACAACGGCAGCGCGCGATGATCGCGATGGCGTTGGCGCTGGACCCGCAGATCCTGATTGCCGACGAGCCGACCACCGCACTAGACGTGACCACGCAGGCGCAGATCCTGCTCCTGATCCGCGAGTTGCAGGCGCGGCAAGGCACCGCCGTCCTGTTCATCACGCACGATTTCGGCGTGGTGGCCGACATCGCCGACACCGTCGCCGTGCTGCAGAAAGGCACGCTGGTCGAGCAGGGACCGCGCACCGCCGTCTTGCATGCGCCACAGCATCCCTACACCCGCGGACTGCTCGCCGCGGTGCCCCGCCTGGTGCCTCCGGTCGCCAAGCCGGCCTCGACGGCGCCGCTGATCCTGCAAGCGCGACAGGTCGTGAAAACCTACGGCGCGCGGTCACTGTTCGGCGGCCGGGTCACGCGTGCGCTGGACGGGGTGGCGATGGATCTGCGCCGCGGCGAGACGCTGGGCCTGGTGGGCGAGAGCGGCTCCGGCAAGAGCACGCTGGCCCGCGCGATCACGCGGCTGATGCCGGTCGACGGCGGCGAGATCCTGCTGTCCGGCCACGACATCGCCCGGCTCGGCCGGCGGGAGCTGCGCCCGACCCGCAAGCGTGTGCAGATGGTGTTCCAGGACCCGTACGGCTCGCTCGACCCGCGGCAGCGCGTGGTGGACATCATCGCCGAGGGCCCAATCATCCACGGCACCGCACCCGCCAAGGCACGGGAAGAAGCCGTGGCCTTGCTGGACCTGGTCGGGCTCGACCCGGCGGCCGCCAACCGCTTCCCGCACGAATTCAGCGGCGGCCAACGCCAGCGCATCGGCATCGCGCGTGCCCTCGCCCTGCGCCCGGAGATCCTGGTCGCGGACGAGCCGGTGTCGGCGCTGGACGTCTCGGTGCAGGCGCGCGTGCTGGCGTTGCTGGCGGACATCAAGGCGCGCTTCGACCTCAGCATGGTGTTCGTGACCCACGATTTGCGCGTGGCGCTGCAGGTGTGCGACCGGATCGCGGTGATGCGGCAGGGGCGGATCGTCGAAGTGGCACCGACCGCCGAGATCTTCCATGCGCCCGAGCACCCCTATACCAAGGCCCTGTTCGCCGCCGTGCCCGGCGCACACTGGCAGGAGACCGTCGACGCATGATGTCCACCAACGCCTTCCTCCCCGGGCCGCGAACCACCGTGAAGGGCGCCGCCACGGGCCCGCTCGCCGGGCTCGGTTTCGCCGTGAAGGACCTGATCGACGTCGCCGGCGTGCCAACCGGCGGCGGTAACCCGGACTGGCCCCGCTTCGCGCCAACGCCCACGAAGCACGCCTGGGTGGTGCAGACCTTGCTCGACGCCGGGGCGTCCGTGGTGGGCAAGACCGTCACCGACGAAGTGTCGCTCGGCATCCTCGGCGAGAACGCGCATGACGGCACGCCGCTCAACCCCGCGGCGCCCGACCGGGTGCCCGGCGGCTCGTCCAGCGGCTCGGCGTCGGCGGTGGCGGCCGGGGATTGCGACTTCGCGCTCGGCACCGACAGCGGCGGGTCGGTGCGGGTGCCGTCCAGTTTCTGCGGCCTATACGGCATCCGGCCGACCCATGGCCGGGTGGATTTCTCCGGCATCACCGTGCAGTCGCCGAGTGCCGACACCTGCGGCTGGTTTGCCCGCGATGCAAAAACGTTTGCGCGGGTCGGGGAGGTGCTGTGCGGCGCGTCCATGCCCACCACCCTGCCCACAACACTGCTCGTCGCCACCGACGCGTTCGGTTTCGCTGACGAGAACGTAGCGCAGGCCTTGGCGCCGATCGTGGAGCGGTTGGCGCAGTTGATCGGGCAGCGGCGTGATGCTGTGCTCGCACCGCCGGGTCTGTCGATTTGGCAGCGGGCACAGCGCGTGTTGCAGAGCAGCGAGTCGTGGAAGACGTTCGAGCCGTGGCTCGATACCTGCAATCCGCGGATGGCGTTCAGCGTCGCGCGCGGGCTCGTCCAGGGCTCCATGCTGACGGATGCGGAGCGCAATGCCGCAACCCTGATGCGGATCGAGGCGCGCGCCCATTTGCGCACGCTGCTGCCCCCCGGCACGATCCTATGCCTCCCGACGACACCGTTCCCAGCGCCCTTGAAGGACTTGCCGCTCTCGGCACTGAACCCCCTCCGCGAGCGGATCAGTTGCCTGACCAGCCATGGCGGCCTGACCGGCGTGCCGCAGGTGAACATTCCGGGCGCGACTGTGGATGGCGCCCCGGTCGGACTGTCGATCATCGGCGGGCCTGGCACCGACCTCGATTTAATGCGTGTCGCCCTGGCATTGGAGAGCTGAGATGGAACTGAACCGGCCCGAGATCGTCGCCGAAGTGGCGGCCCTGTTCGAGGCATACGAACAGGCGCTGAACGACAAGAACGTGGACGTGCTGGACGCCACGTTCTGGAACAGCCCGCACACGATCCGCTATTCTTTGCGTGACAACGGCTATGGCTTCGACGCCATCCACGCCTCCCGCGTCGCCGCCAAGCCGCTCCCCGGCGGATCGAAGGAGACGCGGTTGCGGCTCGAGATCCTGACGCTCGGCACCGACCTCGCCACCGTCAACCTTGAATACAAACCGCGGGGACAGGAGGGCATCGGGCGGCAGAGCCAGACTTGGGTCCGCTTCCCGGATATCGGTTGGAAAGTGATCGCGGCGCACGTCTCGGTCATGCCGCCATGTGGAGCATGAGTATGGCCTGGCCTACGGAAAGCGGCTCGTTCGCGCTCGGTGATTTCGCGGCGGAAAAAGGCGGCGTGATCCGCAACGCCCAGATCGGGTGGGAGCGGCACGGCACGTTGAACGCCGCCCGCGACAACCTGATCCTGTACCCCAGCAGCTACGGCGCGCAGCACGCCGACATGGCGTGGCTGGTCGGACCGGATGGCATCCTCGACCCGACGCGCTGGTGCATCGTGGCGGTGGACATGTTCTCCAACGCCGTCTCCTCCGGGGCCGCGGAAACGCCGGACTATCCCGACCTAGTGACGGTGGCCGACAACGTGCGGGCGCAGCACCGGCTGGTGACGGAGCAGTTCGGCGTGGACACGATCGCCGCCGTTTACGGGTTCTCCATGGGCGGCCTGCAGGCGTATCACTGGGCGGCGCTCTATCCGGCCATGGTCCAGCGCGCCATCGTGGTCTGCGGCAGCGCGCGCACGGCCGTCCACAACAAGGTGTTCCTGTCGGGCCTGCTGCGCACGCTGGAAGCCGCACCCGAACACACCGGCAATGGTCGGTTCTCGTCCGAGCCGAAAGCGGCTCTGCGGGCGTTCGGCCACATCTACGCCGGGTGGGGGCTGAGCCAGGATTTCTATCGCGCCGACCTGCACCGCACCGCCCTCGGCGCGCCTGACCTGGAGACGTTCCTGCGCACCGATTGGGCCGAGCGCTTCGCCAGCCGCCGCGCCGCCAATGTGTATGCACAGGCGCTCGCCTGGTATCACGCCGACATCGCCGACAACGCGCTGTACGGCGGCGACCTGCCCCGTGCGCTGGCCGCGATCCAGGCGCGCGTGCTGCTTCTGCCGAGCGAGACCGACCTGTATTTCCGCGTCGCCGACAACGAGGCGGAAAGCCACCACCTCGCACACGCCGAACTGCATCCGATCCCCAGCATCTGGGGTCATCGCGCCGGCAATCCGAACGTCGACGCAGCGGATGCAGCGTTCCTCAAGGCCGCCGTCCGGCGCTGGATGGCCTGACGCATGGACACGTTGCGTGTCGCCATCGCGGGCTACGGCGCCATCGGTAAATCGATCGCCAAGCACCTGCTCGCCGGCATCCCCGGCCTGTCGCTGGCGGCGGTGGGCGCGCGCAATCACGCGGCAGCGCGCGCCTTGTTGCCGGACGGCGTCGCGGTCGCCGATATCGGTGACTTGGCCGAGTTGGCGGACATCATCGTCGAGTGCGCCCCCTCCGCCGTGCTCCCCGCCATCGCCGAGCCCGCCTTGCGCGCCGGCCGCAGCGTCATCGTGCTGAGCTGCGGCGCCCTGCTCGAGCGGATGGACCTGGTCGACCTCGCCCGCGCCCACGGCGGCCGCATCCTGGTGCCGACGGGGGCGCTGCTCGGCCTGGACGCTGTCTCGGCTGCGGCGGAGGGCACGATCCACAGCGTGCAAATGACCACTCGCAAGCCGCCGGGCGGCCTGGCCGGCGCGCCGCATTTGGTGCGTAACGGCATCAACGTCGACGGGTTGACCGAGGCGCTGCTGGTGTTCGAGGGCACCGCGCGGGAGGCAGCGCGCGGCTTCCCGGCCAACGTGAACGTGGCGGCGGCACTGTCGCTCGCCGGCATCGGCGCGGACCGCACGCAGATCGCCATCTGGGCCGACCCGGCGGTCACCCGCAACGTCCACCGCATCGACGTCGAGGCCGACTCCGCCCGGTTCACCCTGCAGATCGAGAACGTGCCGAGCGAAAATCCGCGCACCGGGCGGATCACCGCCTTGTCGGTGGTAGCTTTGTTGCGCAAGCTGCGTAGCCCGCTTTCCGTGGGCACCTAGCCGAAGGACACTCCTATGCCCGCGATCACCCGGCGCACTGCGCTCGCCACGGCGGCGGCCAGCCTCGCCACACCCGCCGTGGTGCGTGCGCAGCCGCAGGAATGGGTGATCGGCGCCCCCCTGCCCATCACCGGCGGCCTGGCGCCGGACGGCGCCAAGCAGCAGCGCGGCTACCAGTTCTGGGCCGACACGGTGGATGCAGAGGGCGGCGTCATGGTCGGCGGTCAGCGGATCAAGCCGCGGCTCGTGTTCGCCGACTACCAGTCCAACACGCCGCGTGCGGTGCAGGCGGCGGACCGGCTGATTACGCAAGACAAGGCCACCGTGCTGTTCGGCCCGCTCGGCTCCGGCGCCACCAAGGCGACGTCGTCGGTGGCCGAGCGCTATAAGGTGCCGCTGATCGCCGCCAGCGCCTCCTCCGTCGAGGTGTACGACCAGGGCTACAAATACCTGTTCGGCACCTTCACCCCGAATGCGACACTGACGACTCCCTTGGTCGACATCGTGCGTACCCAGGCCCCGGACGTGACCAGCATCGCGATCCTGGCGCGCAACGATCTGTTCCCGCTGGCCATCGCGCAGGAGATGGAGATTGCCGCCAAGGCGCGCGGCATCACCGTGATCAGCTTCGACAAATACGCGATCGGCACGATGGACCATGCGAGTGCGCTGTCCGCCATGGCCGCGTCGGCGCCGAAATGGGTGTTCGCCACCGGCTACGTGAACGACTTGCTGCTGATCCGGCGCCAAATGGCCGAGTTGAAGATCACCGCCCCCGTGATCACCATGCTGGCCGGCCCGGCCTATCGCGAATTCCGCGAGGAGCTTGGCCCGCTCGCCAACAACGTGACCACCGCATCCTGGTGGGCGCCGGCCGCGGGCTACACCGGGTGCAAGGGACCATGGGCCACGACCGACGCCTTCGTCGCGGCATACCAGGCCAAGCTGGGCGCGGTCCCCGATTACGGCGAGGCCTCCGCGGTGGCCTGTGGCGTGGCAGTGCAACTTGCCGCCGAGGCGGCCGGCACCACCGACCCGGTTGCGTTGCGCGACGCGTTGGCCAAGCTCGACGCGCCCACCTTCTTCGGCCCGCTGAAATTCGGTCCGGCGGGTCAGGAAACCGCGCTGAAGCCACCGGTGCTGCAGATCCAGGACGGCAAGCTGGTGGTGCTCTATCCCGACGAGATCAAACAGGCCACCTTCCGGCGCGCCTGATGAGGCCAGCTATTCTTCATCCTCCCCCGCAACGCGGGGGAGGGGGCGCGCGCACCGGCAGAGCGCCCCCTCCGTCGGCTTCGCCGCCACCTCCCCCGTGAAGGACGGGGGAGGATGATCGCGCAGGTTCTCGTCAACGGGCTGATCCTCGGCGGGCTGTACGCCTGTGTCGCCGCCGGGTTCTCCCTGGTGTGGGGCGTGCTGAACGTCATCAACCTGCTGCACGGCACGATGGTGGTGCTCGGCAGCTACCTGGCGTGGCTGGCTTGGCGCGATCTCGGCTTGCATCCGCTGGTGGCATTGCCATTCGTGGCACTGATCACCGCGGCGCTGGGCGCGTTCATCCAGGCTGGCTTGCTCAACCCGGTGGTCGGCGCGCCCGTGCTGATCACGCTGGTGGTGACCTTCGGGCTCGACCTGATACTGAACAACGCCCTGCTGCTCGGCTTCGGCGCCGACTACCGCACCATCCGTCCATCCTGGAGCCCCGGGACAGCCATGCTCGGCGGCCTGCGCATTCCGCTCGACCGCGCGATGGCGGCCACGGCGGCATTGGCGATGACGGGGCTGCTCTGGCTGCTGCTGCGCCGCTCGTGGTTGGGCCGCGCGATCGTTGCCGTGCGAATGGACGGCGATGCGGCGGCGCTGATGGGCATCCGCGTCCGCCGCGTCTACATCGCCACTTTCGCACTCGGCGCCGGTCTCGCTGGGGCCGCGGGGGCGCTGCTCGGCCTGGTGTTCCCGATCTCGCCGCTATCGTCGGAGTCTTATCTCGGCACCGCATTCACCGTCTGCGTACTGGGCGGCCTCGGCAGCGTGATCGGCGCTGCCGCCGGTGGGATCGCGCTGGGGCTGATCGAGAGCGTGGCCGCACTGTATCTCGGCTCGGAAAATGCCTCTATTGCCTCCTTCGTGCTGCTGATCCTGCTGCTCGCCGTACGGCCGGATGGGCTGTTCGGGCGCAAGGGGTTTGCGTGAGGGCTGTCCTATGGCTCACGGCGGCCGTGGTTGCCTCTCTGGCTTTGTCGGCCTTAGGGGGACCCTACGCGTTGCGCCTCGGCATGACGCTGGCGATGGATATCACGCTGGCGACCAGTTGGAACCTAATCGGTGGCATGGCCGGCTATCCCTCCTTCGCCACGGCGGCCTTCTTCGGCGTCGGCGCCTATGCCGGCGCATTGGCGCAGGGCGCAGGGGCACCGCTGCCGCTCGCCTGGGCGGCCGGGGGATTGGCCGCGGGCGTGGTGGCTGTGGTGGTGGGCTGGATCGTGCTGCCGCTGCGGGGCCACTACTTCGCCATCGCCAGCCTGGCTGTGGTGATCGTGCTGCGCCAGCTCACCACCAACTGGACTGATCTCACGGGAGGCGGCATGGGGCTGAACCTGCCGGTGATGACGTCCAGCCCCGAGACGCAGGCGCTGATCTTCTACGCCGGCCAGGTCGTCGTGTCCCTGATCGCCGTCGCCATGGCAGCCTGGGTCGCGGCCGGGCGGCTCGGCTTCGCGCTGCGATGCATCCGGCAGAACGAAACGGCAGCCGGCATGCTCGGGCTGAACGCGCGCGCGGCCAAGGTCGCAGCCTTCGCTCTGTCGGCCGCCATCGCCGGACCCGCCGGGGCGATCTACGCGTCCAGCGTGTCGTACATCGAGCCCGGCGACGTGTTCGACCTGGTGCTGACCGTCGAGCCAATCATCATGGCCATGCTCGGCGGCGCCGGCACCGTGGCCGGCCCCGTGCTGGGTGCCGGGTTGTTCCTTCTGCTGGAACAGACCGTGTGGGCCAGCTTTCTCTCGATCCACGCCGCCGTGCTGGGCGCCGTGGTGGTGGTGCTGGCGATCTTCCTGCCCGACGGCGTGCTCGGTCGGCTGCGGCGCATGCGGGCGTGACGGCGCTGCTGCAAGTGGAGGCGCTGGGCGTGCGTTTCGCCGGGCTGCAGGCGCTGGCCGATGTGTCGCTGCAGGCGCAGCCCGGCGAGGTGATCGGCCTGATCGGGCCGAACGGCGCCGGCAAGACCACCTTCATCAACGCCGTCAGCGGGGCGGTGCCGTATCGCGGCCGGGTCAGCTTCGGCGGCAAACCGCTCGGCGGGCTGAAGCCGTTCCAAATCGCGCGGCTACGACTGGCCCGCACCTACCAAATCGTGCAGCCCTTCCCCGCCATGACGGTGCTGGACAACGTCGCCGCCGGGGCGCTGTTCGCCCGCGCCGAACCCTCCCTGCCCCGCGCCCGCGCTTGGGCGGAGGCGGTGCTGCACCGGGTCGGGCTGAGCGCCGAATCTTCCCGGCCCGCCGCGCAACTGACCTTGGCGCAACGCAAGCGGCTCGAAGTCGCCAAGGCACTCGCAGCCCGGCCGCGCATGCTGCTGCTGGACGAGGTCAACGCCGGGCTGAACGCCTCCGAGATCGCGGGCGCGCTGACCCTGATCCGCGGCATCGCGGCGGAGGGCGTCACGGTGCTGCTGGTGGAGCATCTGATGCGCGTCGTATCCGGCCTGTGCAGCCGGGTCGTGGTGCTGCATCACGGCCGCCTGATCGCCGATGGCGCTCCCGCCGCCGTGCTCGCCGACCCGGCGGTGGTCGAGGCCTACCTCGGCACGCGCTACGCCGAACGTAACCGCGCGTGACGCCACTGCTGGAAATCGAGAGCCTGCAAGCGGGCTACGGCGCGGTTCAGGTGCTGTGGGACGTGACGCTTCGCATGGCCGATCCCGGCATCGCCTGCCTAGTCGGGTCGAACGGCGCGGGCAAGACGACGCTGCTGCGCACCCTGTCCGGCCAGTTGCCCGCGCTGGGTGGCCGGGTGCGATTCCAGGGCGCGTCACTCGATCGCCTGCGGCCGGACCAGGTGCTGGAAGCCGGCATTGCGCACGTGCCGGAGGGCCGCCGCCTGTTCGCCGGCATGTCGGTGGAGGACAACCTGTTGTTGGGCGCCTACACCGCCCGGCCCGCCGCCGCCCGCGGGCTGGAGCGGGCCTACGCGCTGTTCCCCCGCCTGCGGGAACGCCGCCGGCAGGATGCGTCCACCATGTCGGGTGGGGAGCAGCAGATGTGCGCCATCGCCCGCGGCCTGATGTCCGAGCCCAAGCTGCTGCTGATCGACGAGTTGTCGCTGGGGCTGGCGCCACGCCTGGTGGACGAGTTGGCGGCGACCCTGGCCGGCGTACCGGCGACGGGGACGTCGTTGCTGGTGGTGGAACAGGACGTGGCGACCGCGCTGGATTTGGCGCGCGAGGGTTTCGTGCTGGACCGTGGCCGGATCGTGCTGAGTGGAACGTCGGAGGCGCTGGCGGGGGATCAGCGGGTGAAGGAGGCGTATTTGGGTCTGTAGCGCGCCACCGTCATGCCAGGGCTTGACCCTGGTATCCACGCAGTTGGGCTGGTGACGTCAGACCCGTGTTTGGCACCCTCGCAGGAAAGACGGCGCGGCCGGTGTCTGCGGAACGCCGTGGATGCCAGGGTCAAGCCCTGGCATGACGGTAGGAGCCCTAAACCGGTAGAACACGCTCCAAGAGCACGCCCCGGCAATCCATCTCGTAGTCCAGCCCGATCACCGGTGGGCGGCAGAAATGCCAGTCGACGCCGTGCCGCGCCCCGCCGCGCGCAACGATGCCGTCCGCCAGATGGGGGTGGATGTCGAACACGGTGTAGATCTGCGTCGCCGTCGTGTCGGCCCAAGTGGCGCCGACCGCGGCCATGCGGCGCTCCATCACCGTCATCACGTGGCCGATCTTGTCGCGCATGCCCTCCGCGCTCGTGTCACCGTATCGCACCGTCCGGTCCCGATACGCGCCCGGCCCTTCCTGCGACTCGCCGCTGCCCGCGATCACGAACGAGGCCGGGGCGCCCGGCGCGGGCACGGCCAGGCTGAAGGCGTGAAAGCTGGGGCCGTCGGGCTTGTGGATCTCGGGACACACGTTGCTGCGGGCGACCGGGTTTTCCTCGTTCTTGAAAATGCCCCAGCGCTCGAGCGTGCCGACATACTCGCGGTTGAACGCGGTGAACCCGGCGTCGGTGAATGGCGCGGGGGAGCGCAATTCACAGGCGGCGAAGGCGGTGAAGGGCAGGCCCTCGGCCGTCATGAACGCCTCGATGCGACGGAACCCCTCCACCAGCGGCACCGGGTTGGCAAAACGCACGCGCTGCATGGCGAAGCCCGGCTTGGCGGCGACGCCGGCGGAGTATTGGAACGGGCCGGGGATGAAGCGGTAGGCGTCACGCTCGATCGTGTCGGACATTCGGTGTGGCCTCATTCAATTGGGGGCAAGTGTCGACGCCGGGATCGGCGCTGGCAAGTCAGATCACCCCGAGCTTCTGCACTTCCTCGCGCACCAGTTGCTTGATCCGGCGCTCCAAGGCGACGAACTCCGGCGCACTGCGGTCGCGTGGGTGTGGCAGGGTGATATCGAACACTTCCTTCACCGAGCCGGGCCGGGTCGCCATCACCACCACGCGGTCGGCCAGGAAGACCGATTCCGAGATGCTGTGCGTCACGAACACCACCGTCTTGCGGTCCTGCTGCCAGATCCGCAGCATCTCCTCCTGCAGCACCTCGCGCGTTTGGGCGTCCAGCGCGCCGAACGGTTCGTCCATCAGCAGCACCGAGGGATTGTTGGCCAACGCCCGCGCGATCGCCACGCGCTGCTTCATGCCGCCCGACAGCTCGGAGGGGAATTTGCGGGCATGGTCCGCCAGCCCGACCAGCGCCAGATAGTGCTCGGCGATGCGGGCCTGCTCGGCCTTGGACTTGCGGCCGATCATCGGGCCGAACGCCACGTTCTGCGCCGCCGTGCGCCACGGGAACAACGCGTATTCCTGGAACACCACACCGCGGTCGGCGCCGGACGCGGTGATCTTCTTGCCGTCCACCAGCACCTGCCCGGTGGTCGGTGGCACGAACCCGGCGATCATGCCGAGCAGCGTCGACTTGCCGCAGCCGGACGGGCCGAGCAGGCAGGTGAAGCTGTTCTCCGCGATCTGCAGATCGACCCGGCTCACCGCTAGCGTCTCGGGGTTGAACCGCTTGGTCACCCCGTCGATGACGATTTTGGTCATGCCAAGGGTCATGTCCTGGCCGGCTTGCGCCACCGGAGCAGGCGGTTTTCCAGGCGGCGCAGCAGGGTGTTGAAGATGAAGCCGATTATGCCGATCACCGCCGCGCCCAGCAGCATCTGCGACACCAGGAAGAAGGTGCGGGCATCGTTGATCAGGTAACCCAGGCCACTATCGGCGGCGATGAACTCGGCCGCCACGATCACGAAGAAACTTAGGGCGAAACTAAGCCGCAACCCCGTGATGATCGCCGGCATGGCAGCGGGCAGCACCACGTAGCGGAACAAGTCCCGCCGCGAGGCACCGAGGCTGGAGGCGGCGCGCAACAACAACGGGTCGACGAACTTCATGCCCTCCACCGTGGTGGTGAACACGGGGAAGAACGCGGCATAGGTGATGAAGGCGATCTTGGATCCCTCGCCGATGCCGAACCACAGCACCATCATCGGCAGGAACGCCAAGGGCGGGATGGGGCGCAACAATTCGATCATCGGCTCGAACAGCTGCTCCAGAATATGGGAGCGCGCCACCAGGGTGCCGGCCGCGATGCCGCCGATGGCTGCGAGCAGGAAGCCCTGGATCACGCGGGACAGGCTGGCCAGGATGTCGGCCTGCAGCTCGCCCGTGCGCACCAATTCGATTCCGGTGCGCACCACGGCGTCCGGACCCGGCAGCAGCACAGGGTTGAACAGCTTCAGGCCGTGGCCGTTCAGCCACGAGAACCCCCACCACGCCGCGAAGAACAACGCCACGGATGCGAAGCGCATCGCACCCGTCCAAAACCTCCCTCTCAAAACAGGTTTACGCCTTCCAGGTGACCAGTGACGGGTCCATCGCGGCCAGAATGCTCGGCGCGAAGGATTGCGCGGGCGTCACCGGCTCGGCGATGCGCTTGACCGACAGCGCCCAGTCGCTCTGGAACGTCAGGCTGCGGGCCAGCGAGTCGGAGATGCCGAGGCCGTATTTATTCGCCTCCGCCATCACCTTCAGCGCATCCATGTCGATCTTCAGCACCGGCTGCATCGCCTCCAGCGCCTTGGGCTTGTCCGTGGTCAGCAGGTCGGTGGCGCGCTTCATCGCCCCCATCAGGGCGGCCAGCGTGTTCGGCTTGGTGTCGATCCAATCCTGGCTCGCGAGCAGCACCGAGTGGTTGTATTGCAGCCGATCGGAGAACGGCAGCACCTGCTCCTTGCCCGTCACGAACAGCTGCGTTCCGGTGGCATACATGCTGCCGCCCATGGAGATCAGGCGATACAGGTTCGGCTGCCAGCCCAGCAGCCCGGCGACGTCACCCTTGGATGCGGCGACGATGCCCTCCGACTGCTGCATGTTGACCAGCGTGATCTTCGCCATGTCGAAGTTGTACATCTGGGCGAGCTTCGCGATCAGCAGGATCTGCGAGTTGCCCTGCGTGTAGGCAAGCTTCTTGCCCTCCAGCTCCTTCGGGCTGCCCAGCTTCACGTTCGGCCCCAGCGCGAAGCCCTGCGTCTCGGCGATGTCGGCCAGCGCCGAGATGGTGCGGATGGGCAGCTTTTGGCCGGTGAATACCACTTGGGTGAAGATGCCGCCGACGCCGACATTGATGCCGCTCGCCATACTGGTGAGCGTATCGGCCGCCGACTGGTTCCAGTGCACGGTGACGTCCAGCCCGGCATCCTTGAAGTAGCCGTATTGCTGCGCGATCGCCAATTGGGCGCCCAGTTGTGGATCCCGCACCCCGGCAATCTCGACCGTCTTTGTCTCCGGTGCGCCTGCGGCACGCGCCCCGCCGGCGGCCAGCAATGCGGCGCCAGCACCCATCAGCACGTCACGACGCTTTGGCATAGAAGCCTCCCGAGTTCGCGCCGGCCACGCAAGGCCTGTGCCAGCGACCGAATTGACGCGGCGTCGTGCCCCGCGTTGAGTCCGGGTGACCACGAAGGACACCGAACGATGCTCGCAGCTGACTGGATCGCCGGGAACCGCACCCGCCTGTTCGACGGCATGCTCGAGCTGCTCCGCATCCCCAGCGTCAGCACCGACCCGGCGCACAAGCCGGACATGCGCCGCGCTGCCTCACTGCTGACCAGCCACCTGGAACGCATCGGCCTGCACGACGTGCACCTGCTGGACGCGGGCGGCCACCCGGCCGTCTACGCGGAGTGGCTGGACGCGCCCGGCGCCCCCACGGTGCTGCTGTACGGCCATTACGACGTGCAGCCGCCCGACCCGCTGGAGCTGTGGCACTCGCCACCGTTCGAGCCCACCATCCGTGACGGCCGCGTGTATTGCCGCGGTGCGTCGGACGACAAGGGGCCGCTCTGGACCATGCTCTGCGCGCTGGAGGCCGTGCTCGCGACCGAGGGCAAGCTGCCCATCAACGTCAAGCTGCTGCTGGAGGGTGAGGAGGAAGTGGGCAGCCGCACCCTGCCCACCATCCTGCAGCAGCACGGCGACAGGTTGCGCGCCGATGCGTTGATCTCCGCCGATGGCGGCCGCTGGCGGCTGGACCTTGTGAGCGTCAACGTCAACAGCCGCGGCCTGTGTGCGCTGGAGCTGTCGATACAGACGGCGAATGGCGACCTGCATTCCGGGCGCTACGGCGGCGCCGTCGGCAATGCCGCCACCGTGCTCGCCCGGCTGCTCGCGACCCTGCATGACGAGACCGGGCACGTGGCGGTGGCCGGCTTCTTTGAAGGGCTACGCGCGCCGACCAACGCCGACCGTGCCTCGATCGACGCGATCGGCTTTGACGAGGCCGGGTTCCTGGCGGAAATCGGCGCCAAGCCGGGTGCGGTAGAGCGCGGCGTGCCGATGCTGGAGGCGATGTGGCTGCGGCCCACGCTGGAGGTGAACGGTATCTGGGGCGGCTATGCCGGGCCGGGCACCAAGACGGTGCTGCCCGCCGGCGCCGGTGCCAAGCTCACCTGCCGCCTGGGCGTGGGACAGGACCCGGCGGTGGTAGCCGACGCCGTGGAGCAGCATCTGCGCCTGCATTGCCCGGCCTTCGCCACGCTCACCATCGACCGGGAGCATGGTGGCGCCTGCGCCTACGCGATCCCGGACGACCACTGGGCCCTGCTCGCCGTGGAGCGGATGACGGAGAAACTGCACGGCAAGAAGCCGTTGCACGTCGGGGTGGGCGGCACATTGCCGATCTCGTCCATGATCAAGCAGCATCTCGGCATGGAGACGGTGATGTGCTCGTACGGCGTGTCGGACTCGGACGTGCACGCGCCGAACGAATTCATCCGGATCAGCTCGTTCGACGAGGGGTTGCAGGCCTGGTTGCTGCTGCTCCCCGAACTCGCGGCCCGGGCCGTCTGAATCTAACTCCATGCAGCAACTTCGACAGCTCGCCTTCGCTGCCGGCCTCGTCACGCGGGCCATGCGATTGGGCCGGCCCCCTGCCGTCTCCACGGCGGAGCGGCTCGCCATGATTCCGTTGCACGGGCTGGCCTTGCGCGCGCCCGTGGACATACGCTGGGACAGCCACCAGGTGCCCAGCATCGAGGCGTCGTGCGATGAGGACCTCGCGGCCGGCCTCGGCGTCGTGCACGCCCATCTTCGGCTCGCCCAGATGGAGGCCATGCGCCGCATCGCGGCCGGGCGGGTGGCAGAGGTGATCGGCCCGGCCGGCATCGAAGTCGATCGTGCCTTGCGCCTGATGGATTTCGGCAGGGCCGTCCCCGCCATGATCGCCGCCTTGCCGGACGCGACCCGGCGCTGGGCGGAGGGCTTCCTGGCCGGCGTCAATCACGTCATCGCCCATGCCCCCGCCCTGCCCTACGAACTGCGGCTGCTCGATATCGCCCCGCAGCCCTGGACCTTGGCTGACCTGCTCAGCATCACCCGTTTGGCCTCCGCCGACGTGTCTTGGCTCGTCTTCGGCCGGTTGCTGCGGACGCAGGAGCGGATGCCGGCGACGATGTGGGACGCGCTGTGGCCCCAGATGCAGGCGGGTGACGCGCTGCCCTGGCCGGAGCGTCCGGACGAGGCGGCGGTGGCGCTGTTCCGCGGCAGCAACTCGGCCGTAGTGCCGGCCGGCCGTTCGGCTGCTGGCGCCGGGCTGATCGCCTCCGACCCGCATCTTTCGATCGCGCTGCCATCGCTGTGGCTGGTCGCCGCCCTGCATTCCCCCGGCCTGGATGCGGTGGGGCTGATGATCCCCGGGCTGCCCGCGATCGGACTCGGGCGCAACGACCATATCGCCTGGGGCGGCACCAGCCTGCACGCCGCCAGCAGCGAGTTGGTGGACGTGTCGTCCGAGCCGATGACAGTGCGGGAGGAATCGATCGCCGTCCGCGGCCGTGCCCCGGTGACGCTGCGGCTGCGCGAAACACGGTTCGGCCCCGTGGTCAGCGACGGCATGCTGATGCGGTCGAAGCGCCCCGTCGCACTGCGCTGGGTCGGGCACCGCGCGAGCGACGAGTTGACCTGCCTGCTGGGGGTGATGCGCGCCCGCGACTGCGCCGGGTTCCGGGCGGCGCTGCGCCCGTTCGCGGTGCCGGGGCAAACCATGCTGGTGGTGGAGGCGGGGCCGCAGGGCCGGGCCACCCGCGTGATCGCCGCCCACCTGCCGCGGCGGCCCAACCGCCCGATGGCCGCACTGGTCTGTCCGCCGGGCGAGGCCTGGCCATTGGACGACCTGGTCCATGCGGCCGATACCGAGACGGCGGAGGTCGGCGCGCTCGTCTCCGCCAACGACCAGCCGGCCCCGCTGCCCGTGCCCGCCGGCTTCTTCTTCTCCCTTCCGGAGCGGGCGCGGCGGATGCGCGACTTGCTCGCCGGCCCGGGAATCACGGCGGCGGACTTGCGCGCCCTGCAGGCCGACCTGTTGCAGCCCCGCTCCCTCGCCCTGCGGGACGTGCTGCTCGCCCGCCTCCCCATACCGCCAGCAAGCTGCCAAGCGGCTTGGGACGCGTTGGGGGCGTGGGATGGCCGCTACGACTGTGAGTCCGCCGGCGCCCTGGTGTTCGAAGTGACGGTGGCCGCGATCGCCCGCCGCACGATCCCGCGCAAGACGCTGAGATTGTTGGCCGTGATCTGGAGCGGGCGGGCCATCGTCGCCGACCGGGTCCAGCATGCCTCGCCGCCCATCGTGGCCGCCGGACTGCGCAAGGCCGCCCTGTCCTTGCGGCGATACGGCAATTGGGGGTCGGTGCACCGCTTGGCCTTGCGGCACCCGTTGGCCGTTCTGCCGGGGGTGGGGCGCTGGTTCGCCGAGCCCACGATCGCCATGCCCGGCAGCAACGACACGCTGAACAAGAGCGGGCACGGGATGGTCTTCGGCCGGCACCGGGTGACGTTCGGCGCCTGCGCGCGGCATGTGTCGGACCTGTCGGACCCGGACGCGAACGGCTTCGTGCTGCTCGGCGGCCAGGACGGCTGGTTGGGCTCGGCCAATGTCGCGGACCAGGTCGGCCTGTGGCGCGCGGGGGAGACCATCACCGTGCCGTTGCGCCCGGAACCGGCCCGGGCGTGGCCGCACCGGACGCTGCTGATGCCGGCATGATCGACGCCACCCCCGTGCTGCGGCTGGCGGCGCGACGGCGGCTGACGGCGCTCGCCCGGATGGACGCGGTGGCGGCGCAACGCGACACCCTGCGGCAGTTGCTGCGAACGGCGGCACGCACCCGGTTCGGCCGCGCCCACCAGTTCTCCAGCATCCGCACCGTGCGGGGCTACCAGGCGCGCGTGCCGCTCCGCACGTACGAGGCGTTCTGGGACGAGTGGTGGCAGACGGCTTTTCCGCGGCTGCGCAACGTCACATGGCCCGGGCTGATCCCGTTCTTCGCGCAGAGCAGCGGCACGACCGGCAGCACGACCAAGCGCATCCCGGTCAGCCGGGAGGGCCTGCGGTCCAATGTCGGCGCCGGGTTCGACACGATGGCCTTCCACCTGGCGGCCCGGCCAGACTCCCGCGTGTTCGGCGGGCGCAACATGCTGCTCGGCGGCTCGAGCGCCTTGGAGCGGCTGGCACCCGGCGTCTACGCGGGCGACCTCAGCGGCATCGCGGCCGCCGAGATGCCGGCGTTGCTGCGCGCCCGGGCCTTTCCGCCGCGCGACCTGGCGCTGCTCGGCGATTGGCAGGCCAAAATCGCCGCACTGGCGCCCCGCTCGCTAGGTGCGGACGTGCGCTCCATCTCGGGCACGCCGAGTTGGATGCTGCTGTTCTTCGACGAGGTCGCCCGGCTGCGTCCGGATGCTCCGCGCCGCCTCGCCGCACTCTACCCCGCGCTGGAATTGGTGGTGCACGGCGGCGTGGCTTTTGCGCCCTACCGCGATGCCATGGCGGCGTGGCTCGAGGGCAGCCGGGCGGAAACGCGGGAGGTCTATCCCGCCAGCGAGGGCTTCATCGCCAGCGCCGACCGCGGCCCTGGCGCGGGCTTGCGCCTTGTGGTGGACCGCGGCCTGTTCTTCGAATTCGTCCGCCCCGCCGAGCTGGACCACCCCGCACCCGATCGACGCTGGCTCGCAACGGCGGACCTCGGCGTCGAGTATGCGCTGGTGCTCAGCACGAATTCCGGGCTGTGGTCCTACGTGGTCGGCGACACCGTGACGCTGATCGAGCGCGATCCGCCGCGGGTGCTGATCACCGGGCGCACCGCCTACACCCTATCGGCGTTCGGCGAGCACCTGATCGCCGCGGAATTGGACACGGCCGTCACCGAAGCCGCGCGCGCCTGCGGCACGGCGGTGAACGATTACGCGGCCGGCGCCCTGCTCGGGGGAGGCACGCGCGGTGGCCACGTGTTCGTGGTGGAAGCCGACCCACCCATCGCGGCCCAGCCATTCGCCGAACACCTGGATTCCAACCTGGCCCGGCTGAATGCCGACTACGCCGACCACCGGCGCGGCGGCTTCGGCATGGACCCGCCCGATGTGCGCCTGGTGCCATCCGGCACGTTCAGCGCCTGGATGGCCAGCCGCGGCAAACTCGGCGGCCAGAACAAGGTGCCGCGCGTGATCAACGACCCGGCGCTGCTGGACGGGTTGCTGCGGTTCATCGAGCAGGCTTGAACGCGGCTGGCCCGGCCACCTCGGTTGCCTCGCCGCCTTCGATCAGGAGGAAGCGGGTCCCCACCGCCTCAACGAAGCTGCGATCGTGCGACACCAGGACACAGGTCGCCCCCTGCGCCAGCAACTCCGCCTCGAGCTGCTCTTGGCCGGGGATGTCGACGTGGTTGGTCGGCTCGTCCAGCAGGTAGAAGTTCGGCTCCGCCAGGCGAAGTGCCAGCAACCCGAGCCTCGCCTTCTGGCCAGGGGACAGGCGGCCGATCGGGCGGGCCTGCGCCTCCACGCTGAGCCCGGCGCCGGCGAGCAGGCCGGTGGCTTGGGCGTCGCCGATCCCCGGGCGTGCCGCGATGAACCGGTGCGGGGTCTGGCTGTCCGGCAGATGCGCCATGCCCTGGTCGGCATAGCCGAGGACGAGGCTCGGGCTAACCTGCACGCCGGGCACCGCCTCGCTTGTCGCCCGGCGCAGCAGCCGGACCAGTTGCGACTTGCCGGCACCGTTGCGGCCCAGCAGCACCAGGCGATCGCCCAGGCGAACATCGAGCTTGGCGATCCGGAACAAGGGGGTGCCGTCCGGCGTGGTGACGGCCAGGTCCCGCAGCGCGGCCAGCACCTTGGCGTGGGTGTCGCGGCTAACCAGGCGGATGTCGCCCGACCGCTCGGCTGCCACGGGGCGCAACGTCGCCTCGAGCCGCTCAGCGCGGTCGCGCAACTGCATGGACTTCTTCTGCAGCAGGTCGCTGCCGCTGTTGACGCCGATGTTGCGCAGCTCGCCGGCGTTGCGGCGCAGGCGGGTCACCTCCTTGGCGTCCTTGGCGTGCTTGCGGTCCTGCGCCGCATCGTCGTCGGCCAATAGCGCCCGGGCAGCACTGTAGGGGTGCGTGTAGAGCCGGCTCACCCCCGGACGGAGGAACAGGGTGCGGGTGGTGCAAGCATCGAGGAAGCTGCGGTCGTGGCTTGCGATCAGCATCGGCGTGCGGGAAGCCGGGCCAGTGATCCAGCGTTCCAGCAGCGCGATCTTCTCGGCGTCGAGGTGGTTGGTCGGCTCGTCCAGCAGCAGCGCGTCGGGCTGCCGGATCCACACGCGGGCGAGCAGCGCAAGCCGCTGCCAGCCGCCGCTCAGCGCCCCGAGTGGGCGGTCGTGCAGCGCCTCGGGGGTGTCGAACTCGTCCAGCACGGCACCGACGCGCCAGGCTTCTTGCGCGCGCTCGGCCGGTGGCAGGGCTCGGCGCAGAAACTCGCCCAGGGCCAAGCCGAGCAGATCGGGCGGCACGTCCTGCTCGACGAAGCCGATCCGGGCGCCACGCGACAGCACGACACTGCCCGCATCGGGATCGACCTGGCCGGCGACACAGCGCAGCAGGGTGGATTTACCGGCGCCATTCGCAGCGACCAGGCCGACGCGATCGCCCGGGCCGAAATTGACGGCGATGTTCTGAAACAGGGGACGCGGCGTGACCATGCCGAGGTCGCGCAAGCTGATAAGGGCCATCGATGAGTATCCGTTCCGACGCCCGCCACGAGGGCAGGCACATGCAACAAGGGCAGTCCGGAACGGGAGCAGTGGCTCGTTGCGGCGCTACCCTGCGAAAGACCTATCGCAGGGCGGAAACAGGACCTCTGGGGTGGCGCTGGTTGTATGCGTGCATCCAGCCCTCCCTCGGCCTGGTGTCGGAACGTTGCTACCTTAGAAGGTTGCATGCAGCGGCGGCAAGTGCCTGGCCGCGGAGCCGGCGACCGGCTTGTTTACCTCGTCCTCCCCCCTGTTTTACGGGGGAGGTGGCGGCGCAGCCGACGGAGGGGGCGCGCGGCACCGTCCGTGGTAAAGCGCCCCCTCCACCTTGCTAGCATGGTTCCCCTCCCCCGCTACGCAGGGGAGGATGAGTTTTTCGCCGGAGGCAACGTCTCAATGAGGGGGTGTTGCAGTCGGCTGGACGGCTGACGAGCCGGCCGGTGTGGCCGCACTCGCCTCCGGCGACGCTGGCCGCGCATCGGCGACGGCGACGCTGCCATCGCCAGGTTGGCTGCCGGGAACGGGTGTCACAGGTTCGACCTGCTGTCCCTCCAACAGGCCCAGGGACGGGCTGGCGACGATCTTGTCACCAGTGGTAAGCCCCGACGTGACTTGCGCGACCAGACCGAGCGTCTGCCCGACCGTGACCTTCTGCAGATGCACCTTGTTGCCGGCGCCGATCAAGGCGACCTGCATGCCCTCGGCCCGGAACAACAAAGCCTCGGCAGGAACCGTCAGGATATTGGGATTGGACGGAAAGCTCATCCGGACGCTGACATAGGCGCCGGGCAGCAGGCTCTCCTGCGGATTGTCCACCGCGAACTCCGTGACGATCGTGCGGGTCGCGGCACTGACGCCGCCTGCGGCGGTTCGGAACCGCACGGGCACCGCCCTGGCAGAATTCCCTGGCAGATACAGCTCGGCTTTCAGGCCGGGTTTCAGCACGTCACCGAATGTCTGCGGGACGGAGACGAAGATGCGAACCTCGTGGACGTCATCGACGGTGAATAGCGGTTGCGGGGTGCTCTGCTGCGTGGCGTCGGCACCATTGGCGCCGATGAAATCGCCCACGTTCACCCGTCGCGCGGTGACGATGCCAGCGAACGGCGCTTTGATCGCCTTGAATGCGATCTTCGCCGCATAGTTCTCCAGGTCCTGCTGCGCGGCCTCCACCTGTGCCTTGGCGGCGTCCGTCGCGGCATTCCGGTCGTCGATCTGCTGCTGCGACACGCCAGCGGTGCCGACGAGCGCGTCGTAACGCTTCGAGGTAAGCGCGGCGATGTTGTACTGCGACTGCGCCACGGTGAGCTTGGCCTTGCTCACCTCGTATTGCGCATCCAGCGTCGGGGTCGAGATCGTCGCAAGCACGTCGCCAGCATTCACGTGCGCGCCGTAATCCTTGTACCAATGCTCGACGTAGCCGCTGACCTGGGCATAAACCTCCGCCTCGTTCCAAGCGGAGATCTGCCCGGGCAGCGTAAGGCTCTGCTCGGCGGGCCCGGCCTTGGGGGAGATCACCTGGACCTTGGGGATCGCCGCCTCGTCGGCACGCTGCTGAAGGTCGGACACCGACTCCGCGCGTGACCAGATGCCATAGAACGCCAGCCCGCCCGCCACGGCGAGCCCGACGATTGCGGACAAGATGCCGGATCTGCGCGAGATCATGCTGATTGCTCCGGACGCGGTTGAGAACGGTGAAGAATGGCGAAGACGCATGGCACGAACACCAGCGTCGTGAGGGTGGCGACCAGCAGGCCACCGATGACGGCGCGGCCAAGTGGCGCGTTCTGCGTATTGCTGATGGACATCGGGACCATGCCGACGATCATCGCCAAAGCTGTCATCAGCACCGGCCGAATACGGGCATAGCCGGCCTCCAGCGCTGCCTTCACTGCATCACCGTGTTCGGCCAGCCGGGTGCGGGCATAATCGACCACGAGGATGGTGTTCGCCGTCGCCGTCCCCATGCACATGATCGCGCCCGTCAACGCGGGAACCGAAAGCGTGGTGCCGGTCAGGAACAAGGCCCAGGTGATACCCGCGAGCGCCGCCGGCAGTGCGGAGATCACGATGAACGGGTCCAGCCAGGATTGGAAGTTCACGACGATCACGAGATAGATCAGCACGACCGACAGCGCCAAGCCGACGAGAAGTTGCTTGTAGGCCGATATCATCGTGACCGACTGGCCCATCAGACTCACCGTCGTGCCGCGTGGTACTTCGGCGGACATGCTGGTGATCGACGCTTGCACGGCCCGGCTGACGGCGCCGAGATCGCGGCCTTCCACATTGGCGTAGATGTCGATCACAGGTTGGATATTGTAATGCGACACCACGCCCGGCGAGCCCGTCCGCGTCACCGTCGACAAGCCGCCCACGATCTGTACCGGGCCGCTTCGTGCATCCCCGGTCCCGGCGTCGATCGGAATGGTCTGCAGGTCGTTGACGCTCTCCATCTGGTTCTGTGACGTCTGCAGGTTCACCAGATGCGCCACCCCTGTCTTCGGATCCAGCCAGTAGGTCGGCGCCGTCTGGCCGCTGCCCGACAAGGTGGCGAGCACATTCTTGGCGATGTCAGACTCGGTCAGCCCCGTCCCAAGCGCTTCGCTGCGGCGTGAGGCGAGCTGCAGTGTCGGCTGCCCCATGATCTGCTGGATGTGTACGTCGGCGCCGCCCGCGATATGCTGCATGCGCGCCGCGAGCTTGGCCGCGTAGGCATAGCTGCTGTCGAGGTCGCGCCCGCTCACCTGCACATCGATCGGCGCCGGGAGCCCGAAATTGAGGATCTTCGCCGTGATGTCGCCGGGCAGGAAAGAAATCTCCGTCCCAGGAAACGCGGTCGTCAGCCCTTTCCGCAGCGCCTGGCGATAGACGCTCACCGGAGAGGCCGGATTGTCGAGCGAGATGGTGACGTCACAATCTTGCGTGCCCACCGTGCCGCTCGCGCTGTAGGCCTGGTTGATGCCGCTGAACGGCAGGCCGCAATTGGCCAGCGTTCCGGTGACCCGGCCCGGCAGCAACGCCCTCACCTGCTGGTCGATCAGCACGGCATTCTTGGCCGTCTCCTCGATGCGGGTGCCGGACGGAAAGCGGACGTGCATGTCCATCTCGCCAGACTTAATGCTGGGAAAGAAGTCCTGCCCGACGACGATCAACAGCAATAGTGAGGCGAGCGAGGCAAGCAGGTAGCCGCTGACGAACAAGCGGCGGCGTGCGGCCAGGGTATCGAGCAGATTGCGGTAGCTCGTCCTGAACCGCTCGAACTGCGTATCGAACCCACGCTGCAGCCGGGTGAACGGGCCTGGCTTGCCGTGCTTGGCCGCATGCCGCGCCGCCAGCTGCCCGCGCAGCAGCCAATTCGCCATGGTGGGTGTCAGGGTGCGCGAGAGGATGAAAGAGGCGATCATGGCAAAGATCACCGCCTCGGCGAGCGGCAGGAACAGGTAGCCGGCAACGCCGCCCAATTGCAGCAACGGTAGCCAGACGATGCAAATGCACAGGGTCGAGACGAAGGTCGGCACCACGATCTGGTTGGACGCGACGATGATCGCAGCCTCCAGGTCGATCTCCTTGTCCTCGCGCTCCGCCTCCTCGAGGTGGGCGTTGATGTTCTCGATCATCACCGTCGCGTCGTCGACCAGGATGCCCACCGCCAAAGCGAGGCCGCCCAGGGTCATGACGTTGATGTCCTGACCGATGGCGGACAACACGAAGATGGACGACAGGATCGACAGCGGGATTGAGGTCGCCACGATCAGGGTGGAGCGCCAACTGCCGATGAAGATCAGCACGGCGTGGCCCGCGAGCACCGCGGCGGTCACCATCTCCTGCACCACGTCCTCGATCGAGGCCTTGACGAACTCCGATTGGTCGTTGAGCGGCGTGATGCTAACCCCGGCCGGCAGCGTTTTTAGCAGCGCCGGCAACTTGGCCTTGATCCCCGCCACGACGGCGAGAGTGGACGCGTCGCCCGATTTGAGCACCTCGAGCAGCACCGATTGCTGCCCCTTGACGACCACGATGTTCTGCTGCGGCGGCCCGCCGCGATGCACGAAGGCGACGTCGCGCAGATAGACGGTCGCGCCCCCCTCCTGCTTGACCGGCAAGTTGTTGAAGGTGTCGATCTGCGCCGGGGTGGAGTTGGTCACCACCAGGTAGTCGATCGCCCCGATCTTCTGGTCGCCCGCCGGCAGCACGATGTTCTGCTGGGCCAACGCATTGCCCACGTCGGTCGCACTCAAGCCGTGGGCCAGCAGCTTGGTCTGATCGAGGTCGACCTCGACGTCCTCCTGAGTGCCCCCGTACGGTGCAGGGATCGCCACGCCGGCAACGGAGATCAAGGCCGGCCGGATCAAGTTGGACGCAAGATCGTAGACCTCGTCCGGCGTCATGCCGTTTGCCGTCACCTGCAGATTGAGCACGGGCACCGAGGACGCGTCATAGACCAGGATGTTGGGCGGCGTGGTGCCGGCTGGCACGACCTTCAGGATTGTCTGCGACGCAGCCGTCACCTGGGCCTGCGCCGCCGCGATATCGGTCCCCGGCTGGAAGAAGATCTTGACGACGCCGCTGCCGTAATACGACTGGCTCTCGATATGCTCGATGCCGCTGACCGTCGTCGTGAGCGAGCGCTCGTAATAGTAGACGATGCGGCCCGACATGTCCGCCGGCAGCAGGCCGGTGTAGCTCCAGATTGCGGCCACGACCGGAATCTTGATCGGTGGAAAGATATCCGTCGGCGTGGACAGTACCGCGCGGCCGCCAAACAGCAGGATCATGATCGCGAGTACGACAAAAGTGTAAGGTCGCCGTAATGCGACCAGGACTATGGCGTTCATCTTAGTCCATTGCTGTATGGTGATAGCCGAACTCGACCGGTTCGGTTACCTGACTCTCTGCCGATATTGGGCAAGCAGTTCAAGACACTTGCTTGCGGGCATACCTAAACGTTTGAGTGATACAGGATGCGGTCGCCCGTCACAGTGCCCGCATCAGGGCCATTCCCCCGACGGCACAGGCAGCCGCCAACATGAAGGGCGCACCCGGGAACATGATGGGCAGGGCTTTCGCGGTGAAGGCGAAGAAGAGGCTCGCCGCAAGCAGCGGCGCCACCACCGCAGTCAGGCTTTCCACCGACGCGAGGAGACCCTGCATCTCGCCCTGGTTGTGGACGTCGCCGCGTCCCGAGACCATCGCGCGGACGGAGGGCGTCGCCAGTCCCCCGAACGCGATCAGCACCACCGCGGGAATGACGGTCCACCCGGCGAACGCGAGCCCAAGCACGCAATATCCGGCGGCGCCAGCCACGTAGCCCACCACCGCCGTCCGCCGCTCCCCCAGTCGCGCCGTCACGTGGCGGAGCAGCAACCCTTCTACCACCGCTTGCGACAGGCCGAGTCCGGCGAGCACCGCGCCGTTCAACGCCGCACCCCAATGGAAGCGGTATCCGGTAAACAACACCAACGTGCTCTGGACGGCGCCGAGGCCAACCCAGGTGCAGGACCACGCCAGAGCCAACCGACCCAAGTCGCGGTTACGGGATGCGGTCAGGAGTTGGCCAAATGGGTTGGCACGTTTCCAGTCCAAATTACGCCGGTTCTCGCCGGCGAGGCTCTCGGGAAGCGCGAACACCCCGAAGCAGAAGTTTGCGAATGCAAGGCAGGCGGCAATGATGAAGGGGAGGCGAAGGTCCACCGACCCGGCCACGCCGCCCAGCGCCGGACCGACGACGAAGCCTGCGCCGAAGATCGCACCGATCAGCCCATACAGGCGCGGCCGGTCGTTTTCCGACGAGACATCCGCGATATAGGCCGTCGCGGCCGCGACATTGGCGGACGTCGCCCCCGCAATCAGGCGCCCGGCGAACAGCCACCACAGGTTCGGGGCGAAGGCCAGGAGCACGTAGTCGCAGCCTAACCCGAGGACGGACACCAGGATGACCGGACGCCGCCCGAAGCGGTCGCTCAACCCGCCCAGTAAGGGAGCCGCGAAAAACTGGACCGCGGCATATACCGCCAACAGGGCACCAACCCAGGGAGCTGCCTGCTGGGGGGAGAGGTGGCCGAGTTTCTGCACCAGGCCGGGGACGATAGGGGCGATGACGCCGACACCCAGAGCGTCGAGGCCCAAGGTCACCAGAACGAACGTGACCGCAGGCTTGGAATTTTGCATGCACCCGCAAAGCCCAACACCGTGGCAGGTTCCTGGAGTGACGGGAACGTTTGCGGCTGCGTTCCACTTAGCGTCGGCACATCCGCCGCGAGCCGATCATGTCACCGCTGCCGCGCTTCCTGATCTTCTACGCAGCCCTGTTTGCCGCGTTTGGGGTGGCATCGCCGTTCTTGCCCGGACTGATGCAGCAGGACGGTCTCGGCCCGAACCAGTTGGGCGTCGTGCTCGCAGCGGGCACGGCGATCCGGCTGCTGGCTGGCCCGCTCGGCGGCCGGCTGGCGGATCGGGTTGGCCGCGTTCCCGTCGTGCTTGCCGGCTTCACGGCGGCGTCCGCCTTGGTTGCATTCGGCTATGCCCCTGCCCGCGGCCTGTTCCCCCTGCTCGCGGTCAGTGTGGCGCATGCCGCGGTTTTGGCGCCGCTCACACCGATCTCCGACGCCCTCGCCCTGGGCTCGTCTCAGGCCGGCAGGGTCTTCCGTTACGGCTGGGTGCGCGGCGCGGGGTCGGCCGCTTTCATCGTGGGCACCTTGCTGTCGGGCCAGGTGGTGGGCCAGTCCGGACTGGGCTCCATCGTCTGGCTGAACGGCGGCCTGCTCGCAGTGGCCGCGGCCGTCGCCTGGATGCTGCCGAACCGCGTCGCCGGGTCGACGACGGGCAACCGCCGGGAGGGGGACCAAGCCTCTGCGTGGTCACTGGCGCGCATCCCGGCCTTCGTGCAGCTCATGGGCGTCGCGGCACTGATCGGCGGAAGCCATGCCCTGCACGACGGCTTCGAGGTGATCCGCTGGCGCTCCGCCGGGCTGTCCGCCGGAGAGATCAGCGTGCTGTGGTCTCTGTCCGTCGGGGCCGAGGTGATCGTGTTCGTCGGCGTCGGACCGCGGTTGCTCGACGTTCTCGGGCCAAGGCGGGCGATGTTGCTGGCGGCGTGCGCGGGGATCGTGCGCTGGGGCACGGCCGCACGGACGGCCTGGTTCCCCGCGATGGCCATGGTGGAACCGCTGCACGGCTTGACGTTCGCCATGCTGCATCTCGCCTGCATGGCCATGATCGCCCGCGTTGTTCCAGCACGGCTCGCGGCAACGGCGCAGGCCTTCTATGCGACGGTCGCGATGGGTGCCACTTCGGCGCTGGTCACGCTGGCTTCGGGGCCGCTCTACGGGACGTTCGGGGCATCGTCGTTCTGGGGCATGGCGTGCATGTGCGCACTCGCGCTGCCGCTCGCGTCCATGATGCGGCCGCCCCCCGTTCCGGAGGCAGCCGCAACCTAGGAACCGGCGGGATCGGCCCGCCAGCCAGAGTTTAGGGAACCACGTGACCATGACCCGGCGGGCCATAGCCATTCCCGGGCGGACAAACGCACGGGGCGCCAACCGGCTTCGGTCGACCCATGGGGCAGACAAACCGGCGCGGGCCATAGGGCGTGCGGAAGAACGCATCACACTGGCCCCCCGGAGGACCATAGGCGAACTCGCGCGGCGGGTAGCCTCCTGGCCCGGGTGGCGGGGGCGGGTAGCCTGGTCCGGGCGGCGGATACTCCGGCCCGCCTTGCTGCGGATAATACTGCGCGTGCGCCTGGCCGGCTGCTAGGCCGAGCAGCACGGCAGTCAGCGCGAAATGTCGTAGCATTTGAAGGTCCTCAGAGCGATGTGACTACGCTACGCCCCGCCGGGCCATCCGGTTGCAGACAGCCCGCCACCAGCGACGAAAACGCCCGCGCGCGATGGCTGCTGGCGTGTTTGGCGGCCGGATCCATCTCGCCGTAGCTGATATTGCTGCCACCAGGCACGAACATAGCGTCGTAGCCGAACCCTCGGTCGCCCCGCGGCGGCCAACAGGTCCGCCCGTCCACCCGGCCCAGGTAGGTCGCGGTCTCACCGGCGGGCCACGCCAGGCACAGCGCGCAAACGAACCAGGCATGGCTCGTCCCCCTGGTCTCGTCGTTCACCCGGGCCATCGCGGCCGCAAAGTCCTTGCCTGGGCCCGCCCACCGCGCCGACAGCACGCCGGGCGCCCCATCCAACGCCGCGACGCAAAAGCCGGAATCGTCGGCCAGCGCCGGCAGTCCGCTGGCCCGCGCAGCCGCGACGGCCTTCAGCCGCGCATTGCCCGCAAAATCCGGCTCCGTCTCCTCCGGCTCCGGCAGGCCCAGCGACCCGGCGGACAGCACCGCGACCCCGAACGGCTCCAACAAAGCCTCGATCTCGCGCAGTTTGCCAGGGTTGTGACTGGCCAGGACCAGCCGGTCTCCCCGCCCGAGCCGCGTCACCCGAGCGCCTCGTGCCCGAGCGCCTGGCGCTGCAATTCGTACAGCTGCCCCGTGCCGAGCCGGGCCAGCCGCATCAGTTCGGCGAATTGCGCGTCGGAGAACGGAGCGCGCTCCGCCGTGCCCTGGATTTCCACGATGCCGCCCTCGGTCAGCACGAAGTTGGCGTCGGCGTCGGCGTCCGAATCCTCGGCATAGTCCAGATCCAACACCGGCGCGCCCGCCACCAGGCCGCAGGACACCGCCGCCACCTGTCCCCGCAGTGGCGACTGGGCGATCACCCGATTCGCCACCAGCTTGTTCAGCGCCAGGCTGAGCGCGACCCACGCGCCAGTAATCGCGGCGCAGCGCGTGCCGCCATCGGCGTTCAGCACGTCGCAATCCAGTGTCACCGTCATCTCGCCAAGGGCCTTGCGGTCCACCACGGCGCGCAGCGAGCGCCCGATCAGACGCTGAATCTCCTGCGTGCGGCCCGATTGCTTGCCCCGTGCGGCCTCGCGGTCGCCGCGCGTGTGGGTGGCGCGGGGCAGCATGCCATATTCCGCCGTGACCCAGCCCTCGCCCTTGCCCCGCAGGAACGGCGGCACCCGACCCTCGACGCTGGCCGCGCACAACACTTCCGTGCCCCCCATCCGGATGATGCAAGACCCCTCGGCGTGGCGGGCGAACCCGGTGGTGAAGCTGACCTCGCGCAGCGCGTCGGGGGCGCGGCCGGATGGGCGCATGGAAATCGTCCTCGTGTTTGGTCCGCCGTTCCTTAGGAGCCCCGACGAAACGACACCAGAGCCCGTCGGCTTAGTCCGTGACTTCCGGCGTGAGGGTCGGGAGCACTTCGGCCGCCAGGCGATGGGTCTCCGCCTGCTGCTCGAGCGATTTGGGGAAGCGCGACCGCCCCGCCTGGACCAAGATTTGCTTGGCCTTACCCTCGTGCCACGCCTTCGCCGCCTCGAGGGCAGCTTGCCACCCTCGCTCGAACTCGCTCACCAGCCTTCCTCCACTCTCGGGCCGCAATCCTCCCGCGTTCCACGGGCTCGATCAATCGATCAGTATTTGACCCAGCGCATACGCATTACCTAGCTTCGTAGCTATATGGATGACGTGACCTTCCGTTTCGACCGTCCCCACATGCCCCCGGGCCTGGACCCGCGCAGCGCCGCCGTCCTGCGCGAGATCGTCGAGCAGTTCGTGGAAACGGGTGAGCCGATGGGCAGCCGCACGCTGTCCCGGCGCCTGCTGCCGATCTCCATGTCGCCGGCCACGATCCGCAACGTCATGGCCGACCTGACCGAGGCCGGGTTGCTGTTCGCCCCCCATACCTCCGCCGGCCGCCTGCCGACCGACCGTGGCATCCGCCTGTTCGTGGACGGCCTGCTGCAATTCGGCAACCTCAGCGAGGAGGAGCAGGAGCGGATCAGCCGTGCGCTCGAGGCCCGCGGCCGGTCACTGCAGGACACGTTGGCCGATGCGTCGTCCATGCTGTCGGGGCTGTCCGCCGCCGCCGGGCTGGTGCTGGCGCCGAAGAACGACGGCGCGGTCCGTCACATCGAATTCGTGCCACTCGGGCCAGGACGCGCGCTGGTGATCCTGGTGGGGGCGGATGGCCAGGTGGAAAACCGGGTGCTCGAGATCCCACCCGGCCTGCCGCCCTCGTCCCTGACGCACGCCGCCAACTACCTCAATGCCCGCCTGTCCGGCCGCACCTTGGCGGAATTGCGCACCATCGTCGGCCACGAAATGGCCGCCAACCGCAGCCAGTTGGACGAACTGTCCGCCCAAGTGGTGGAGGCCGGGCTAGCGACCTGGGCCTCGGGCACCAGCGGGTGGGGCGGCAGCCTGATCGTGCGGGGCCAGGGCAGGCTTCTCGCAGATGTCACGGGGACTGAACGGATCAGCGCTATCCAGGTGCTGTTCGACCGGTTGGAGACCCAGGACACGATGCTGAAGCTGCTGGAGCTGGCGGAGCAGTCGGATGGCGTACGGATCTTCATCGGCGCCGAGAGCGGCCTGTTCGGCGCCGCCGAGATCTCCATGGTCGTGGCCCCGGCCCGCAACGAGGCGGACAAGATCGTGGGGGCGATCGGGGTAATCGGTCCCACCCGCATCAATTACGGCCGGATCATCCCCGTGGTGGATTATACCGCCCGGGTGATCGGTCGTTTGCTCGGATGAGAGAGGGATTGTTTCGCCATGGCTTGTTCGGGTCGGGCCGCCGTCCTAATTCTGCGCCCATGAGCAACCCCGACATGCCCACGCCCGAGATGGCGGACCCGATCATCGACTCCACGCCCAACTCCCCCGAGGAGGTGATGGCAGCGGCCAGCGCGCGGATTGCCGCGCTGGAGGCCGAGCGCGATGAGTTCCGCGACAAATGGCTGCGTTCCGAGGCCGAGATCGCCAATGTGCGCACCCGCGCCAAGCGTGACGCCGACGATGCGAGGCAGTTCGCGGTGCAGAAATTTGCCCGCGACGTGGTGGAGGCGGCGGACAATTTGCGCCGCGGGCTTGACCAGCTCCCTGCCTCGCAGCCCGGCGAGCCCGAGATCGTCGGCAAGTTGCGCGACGGGTTCGAGGGGGTGGAGCGGTCATTTCTGTCGCTGCTGGAACGCAACGGCATCGCCAAGGTGGATGCCACCGGCAAGCCGTTCGACCCGAACCTGCACCAGGCGATGGCCGAGCAGCCCAGCGCCGAGCATCCGCCCGGCACCGTCATCCAGTCCTGGACGGCGGGCTGGACTCTGAACGGCCGGCTGCTGCGCCCCGCCATGGTCGTTGTGGCCAAGGCGCCGGACGGCAGCGCGACGACCGTTTGAGGCAGCGCCGGCGGGCGGGAGCCGCGCGCGCGGCAACGCCTTAAAGGTTTGTTCACGCCGATCACGGACGCTGTGCCGCGAGATGATGTCTCGGGGGCGCAGCGCGTGAATTCTCTTTTTAGTCGTATCAGTATCAGCAGCAAGATTATCGCCTCATTCGCGCTCGTGCTTTGCTGCACTGCAGGGCTCGGTCTGTTTGCGATGCAGCGGCTATCCGCGGTCACTGCGATTTCGACCGAAATCAAAACCAACTGGATGCCGAGCATGGCATTGCTGGGCAAAATGGCCCAGACGATCGAGCGGCTGAGGCTCAATCAAACTAACCTCCTCGTCGCAACCAACGAAGCGCGCCAGATCAACAACCGAAATAATATCAAGGGCCTGGAGGGCGATTTCGAAACCGAGCTGCTGACCTACCAGGCGTTGGTCACACCTGGGCGGGAGCAGGAGTTGGCAGGCGCGATCGTAAAAGGGTGGCAGGCTTACCGGAAGGTCTCGGACGACTTCCTGGTCGTCTTCGCAACCGGCAACAAGACCGATACGGCGATGGCGATCGAGAAAAGCAACCCGGCGGTGAACGACTTCCGGAAAAACCTACAGGACGACATCGCCTACAACGCGCAGGGTGCGGAACAGGCAGCCGAGACTGGCCAGCGCCTCGCGTCGGCGGCACAAACCATGATCGCCGGCACGCTTGGGTTCGCCGTGCTGGTCTGCCTCCTGATGGGGGTGGCGCTAATCCGCGGCATCTCCGGCCCAATTGCCAAGATGACGGCGGCGATGCGCCGCCTGGCCGCGAATGACCTCGATGTGACCGTGCCCGGCGTTGGCCGGGGCGACGAGATCGGCGCCATGGCCAGCGCCGTGCAGGTGTTCAAGGACAGCGCCATCGAATCCAAGGCTCTCGCACGGCACCAGGCCGAGGCAGACGCCAGCCGCGCCGCCGAAGATGGGCGGGTGCGGCAGGAAGCCGAAGCGGATGCCGCGAAGCAGGCGGCGGATTTGATCGTCGGTTCGATCGGGCTCGGCCTAGGCCGGCTGGCGACGGGGGACCTGACGTTCCAGCTCGATACCGTGCTGCCCGAGGCCTACGAGACGCTTCGGAGCGATCTGAACGGTGCCATCACCCAGGTGCGCAACGCTATCCAGGGCATTGTGGTCAGCACTGGCGCAATCCACTCGGGAAGCGCGGAAATCGCGCGGGCCTCCGACGACCTCTCGCGGCGCACCGAGCAGCAAGCGGCAAGCCTGGAGCAGACGGCCGCCGCCCTGGACCAGATCACCGCCACCGTGAAGCGGGCCGCCGATGGCGCGGAGCAGGCGCAACGCGTTGCCTCCGCGACCACAGTGGACGCGGAGAAGTCCGGCGTCGTGGTGCAAGATGCGGTGCGGGCCATGAGCGCGATTGAGGGCTCGGCCAACCAGATCAGCCAGATTATCGGCGTCATCGACGAAATCGCCTTCCAGACCAACCTGCTAGCCCTGAATGCCGGCGTCGAGGCAGCCCGGGCGGGTGATGCCGGTCGCGGCTTCGCCGTGGTGGCGAGCGAGGTGCGCGCGCTGGCGCAACGTTCGGCGACGGCGGCCAAGGAGATCAAGGCGCTCATTCAGGAAAGCGCCCGCCAAGTCGTCGAAGGCGTGAAGCTGGTCGGCGAGACAGGCACGGCCCTGAACCGGATCGCCGGTCAAGTCTCGGAGCTGAACCGGGCCGTTTCGGAGATCGCCGCCGGCGCGAAGGAGCAGGCGACCGGGCTACACGAGGTCAACACCGCCGTGAACCAGATGGATCAAGTCACCCAGCAGAACGCCGCCATGGTGGAGCAGAGTACTGCCGCGAGCCACGCGCTGTCGCAGGAAGCAGAGGCGCTGAACACGCTCACGGGGCAATTCAAGCTCGGCAATGATCCGGCTGCGCGGGCGCCGGCCACCAAATCCGTCAAGGGCGTGGCAAGCACGTCACCCCGCCCCTCGGCCGCGCCGCGACACGCAATGAAGGCGGACCGTCCTCGTCGAACAGCCCAGGTGGCCGTTGCCGCCACGGCTGAGGCTTGGGAGGAATTCTAGCCGTTTCATCGCTGAGCCAAGCTGTAAAAATCCCTCCTCCCACTTGCCGCGGCACCCCCGCCTCAATACATCCGGCGTCATACCACTATCCCCAAGGGTCCTACGCGGTGCTTCGGGCCGCATCGGACCGCTGAAATGGAGTTCTGAATGAGCAAGGTCATCGGCATCGACCTGGGCACCACCAACTCATGCGTTGCGATCATGGAGGGCAAGGATGTCCGCGTGATCGAGAACAGTGAGGGCGCCCGCACCACCCCGTCCATGGTTGCGTTCTCCGACAGCGGTGAGCGGCTGGTTGGCCAGAGCGCCAAGCGCCAGGCCGTCACCAACCCGACGAACACGCTGTTTGCGGTCAAGCGGCTGATTGGCCGCCGGTTCGAAGATCCGTTGGTCAACAAGGACAAGGGGTTGGTCCCCTACGAGATCGTCCGCGGTGACAATGGCGACGCCTGGGTCGAGGCGCGCGGCGAGAAGTACGCACCTGGCCAGATCAGCGCCTTCATCCTCGGCAAGATGAAGGAGACGGCGGAGAGCTATCTCGGTGAGAAGGTCGATCAGGCCGTCATCACCGTCCCCGCTTACTTCAACGACGCCCAGCGCCAGGCCACCAAGGACGCCGGCCGCATCGCCGGCCTCGACGTCCTGCGCATCATCAACGAGCCGACTGCCGCGGCCTTGGCTTACGGCATGGACAAGAAGAACCACGGCACGATCGCCGTGTATGACCTTGGCGGCGGCACCTTCGACATCTCGGTCCTCGAGATCGGCGACGGCGTGTTCGAGGTGAAGTCCACCAACGGCGACACGTTCCTGGGCGGCGAGGACTTCGACAGCCGCGTCATCGATTACCTGGCGGACGAGTTCAAGAAGGACCAGGGCATCAACCTGCGGACCGACAAGCTCGCGCTGCAGCGGCTGAAGGAAGCCGCCGAAAAGGCCAAGATCGAGCTGTCCTCCAGCAAGGAGACCGAGATCAACCTGCCGTTCATCACGGCGGACGCATCGGGCCCCAAGCACCTCGTCATGAAGCTCACCCGCGCTAAGCTGGAGAGCCTGGTGGATGACCTGATCCAGCGGACGCTTGGCCCATGCAAGGCGGCGCTGAAGGATGCGGGCGTCAACGCCAGCGAGATCGAAGACGTGATCCTCGTCGGCGGCATGACTCGCATGCCGAAGGTCATCGAGGCGGTGAAGCAGTTCTTCGGGCGTGAGCCGGCCCGCAACGTGAACCCGGACGAGGTCGTCGCGATCGGCGCCGCGGTCCAGGGCGCGGTGCTGAAGGGTGACGTCAAGGACGTGCTGCTGCTGGACGTGACCCCGCTCAGCCTCGGTATCGAGACGCTAGGCGGCGTGTTCACCCGCTTGATCGACCGCAACACGACGATCCCGACGAAGAAGAGCCAGACCTTCTCCACGGCCGACGACAACCAGAGCGCGGTGACGATCAAGGTCAGCCAGGGCGAGCGCGAGATGGCGGCCGACAACAAGGTGTTGGGCCAGTTCGACCTGCAGGGCATTCCGCCCGCGCCGCGCGGCGTCCCGCAGATCGAGGTAACGTTCGACATCGACGCGAACGGCATCGTCTCGGTCTCGGCCAAGGACAAGGCCACCGGCAAGGAGCAGCAGATCCGCATCCAGGCCAGCGGCGGACTGTCGGAGGCCGACATCCAGCAGATGGTGCGCGAGGCGGAGTCCAACGCCGAAGCGGACAAGGCCCGTCGCGAGCAGGTCGAGACCCGCAACCAACTCGAGGCTACGGTCCATTCGGTCGAGAAGAACCTGTCCGAACACGGTGACAAGCTGCCGGCCCAGGACAAGGGTGAGGCGGAAGCTGCCGTGGCCGCTGCCAAGTCCGCACTCGAGGGCACCGACACCGCCGCACTGAAGTCGGCGTCGGAGCGGCTGACGACCGCGGCGATGAAGATCGGCGAGGCGGTCTACAAGGCACAGTCCGAGCAGGCGGCGCCGGGCCCCGACGCCGCTGCGTCCGGCAAGCCCGGTGAGAAAGTGGTGGATGCCGAGTTCGAGGAAGTGGACGACCACAAAAAGTCCGCTTAATGCGAACGGCCAGGGCATTGTCCCTGGCCGTTTCACCTCCGACAGTGTCAAGGGGTCTGGGGCCTCAGACCCCAGACGGGCCGAAGGGCATTTACCCTCGCCTGCCTTGATCAGGATATCACCGTGGCGAAGCAAGACTTTTACGCACTTCTAGAGGTCACCAAAGAGGCCTCCGCAGAGGACCTGAAACGGTCTTATCGCAAGCTCGCCATGAAGTTTCACCCGGACCGCAATCCGGGCGACAAGGCGGCCGAGGCCAAGTTCAAGGAAGTGAGCGAAGCGTACGAGGTCTTGAAGGACGATCAGAAGCGCGCGGCCTACGACCGTTTCGGCCATGCGGCCTTCGAAAATGGCGGACCCGGCGCCGGTGGCTTTGGTGCGGGCTTTCAGGAAGGCGGACTGGGCGACATTTTCGACCAGATGTTCGGCGACTTCATGGGTGGACGCCGGGGCGCTGGCGGCAGCCGGACGCGGGCCGGGTCCGACCTACGCGCGCAGGTCGAAATCGATCTCACCGATGCCTTCACAGGGTCGAAGGTAGACCTTCGGGTACCAAGTCGCGTTGCTTGCGATGCGTGCAATGGGACCGGGTCAGCGAACAAGCAAGCCGAGCGCGACACCTGCTCGACCTGCGGTGGCTCTGGCAAGGTCCGAGCTCAGCAGGGGTTCTTCCTTGTCGAACGCTCCTGCCCAACCTGCGGCGGGGCCGGCCGCATTGTCCGCAATCCCTGCCGTGTCTGTCAGGGTGCTGGCACTGTTCCGCGTGAGCGCACGCTCTCGGTTGCCATCCCTGCGGGTGTGGAAGACGGCGTGCGCATTCGTTTGGCGGGCGAGGGCGAGGCGGGAGCAGCCGGCGCCCCGGCCGGGGATCTGTATGTGCATGTGGCCATCCGCCCGCACGACATCTTCCAGCGCGACGGTGCCAACGTTTACTGCCGCGTGCCGCTGCGGCTGACCCAGGCCGCCTTGGGCGGTGACGTGGAAGTGCCCGTGATCGACGGCACGCGCGCCAAAGTGAAGGTCACGCCGGGGACGCAGACGGGCGACCAGTTCCGCCTTCGCGGCAAGGGCTTTTCGGTTCTGCGGAGTGCCGCCCGCGGCGACATGTACGTCCAAGTGGCGGTCGAAACCCCGCAGCACCTGACCAAACGCCAGCGCGAGCTGCTGGAAGAATTCGAAGCCGAGGCACAGCGGCACAAGAATGGTAGCCCCGAGAGCGAGGGGTTCTTCGCCAAGGTGGCGGCATTCTTCGACGGACGATCGTGACGCCCAGTCGTAATGGACGGAACTCCGGGGCGGGGTTGGCGTATCAGGCCATGACCGCGGCGGCTCCCCCCCGATCCGTCGTGGCTCACGTGTCGGCGGCATGGCACCTGCGGATGTCCCCCCCATCCGCGGTTGACGCCGTGCCGCCGAAGCCCGCCTCGTGAGCCCGCGGGTTGCAATCATCGGCCGCAGTGGGCGAATGGGACTGTTGCTTGAGGAGGAGGTGCTTCGCATCGGCCTTCCCTTCGCGGGTGGATCGTCACGCTCCGGCACGCCCCTCGAGCAGATTGTGGCTGTCGCCGACGTGGCGATCGACTTCACCAATGCACAAAGCGTCACGGGCCACGCGACATTACTCGCACGATCCGGCCTGGGTTGGGTGCTCGGGACGTCCGGACTGACCGCCGCGGACGAGCAGGCGGTCGCCGAGGCCTCCGCCGTCATTCCGATCGTCTACGCGCCGAACTTCGCCCCCGGGGTCAACCTCGTGCTCGCAATGGCTGAGCGCTTCGCGGCTGCCCTGCCAGCGAATCGTTATGATGCCGAGATCGTGGAGATGCACCATCGGCAGAAGGTGGACGCACCGTCCGGAACGGCGATCGGCCTGGGCCGGGCGGTTGCCCGCGGGCGTGGCGTCGTGCTCGACGACGTGATGGTCAGCGGCCGGGACGGGCATACCGGCCCGCGCGCGGAAGGCACAATCGGGTTTGCCGCCGTGCGCGGTGGGCAGGTCGTCGGCGAACACACGCTGCTGTTCGCGGCCGGGGATGAGCATATCGCGATCACGCACCGCGCATTCGACCGCCGGGCCTTTGCCGTTGGTGCGGTTCAGGCGGCGATCTGGCTCGCGGGCCGCCAACCCGGCTTATACGACATGATGGACGTCCTCGGGATGCGATAAGCCCTCACGGCCATCAGCCGAGGTTGCGGAGTTCGGTCTTCAGGACCTTGCCGGCCGGGTTGCGCGGAAGCGCGTCGACGAAGACCACGTGGCGCGGAACCTTGTAGCCGGCGACGCCATCCTTGCAGGTCGCCATCACGGACTCGGCCGTGATATCCGCGCCGGGTTCTAGCACCAGGAAGGCCTTGCCGGTCTCGCCCCAATAATCGTCCGGAATGCCCACAACGGCCACGTCGCGCACGCCGGGCAGGCGAAACAGGAACTCCTCGATCTCCCGCGGATACACGTTCACGCCACCGGAGATATACATGTCCTTCTTGCGATCGACGATATAGTAGCAGCCGTCCTCGTCCTGCCACGCGAGGTCGCCGGCCGAGAACCAGCCGTCGCGCATCGCCGCGGCCGTGGCCTCGGGCTTGTTCCAATAGCCCAGGAACAGGTTCGGCGACGTGCTGAACAACTCGCCGACCTCGCCGCGCTTCACGGGAGTACCCGCGTCGTCCAGTAGCTTGACCTGATTCATCATGCAGGGATGGCCGACGCACTGTTTCTTCAGCAGCTGTTCGGCCGGGCGCAGGCTCAAGACCGTACCGGCTTCGGTGGAGCCGTACATCTCGTGCAGCAAGTTCTCGCCGAAATAGTCGACGATGATCTCCTTGGTTTTCTGCGGCAGGGGCGCGGCGTTGGACATCAGCGCGCGCAGCCGGTGGGACCGGTAGCGGTCGAGCACCGGTTGCTCCAACCCGAACACAGAGTGGAAGATCGTTGGCACCACGAACGTCCCGGTTGCACCGCCCTCGCTCAGCCGGCGTAGATAGACTTCCGGTTCGAAGCTCTGCAGGATTTCGCACGTGCCGCCGAAGAACACCGATGTGTGGACGTTGGCGAACCCGGCGCCGTGGAACATCGGCGTGACGGCGAGAAAGCGGTCGTCCGGGCCATAGCAGCCGAACTCCGACGCCATGGCGAACCCCAGCAGCGCCCGAGACCGGTGCGGCAGCACGACGCCGCGTGGCTTGCCTGTGGTGCCGGAGGTGTAGGGGATGGCGAAGGCGGACCACTCCGCCGCCTGCGGCAAGGCGGCGGGGCGTGCGTTCTGCAGCAGCGCCTCGTACTCCGCGCCGATGACGATGATCCGCTCGAGATCGGGGCAGTCGGCGGCCCGCACCAGCGCCTCCGCCTGCGGCGACACGAAGGCCACGCGCGCGCCGCAATCGGCCAGGATGAAGCCGAGTTCCGTCGCGGTCTGCCGCGGGTTGGGCGTCGCGACCGCGATTCCGGCCTCGGCCAGCCCGTCCACGATCTCGAGGTATTCGAGACAACTGGCCGAGACGATCGCGGCCCGGTCGCCGGGTCGCAGGCCGAGGGCCAGGCCAAGGGAGGCAACACGGTCGATGCGGTCGACGAGTTGCCCATACGTCAGACTACGGTCGGCACAGACCAGCGCGACCCGGCCTGGCCCGCGCGCCAGGTTGCAACGGATGCCCGATGCCATGGTGATCGGGCGGAAGGTGTCGGGCAACGAGACCGGCATGGCGGAAGCGATCATGGCTTGTCCCTGATTCTACGGCGGGCTTGCCGGCAGCCTGGCAGCTTGACGAACCGCAGCGGTTTTGGAGCTGGGTCGATGCCGGTTTGGCCGTTTTGAACCCCGTCAGACGTGTACAGGTTACAAACGCCGTCGATCGCGCCCGCCATGGCGTCAGTCCTTGAAGTTTTGCCGCGTGAGCGCATGCCAGTCTAGCAACAAGGGGGCCACCGGTAAAAGATATTCGCCATGCGATACGCGCGTGCTCATGTTTTCATATGTTGAACGGGTAAACTGCCCCGAGCTGCCGGGTCAGCTGCGTTTCGCGTCCATGACCCATAGCTGCCAGGGACGCTGCACCTGGCCGTCATTGGTTTGGGCCGCGAGGCGCGCCTCCTCCTCCGATAGGAAGTGCACCTCCCCAAGCCGCATCGCGTCCGACTGCAAGCGCGCGTTCAATTCCATGTAGATCGCCCGGTAAACCACCTGAGGCAGCGACGTGCCGACCACGGTGGCGCCATGGCCGCGCATCAGGGTCGCGGCGCAATCGCCCAGGCAGCGCGCATGCTCCGCTCCCAAGGCCGGGGTGCGAACCAGCATGTCGGTCTCGCCGGCACAAACGCGGATGTCGAACACGGGCACGCCGGCCCCGAGAAAGCCGCTCATGTGATAGATCGGCCGCAGTTTGACGCTCGTTGCGCCGAACGGGATCACCGACGGGGAGTGATTGTGCACGATCGCCCGGATATCGGGGCGAAGGCGATAGATCTCGCTGTGGATGAAGCGCTCGAGATAGCCACTCGGCTGGCCCGGCACGACGGGTTCGCCGTCGAGGTCGAACTCGATCAGGTCGGCCAGGGTCACGAGCGCGGGCGCCATGCTGCGCGCGATCACGAAGCGGTCCGCCTGCGTCTCGTGCCGTATGCTGACATGGCCGAAGCCATCCAGGATGCCGCGTGCCGCGAGCACGTGGTTGGCAATCACCAACTCCTCGCGCGGCGATAGGGCGGCAGCGTCGTTGGGTTTGGTGTCGATCATACCGTTCCGTTCCGAGATTCCCCCGAGGAGCCGACCGCCGGGGTGATCCGGACTTGGTGCGAAGCGGCCGCTTTCGTCAAGAACACGAGCTGAGGCAGACCCTCGGCGCCGGGCAGCTTGCACCACCGGACTTGCCCAACAATTCATCACAGCTCCTGACCCAAGCCATTCTGACCGCATGGTAGCAATGATCGATCAGGAGCTAGGGGGTTGTGCCATGTTCAGTAAGCTGGAGTTTAGTCCCGCCCGTGCCGGCATTTCGACGCTCGACGGTCGGAAGTTCGGCCGGGTCGGCGGTGATGCTGGGCTTGCGCCGCCGTCACCCAAATCTGCGCCGGAGGACCCGCGGCCGGAGAGTGACGCGGACGATTGGACGCCCCGAGAGCCCGTCGCACCGCCTAGCGACATCGCGCTTGGCGTCGTTGCACTCGTTCCGGTCTGGGCTGGCATCGCTTGGATCATCTATACTTTGGTCAGCTAGATGTGCCTTGATCGCAACGTCGCGCGATAGGCATAGTCTATTAAGATGAAACAAATCCCGGGGCCGGCTGTGGCTCCTCCGTCCATAACCTATCAGCCGGCCTTATAGTAGGGATTGAACATTTGATCACGCCCGGTAATGCCGATCACCTGGAGCTTTCCGACGCAGATATCGCACCAAAGTCGGCTATGACGGGCAACGACGAAGACCTATGGCCAGCAAAGCGCGCGACACCAGGGGACGTCGCCGGCCTTCCGTTCGAGCCCGACGGCTCCGGCACGCCGCGGGCCCGGGGTCAGGAGGGCGTCGACTTCACAAAATTCGATGGCCGCGGCGGGATCCGGACGATCTCGTTCCGGGTGGTTGCCGGGCTGATCCGAGGCTTGGACCTCCTGCTCCTGGGCCTTGCCGGGCTGATGTCGGTCGCGTTTGTGACTTGGCTGTATGGGGACGAACCGGAGGGGCCGGTGCAAGTCGCTTGCCTGGTCGGGGCACTGGCGACAAGCTTCAGCCTTGCGCGAGATCAGGCCTACGCTCAGACCGCACTCGTATCGGGTGCCCGGCAAATCCGGTTGATGCTCAAGCCGCTGGTGATCGGAACGTTCTGGCTGGTCGGCTGCCTGTTCGTGTTCTACCAGGGACGGCTGCCGTTCCGCGTTTGGCCGCTTGCCTGGGCCGGCAGCGCGGCGCTGCTGATCGGCGGCAGCCGCATCCCGCTCACCCGGCTGATCCGGCACTGGACGAAAGCGGGGCGCTTGGCCCGCAAGATCGCCATCGTCGGCGTGAACGATTTCAGCGGCGAATTCATCAACCGGCTCAAGGGTGAACCCGGCAAATACCAGGTGATCGGCATCTTCGACGACCGGATGTCCCGCGTGCCCAACAACCTTTCCGATGTGGCGGTGCGTGGGACAGTGGAGGACCTGGTTGTCCTCTCCAGGGAGGAGCAGATCGACATCATCGTGATCGCCCTGCCGCTGAGCGCGCCCGACCGGATCAGGGCCGTGGTCGACCAACTCAGTAGCACCGTGGCCGATATCGTGCTCACCACCGACCTGGCCGGGCTGCAGTTCTCCCGCACCCAGTTCGAGGGCATCGGCCGCAACCCGGTCGTGTCGATCCGCAAGGCGCCGCTCAGGGATTGGCGGGCGCTGCAGAAGACACTGTTGGATTACGGCCTGGGATCGCTGGCTCTACTGGTGCTGTCGCCGTTGCTGCTGCTGACCGCCCTGCTGATCAAGCTCGACTCGCCCGGCCCGGTGCTGTTCCTGCAGCCGCGGATGGGGCTGAACAACCGGCTATTCATTTGCTACAAGTTCCGCTCCATGCGGCATGGCGCGGCCGACCTGCTGGCAAACCGGCAGACCACGCGCAACGACGCCCGGATCACCCGGGTGGGCCGCGTGATCCGCAAGCTGTCGGTCGACGAACTGCCGCAGTTGTTCAACGTGCTGAACGGCACGATGTCGCTGGTCGGCCCGCGCCCGCACGCCCCCAACACCAAGGCGGCCAACCAACTATTCGCCGACGTGGTGCAGCAATATGCCGTGCGCCACCGGGTCAAGCCCGGGATCACCGGCTGGGCCCAGGTGAACGGCTGGCGCGGCGAGACCGCCACCATCGAGCAGATCGAGCAGCGGGTGGCGTGCGACCTGTTCTACATCGAGAACTGGTCGGTCCGCTTCGACCTCAAGATCATGGCGCTGACCCTGCTGCGCGAAGTCAGCAGCCGCCACGCGTTCTAGGCTGGCGCTTGGTGTACGAAAAACCGCAAAGCAGCCCTCGTTTCACATATTTTGTGACGCTTCGTTAACGTCATAGTCGCGATCGGCTACCGGCTGCCAGCTAAGCTGGCAGTATGGATTGGCCGTCACCACTGCAAGACATCGTTCACCTGCCGCTGCACGCCCGACTGATGGAGGTCGCCACCGACCTCGAGGCAAACGCTCGGCACCGCCGCTGTGCGTGGGACTTGTTGATCACGATCCGAGGGACCGTCTTAGCTGGGGACGCTAGGCTATTGCGCTCGATCGCCGGCCGCCCCGCGCCGTAGAACACGTCACGACTAGTTTCCCGTCGTGGGATAACAGGACGTCGTGGTCAGGGTACGGCCCAAGGCCGGAACCAGCTTCGAGAACGGGCTGGTGAAGTTGAGGCTTAGCGTAACCTGAACAACCGTATTGCCGGCGGGTGCGCTACAGGTCGATGAGCTCGTGGTCACGGCAACATTCGACGCGACGAGCGCGACCGCACCGTACGTGTTGGCGGTGTTGGCGGCGTACGTGGAGGGTGTCGCGCAGCCCGTGTAGGAGATCGCGACGCACCGCGCCGTCTGATCACCGGCCAGCTGCATTGCCTGCCTGGTCCATTGCAGCCGGCCGAACTCGAAGCCGCCGAACATCAGGGTGAGCAGCGGTAAGGCAGCGAGCGCGAACTCCAGGGCTGCGGTGCCCCGCCGGTCGAACCTCATTTCACCGGCACCACGATGCTGTCGGTGAGGACCTTCCCCAGCAGACGCGTGTCGGTCGAGATCAGCGGCTTGAAAGGGTAGCTCACCGCGATTGTCAGATACGTGCCGGGCGACGATCCATCCTTGCATGTGAAAGGCGTGGAGGCGGAGCAGGTCCACGTCGTTCCCGGGCAACAGGTCGACCCCGTGGCCGCGCCGTTGTTGAGCGTGACGGTCACCGTGGGGGTGCCAACAAAGTTGCTGGTCAGCGAGCCCGCGTAGGTCTTCGCGTTGGCCATGATGGTGGCGTTGGTGGGTGAGGTGGTTGTGTTCTGCCCAGCGAGCGTCGTGTATTCCGCAGCCAAGGCGAGGGCCTGGCTGATCTGCGCCTTGCTGAGCACGGCCGCGCCGAAATCGATGCTCGCGATCATCAGCGTGACCAAGATGGGGGCGACCAGCGCCAGCTCCAACGCCGCGACACCGGACCGGCCGAATTTGCGGCTCATTGGATCAGCCCGATCTTGGAGCCGCCGGGCGCGTTGAAGCCGGCGTAGCCCGGGTAGCTCGAGCAGTTCGTTTGCGGCAAGGTGAAGTTGGAGCCGCTGTTCGACCACACGTTTTGCGCAACGATGTATGTGCAGCCAGAGGCGTTGAATGTCCCCGTGTTGAAGGTCACTTTCCCTGTCGGCGAATACAGCGCCCCGTTGATGGTGTAGGTCGCATTCGTGTTGAAGGTGAGGTCGCCCCCCGCGTAGACCGCCAGGCCAGGAATGCCACTTGCTGCGCCGGTTGTCGGCGCGGTGATCGACAGCGTGCCACCGAGCGGAATGGTGTTCTCGAAGATCAGTGTGACGCCGGTGCCCGAGATGTTGCCGCTATTTTGGTTTCCGCCTTGGAATACGTAGGTTCCAGCTGCCAAGGTGATCGAGCCGGCAAAGTTGGCGTTGGTATAACACCCTGGTTTAAGGCTGGTCTGGTTCGCGTAGTTGATCGGGCTCGCACATAATTTGTTCTCGGCGGCCGTTACAGCGGTTTGGAAGCTCGTATAAGGGTCCGCGACTGCCGTTGCGCCCGTCTTTCTGACACCATTGACGCTGCCGCTCCCACTGATAGCACCCGGCGTAATGACGCTACTGGCTGTAATACTGCCGCCGCTGTTGTCGGTTATTGCGTTGCTTGCCGTCGAGTCCGCCATCACAGCGCAAGTGCCTGTGCTGATCGTGCCGTTCACCATGAGCTGGTTCAGGGCCAACAGGCAGCCTGCTGTCGTCGCGGTCACAAGCGAGGCCACCGAGTAGCCGGTCGTCGTCACGGTCGTGTAAGACGCCAGAACCCGCGCCAGCGTTAGCGTGGACGGCGCGGCCAGGCTGACAGTCACGTTCGGGACGGCGGAGGTCGGGGCCGTCGTCGTCTTGATGATGCTCGTGGCCCAGCCGTTGGCGACCACCACATCCTGCACCGTGGCCTGAGCGGCGGTGGCCGACCCGCCGCTCTTGACCCAGCTGATCTCACCCGCCAAGGCGGCGCTGTCCGCCACTTTCTGCAGCCTGGCGCGCTGCGCGTAGGCGGCCCCTAAGTCGATTGCGAAGGCCGCCATGGCGATCAGCGCCGTCATGCCCACGGCTGCCAGTATTGCGATGCCGCCGCGCCGATCCGCGGCAAGACTGCGGCGCCGGGTCATGATCGCGGGGTGGCGACGTCGTACAGCACGAAGCCGCCCGCCGTCGTGCCCACCTGATGGAGCCAGGGCGGCACCACGCCCGCATGCAACCTGGCCGCCAGGGTCGGCCGGGGAGCCATGGCAAACACGCGGAAGACCGGGGCGGTGGGGCAGAATAGAATCAGCTGCGCCCGGGCGGCCAGCACGGCGGGGGGCACCGTCTGACCGGGTTCGCTCCGCCATGCATCGAGCAGGCGCATGAAGCCGGTCGGGTTGCGGTGGAACAACGACCCGACCGTCAGGACATCGGAGCGCCATAGCAACTCAGGCGTGTCGCCGGCGTCGGACAGCACCACCTGCCCGGCATACGGCGCCAGCAACTCGTGCACGCCTTGGAACCCGCAGCGCTTTCCGGCGGGCTCGTTCGCCCCGGCGGAGGGAATGAAGCTGTTCGACAGCGGAAGCAGCAGCGTCGCCGCCAAGGCCGCCGTGCGCCACAGTGTGGGGCCGAGCGCCGTCAGGGCGAGTGGTGCCAGGACGGCCGCGAACACGGCCGGGTAGGCGGCGAAACGGATGTGCTGTTCGCCGCCGAGCACCAGAAGGGCTCCGCAGGCGGCGGCATAAAGCAGCACCAGCGATCGCCGCCGCACCCCGAACCAGGCCAGCAGGACCGCCGCAGCCAGTCCAGGAAGCAACAGGCTGACGGCCGGGCCGAGGTGTACGATCGGCTGCATTTCCGAGATGCCGTCGAGGAACACGTGCGCGACGTCCGGCGGCAGCAAGCCGTAGGTGCCGCGGAGCAACATCGGGAACGCGGCCAGCCAGGCTAACGCGAGCACACTGCCCAGCGCCAGAACGGCGGCGCGTGGCAGGCCGGACCAGGCGGCGATGCCGCAGCCGGCCGCGGCCCCCGCCAACGTCACGTAGATGATCGACAGACGGTCCTGCTCGGCCGCCCAACGGCTGACGCCGGGGGGATCGACGATCCAAGCCGCCATCACGACGGCGAGGAAGGTCAGGCCGGTCTGTGCCAACGCGCGCGCCAGGTCGGGGCGCGGCCGCTCGACCCACGCAGCCCATACCAGGCACATGGCCATCAAGCTGAGCGGCATCGCTTCGGGGCTGAGCCACACCGCAACACCGGACCAGGCACCAAGCGCGATGCCGCCGCTTGCGCCACGCATGATCCGCACCGCCCATCCGGCACACATGACGGCCGTAACGGCGAGGAGCACGTGATGATGCACCACACCGGGGAGGCCGTAGCCGACGACCGGGCTGGCGAGGCTGGCCACGAGTGCCGGGACCCAGCGCCATTGCCGCTCCGCGAACGGCGCCGAGGCCCAGGCCAGCGCGGCGCCCAGCCCCGCCATGCACAGCGGCCCGAACACCATCGCGGTCAAAACGAACGCACGATGCCATCCGACGAACACGGCCTCCGGCGCCGCCAGCAACAGCAGCAAGCTGTCGAGCAGGTGGGACCAATGCAGCACCGTTCCGTCGCCAGACCCATCGCGCGCCACGGCATCGAGCGGCAGCCCGGCGTGCACGATGTCCGATAGCCGCACCAGGCGCATCGCACTGTCGGGATCGAACAAGTCGCCGTGCCAGAATCCAGGATTTATACTGGATCCGAACGCCAGGCTGATCAGTAACGCAATGGCAGCCCCGGCGACGACCGGATAACGAGAATTCCTCATGGCGCGAAAATAGCAGCCGCGCTTGGGACCTTCAGGCAGGTTTTGTTAGGAAATGTCGTGCCGGGTTGCTAGCTGCGAGACGTTGTTGTCGAAAGGATTCCTGCAGCCGGACTTCGAGAGCACGCCATGACTCCAGTAATACGCACCGCCGCGCTAACGCTTCTACTGGCAGCAACACTCGCCCCCCGAGCCGTCCTGGCGAGCGACGCAGCTGCCTGCGCTGTGGCCGGTGCGGAGGCGGAGCGGCGCCAAATGCTGCCACCCGGCCTGCTGCTGGCCATCGGGCAGGTGGAAAGCGGGCGGCGAGATCCGGCGACGGGGCGGGTGGCACCGTGGCCTTGGACGATCGACGCGGCTGGGAATGGCCAGCGGTTCGACGATCTGCCAACCGCGCTCGCCGCCACGCGCCAGCTGCTCGACAAGGGAGTGGCGTCGATCGACGTCGGCTGCTTCCAGGTGAACCTGGCAGCCCACCCCGACGCCTTCGCCGGGCTGGAGCAAGCGTTCGACCCGGCAGCCAACGCGGACTACGCCGGCCGTTTCCTCGTTCAGCTCAAACAGCGGCTCGGCAGTTGGGAGAGCGCGGTCGCCGCGTATCACTCGCTCACGCCGGAGCGCGGTGCTCCGTACCGGGATTTGGTGATGGCTGCCTGGGGTCAGCCTTTGCCCCCAAGCGAGGCAACGCCGCAGCCGATACCGTTGCCCGCGATCAAGGTCGTGTCGTGGTCGCCGGCCCAGGGCGGGATACGGGTCTGGACCCCAAGCGGCAATGCGGCCCCGAACGTGATCCGTATGCCTGCGGTGTCGGCGCTGCCGCGCGTCCACACGCCGGCCGGTTGATTGTTCGGGTTCGTAGCCCAAACGATGATTGTTCTTAACACTTCCTGGCTTGAAGCAAAGGCGGCAAAAAGTGAGTGTGAGTGGGCACGAAGAAACGTGTTGCTCAAGTATCCACTCACTAATAGGAAAAACTCCTCATGTATCAGATGATCAGCACCCTGACGAACCTGCGTTCCGACAAGCGCGCCGTGACCGCCCTGGAATACGGCCTGATCGCCGCCGTGATCGCCGGCGTCCTCGTGACAGTGTTCACCGGCATCGGCACCCACCTGAACTCGTTGCTCACGACCGTCAACACCGGCCTGTAGTCGGAAACAGACAATCTCACATAGGCCGATTGGTGGACTGCTTCCGGCAGCCCACCAATCCCTCGCTTACTTCCCAGCGGAGCGCCGCCATGCCGATCGAAGCCTTGGTTCTCGTCGGCGCCGCCTTGCTTGCCACCGCAGCGCTCCACGATGCCGCCTTCCGAACCGTTCCCAACCTCGTCTGTGCCGCACTCGCGCTGTGCGGCCTGGCGCTACGCTTCCAGACCGGCGATCTGCTCGGCGGCACCGTCGCCGCCACGATCGTGTTCGCGGCCGCGACCGGCTGTTGGCTGCGGCGCTGGATGGGCGGCGGGGACGTGAAGCTGCTCGCCGCCGCCGCGCTGATGGTGCCGCCGATGCAGGTGCCGGCGATGCTGGCGCTGATCGCACTCGCGGGTGGCGTGCTGACCCTCCCCTATCTCGCCGCGCGCCATCGGCTGCCGGCCCCGGCCACACGGCGGCCCGCTAGCATGCTCGCGCGCATCGTCCGCACTGAGCGCCGCCGGCTTCGCCAAGGCGGCCCGCTCCCCTACGCCGTCGCCATCGCGGCCGGCGTCGGCATGGTCATCATTCAAGGAGGCCCGTCATGATTGTCCGCGCGGTCCTGATCACTCTCATCCTCTCCGGCCTGGGCGGGTTCGGCACCATCGTCTGGATGATGCTGCCCGATCACGGTGCCGCCATCGCCGCCGTTCCGGTGCCGAAGAAAATCGCCGTGGTAACGGTCGCCAAGGCATTGCATGCGGGCGCGCTGCTGCAGCCCGATGACCTGTCGAGCGCCGAGGTCGAGGTGACGAAAGTCCCCGTCGGCGCCGTCACCAACGAGGCGGACAACAAGCGCGCCCTGGTCGGCGGCCTGGTGCTTCGCGCGCTGACGCCGGGGGACGTGCTGCGCCTGCCCGCCGATGCGCTGCGGCCAACCGACCATGGCTTCCTGTCCGCGGTGCTGGCGCCGGGCACGCGCGCCGTCACCGTCGGCGTGGACGCGGTCAGCGGTGCCGCCGGGCTGATCTGGCCAGGCGACCACGTGGACCTGATCCTGACGCAATCGGCCGAGGACCAGACGGTGGCGCCCGGGCGGCGGGTGTCCGCCGAAACCATCCTGCGCGACATCCGCGTCATCGCGATCGACCAGCAGATCGGCCAGGCCGACGTGCACGCGCCGACCGACGCGAACGCGGTCGCCAAGACGGTGACGTTGGAAGTAACACCCAGCAGCGCGGAGTACGTGCAGGTCGCGAGCCGGCTCGGCCGCCTGTCGTTGACGCTGCGGGCCGCGACCGCCGGGCCGGGCGACGTCGTCGCGCCGAAGACGACGTGGGCGAGCGATGTCTCCGGCGCCCTGCCGCAGAAGGCCGATCAGCCGGTTGCCAGCAGTGTCCACGTGTTCCAGGGCTCCACCGACGGCAAGGAGTTTAAGTTTTGAGCATTCTCGCGCGAGCCGCCTTGGTGCTGAGCCTGCTGCTTGGCGGCATCTCCGCCGCCACGGCCCAACCCCGCACCGGTGCCACGGCGCTGACGCTGGAGGCCGGGGCCGGCCGGGTGCTGACGCTGTCCACGGCGGCGACCAACATCTTCGTCGCCGACCCGAAGGTCGCCGAGGTCCGCCCCGCGAGCGCCACCAGCCTGTTCGTGTTCGGTGTCGCCGCCGGCCGTACCACGGTGGCGGCGATGGACAGCTCGGGCCACACGGTGGCGCAGTATGACGTCGTGGTGCAGGCCTCCAGCTTTGCCGCCAACGCGGCCGAAGCCGCGGTGAACCGGCTGGTCGGCAATGGCCGGTTCAGGGTCACGCCGGAGCCCAAAGGCCTGCTGCTGACCGGCAACGTGCCCTCGCCGGCGGAGGCCGCGCAGGCCGTTGCAATCATCCGCGGCTTTGTCGGAGAGGGTCAGACGGTCGAGAACCAGCTCAGCATCCGCTCGGCCGTGCAGGTCAACCTTCGGGTCCGCATCGTCGAGATGTCCCGCAGCGTGTCCCGCTCGCTGGGCGTGAACTGGGAAGAAATGGGGACGCTTGGATCGTTCGCGACCGGTTACGGCCTGGCAGCGAGTGGAGCAGCCGCCGCCACTTCGTTCCTCAAGGTCGGCTCCCCAGACATCAACGCGGTGATCACTGCGTTATCGCAGGACAACCTGGTCCGCACGCTGGCGCAGCCGAACCTGACGGTGATCAGCGGTGAGGCAGGCAGTTTCCTGGTGGGCGGTGAATTTCCCATTCCGGTGGCGCAGCAGAACAACACGACGACGATCGAATTCAAGAACTACGGCGTCGCCTTGCGCTTCGTGCCCACCGTGCTGTCGGACGGCCGGATCAATCTGCATGTCAGTCCCGAGGTCAGCGCGCTGACGACGACCGGCGCCGTCACGGTTTCGGCGTCGAACAACAGCATTTCCGTCCCCGCGCTCACCGTCCGGCGGGCCGAGACGACGGTGGAACTCGGCAGCGGACAGACCTTCGCGCTGGCCGGCTTGCTGCAGGACGCCGTGACGTCGTCGAGCGACGGCGTTCCGTTCCTGGGCGACATTCCCATCCTCGGCGCCCTGTTCCGCTCCAGCCAGTTTCAGCGGCAGGAGACGGAGCTGGTGATCCTGGTCACGCCCTACGTTGTCCGCCCGGTGGACAACCCCGCGCAAATCCACACGCCCGGGGAAAATTACGCGGCGCCGAACGACCTCGAACGCATTCTGTTGCTGCGGCAGCGTGGCACCCGATCGCCGGTGATCCCGGCCAGCATCCCTGGCCAGGCAGGGTTCGTCGTCCAATGAACGCGCGTCTCGCCGCTGCCCTGCTGCTGACCGCCATAGCGGGCGGCTGTGCACAGGTCGATCCCTACACCCGCGAAGGCATGTGGCAGCCCGAGGGCGTCAACGACCAGAACCTGGCTGCGATGGTGGCACAGCCCGCCGACCTGCTGCACGGCCATGGCGAGACCCTCCCGCAGCCCCGCCTCGCCACCGTCGCTGTGACTCGTCTGCTATCTGGCACGCCGACGCCTCTGCCGCCGATCAGTGCCGACGTCGCGCCGGGCGCGGGCGGAATTTCGGTGTCCGTGGTCCCTGCGGCCAGCGCCACTGCGGCAGCGGGGGCGAACTGATGCCGCTCGGCGATAGCACGACGCTGCAGGCGATGGATGAGACCGGCCGCGGCGAGACCGCGCCCCACCTCGCCTACGTAAACGACGCCGCGACCGAGATGGCGCTGCAGCAGGGGCTGGCCGACATCCAGGGCTCGCTCGAGATCCATCGCGGCGGGCTCAAAGCTGCCATCGCGGCCCTGCAACGCATCAGCTCGCCCCGCGTGCTGATCGTCGATATCGGCGGCGAGGATGCCCCCTTGGCCGCGCTCGAAGCACTCGCCGACATGGTCGAACCGAGCGTCTGCGTGCTTGTGATCGGCGACCTGAGCGGGCTCGACTTCTACCGCGAGGTGACACGCGGCGTGGGCGTGGCAGAGTATCTGGCCAAGCCGCTGAGCCGCGAGATGGTGGCGCGGCACTTCACCCCGTTGGTGCAGGGACGCAGCCGCAGCAGCGACACCGCCCTCGGCGGCCGGCTGATCACGGTCACGGGCGTGCGCGGCGGGGTGGGGGCCACCACGCTGGCCGTCAACCTGGCCTGGCATTTCGGCGTGACCTCCCGCCGCCATACCGTGCTGCTCGACCCCGACACGCATTGCGGCACCGCCTCGTTCCTGCTGAATGTGCCGCCGGGGCGCGGTCTCAGCATGGCGCTGCAGGCCCCCGAGCGCATCGACGCGCTGCTGGCGGAACGCGCGGCCGAACCGGTCGACGACCGCCTGCACGTGCTCGCGGCGCAGGAGCGGCTGGAGGTCGACCCCGACCATGCACCGCAAGCGGCGGAGAAGCTGCTGGCGGCGTTGCGGCATCGCTACAACTTCATCGTGGCCGACGTGCCGTATCGCCCGCTGCCGCTGTATCGCGACCTGCTCAGCCTGGCGCATCGCCGGGTGCTGGTGCTGGAACCGACCCTGGCCTCGGTGCGCGACGCCTTGCGGCTGCGGGCGCTGCCGATCCCGGCCGGCGGGGAGGATGTCAAGCCGGTGCTGGTGCTGAACCGTCTCGGCCGACCCGGCAGCCTGACCCGGCGGCAGATCGAGGACGCCCTAGAGGTGAAAGTCGACTTCGTGATCCCCGACCTGCCCAAGCAGTTGGAGAATGCGGCGACCTTCGGCAAACCAGCGGTGACGGCCGGCGGGCCGTTCCGCGACGCGATCGTGGCACTGGCACGCCAGGTCGCCTTCACCCGGTTGCTCGACTCGGCCGGATTCTGGGCGGAGCAAACCAAGCAGAAAAAGGGCCTGTTCGGCCGTCGGAAGATCAAAGCATGAGCGCTGTTTTCGGCCGGCGCCGCACCGAACTGCAAAGCGTCGACCTGCAAGGCCTGCCTGGGGCCGGGCCAGCCCCGTCCCCGATCGCGCTCGCGGCGCCACCCGAGGCTGTGCAGCAGCTCCGCGAACTCTGCCTGGGCCGGCTCGAAGCCGCCGTCGTCGCGACGCTGTCGCCCGAGCGGCTGGAGCAGGAGGTGGAACGCCTGCTCGGCAGTCTGGCCAGCGAGCGGCGCCTGCAGCTGAACGCGCGCGAGCAACGGGCACTGGCGGGCGACCTGGTGCACGACATGATCGGGTTGGGGCCGATCGAGGTGCTGCTCGACGACGACTCGATCAACGACATCATGATCAACGGCCCGCATCGCATCTTCGTCGAGCGGGGCGGTAAGACCGTGCTCTCGGACGTGCGGTTCCGCGACACGGCGCATCTGATGAGCGTGTGCCAGCGCATCGCCGCCGCAGTCGGCCGCCGGGTGGACGAGGCGAGCCCGATGGTGGACGCCAGGCTCAAGGACGGCAGTCGCGTCAACATCGTGTTTCCGCCGCTCGCCTTGGACGGCCCGTATGTCTCGATCCGTAAGTTTGGCAAGAAGACGATCGACCTGGAGCGGCTGATCGGGTTCGGTGCGCTCACCCCGCAGGTGGCCCGCATCCTGGAACTGGTGTCGCGCGCGCGGCTGAACGTGATCATCTCCGGCGGCACCGGGTCGGGCAAGACGACGATGATGAACGCGCTATCCCGACTGATCGATCCGTCCGAACGCATCGTGACCGTGGAGGACGCGGCCGAGCTGCAGTTGCAGCAGCCCCACGTCGTGCGGCTGGAAACCCGGCCGCCCAACCTCGAGGGCCGCGGCGAAATCAATCAGCGCGACCTCATGCGCAACGCCCTGCGCATGCGTCCCGACCGCATCATCATCGGCGAGGTTCGTGCCGGCGAGGCGTTCGACATGCTGCAGGCGATGAACACCGGCCATGACGGCAGCATGTCCACAATCCACGCCAACACGACGCGCGACGCGCTGACGCGGATCGAGAACATGGTGCAGATGGGCCAGATGGGCCTGCCCTCGCGCGCCATCCGCACCCAGATCGCCGGCGCCGTCCACGTGCTCATTCAGGTGGAACGGCACCGCGACGGCGGCCGGCGCGTCACCCAGGTAACCGAGATCTGCGGGGTGGAAGGCGAGATGGTGCTGATGAACGACATCTTCCAATACGTGATGGCCGGCGAGGACAGCAACGGCCGCATCACCGGCAGCTACAAAGTCAGTAAGGCGCGGCCGAGCTTCATCAGCCGGCTGGCTTATTTCGGGTTGGACAAGCAATGGATGCAGGTCCTGACGGAGGGGCCGTGAACATTCTACTGTTGGCTGCGGCGCTGTTGCCGATGCTGGCCCTCGCCGGCGTCTTCGTCTTGCTGCGGCTGCAACGGCGGGACACGGCGCTCAAGCAGCGGATCGCCAGCCTGCACGACCAGGCACCGCGCCGCGCGCCGGCCGTGGCCGCGTCGGTCGTCCGCCGCGACACGACGGAACCGAGCTTGGTGGGGCGACTGGCGGCGCTGATCGCATACGACCCGATGTTCCGCGCCCAGTACCGGCTGCCGTGGTTCGCCGTGCTCGGCGGGGCGGCGTTGCTCGCTCGGGCGGCCGTGCTGGGGGCCAGTGGCGTTGTCGGGATTTGGGCCTGGGTGCTGTTGCCGGTGGTCGCGATCGGCGGCAGCCGGGCCTATTACGCCGGGGCCAACCGCAAGCGCCGCGACAAGCTGGTCGCCCAGTTCCCCGACGCGCTGGCGCTGATCGTGCGTGCCGTACGCGTCGGCATTCCGGTGCCGGAATCGCTGCGTGCAGTGTCGCGGGAAGCGTCCGAGCCGACGCGGTCGGAGTTCGATCGCCTGCAGGGCCAGATCGCCATGGGCATCCCGCTCGACGGCGCGCTGCGGGAATTGGCGTTCCGCAATGCCGTGCCGGAGTATGGCTTCTTCGCTGCCGTGATCACACTGCAGGCCCAGACCGGCGGTGCACTGAGCGAGACGCTGGAGACCCTGGCCGACATCATCCGCCGCCGGGTCGCCATGAAAGAACGCGGCCACGCCCTGTCCAGCGAAGCCCGGACCAGCTCGTATGTCCTGGGCGTCCTGCCGCTGGCCGCGGGCGGCATGCTTTACGTCACGTCGCCAAGCTATGTTGGCGTGCTGTTCACCGACCCGACCGGACACATGCTGCTCGGGGCGGCGGCTCTGTCGCTCGCAACCGGCATGGGCGCCATGCGGCTGATCATCCGCAAGACCTTGGCATGAGCCCGCTCCTGCTCATCCCACTCGCCGCGGGCAGCGCCGGCGTGATGATCGTGGCAGCCTGGCTGATGCTGCGCGTGTCGACCAAGGACGAGGAGCTGGTTTACCGGATCGGGGCCGCACGCGGGCAATGGCGCCAAGTCGAGCCGGCGGAGGCACCCGCCCGCGCCGCGCTGCTGCAGCCGGTTCAGACGCTGCTGGCCGGGATCGGGCGCGCGATCATCGAGAGCGGGCTGCTTCCCGGTCGTACCCGGCTAGAACTGCAGCAGACGCTCAGCAGCTCGGGGTTCCGCGGTCCGAGCGCTCTGTCGCTCTTCCTCGGTGCGAAATTGGTGCTGCTGCTGATGCTGCCCGTGGTCGCGTGGATCGTGAGTGGCTCGCTCGGCCTCGCCCACTCCACCCGGCTGATCGCAACCGGCGTCGGGTTCGTCGCCGGGTTGCTCGCGCCGGATACGATCGTGCGGCGGATCCGCGGCGGCTACCTACGCCGACTGGAAGACGGGCTGGCGGACGCGCTCGACCTCATGGTCATATGCGCTCAGTCAGGGCTCAGTCTGGAACCCGCCATGCGCCGGGTGGCCGCGGAGATGCGATTGGCTCGGCCCGAAGTCTGCGCCGAGCTCGAGCAGACTGTCCGCGAGCTCGAGATCATGGCCGATTCCCAGGCTGCGCTTAACAATCTCGCCCAGCGCACTGGGTTGCTGACGCTGCAGCGCCTGGTGTCGACGCTGGTGCAGACGATGCAATACGGCACACCGCTTACCGACGCATTGCGCAATCTATCGGCGGAAACCCGACAGCAGGCGCTGACCCGGTTCGAAGCACGCGCGGCACAGCTCTCGGTGTTCCTCACGCTGCCGATGATCATGTTCATCCTGCCGTGCGTGTTCATCGTGGTTGGCGGCCCGGCCGCGATTCAGGTTATGAAGACTCTCGGGAACTGACGGATCAGCGCCCAGTCTCGGGGGCAGCCGGTTCGGAATGAAGTTCGCTAAGTGCGTTGCAGGCCTGTTGCTGTTGACCGCCTGCGGCAGCCATTCGGAACCACAACTCAGGACAGGTGTCCCAAGCCTCCATACGGCTCGGGTAGCCCTGCAATCCGGGGCGCCCAGCGTGGCCCTGGGCATCTGCAGCCGCGTTGTCCAGGCTGACGGCTACGATGCGGCGGCGCTCGCGTGTGAAGGCGACGCGCTCACCGCGTTGGGGCGCCCGGCCGAGGCGGACACGGCCTATACCAGGGCGCTGACGCTCGCCCCCAAATCGGTGCCTGTCTTGCTGGGGCTCGGGCGCCTGCGTCTGGCCACCGATCCGATGCGTGCCGAGGTGCTGTTCCTGGCCGCCCTGAGGCAGAACCCGCGCGACGCGGTGGCGCTGAACGATCTCGGCATCGCGCGGGACTTGCAGGGCCGCCACGCAGAGGCGCAGCAATCTTACGCCGCGGCCAGCGCGGCCGACCCCGATATGCGGGCGGCGCAGGTGAACCTGGCGCTCTCGATGGCGCTGCAGGGCCGCCCGGCCGATGCCGCCCGCCTGTTGGGCCCGATCGCCAGCAGCCCGGACGCTACGACCCGCGAGCGGCACGATATGGCGGCCGCGCTCGCGATGAACGGAAATACCGAGGCGGCAAAGCAATTGCTTCGGCCCGAATTGCAGGGTGCGGATCTCGATGCCGCGATCGCCGGGTATCGGGCGTTGCTGCCGGACGGCGCGGCGACGCCCTGAGCGTGACGGAGCTACTCGCGCAGTCGCCGCCGCTACTGGCTACTGGGCTTGGCGCAGCAGGTAGCCGCTGCCGCGAATGGACTCGATCGGCGACTGACCGGTGGCGTCTGGCCCGAGCTTCTGACGTAAGCTGAGCACGAGCTGGTCCACGCTGCGATCTTCCGGCTGCCATGCGCGCCGTAGGGCCGCCTTCGACAACTCGTCGCGTGTGACGACCTTGCCCTGCGCCCGCGCAAGCGTTTCGAGGGCAGCATACTCGGCGCCGGTAAGCGAAATGCGATTGCCGTCCTTACCCGTGACGGCCCGGCGCGCCATGTCGAAGCGGATTTCGCCGATCGAAATGGCAGCCGACGAGACCTCCTGGGTCTTGGAGCGCTGCGATGTCCGACGGTGCACGGCGCGAATTCGTGCAATGAGTTCACGCATGTTCGGCGGCTTGGCGACATAGTCGTCGGCACCGAGCTCCAGCCCGACGATCCGATCGGTCTCGTCCCCGGCACCGGAGACGACAATCACACCGCAATCGTGCTGGCCAACGAGCCAGCGGATCAGATCCACGCCGTTCACGTCCGGCAATTCGAGATCGACGAGCGCCACGTCGGGAGAGAAGCTTCCCTTCAACTCGACGGCCTCGGCTCCGGTCATGGCCCAGCACACCGGCATGCCCGCTCGTTCCACATTTCGGCGCATCGTCTCACCGACGTGCTGATCATCTTCCACGAGCAGTATTCTCGGCACTGACATCGCAGTTGCGTCGGTTTGGACAGCCAGGTCCACAGCGAACTCCTCGGTCCCAGGACCGAGAAAAGCTTACCCTTCGTGAAAGTTCATGGCTAGGCAATATTTCCCACTTAGGTATCCATTGCCGCCGTTACCCGGGCCTCGGCTTCGAACGCAGCTATGCGCGCAATCACGTTCAGTGATGACGAGTAATAGTCGTCTTGTTCCGTGACGGCCGGAAAGCCAATCGGGGCCTTACGCAGCGTGCGCATTGCAAGCGTAGCAATCGCGACCACTCCGTTCGATGCATTATAGGGCGCGACGGCATCGGTCCCGAGATCCACCCAAGCCGCCGTCCTCGCAGGGCGATCGCCCCAGAAATGTGAGAACCGCGTCAAATCGGCATCATTACCACCCGCCCAGGCCAGGAACAGTGGAATGCGCACGGCGTCGAAGGAGAAACGGGGCGGCCAACCATCGGCGACCGAGATCTCACCGGTGCGCGTCGACACCTGCAACCAGTCCGGCGGCAGGTTCCGCGCGCCGAAGCGGGCCTCGTCCACCAGCTTGCGGCCGTCCGTTATCACGCTGTCCCAAAGCGGGGACGGCGTGACCATCTGAAGCTCCGTCAACAGCGGAAAAACGTAGTACGACAGGTTGACCACAACATGGTCGCGCTTGACGAACCCGGCGGCCGCCGGCAGCAGGACCTTGCGCCCGGCGACATCCATCACGCTCAACGCGAGCAGGTCGCGCGCAATCGCCTGGCCGGCCTGCAGGTAGTCGGGCACCGCCCACCGCACGCTGGCGCGGACCAGGGCGGCGGCAATGTAGATATCGCCATCGGTGGCATTGTTGGTGTCGGTGACCGGGTTCGCGGCGCCCGGCACATAGCGCCAGGCGTGCAGCGCATCGGATCCACGGCTCAGATTGGCTGCGGTCCATCCCCAGATCCGCTCGAACGTCGCCCGGTCGTCGAAGGCGGCGGCCATCAGCATGCCCACGCCCTGACCCTCTGTATGGGACACGCCGTGGTTGCCGGTGTCGATCACGCGACCGTCCTCGTGGATGAAGCGCCGACGGAATGTCTCCCACGAGGCCTTGTCGACGCCCTGCGGGCTCGGCAGCAATTGCGGGAGCCTGACCTTCTCGGCCGGCGCAGTCCGGTTCTCGGCTGCGCGCCCCATCTGCATCTGGATCATCGACGTTGCGCCGGACACGGTTGTTCCGATCGCCGCGAGTGTCAGTAGCCGCCGGCGGCCAAGGCCACGCTTTGGTTGCTGAGCCGAAGCCTGCGGCGTAAAGGAACGATCTATCGCAGCCAAAACAGTCTCTATGGACATGGTCCGCACTCCTGTCGGACCAGCATTAGAGTCGAATACGCGGTGAAACAGTGTCTTCAATTGGTAGTAGTAATAGTCGCGAGGACGGGTTTGTTAGCCTCGTGTCAGGCTACGTTAACGGCATCAGCCCGGTGCTGAGATCTGTGACCGCTTAGCGGCGGAAGGCGTCAACAAAACTTGACCACGCGCTCCTGGGGGCGAAAACAGACGCAACATTGTGCGGGCGTTCCAATAAGCGACAGGAGCAAATGATATATACTCGGTATTCTATCGTTAATGTTTGATCAGTACGTGATACCCCTAGCTTATGATGGCGCGGATCGTCCCGTATTAACAACTATGTCCCTAAACTAACCGCTTTGATATCGCAACCGTTTGTGCTCGATCTGTTGACTCTCGACACCACCGTAGTCGAAGATCGGCATACGGTGATACGAAGCCACGATGGGTGACGGCTGTAGGGCGAGGCCTAGACTGTGATCGAATTCCACTTCCTGACGCAGGAGCTACAGCCATGCGGGTCCGCGGTTTAGAATGCCTGTAGCTCACGCGCCGCGCGTCTTGAGCCGCGGCATGTTCTCTGCAGCGGTTGCAAGCCGGCTGAGCGCACTGCCCTCACCCTACCCATGCCTCGCTGTGACGCGGGTGGTTCTGCCCGACGTGCCGGCCATTCGTCAGACCTACGGCGACGGCATCGCCGACCAATTGCTCGAGCGTCTGTATGCCTCGATCCGCAAGTTCGCACCGGATTGCATCATCGGCGCGTCGGCCGATGGGCGGATCATGCTGACGTACGAATACGATCCCGAGTGGACCGACTTGCATGATGTCGCGGCAGATCTGCGTGTGGCAATCAGCGATTCCCGCCGCGGCAACTGGCTGTCCTTCTCGGCGCCGTGCAGCATCGGCTCGGCGCGCTTCAGCGGCGAGATCGCACGAGGTGCATCGATCGACGTCGCCGACGAACTCATCCGCCAAGCCGATCTCGCGGCCGAACTCGCCGTCGAGCACGGCGACAACGGCTTCTTGCTCTATACCGTCGAGGAGGACGCGCGGATCCGGCGGGCGACCGTTCTCGACCAACTCCTGCGCGACGCGATTACGCGCAACGAGTTCACGTTGCACTACCAGCCGCTGGTGGATCTTCAGACGTCCGAGATGGTGTCGCTGGAAGCATTGATCCGCTGGAACAGCCCGTCGACCGGCGTTTGCAGTCCCGACGAGTTCATTCCCGCCGCCGAGAAAAGCGGTTTGATCATCCAGATCGGAGCGATGGTCATCGAGGCCGCCGTCCGGCAGGTGAGTGCCTGGAAGCGCGTCGGATGGCAGCCGCCCCGCGTCGCCGTCAACGTGTCGTCGGCGCAACTGCTGAATGCCGATTTCTGCGGTATGCTGATGGGCGCGTTGGCGCGGGAGGGCGTCGACCCGTCGCGCATCGAGTTGGAAGTCACCGAACGAACGCTGATCACGGCCCCGGCCGCCGCCCGCGCCCTGCTCGAGGGGCTCAGGGCGTCGGGCATCAGCGTCGCATTGGACGATTTCGGCGTCGGCTATTCGTCGCTGCAGTACCTTCGCGATCTGCCGATCTCCAAGCTCAAGATCGACCGCAGCTTCGTTTTGGACGTGGGCGAGAACAGTCGATCCCGCGCGCTCATCAAATCGATCGTCAGTCTGGGCAACGCCTTGGACCTGGAGGTGGTCGCGGAAGGGATCGAGACCGAAATCCAGGCAAAAGCCCTGCTCGAGTGCGGCTGCCGGTTCGGCCAAGGCTTCCTGTTCAGCCGGCCGAAGCCTCCGAGCTTCATGCAAGGCCTCTCGGAGGATCTGCGCTCCCGAGTTAGGCCGATCCTTTCCTACTGACCTCGATCCGTCTATTGACGTTGAGCCGCGCCTCCCGGCATTCCTTCTTCAACTCCTAGCAGCAGCACGTAGAACCGCTTAGGAGCCGGCCAAGCCTCAAGCAGTTTTGCCTCCGGAAAGGCAGTAAGATGTTCGGTCCTGTGGCAGGACGAGAACGGCGAAGCCGCGCCATCGTCCAAGGCATGAAGGGCCATTCGACGCGGTTCTGGATCATGCTGGCCAGCGTGGCCTTCGCGCTGATCGTCGCGGCGTCCGTCGCGGATCTGATCGCAATCAGGGCGTCGCGGGATCACGACCAGTCGGAACTGCTGTTGCTACAGTCCCAGACCCTCGCCGACACCGTCGACCTCGAAGTGGCACACGCCGTTGCCTTGCTCCATGGCCTGGCCGTCTCCTACCCGATGGTCGCGGGCGACATGAGCCGCCTCGAGGTCGAGATGCGCGCAGCGAACGGCGACCGCGGCGCTTCGATCTTTCTCGTAGACCACGAGGGCGAGGTGCTCAGTGCGGCCATGTCGGCAGCGGTTCCAGCCACGCCGTCCCGCGTCCATGTCCCGGAGGTGCTGAGTGCGATCGGTGCCGGGCACCCAACTCTGACGAACCTGTTTCGCAGCTCATCCTACATGTCCTATCGCTTGGCGGTGGTTTACCCACTTTCCGGCTCCGACCCAGCTGGACTGCGTCGCGGAGCGCTGATCTATAGCATCTCGCCCCAGGCGCTGATCGCGCTGCTCGCCGCGGGGCATTTGCCGCGGCTGACATCCGTTCGGTTCATCGATCGAAATAGCGTCGTGGCCGCCAGCACCGACGTGCCTGACCAGTCGGGGCAGCCGGTTTCGCCGCAATTGTCGTCCGCGCTGGCCGGGCAGGACCAGGGAACCTCGACATTCACTGGCGAGAATGGCCGCAGGATCCTGGCCTGGGCCCACGCGCCCCAGAGCAAATTTGTCGTCACGATCGAGGCGCCGCCTCCCGCCATCCTGCCGACGCTTGGCCAGGCGCTGTGGCCGGTCCTGGGCGTACCGCTGCTCTGCCTGTGCGCCCTACCCGTCGTGACGCTGATCCGCGGCCGCATCCGCCCGGGCAGCTTGCCGCAAACCGAATTGGCGGAGCGGCCATCGCCCGCCGGAGCCGATGAAGCTTTGGAAGGCCCAACCGACGCCGCCCCGGTCTCGCGCCCTCACGAGGAGGCCGCCGCAGCGTCACCGGCCGATGCGCCTGAGGTGCGCGACATCGCGCGTGACCAGTCGTTGCACGCGCACCGGCTCGAGGTAATGGGTACGCTGGCCAGCGGCGTCGCGCATGATTTCGGCAACGTGCTCCAGGTGCTCGACGGTAGCTTGCGTATTATTCGGGAGAACCCGAACGACACTGCAACCGTGCAGCATTCCACCGAGATCATGCTCGACGTCCTGGGCGGCGCGCGGTCGGTCGTGCGCCGATTGCTGTCCTTCGCACGGGAAGAGGCACTCGACACCGCGGATTGCGACGTCGCGGCGACGCTCGGCGGCATCGTCGAGATCCTGCGGCACACCTTCCCACGTCAGATCGCGATCTCGCTGGACGTGCCCGCCAACCTTCCTGGCATGCATGTCGACAAGCCACGCCTCGAGGCGGCCCTGCTCAATGTGGCCACCAACTCCAAGCACGCGATGCCGACCGGCGGCACTCTGAGCCTACGTGCCTGCTTGGAAGCGTCGCCGCAGATCGGACCCGACGCAACCAACCGTCTCAAGGGCGACTTCATCCGGATCGACGTGACCGATGACGGCGTCGGAATGTCGGCGGCGACCCTGGCCCGCGCCACCGAGGCGTTCTTCACGACGAAGCCCGCCGGACAAGGCACCGGCCTCGGATTGTCCGCCACCCGCAGCTTCGCCGAGGAGTCCGGGGGCGCGCTCTGGCTTGCGAGCGAAATCGGGCAGGGCACGATGGTGTCAATCTGGCTGCCGCAGGCGGTTCAGGTCGCGAATGGCGCCTCCCCTGCGGCGTCCGCCCAAGCTGCGACGCCGTTGCTTGCGCCCGTGCCGATGGCCACCCCGCCCACCCCATACCCGGCGCCCGCCACCGTACCGCCGTCGGATGTCGATGCGCCAATGGTCCCGCCGCGCGTGCTCCTGGTCGACGACGAGCCGATGATACGGGACGTGCTAGCCCGCCAGCTCGGTCGACGCGGCATCAACGTGATGGCCTGCCTCGACGCTGCCGAGGCCGTCGCGGCCCTTGCAGGCACCCAGGCGTTCGATCTGCTGCTGACGGACTTCGCCATGCCGGACATGCCGGGCGACGTTCTAATCGCGCGGGCAAGGGCGTTGCGCCCGGGCTTGCCCGTGATCGTCCTCACCGGTCATCCGCACGACGCGGAAGCCCTTGGCGACCAAACCGACGACTCCCTGCTGCGGCTTCTCAGCAAGCCGATCAGCGGCCGCGAACTTGCCGACGAGATCGACTCGATGCTGGGCAGAGTACCCCAATCGTAGCAACAGGCCCCGTTATTGCATCGACCTGCCAATGTCGCATGCGCTTGCAGTCAAGATGTCCAATGAGTGCAATCAAGGGTGCGTCCGCACTCCATGGCAAATCCTGACGTCTGCTGACGATAAGCTTGGTGACCCAGACGTTGCGAACGTGTACTCGTCCACCAATTAATAGGGCGTGCTGCATGGGTGAGAACACGGAGTTGGTTCGGCTTGCTGCCCTCACCGACTACGCGGTGGCGGACGTGTGGGCCGATCCGGCTTTGGACCGGTTGACGGAACTCGCTGCCCGAATTCTGGGTGCGCCTATGGCCTTGTTGTCCTTCATCGACGCTAATCATCAGTGGGTGAGGTCATCGGTCGGCAGCGACCTGCAGGTAATCCCGCAGAAACTGACGTTCTGCCACCGAATGCTCGACCAGCCTGTTCCAGGGCCAATGGTCGTGTTGGACACCCAGGACGAAAATATGTTCCGGGATCATCCCTACGTGATCGGCGACCCGCATTTGCGCTTCTACGCGGGCGTTCCGATCGTCACGCCGACCGGCGTCGCCATCGGATCACTCTGCGCCATCGACACGAAGCCCCGAGCTCGCTTGGAGCCCGAGGACGTCAAGTGCCTCGAAGCTCTGGCCCAAATCGCGATCACCTTGCTCGAGACCCGACGGATCGCCCACCAGGAGGCAACCGCGTCCCGACGTGCCTTGCTGCTGGACGCCATGCTGGCCGTCGTCGGACACGCGATCGGATGCAACGACGCGCTTGAGAATATTGCCGAACTTCTGGCGCAGGACCGCGGCGCCTCCGTCGCACAGGTATGGTGCCGGCGATCCTGGAGTCAGCGTCTGCAGCTTCTATCATCCACTCGTGCCAGCGAGCCTGGCGGTCTCGGCCCCGAGCCGCCATCCCCATACGAGGATCTGCTGGCAACCGCGATGCAAACCGGCGAGGGGGTGTCGTTCCAAGGCGGCGCTCCGGCGGAGGTGGGCGGGACGAACGTGGCGGCGGTGATGGACGGTCTCGGGCTAACCTGTCTGGCCGTGCTCCCTATGGTCATCGCCGAGGACACCTACGCCATCGTCATCGGTTTTGAGGGGGCATGCGGGGATCTTCAGGACCTCACTGCCTTCCTGCCATCGGTGCGTGACGCCCTGCAGCGCAGTCTGGAACGCAAGGCCGCCGAGGAGCGCCTGCGCCTGCTCGGATCCGCTATCGCCATCGCGAGCGACGGCGTGGTGATCTGCAAGGTCGATCCGACGATGCCCGGCGTCTACCCGAGCGTGTTCGTCAACCAGAGCCTGTCGGAAATGACCGGCTATGCGCCCGACGAGCTGCTCGGACGTTCACCAGACCTTTTGAACGCGTCGGGCGATGGCGAGCTGGTTCGGCAGATCGAACACTCCCTCCACGAAGGCTGCGCTGGGCCGGTGGTGCTGCGGCAACGGCGAAAGGACGGGACAACCTTCTCGGCCGAGATCGAAAGCACCGCCGTACGGGACGTTTTCGGCGCCGTCACGCACGTGGTGAGTATCCAGCGCAACATCGAGGATCGGTTGCTCGCGGAGCGCGTTCAGCACGAACAGGCGGACGCGTTCCGATTGCTTTTCGAGGGCAACCCGCTCCCGATGTGGATCTACGACAAGCGCAGCCTGCGTTTCCTGATGGTAAACGAGGCCGCGGTCGAATTCTACGGCTGGAATCGCGAACAGCTGATGGCCATGACGCTGGCCGATATTCAGGCGCCGGCGGAGTTGCCCGCGCTGCACGCCTACCTCGACGAGAGCGTCTGGGAGGCACGGGTCTGGACGCATCGCCGGGCCGACGGTTCGATCGTGCGGATGGGGGCCATGACCGAGCCGCACCCGATCGCCGGCGAGACATCCATGCTGAGCGCGCTGTGGGACATGACCTCGGTGCAGACGGCACGCGAAGAACTCAGCCGATCCAACGAACTGCTCAGCGACCTCGCCGGTCAGTTGCGCGCCCGGACCGAAGAACTCACCGACGCCCACCGCCTGGCGAAGCTCGGCACGTGGCGGCTGGCGCGCGACCTGAACCAGATGACGTGGTCCGACGAGATCTACGCGCTGATCGGCCGCCGGCGTGAAGATTGCCCGCCGAATTTCGCGAGCCTGCTCGAACACGTGCATGCCGACGACCGCAAGTTGTTCCTGTCGTGGATCAGGGCCGCCGACAACAAGCTCGTCAGCCAACAGGTGGAGGCCAGGATCGTCCGCGCCGACGGCAGGCTGCGCCATGTTCGCATCGATTCGCGGGTGGCAGAGGATGGCAGCCTCGTCGGCTATGTGCAGGACTGGTCGGACCGTTGGGAGACGCAGCAGGCGCTGATGCGCTCGGAAAAACTCGCCATTCTCGGCCACCTGACGGGCGGCGTGGCGCATGACTTCAACAATCTGCTGACAGTTGTCACGCTGAACCTGGAGGAATCGATCTCGGAATTGCCCGAGAGCGACGATCTGCAGGCTATCCTGGTCCCGGCACTCCAGGCGGCCCAGCGATGCGTGGAGCTAACGAACCAGTTGCTTGCCTATGCGCGGCAGGCGCCGCTGCGACCACAGGCGGTGGCGCTGGACGGCTTCTTCAGCACCGCCCGGCCGATGATCCGGCGTGCCTTGGGCAAGAGCCACGAACTGGACATCAAGATCTCCGATGGGCGGTCCAAGCCGCTGGTCGATCCGTCGCAGCTGCAGACGGCCCTGGTGAATCTGGCGCTCAATGCGCGGGAGGCCATGAGCCCTGGCGGCCAGGTGACGATCCGGACGTCGAAGGTGCGGCTTCCGTCGGCGCAACATCAGATCGAGGACGTTTCGCCCGGCGAATACACGGTCATCACCGTTTCGGACACGGGCACGGGCATTCCGCCGGAGGTGCTGCCGCGTATTTTCGAGCCATTCTTCACGACCAAGGGTGTCGGGGCGGGGAGCGGCCTTGGGCTGAGCATGGTGGATGGGTTCGTCCGCCAGTCCGGCGGCCACATCTTGGTCCAGACGTCGGTCGGCGAGGGCACGACGTTCATGTTGTTCCTCCCCCTCGCCAAAACGGCGGAAGACGAGCAACTCGCCAAGCCGGATCGGCCGCGAGCGCTGCTGGTTGAGGACCAGCCGGCGGTTTTGGCCACGGTGTCGCGTATGTTCGGGCAGCTCGGCTATGATGTCTGCGCCGTTTCGAGCGCGGCATCGGCGCTGGAGGAACTCGATAGGAACATGGATTTCGCGGTGTTATTCACCGACATCGTGCTTCCTGGAGAAATGGACGGCTTTGCCTTGTCCAAGGAGGTCAGTGTCCGGGCACCGAAAATTAAAATACTACTCACGTCGGGTTTCAGTGAGCAGGACCTGTTGCATCCGGGCCTTCCGAAGGCAGATATTCTTGTCAAACCCTATAAGCGGCAGGATTTGCTAAACCGGCTACAAGCCCTGTCCGTGTAGACGATTTGCACACTTGCCACTCGATGACGGCTGTGGCTTGGTTGTCCGCATTGAAAAACCCGTTTGTCGCGAGAGCAGCACGACCTTGGGTCTGAGTGGGCGTCGGCCAAGCTTGAGCATGCTAGCAGGCGGGGTACTGTTGAGCTTTGCCGCCGCCATCACCCTCGATTACGAGTTGCTGAACGCCAGCCATACCCGTTGGCGGGACCAGGCGACGCTCGGTTTCAATAATCTCGCACTCAGTCTCGAGCGTATGGTCGGCCGCGATGTCGGTGACCTCGACCGCGCACTGACGAGTTTCTCCGATGCAAGGGCGGCCGCTTCCAGCGATGACAACCGGCCGGAGGCGGTTTTGTCCGATGCAGGATTGCGCGCGGCCGGGCTGTCGCGTGAACTGGGGCCATTCGAAATCATCGACGCGGCCGGTAATGGCCAGTCCGTCCCTGCAACATCCGACTCACAGAACTATGCCGCCGCGCCGTTCTTCCGCGCCCTGAAAGCGAAGCAGCCGGACGAGCTCGCGGTCGGCTTCCCGCCGGGCACGTTGCCCTTCACCCAACCAGGCCTGATCGTCGCGAAGCGGCTGTCCAAGGCGGACGGCTCCTTCGCCGGCGCGGTCGTCGGCATGGTCCCGGCGAACCTGTTGACCGAGATGCTGAGTTCCTACGATCTCGGCAGGGCCGGCTATGCCGCCATCTTCTCGACCGATGGCCGAATCGTGGCGAGCTATCCTCAGGGGCGTGAGGGGCCGGACTACGACTTCAGCAAGTCGCCGGCATACCAGTACCTACTCAAGAACGGACCCGGCGTATTCGATGCGCCGACCCTCCCCAGCGAGGGAAGGCGTGTCTACATCGTACGCCGGATACCGGGTCTTTCGATTTGCATCCTGTTCAGCATGCCGATGGCAGGCCCTTACGCGGGGCCGGGCGCGCTTGCGGAAGCGATTGCGCTGTTGGCGACGATCTTGGCGGCGGCGGGTGGCATGTGCGCGCTGCTGATCCGCGCCGAACTCCGGCGTCGGCGCAACGTCGCGCCAAGCCAGCCCGTCGTGTCCCAACACGACAGCGGGCTGCAGGCGTATTTGGATCATCTCGCGCAAGGACTGTTTGGCCTGCGCTACGATCCCCGGGCCGGCTATGTATTCGAGCGCGCGAACGCCGAGGCTCGGCGGCTGCTCGGATTGCCCGAGGACGTGATCGGCCGGCGTCCGCCGGAGGTGCTGAGTGCCAAGCGGTGGTCCGAAATCAGCCTCGAACTCGAGCGTTGCCGGCGGGACGGCGTGCCGGTGCGCAAGGAATTCACCACGATCGTTGCGGGCATCCCCCATACGCTGCGATTGACGGTGAACGCGGCACACGACAGCGCCGAGGCAGGTAAGGTGCTGTTGCTGGGGAGCATCGAGGATTTCACGGTGGAGGAAGCCGAGCAGGCGGAAATGCGCCGCCACCATCACCTCGAGGGCGTGGAGCGACTGACCAGCGGCATCGCCAACGAGTTCAACAACTTGCTCCAGATCATCACCGGGCACCTAGAACTGGTCCGCGGCGAAGATCCGGAGGGCCAGGGCCACGCCAAGGCCGCCATGGATGCCGCTACGCGCGGCGCCCGCCTGACGAGCGGATTGTTGTCGTTCACGAGCAAGCAGATGCTGCGGCCCGAAAGTGTTCCGCTCGAGCCGCTGTTCGGTGCCATCCGCGATGCCTTCGAAGGCCCCAGCAGCCTCGGCAGCACCCTCGTGACCGAAGTCGAGCCCGGCACCCCACCCGCCTTCGCCGACCAAGGCCAGATACGGCTTGCGCTGCTAAACCTTTGCTTCAACGCGCACGAGGCCATGCTGCCGCAAGGTGGCACCGTCACTGTACGCGCATTCGCCGGCGAATTCGGGCAAGCGACCGGACCGACACCCGGCCCCTGCGTCGTTTTCACGGTCAGCGATACCGGACACGGCATGTCCGATGATGTCGCAAAGCAGGCCCGCGAACCGTTCTTCACGACCAAGGGCGCCCGGCTGCGGCTTGGAATGGGCCTGCCCATGACCGACGGGTTCGCGCGCCAGTCCGGCGGCGAGTTGCGGTTGCGGAGTTCAGACGGCAAGGGCACCACCGCCGAGCTTTGGCTGCCCGCAGCCGCCGCCGAGCCTACGCCCATCGACTGGCACGCGACGACGCAGCCGAACGTCCTGCTTGTCGAGGACACACCCGACCTGCTGGAACTCTTCGGCGATCTCCTGGTGCAAGGCGGCTTCAGGGTAAGGCGCGCGTCCGGCCCCGAGGAGGCGCTGGTGTGGCTGCGGGGTGCGGAGCGCTTCGATCTACTCATCACCGATTTCGTCATGGCCGGGATGAATGGCGCCCAACTGATTGCGGTTGCCCGCGACCTGCAGCCAGGGACACGGGCCCTCATCGTCACGGGCGACGCCGATGAGGCCAGTCTTGCCAACGTTCCGGGCCGTGTGATCGTCCTGCGCAAGCCGTTCCGCGCCGATCAGTTGTTACGCAACGCACGCGAACTGACAGCCGAGCCGGAGTTCTCCCGCGCCTGACTCGTCCGCGCCCGATTGAACCAGACCAGGCTGACTCAAGCCTGCCTCAGCTAAACGCGTGCACCGTCCAAGCCAGCAAAAGCCACAGCGGGACGCTCAGGAACACACCGACTGCGATGCCGCGGCCCGGCTCTGGGACGAAAGCGGGCTCGTCCGCGTTGACCCGGCCCTGATCGTCGCCATCGATTGACGCCATGCCTCGGTTGGAAATGATCGCCGTCGACGAGAACCCTGACATCTCAACTCTCCTCCATACAGGGACGAAGGATAGCATCCACGCGCCGAGAGCCACGTCAGAAGCTGTAAAGGATTGTCAACCCGGGCCGGACGACAGTGCCAGAGGTGTCCAAAAGGCACAGTCGTGATGATCTTCAGCTGTTACCGTGCTATTCACGCGTTTTTTACAGTTGCGACGGTTTGATTGCGGCGCCCAAGCCGAGCAGTCGAAAACACTGCTATGGCGCGCTGAAAACAGCTGTCGATTTCCTCCGCTCGGCCTAGCGGGCCACTCCGTATCAAATTCCGATCCAGTCGCTCGATCGTTGCGCTTGCGTTTCGCACCGAGCCGACGCTTTACCCAAATAATGAACGTAATCACGTCCCGCACCCTGCCAATCGGCCTGCTCGCCGCAGCGGGCTTCCTGTCGTCCTCTGGGGCACGGGTCGTTGATTCGCTCCTCGACGTGATCGCACGCGACTTCCATGTCGGAATACCACTGGTCGCCGTCGTCCTGGCAGCATTCACGATCCCCTATGGCATGCTGCAGCTCGTCATCGGCCCAGTCGCCGACCGGGTCGGCAAGGCACGCGTGCTGACTTGCGCCCTGGTGGCCTATGCCGCAGCGACGGCCGGCTGTGCCTTCGCACCCGATCTCGAATCACTGACCCTGTTGCGGGCCTTGTCCGGCGGCGCCAGTGCCGGGCTGATCCCGGTCTGCCTGGCCTATATCGCCGACGCCACCCCCTACCAGGATCGGCAGATCACGCTCAGCCGGTTCCTGGGTGGCGTGGTGTTCGCGCAAATCCTGGCCGGGCCGATCGGCGGCGCGTTCGGACAGTTCATCAGTTGGCGCGGCGTGTTCCTGGTGCTCGCCGCCGCAGCACTCGCCCTCGCCGCCAGCGTCCTGTGGCACCTGCGCCGCCTCCCGCCCGCACCCGCCACCGCCGCCCCGCCGCGCAGCTATGCCCGGCTGGTCAAGCGCGGTCCGCGTAACCTGCTGCTGCTCACCGCCTGGGATGGCGTGGTCTTCACCGGCACCGTGCCATTCATCGCGCCGTTCCTGCACGAGCAGTTCGGACTGTCCTATGCCGTCGCCGGGCTCGTGCTGGCGTGCTTCGGCCTCGGCACGCTAATCTACATCCGAACCGCCAGACGGATCATTCCCTGGCTGGGCGAGCGCGGCCTGGTGATCGCCGGCGGGCTCGTAGCGGCCACTGGAATGGCGCTCGCCGCCAGCGGCACCACCCCCCTGCTATATGTCCCCGCCGAAATCTTGCTCGGCCTCGGCTACTTCATGCTCCACTCCGTGCTCCAAGCCCGAGCGACCGAGTTGCTGCCCGGCGCGCGCAGCACCGCCACCTCCGGCTTCGCGTTCATGCTGTTCATGGGCCAGGCCCTCGGCGCCCTGGTCTGCGCCCGCGGCATCGAAACCATCGGATACCGCGCCATCTTTGCGGCCGATGCCGGCGGGATGCTCGTGCTCGGCGTCATGCTGTGGCGCCTATTCGGGGTCGCCACAGACTGACGCCTACTCGGGTCGCCACAGGTTGACGCCTACTCGGCGTCGCCACAGACCAACGGCGGATTGGCCGCCGTCGCGAACTGCAGCAGGCACGGCCCATAGCGCAGGCTGAACGTGCTGCCGATCCCGCCGGCATGGCCGTTCAGCCCCGGCGGACGGTCGATCACCAGCAACGCCGCCTCCTTCGGCTTCAACCGTTGGAACAGCTGCGCCCGCGTCTCCGGATCCGACATGAACGTGTCGCCGGTGAACTGCGCGATCGCCACCCGGGTGCGGGATGGCTGGGCGTCCCCCATCAGCGCCCGCAGATCGTCGTCCTGCGCCGACAGATTGACGCTCGCCCCCGACCCATGCGCCGCCGGAGCGATCGCGATCACCACATCGGCCAGCCCCGCCGTGTCCAGCATCTGCAGCGACGTCCAGGCGCCCCGCGAATCCCCCGCGGCCACCACCATCCGGTAGCCGGACCGCCGCAACGCCGGCAGCTCGTCCCGCAGCCACCCGGCGGCACGGATGGCGTTGTCCACCTGGGGCGCCCGGTCGAACCGGATGACGTCGAACCCGGCGTCGTTGAACGCGCGCACATACGGCGGCGGCTGCAACCCGCGCAGGTCGACATTGGCCTGCGAGCCGATCGCCCACACCACCACCCCCCGCGCCGCCGCCGGGCCGTGCCACAGGAAGTGGTCGTCCGGCACGAAGCCATAGTTGATCGTGTCCACCAGCGGCCCGGGCGGCGGCGCCGGGTGCCATTCGCGGCCCGGCCAGACGATCGACAGATCCTCGGCATAGGGCCGGCAGTCGGTCCCGCCATGGTCGGTGCACAGCTGGACCGCCCGTCGGCCCGCCTCCTCGACCGTCTTGGCCCCCGTATACCAGCCGGAATACCACCCCATCTTGCCATTGCTGCCGACAGCGAACGCCCGCGGCGTGCCCGTCAGCAGCCACTCGGAGTATGCCGCGCGCCCGGCCGCGTCCAAACCCGGCACCGCCGCCGGGTCGAGCACCGGCTGCGCCCGGCCTTCGTGAGCAGCCACACCGGCCAACAACACCCACGCCGCCATCCACGCCCTACGCATCCGCTTGCTGCTCCCTCGCTTCGGGGCTATGCGCGAGCTTTGCCCCCATCGGAGACCCACCCTGCCATGCCCGTGCGAGATGTGAAAAAGGTCGTGCTCGCCTATTCCGGCGGGCTGGACACCAGCGTGATCCTCCGCTGGCTGCAAACCACCTACAAGTGCGAGGTCGTCACCTTCACCGCCGACCTCGGCCAGGGCGAGGAACTGGAGCCCGCCCGCAAGAAAGCCGAGATGTTCGGCGTCAAGCAGATCTTCGTCGAGGATGTGCGCGAGGAGTTCGTGCGCGACTTCGTGTTCCCGATGTTCCGCGCCAACACGCTGTACGAGGGCCAATACCTGCTCGGCACCTCGATCGCCCGCCCGCTGATCGCCAAGCGGCAGATCGAGATTGCCGAGATGGTCGGCGCCGACGCCGTCGCCCACGGCGCGACCGGCAAGGGCAACGACCAGGTGCGCTTCGAAATCGCCTATTACGCGCTGAAGCCGGACGTGACGGTGATCGCCCCCTGGCGCGAGTGGGACCTCACCAGCCGCACCCGCCTGCTGGAATTCGCCGAGCAGAACCAGATCCCGGTCACCAAGGACAAGCGCGGCGAGGCCCCGTTCAGCGTCGACGCCAACCTCCTGCACAGCTCCAGCGAGGGCAAGGTGCTCGAGGACCCGGCGGAGGAGGCGCCCGAATTCGTCTACCAGCGCACCATCCGCCCCGAGGACGCGCCGGATCAGGCCACCGTGATCAGCATGGAGTTCGAGCGCGGCGATGCGGTGGCGATCGACGGCGTCCGCCTGTCCCCCGCCAGCCTGCTGACCCGGCTCAACGAGCTGGGCAAAATCAACGGCATCGGCCGGCTGGACCTGGTGGAGAACCGCTTCGTCGGCATGAAATCCCGCGGCGTGTACGAGACGCCGGGCGGCACCATCCTGCTGCACGCCCACCGCGGCATCGAGAGCATCACGCTGGACCGCGAGGCCGCCCACCTCAAGGACGAGCTGATGCCGCGCTATGCCGAGCTGATCTACAACGGCTTTTGGTTCAGCCCGGAGCGCCGCATGCTGCAGGCCGCCATCGACGAGAGCCAGCGCAGCGTATCCGGCGTGGTGCGCCTGAAGCTGTACAAGGGCAACGTGACCGTGATTGGCCGCGAGAGCCCGAACAGCCTGTATTCCGCCCGCGTCGTGACGTTCGAGGACGATCAGGGCGCCTACGACCAGGTGGATGCGCAAGGCTTCATCAAGCTGCAAGCCCTGCGGCTACGGCTGGGCGCGGCGGTCGGGCGCAAAGGCGGAATGCTATAGCAAAGGCACCGTCATGCCAGGGATTGACCCTGGTATCCACGCGGTAGCGCGAAACACATCGATGAAGTGTGCACGGGCTTAGAGCGTGGTGAGAAGGTGGAAGACGCGCTCTTCGTCGGGTGGATGGCGAACAGTGTGGGCCTGGCCGCCCTGGCCGGGCCCGATTGCCGAACCGCGCGAACCGGCCGACGCTATCCGCCCGCCCTCGTTCGGGTGCATCACCACGGGAAACCGCCATGACACGACGCGCCACCTTGCTGTTCGGATTCCTGGCGTTGGCACTACCACTGGCGCAAGCCGAGGCGGCGCCCAGTGCCGAGGTGCAGCATGCGATGGCGCCGACGGGTGCGCTGCGGGTGGGGGTGTATCGGGGCAGCCCCTCCTCCATCATCGAAGGGGCGACGCCGGCGGAGGCGAAGGGCGTCGGCTACGATCTGGGCCGCGCGTTGGCGGCCGAGTTGGGCGTGCCGTTCCAGCCGGTGATCTTTCCGGCGAACGATCCCCTGCTCAAGGCCACGGCGGCGGGCGACGTCGATGTCATTTTCACGAACGCGACCGCCGAGCGCGCGAGAACGCTGGATTTCTCCCGGACATTCCTGGACGTGGCGAAAAGCTTTCTCGTACCGGCCGGCTCGCCGCTCACGCAGTTGGCAGATTTCAAGCGGCCGGGCCTGCATGTGGGGGTGAGCCAGGGCAGCAGCACCGCGGAGGAGTTGCAGCCGATCTATCCACAGTTGGCCATCGAGCCGGTGGCTACGCTGAAACTGGCCGGAGAGCTGCTCGCCGAGCACAAGATCGACGCGTTTTCGACGAACGACGCGATCCTGTTCCAGCTGTCGGACAGCGTTCCGGGCTCCCACGTGATTGCCGGGCAGTGGGGGCTGGAGCATTTCGGTGCCGCCATTCCCAAGGGCCGGGCGCAAGCGATGCCGTTCCTGCAGGACTTCATGGACCGGGCGCGCGCTGATGGCACCGTGGCGCGGGCGGTCGAGCGCTCGGGCTTGCGCGGGACGGTCGCGGCCGCCGGGTAGACCACTCGCAGTCGCGGAGTGGATGATTTAGCGTGTGCGCACGATCGGGAGACCATGCATGCCGCGCGCCATTCTCGCCGCCCTCGCCGCCTGCCTGTTGAGCCTGCCGGGCATGGCCCGCGCGCAGACGAAAGTGGTGTTCGGCACCGACTGGCTGGCGGAGGCGGAGCATGGCGGGTTCTACCAGGCGCTCGCGCAGGGGCTGTATAAAAAGCACGGGCTGGACGTGACGATCCGGATGGGCGGCCCGCAGGTCAATCCGCCGCAGCAGGTGGCGGCGGGGGTGGTGGACTTCCAGCTGTCGTCGGGCAGCTTCGCCGCGATGTCGATGGCGCAGCAGGGCATTCCGGTGCTGGCGGTGGCCGCGTTCTTCCAGAAGGATCCGGAGGTGCTGATTTCGCACCCCGGCTCGGGCACCGACACGATCGCCGAGATGAAGGGCAAGCCTATTATGATCTCGACCGCGAACCGCGCCGGGTCGTGGCTGTTCCTGCAGGCGAAGTTCGGGTTCACGGATAGCCAGATCCGGCCGTACAACTTCTCCGTGGCGCCGTTCCTGGCGGACAAGACCGCGATCGAGATCGGGTTCGTGTCGTCCGAGCCGTACCAGATCGAGAAGGCGGGCGGGTTCAAGCCCGTGGTAAACCTGTTGGCCGATAACGGCTATGACGGCTACTCCACGGTGATCCTGGCACGGTCGGCGATGGTGCAGCAGCATCCCGAGGTGGTGCGCGCGTTCATCGAGGCGTCGATCGAGGGTTGGCGCAGCTACATGGCCGACCCGGCGCCGGGTGACGCGCTGATCCGCAAGGACAATCCGGACATCACGCAGGACGTGCTGGACAATTCCGTGAAGGTAATGCGGGAAAACGGCATCGTCGATTCCGGTGACAGCAAGACGCTGGGGTTGGGGGCGATGACCGATGCACGGTGGAAGGGGTTCTTCGACACCATGGTGCAGGCCGGGCTGTACAAGGCCGATCTGGACTATCACAAGGCCTACACGCTGCAGTTCGTCGACCAGCGCTACGGGCTGGCGCCGTAACGCGTGGCGGGGACGCTGCTGCAACTACGAGACGTAGGCAAAACCTTTCCCAACGGCACGGTGGCGCTGGCGGGAATGGCGCTAGAGGTGCGGCAGGGGGAGTTCGTCAGCCTGCTCGGCCCGTCCGGTTGCGGCAAGTCCACGGCGCTGCGGCTGATCGCCGGGCTGGCTGCTCCGAGTGCCGGGTCGGTGGCGTGGGAGGGTGGCCCGCCACGGCTGGGCTTCGTGTTCCAGGAGCCGACGCTCATGCCGTGGCGCACGGTGTGGGGCAACGTGCGCTTGCCTCTGCAGATGGCAGGCGTGCCCCGGCGGGAGGCCGAGCCGCGCGTGGCCGAAGCGCTCGGCCGGGTCGGGTTGGCCGGGTTCGAGCGGGCCTATCCTCGACAACTGTCCGGCGGGATGCGCATGCGGGTGTCGATCGCGCGCGCCATCGCGACCCGGCCCAATGTGCTGCTGATGGACGAGCCGTTTGCCGCACTGGACGAGATCACCCGGGCGCGGCTGAACGACGATCTGCTGGCGCTGTGGTCAGCGGGCGGGCTGACGGTCGTGTTCGTCACTCACAGCGTGTACGAGTCCGTCTATCTGTCGAGCCGCATCGTGGTCATGGCCCCCCGCCCCGGCCGCGTCGTAGCCGACCTGCCCGTGCAGCCTCCGGTGGGCCGCGATGAGGACTACCGCACCGCACCTGCCTATGTCGCGGACTGCCGCACCGTGTCGGCGGCGCTGAAGCGGGCGATGGCGCATGCGTAGGACGCGCCTACTCCTCGCCACGCTGCCGCTGCTCGTGGGCGTGGCCGTGCTGTTGGCATGGGAGGCGGTGGTGCGGCTGAACGACATTCCGCCCTACATCCTGCCCGGCCCGTGGGAGGTCGCGACCAAATTGGTGGCGGACTGGGCAACGCTGTCCGGCTCGTTGCTGGTCACGTTGCAGGTGACGGGGCTCGCCCTCGCCGCCGCGGTGATCGGCGGCGGCGGGCTTGCCGTGCTGTTCGCGCAGTCCCGCTGGATCGAGGCGAGCTTGTTTCCGTACGCGGTGATCCTTCAGGTGACACCGGTGATCGCGATCGCCCCGCTGATCCTGATCTATGTCCGCAACACCGAACTCGCGTTGCTGATCTGCGCCTGGCTGGTGGCGTTCTTCCCCATCCTGTCCAACACGACGCTCGGGTTGAACTCGGTCGATCCCAACATGCTGGACCTGATGCGGCTGTATCGCGCCCGGCGAGGCCAGGTGCTGTGGTATCTTCGCCTGCCGGCCGCGATGCCGTATTTCCTCGGCGGGTTGCGCATCGCGGGAGGCCTGAGCCTGATCGGCGCCGTCGTCGCGGAATTCACCGCCGGCACGGCCACCGCGGGCACCGGGCTTGCCTACCGCATCCTGGAAAGCGGCTACCGCCTGGACATCCCGCGCATGTATGCCGCCCTGGTGCTGCTCTCGCTGAGCGGCGTGGCAATCTACGGCGTGCTAAGCCTGGTATCGTGGCTGATCCTGCATCGCTGGCACGAAAGCGCCCTTAGGCGAGACCTATAATAGATCTTCTTCCCCTCCCCTTGAGGGAGAGGGTCGGGGTGAGGGGTGACCCCGCCACAAGTGTAGCCCATTGTTCGTTCCCACCGGGAGGGTCCTCGCCACCCGCTCCCCCTCACCCCAGCCCTCTCCCTCAAGGGGAGAGGGAACTTCAACGCACCATCACTGCAACAATCGCCCCGCCTCCAGATCCACATGCGTCTCCAAAAACTGCGTGATGCGTGCATGCCTGGGGCGGGCAAACACCTCCCGCGGCGCCCCGCTCAACACGACGCGCCCGTGATCGAGGAACACGACGTGGCTCGCGACCGAGGCCACGAAGCCGATCTCGTGCGACACCACGATCATCGACATGCCGTCCTCCGCCAAGCCGCGCATGACGTTCAGGACTTCGCCGGTCAGCTCGGGATCCAGCGACGACGTCGGTTCGTCGAACAGCATCAGCTTCGGTTCCAACGCCAGTGCCCGCGCGATGGCGACACGCTGCTGCTGTCCACCCGATAACTGCGCCGGGTATTTCTTGGCGCTCGCCGCCAGGCCCACCTTGTTCAATTGCGCCACCGCCCGCGCCTCCGCCTCGGGCCGGGGCAAGCGGCGCACCGTGCGCAACGCTTCGGCGACGTTGCCCAACGCGGTCATGTGCGGCCACAGATTGAACTGCTGGAACACCATACCGATGTCGCCGCGCACGGCACGGGTCTGCGCCGCGGGCAGCGCCACCTGCCGATCGCCCTCCATGCGAAAACCGAGTGGCCGGCCCCCCACCGTGATCGACCCAGCAGTCGGCCGCTCCAGCAACGCCACGCAGCGCAACAGCGTGCTCTTACCCGAGCCGGAGGGGCCGATCAGGCACGTCACCGACCCCGCCGGCGCCACCATATCGACGCCGTCCAGCACGGTGGCCGTGCCGAACCGCTTGATCAGCCCGGTGATCGCAACGGCAGGTAGGGTCATGCGAACCGGAATACGGCGAGCCGGCGTTCCAACATTCGGCCCGCGCGGCTGCCGAGTTCCACCAGCCCCCAGTAACACAGCGAGAGCGCGGTCAGCGCCTCCACGAAGGCGTAGGTTTCAGAGCCGATCTCGCTCGTCACCGCCGTCAGTTCCGGGACGCTGATGATGGACAGCACCGCCGTTTCCTTGATCAAGCCCACGGCGATGTTGGTGCCGGGCGGCAGTACCAGCACCAACATCTCCGGCAGGGTGATGCGCCGCAGCGTCTGCCACCGTGTTAGCCCAACGCATTCCGCCGCCTCGAGATGGCCGCGGGGCACGGCGCGCAAGCCAGTGCGGAACACCTCGCTCATGTAGCAGGCGCCGAACACCGACAACGCGAGCAAGCCGGCGGGGAGTTGATCCATCGTCAACCCGAAATAGGGCCCACCGAAGTACAGCAGGAACAATTGCACCAGGAACGGCGTGCCGCGGACCACCTGCACGACGGCGCCGAGCCCCCAATTCGCCACCGGGCCGCCATGCAGCCGCGCCACGGCGATCAGCAGCCCGAACACGATCGCGGCCGCGAGCCCGGCCAGCCACAACCACAGCGTCGTCAACAACGCCACGCCGAGCGCGGGCAGGTAGGGGACGAGCACCGCCGGGTCGAAGGTCACGCGCGCACCTGGAACCACCGCTCCGCCAGCAGCCCGGCACCGGCGACCCACGTGGTCAACACCAGATACAACAAGCCGGCGCAGGCATAGATCGGGAGCGGCTCGAACGTGCTCGCCGACATGTCGCGCGCTGTCTTGGTCAGTTCGATCACGCCGACGACGGAGATCAGAGCGGAGGCGTGCAGGATGGCGATTGCCTCGTTCACCATCGCTGGGATGGTCAACCGGATAGCGATCGGCACCTCGATGCGGCGGAAGCGCTGGGCGGCGGACATACCGACCATTTCGCCTGCTTCTTTCAGGCCTGCGGGTACCGAGAGGAAGCCGCCGCGCAGGTTCTCCGCTTGGTATGCGGCGGTGCAAAGACAAAGCGCTAGCATCGCGGCTTCCAGGCCCGTGATGTTGAGGCCGATCGCCGGGAGCAGGTGGTAGCAGAGCAATAGCAGCACGAGCAGCGGCACGCCGCGGAAGAAGCTGACGTAGATCCGCGCGGGGCGGCGCAGCCACGGCGTGCGCGCCATCGCGGCGCCGCACACGGCAACGCCGATCAGGATGCCAATCGCGATGGCGGCCAGGCTGATGAGCGCCGTTACTCCTGCGGCTTGCACCAACAGGCGGAAGAGCGCCCAGGTCACTGTCAGGCAGCGGGGTCGGTTATCTTCGCGGGCATGTCGAAAGTGGTGCCGAACCATTTCTGCTGCAGCGTCGCCATGCTGCCATCGGCCTTCATCTTGTCGATCGCGGTATCCACGGCATCCATCAGGCTAGCGGACGCCGGGTCCTTGCGGCCGATGTAACCGAAATAGGCTTTCTGGCCGAAAGGCGGGTTCACCACGGCGAAAATGTCCGGACGCTTCTTCGCCGCGGCCGCGGCGTTCGGCAGCGACAACGCGTAAGCGACGATACGGCCATTCGCCAGGTCGGCCATGCCCTCATTCGCGCCCGAATATTCGCGCACCGTCGGCGCCGGGGACAGCGTCGCGGCGTACTCCTTCAGCTGCGTCAGCTGGTTCGACGCCCGCCCGCTGCCCACCTGCTTGCCGGCGATGTCAGCGGGCTTGGTCAACGATTTGTCGCTGGCCCGCTTGGCGAGGGTCACCGTGCCCTCCGCGATCGGCACCGAGAACACGTAGCGCTCCAGCCGCGCCTTGGTGATGATCGCCGGGCCGGCCACGATATCGAACTTGCTGGTTTCCAGACCAGGCAGCACACCGTCCCATGGCAACGTCACCCACTGGATCTTGACGCCCATTTGCTTGCCGATCGCGTCGAACAGATCGACGTTGAAGCCGACATGCTCGCCGGCGTCGATGTAGTCGAACGGTGCGAACTCCGTCTCGGTACCGACCTTCATCACGCCGGCCGCCTTCACGTCGGCCAACACATCGGCATGCGCTATCGGGGCGAGTGCAAGCAGCCCGGCAGCAACTGCGGAGAACAAGGTGCGGCGATTCATGAGAAGGCTCTCCTATGCCGACCGGGCGAGCGTGGCGGCGCGCGCGGCGGTGTAGCGGTTGACGGGCTCGGCCAGGCCGAGATGATCGCGTAAGGTTTTGCCTTCGTACTCGCGGCGGAACAAGCCGCGGCGTTGCAGTTCCGGCACCACGAGCCGCACGAAATCCTCCAGCGCCGACGGCAGCGTCGGCATCAGCAGGATGAAGCCGTCCGCGGCACCGCCCTCGAACCATTCCTGCATGAAATCGGCGATCTGCGCCGGCGTACCCTTGATGCCGTTGCCGGTCTGTTTCTCGGCATACAGGCGGATCAGTTCGCCAACGGTGTGGCCCTGCATGACGAATTCGGTCAGCACTTCGAACAGCGCCTTGGACCCTTTGGGGCTCGCGGGCAGGCGCTCGCGCGGGAACGGCTTGTCGAGCGGCACGTCCGACAGATCGGTTTCCAGGAACTCGGACAGCATCTGCAGGCCAACGGCGGGGTGCAGATTGTCGGCCAGGAACTGCACCTTGGCCTGCGCCTCCGCCTCCGTCTCGCCGACATGCACCATGATGCCGGGCATGACTTTCAGCGCGTCGCGGGGGCGGCCGTATTGGGCCATGCGACCCTTGAGCGTCTCGTAAAACGCCCGGTTCTTCTCAATCGTGGAGGTGAGGCTAAATACCACCTCCGCCGTCTCCGCCGCCAATTCGATCCCGGCCGGCGAGCCACCGGCTTGCGCGATGACGGGACGGCCCTGCGGCGAGCGCGCCATGTTCAGCGGCCCGCGGACCTGGAAGTGCTTGCCCTTGTGGTTGAGCACATGGAATTTCTCATCGTCGAAATACAGCCCGGCCTCGCGGTCGAGCACCAGCGCGTCGCGCTCCCATCCGTCCCACAAGCCGAACGTCACCTCGACGAACTCGCGCGCCCGCTCGTAGCGCAGTTCGTGCGGGTCGAGCCCCTCGCGGTTGTAGTTGTAACCCGTTTCCTGGTGGTCCGACGTGACAACGTTCCAGCAGGCACGTCCGCCGCTCAGATGGTCGAGCGAGGCGAATAGGCGTGCGACATTGTATGGCTCGTAGTAGCTGGTGGACAATGTCGCGGCCAGGCCGATGTGGTCGGTGGACACGGCCAAGGCCGAGAGCAGGGTGAGTGGCTCGAACCGGTTCATCTTGTTCGGCAGCCGCTTCAACGCCTCCATGCTGCCGACGCCGGCCGCCGGCGAGTCGGCCAGGAAGACGAAATCGAACTTGCCGCGCTCGGAGATCTTGGCGACGTTCAACATGTGCGCGAAATTGTTGCTGGCATCGACGGGTGAGCCCGGGTGTCGCCAGCTCGCGGGGTTGTAGCCGAACGTGTAGATGAACGTTCCGAGCTTCATCATGTCATCGCGCACGCCAACCTCCTCTCGCCGCATTATGACTATACAAAACGCCGCACCTCCCGCAAGGACGCCGGGTCACGGTGCGAAGCGGCCGACCAATTGCTGGCGCTCGCCGGCGAAGGTGATGTCCACCACCGTGACGGGCGCGCCGAGATGCCAGGTGCGGCGCTGCAGGACAAGGCAGGCCTCGCCCACGGCTACGTCCAGCAGACGAGCGAGTGCAGCGTCGGCGCGGCGCGCGCGCAGGATGTGCTCGGCTTGGTTCCAAGGCACGCGCTGCAGCAACCAGGTGCCGGGCGCCACGGTGTCGAACCGCTCGGACGCGGCGTCGGGCACCGCCGCCAACGAAATGATGCGGTCCTCGTATGCCGCGGGTTGACCACCGATGATGTGGCGGCACAGCACGTGCGCGACCTTGGCCCCCCGCGGCAGCCCTGCAGCTTTGGCGGCGGCTGCATCCAGCGCGCGCAGCCGACGGTCGGTGATCTCGTAACGATAAACCAGGCCAAGACGAGCTGCCTCCAAGGCAAAGTCCTGGATCTCCATGACCGCCTGTTCCACGACGGGCGCCGCCACGAACGACCCGGCCTTGCGTCGCCGAACGATCAGCCCGTCTTCCGCCAACGCGGACAACGCCTTGTTCACCGTCATGCGGGAGCAGCCGTACTGCTCGGCCAACTCGTGCTCGAACGGAATGCGCGTGCCGGGCCGCCAATCACCGGACATGATGCGTTGTTGGATGTCCCAGCGGATGCGGGCAGTGAGCGTGGTCGGCGGGGAGGCCGACGCGGCGGCACTCACCGTTCGAGCAGCCGGCGCAACGTGGTGGAAAACCGTGCGGCGATTTGCTCGCGCGCGACGTGCTGGCCGTGCTGCACCAGCCGACGGCCCCCGACCCAGACGGAGTCGATGACTGGGTGCGCGCCACCAAAGATCCAGCTGTCCAGGATCGCATCGCCGCTCTTGTGCAGCAGGCTCGGATGCGTGTCGTCGAGCGCCACCAGGTCGGCCGGCGCGCCCGGCGACAAGGCCGGCAGTTCGGCCCCGAGCGCCGCAGCCCCCCCGACGGAGGCCGCATCGAACAGGGCGCGCCCGGTGGATTGTCCGGCCGCCGTGGCCATCACGTTGCGCGCGCGGCGGGCCAGGCGCTGCGATGCTTCCAGTTGCTGCAGTTCCAGCGGCGCTGAAATGGCGACGTTGGAGTCGGTCCCAACCCCATAGCGGCCGCCCACCGCGAGCCAGCCGGGCCCGTCAAAAATACCATCACCGAGGTTGGCCTCGGTCACCGGGCACAGCCCCGTCACGGCACCCGTGCGCGCCAGCCGCGCCGCCTCGTCCGGGAGCATGTGGGTGGCGTGCACCAGGCACCAACGCGCATCGACCGGCGCATTGTCGAGCAGCCATCGCACGGGGGTCGCGCCGCTCCACGCCAGGCACTCTTTGACCTCGCGCACCTGCTCGGCCACGTGGATGTGGATCGGCCCCGTCGCGGCGAGACTGCACAACGCCGCCAATTCGTCCGGTGTGACGGCACGCAGGCTGTGCGGGGCGACCCCCGCGTCCCCGTGCCGGCGGGCCGCCTCCAGCACACGGGCGTAGACGTCGAGATCGAGCACGAAGCGGCGCTGGCCCGGTGTCGCGGGGGCGCCGCCAAAGGCGCCATGGGCGTAGAACACCGGCAGCAACGTGAGCCGTATGCCGGCGGCAGACGCGGCGGCGGCAATCCGGTTGGTCAGCTCAGCCGGATCAGCATAGGGCTGGCCTAATGGGTCATTGTGCAGATAGTGAAATTCGCCGACGCGGGTGAAGCCGCCCTCCAGCATCTCGACATAGGCTTGCGCGGTGATCGCCTCCACATCATCCGGGGTCATGCTGTCGAGGAAACCGTACATCACCTCGCGCCAGGTCCAGAAATCGTCCTGCCCCGGGCCGCGGGTTTCGCATAGGCCGCTCATGCCGCGCTGGAAGCCGTGGCTGTGCAGATTGGGCAAGCCGGGCAGCCCAATGGCGTAGCGGTCGTCGCCCGGCTGCGGTGGCGCATCTTCGGTCAGCGCCGCGATCCGGCCCGCGGTCACCGCCACCCGTACGTTGCGCGTCCAGCCGGTCGGCAACAGAGCTTGCGAAAAGAACAGATGCGTCACGCAACCCTCCGCAACACGGCGCTGGACAAGCCCGGCGTGGATTACGTATAGACATAAGCATCGACGCCGGGCAACGGGGAGGTGGCATGCGGGCCGTCAGCGTATTCCGCAATGCACGCCTCGCAACGCTGGATCCACAGCGCGCGGGCCTTGGCATCATCGAGGGCGGCGCGATCGTCTGCGAGAACGGCCGCATTGTGTTCGCCGGCGCCGAGGCGGATTTGCCGGGTTATGACACGGCAGCCTCGGTCGATTGCGAAGGCCGCTGGATCACGCCGGGGCTGATCGATTGCCACACCCATCTCGTCCACGCCGGTGATCGCGCGGAAGAATTCGCACTGCGGCTCGCCGGTGCGAGTTACGCGGAGATCGCCCGTGCCGGCGGCGGCATCCTGTCCACCGTCCGCGCCGTGCGGACCGCTGATGAAGCGGGCCTCGTCGCGCAGAGCCTGCCGCGGCTGGATGCACTGCTGCGCGAGGGCGTGACGACGGTCGAGATCAAATCCGGCTACGGTCTGGACCCGGCCGCGGAGGCAAGGATGCTGCGCGCGGCCCGCAGCCTCGGCACCCAGCGCCCGGTGAGTGTCGTGACCAGCTACTTGGGTGCGCATGCGATCCCGCCGGAGTATGCGGGCGATGCGGACGGCTATATCGACGCCCTCTGCCGTGAGGCGCTGCCCGCGATCGCCGCCGCCAGGTTGGCGGATGCGGTGGACGCGTTCTGCGAGACCGTCGCCTTCAGCCCGGACCAGGTGGCCCGGTTGTTCGACGCGGCCCGGGCGCTGCACTTGCCGGTGAAGTTGCATGCCGACCAGCTTTCGGATGGCGGCGGCGCGGCGTTGGCGGCGCGATATGGCGCGCTGTCGGCCGACCACCTGGAATACGCCTCGGAGTCGGGCGCGGCGGCTATGGGCTCCGCCGGAACCGTGGCCGTGCTATTGCCCGGCGCATTCTATACCCTGCGCGAGCGCCACGTGCCGCCGGTTGACGCGTTGCGCCGTCACGGAGTTAGGATAGCCCTTGCAACCGATTGCAATCCGGGCTCCTCGCCGATGACCTCGCTGCTGCTGGCGATGAATATGGGGGCCACGTTGTTCCGCTTGACGGTGGAGGAGTGCGTCGCCGCCGTGACCCGCAACGCGGCCGCCGCATTGGGCCTGACCGACCGCGGCAGGCTGGTAGCGGGCACGTGGTGCGACCTCGCCATCTGGGACATCGGCTCGCCCGCGGAGTTGGTTTGGCGCATCGGCTTCAACCCGCTGCACCGCCGTGTTTGGAGAGGCGCATGATCACGCTGTTGCCCGGTGCGGTGCCGCTCGACCATTGGCGCAGGGTCTACCGCGGCGCGCCCATTGCGCTCAGTCCGACCTGCTACGGCGCGGTGGAGGCTGGTGCCGCCTCGCTGGGCCGGATCCTGGCGCGGGGCGAGCCGGTGTACGGGATCAACACCGGGTTTGGGAAGCTCGCCTCGGTTCGCATCGACTCCGAGGAACTGGCGCAATTGCAGCTCAATATCGTGCTGTCGCATTCTGCCGGCGTGGGCGAGCCGATGCCGGCAGCGGTGTTGCGGTTGATGATGGCGCTGAAGCTATGCAGCCTCGCGCAGGGTGCCTCCGGCGTGCGGCCGGACGTGCTGAACCTGCTGGAGGCGATGCTGGCGCGCGGCGTGCTACCGGTGGTGCCGGTGCAGGGATCGGTTGGCGCGTCCGGGGATCTGGCGCCGCTCGCGCACATGACCGCGGTGATGATCGGCTACGGCGAGGCGCGGTTGAACGACGAAGTGCTGCCCGGTGCGGAGGCGTTGGCGCGGGCCGGGCTGACGCCGGTTGTGCTCGGGCCGAAGGAGGGGTTGGCGATGCTGAATGGCACCCAATTCTCCACCGCCTTTGCACTGGCCGGGTTATTCGAGGCCGACGCGCTGCTGCAGGCCGGGCTGGTGACCGGCGCGCTGTCCACCGACGCGGCGCGCGGCTCCGACACGCCGTTCGATCCGCGCATTCACGCCTTGCGCCGGCACGCCGGGCAGATCGACGCGGCTGCGGCGCTGCGCGGCCTGATCGCGGGGAGTGCCATACGGCAGTCGCACCTGGTCGGCGACGAGCGAGTGCAGGACCCGTACTGCCTGCGCTGCCAGCCGCAGGTGATGGGCGCGGCGCTGGATGTGCTTCGTCAGGCCGCCGCCACGTTGGGCACGGAGGCAAACGGTGTGTCCGATAATCCGCTGATCTTTGCGGCGGAGGACGAGGTGCTGTCCGGCGGGAATTTTCATGCCGAACCAGTCGCGTTCGCCGCCGACATGATCGCCTTGGCGATCTGCGAGATCGGCAGCATCGCCGAGCGCCGCATTGCCATGCTGATCGACCCAGCGCTCTCCGGCCTACCCGCTTTCCTGACGCCGCGGCCTGGGCTGAATTCCGGCTTCATGATCCCGCAGGTGACGGCAGCGGCTCTGGTGTCCGAGAACAAGCAGCGCGCCACCCCTGCCAGCGTCGACAGCATTCCCACCTCCGCCAACCAGGAGGATCATGTGTCGATGGCCGCCCATGGCGCCCGCCGGCTGCTGCCGATGGCGGCGAATTTGGCGGCGATCCTCGGGATAGAATTGCTCGCCGGTTCGCAGGGCTGCGACTTCCATGCGCCGCTGCGCTCAAGCCCGCCGCTGGAGCATGTCCGCGCCCGGCTGCGCGAGGTTGTACCTAAGCTCGAGACCGATCGTGCCATGGCGCCCGACATCGCGGCGGCGACGGCGATGGTGGGTGACATCGTGCCGCCGGGCGTCGTGTTACCCGGCCTGCAAGGAGGTCTGACATGACCCGGCTGGACTATGCCCGCCACATCCGCGCCGACCGGGGGCCGGTGTTGACGGCTAAATCCTGGCAGACCGAAGCGCCGTTACGGATGCTGATGAACAACCTCGACGCCGAGGTGGCGGAGCGGCCGGAGGAACTCGTCGTGTACGGCGGCATTGGCCGCGCCGCGCGGGACTGGGACAGTTTCGACCGCATCGTCGCCGGCCTGCGGCGGCTGGAGGGGGACGAGACGCTGCTCGTGCAATCCGGCAAACCTGTGGGCGTGTTCCGGACCCATGCCGATGCGCCCCGAGTGCTGATCGCGAATTCGAACCTCGTGCCGCACTGGGCGACGTGGGAGCACTTCCACGAGCTCGATAGGCGCGGCCTCATGATGTACGGCCAGATGACCGCCGGGTCGTGGATCTATATCGGCAGTCAGGGAATCGTGCAGGGCACGTACGAGACCTTCGTCGAAGCGGGCCGGCAGCATTATGGCGGCAGCCTCGAGGGGCGTTGGATCCTGACCGCCGGGCTGGGCGGCATGGGCGGTGCGCAGCCGCTGGCCGCCACCATGGCCGGGGCATGCATGCTGGCCGTGGAGTGCCAACCGAGCCGGATCGAAATGCGGCTGCGGACGCGCTACTTGGATACGCAGGCCGCCGATCTGGACGAGGCGTTGAGGATCATCCAAAGCGCCTGCGCTGAGCGCCGGGCTGTCTCGGTCGGACTGCTGGGCAATGCCGCCGACGTTTTCCCGGAGCTGGTGCGGCGCGGCGTGCTGCCGGATATCGTCACCGACCAGACCTCGGCCCACGACCCGCTGAACGGTTACCTGCCCGGCGGATGGAGCGTTGCCGAGTGGGAGGAGCGCCGGGCCCGCGACCCGGCGGGCGTGACGTCGGCCGCGAAAAAGTCCATGGCCGTGCACGTTCGGGCGATGCTCGACTTCCATCGCATGGGCGTGCCCACGGTCGATTACGGCAACAACATTCGCCAGATGGCGCGGGAGGAGGGGGTGGACGACGCCTTCGCCTTTCCTGGCTTCGTTCCAGCCTACATCCGGCCGCTGTTCTGCCGCGGCGTTGGCCCGTTCCGCTGGGTCGCGCTGTCCGGCGACCCGGAGGACATCTATCGCACCGATGCCCGCGTGAAGGAGTTGCTGCCGGACAACGCCCCGCTGCATCGCTGGTTGGATATGGCGCGCGAGCGAATTGCCTTCCAGGGATTGCCCGCGCGCATCTGTTGGGTGGGCCTCGGCGACCGACACCGCTTAGGCCTGGCCTTCAACGAGATGGTGGCGAGCGGCGAGGTTTCCGCCCCGATCGTGATCGGACGCGACCACCTCGACAGCGGGTCGGTCGCCAGCCCCAACCGGGAGACGGAGGCGATGCGGGACGGGTCGGATGCGGTGTCCGATTGGCCAATGCTGAACGCATTGCTGAACTGTGCCTCGGGCGCCACTTGGGTCAGCCTGCATCATGGCGGCGGCGTGGGGATCGGCTACTCGCAGCACGCCGGCATGGTGATCGTGGCCGACGGCACCGAGGCGGCCGCGCAACGCCTCGCCCGCGTCCTGTGGAACGACCCAGCAAGCGGCGTGATGCGCCATGCGGACGCCGGGTATGAGAGCGCGATCGATTGCGCGCGGGAGCATGGGTTGGATTTGCCGGGGCTTTAAAAGCGGAGATAGAAGTGTCCACATCGCATATGCCGCCGGTCTATATCGATTTCCTGAACCGGTTCGACGTCGAGGAGCTTCACCTGACGGATGCCGAGATCATCGGCGCGATCGAGAACCAGTTGCGGCTGCAGGGGGAAGGCCAGACCTACATCCAGCCCCGCGTGTTTCTCGAGCCGGGGGTGGCGCGGGGGCATTTCAACGTGCTGCGCGGGGCGATCGGGGCGGAGGTCAACCGGGCCGGCGTCAAGGTGGTGGGGGATTTTGTCGACAACTATCAACTCGGCTACCCCAGCGAGCTCGCGACCCTGCTGCTGCTGGATCCGACCATGGGTGCGCCTAAGGCCATCATCGAGGCATCTGGCATCACCGACATGCGTACCGGTGCCGTGACGGCGGTCGGGGCGAAATACCTTGCGCGCAAGGATAGCAAGATCCTGGGCCATATCGGTGCGCGTGGCTCGGCCTATTGGAACGTGCGGTTGCTGGATAGCCTGTTCCATTTCGACGAGATCCGTGTGCATTCGCGCCGCCCGGAAAGCCGCAACGCGTTTGCCGAGCGGCTGACGCAGGATCTCGGCAAGCTGGTGGTCGCCACCGAGGATTGGCAGTCGGCGTTGGAGGGGGCGGATATCGTCGTCGAGGCTTCGCGCCTGGTCGAGCCGGAGCCGCTGCTGAAGACCAGTTGGATCAAGCCGGGCGCGCTGGTGATGCCCTATGGCACGCAGAGCGCCGTCGAGTTCGATCTGACGGACATCATGTCCAAGCTGATCGTCGACGATTGGGGCCAGTGCGCCAACAGCAAATGGGGAGCGTTGCGCCCGCACGTCGACGCCGGCAAGCTGAGCGAGCAGACGCTGTATGCGGAGATGGGCCAGATCGTGGCGGGGTTGAAGCCGGGGCGCGAGACGGAGGACGAGCGTATTCTATTTTGGCATCGTGGACTGTCTTTGTCGGACATCGCGCTTGGGCATGCGATGCTGGAGAAGGCGAAGCAACTCGGGGTCGGGCAGCGGCTGCGGTTCTGCTGATCCTGGGGATTCATGGTGGGAGGGTGCGTGCTGCCCGCCCCCTCCACCATGCCTCGCATGGTCCCCCACCCCCGCTACGCGGGAGGAGGATCAATTGCCGATTGCGGGTTAGGCTAGGACTTTGGCGGTGGCACCGGAGATGGCGCCGAGTTTCTCGCCCCTGGCAACGCGGTCCTGGGTGGCGAGGCCGCGGGCCTGGGTCTCGATCGCGCGGCGCGCTTCGGCTTCGGCCTCGCCCGGCGGCAGCACCAGAACGCCGGTGTCGTCGCACAGCACGGCGTCGCCGGGCATCACCACAACGCCGCCGATGCTGATGGGCATGTTGATGCGGCCGCCGAGATCATACAGCCGCGTCGTGATCGGGGCGATGCCGCGGGACCACATTGGGAAGTCGGACGCCTCCACTTCCTCGAGGTCGGTGCATGGGCCGTCCACCACGCCGGCGACGGCGCCCGCCGCCTTCGCTGCGACCGTAACGCCGCCGCCCCAGCAGGCATGGCGGTCGTCGCCTAAACGGTCCACCAACAAGACGTCGCCGGGTCGCAGCAGGCCGAGCGCGTGATGCAGCGCGGTGGAATCCGGGCCGGGGATCATCACCGTCACGGCGGTGCCGACAACCCGGCGTTTGCGTAGCAGCGGCTGGATTCGGCGGTCGCAGAAGCCCCAGTGGCGCCAATGGCCGACGGTGGCGCATTCCGTCTGTTCCAACAGCGCCACGATTTCGGGGCTGATTTGGTCCGGCATCGCGCCGATTTCATATTTTGCCACGGTTTCTCCTTTGCGACCTCGCACGCGCAGAATAGCGTGACGGAGACAGGAGGGCCATGATGGCAAGTCGACCGGGTAGGCTGCGCTGGTGGATGGTGTTCGGGCTGATCGGCCCCATCACCTTCGTCATGTCGCTGGACCGCACGGCGATCGTCGTAGCGGCGCCGACCATCCAGCACGAATACGGCCTGACGCTGTTCCAGATGTCCCTCATCCTGACGAGCTTCTCGTGGACCTACGCGGCGCTTCAGGTTCCCGCCGGCTGGCTGGCACAAAAGTTCGGTCCGCGGCTCGCCTTGGCCTGGGCGAACCTGCTGTGGTCCGTGTTGACGATCGCGACGCCGCTCGGTTCGGGCGTCGGGTCGTTCATCGGCATCCGCATGCTGCTCGGCGCCGGGCAGTCGGCGGATTGGCCCGCCTCCATCATGGCGCTGAAACGCTGGTTCCCGCGGCAGGAGCGCAGCGGCGGCAATTCCGTGTTGCTCGGCGGCCTCTATCTCGGCCCGATCGCGGCGGCGCCGCTGACCACGCTAGTGATCGCGAGCTTCGGCTGGCGGTGGGCATTCTATCTGTTCGGTGCGCTCGGCGTGGTCTTAGGCCTGGCCTGGTGGACTTGGTTCCGCGATGACCCCAAGCAGCACCCGCGGATCACGCCGGGGGAAGCAGCCTACATCGCCGCCGGGCAGGATGTGGAATTGGCCGGCGACCGCAACTCGTTCCTGCGTTGCCTCGGTTCGTTCCGGTTCTGGGCGATCGGAGTGCAGTATTTCTTCCTGGTGCTGGTGCAGAGTTTCTATTCAACCTGGCTCCCGACTTACCTCATGAGCGAGCGGGGCATGTCGCTGAAGGAAATGGGGATCTACGCGTCGCTTCCCTGGGTGGCGCTGTTCGTCATGGTGTTCGTGGCCGGCCGGGTGGCTGATCTGATCGAGCGCAAAACGGGCTCGATCTGGCGCGCGCGGGTACCGGCGGCGATGATCGGCTTCGTCGTCAGCGCGGGGGCGTTGATCGCCGCGTCCCGCACGGCGGACGTGCCGTTGATGATGGGTTTGCTGTGCGTTTCGCTGGGCGCGATCGGGCTGACGCAGGTCTCGATCTGGTCGGCGACGCAGGATCTGGGGCGGGGCGCCACCGGCGTCGTCTCGGGCTGGGCGAATTGCTGGGGCAACTCGGCGGGCTTCGTGGGCCCGGTGTTCACGGCGTTGCTGGTGCAATGGACGGGCGGATGGAGCGGCGCATTGCTCGGCATCGCGATCGCGGGCGGCGCGGGGGCGGTGCTGTGGCTGTTCATCCATCCGGAACGGCCACTGGATGCGCTGGCAGATCGCGGCGTTATGCCGGAGTTCGCGCGATGATCCGCACGGGTGAGGCCTATCGCGACGGGATACGGGACGGCCGCGAGGTGTGGATCGATGGCGAGCGTGTGGCCGATGTGACCAAGCATCCGGCGCTGCGGCCGATCATCGACATCAAGGCGCGCATGTACGACATGGCGTTCGAAGCCGCCCACCAGGACACGCTGACCTACGTCGCGGACAACGAACGCAAGTCCATCTTCAACAAGCCGCCGGTCGAGCAGAAGGACTGGGCGGACAAGGTCGACGCGATCGACTTAGTGCTGAAGGATGTCGGCGGCGTCGTCACCCGCGTCGGCGACGAGACGGTGGGCGAGATGTGGTCGCTGCAGGACGGGCGCGACGTACTGGCGGAGATCAGCCCGGATTTTGCCGACAACATCGACCGCCACATCCTGGCCGTGCGCGACAACGATGTGTTCCATGTCTCCGCGAACACCGACCCGAAGGGGGACCGCTCGGTGGCACCGCAGGACCAGGATCCGGACCTGATGGTGCACGTCACGAGGGAGACGGATGCCGGCATCGTGATCCGCGGCGCGAAGTATGAAACCGCCTCCGCCTATGCCGACCAGGCGTTTCTAAAGCCGACCTACGGCGCGTGGGTGAACGATAAAATGTCCGACTACGCGGTGGGCTGCATCGTGAAGATGGGGGCACCCGGCGTGAAGCACATGTGCCGCGCAGGGTTTGCCGGGCGGGGGCCGGCGGCGGATTATCCGTTGGCCAACCGGTTTGACGAGGTGGAGGCGCTGGTCGTGTTCGACGACGTGCTGATCCCTTGGGAGGACGTGTTTTTCTATCGGCACACGCGCGCGGCACAGTTCATCCGCGGCACGCTGCACCGTTATTCCGCGTTCCCGTTCGTGCTGCGGCTGATGTACGTGGCGGACATGATGATCGGCGCGGCATTGTGGAACGCCAAGCAGACCGGGCTCGACAAGCTGCAGAGCGTGCGGGAGAAGCTGGCGGACCTTGTGTGCTATCGCGAGGGGATCAACGCGCACCTCACAGCTTCGATCGCGATGGCGGAGCGTAGCCCGGCGGGGTTGTTGATGCCGCAGCAATCGATGCTGTTTGCCGGGCGGGTGTTCGCCTGTTCGGGGTTGCCGGCGATGATGCACGCGGCGCGGGAACTGTGCGGCGGGCAGATTTGCGTGACACCGAACAGCGCCGCGTTCGAGGCGGCTGGTTCGGGCGAGTGGCTACGGAAGTTCTATACGCTGAACGAGAACTGGCAGTCGGAGGACCGCCGCAAGTTGCTGGCGTTTGCGCGGGATCTACTGAATTCGGATTATGCCGGGCATCGGCTGACGTTCGCGCAGTTCGCCCAGGCACCGCATTTCAATCATTTGGCGGCGGTTTACAATAGTTTCGATTTCAGCGGGCCGCTGGATTTCGTGCGCAAGGCTGCGGGGTTATCGGAGCGGGTGGGGAGGTAGCACTTCCTTATCCTCCCCCGTTCTTCGCGGGGGAGGTGGCGGCGCAGCCGACGGAGGGGGCGCTCGGCCCGTGCCCCCCGCCCCCTCCACCATGCTGCACATGGTCCCCCTCCCCCGTGAAGGACGGGGGAGGATTTCTTTTACGGCAGGCTGTGTGTTTGGGGCTTACCCCTCACCCCGGCTCTCTCCCTCAAGGGGAGAGGGAGAATGTCTTAGGTTTTCCCTTAGGGTGCGGCCGCTGTATTCTTTGCGGAATAGGCCTCGCCTTTGTAGCTCGGGGACCACGCTGCGGCAGAATTGCTCGAACATGGTGGGGAACACCGTGGGCGTCAGCACGAAGCCGTCGCAGATGCCGGCCTCGAACAGCCCCTGCATATGGTCGGCCACCTGGCTCGCGGTGCCGACCAGTTCGCGCATCTCACGCTTGGCCGCCGCCTGTTTCAGGGTGACGCCCTCGGCCTTCATGGTTTGCGCGAATAAGTCTTCGGTGCCCTTCATGCCTTGGTTGCCCTGCAACTGCGCCAGGTCCGCCTCCGACGATAGCTTGTTGAGGTCGGCACCGAGGCTGCTGGAGGACGCGGCAAGGTTCAGCTCCGGATCGATCAGGCTGTTCAGATACGCCGCCCGCTCGATCGCGATCGACTCCGTCTCGCCCAGCACCACCGAGATCGCGGGTAGGATGGCGCACTCACCGGGCGCGCGGCCGCGGGTGGCCATGCGGGCTTTGATGTCGGCGTAGAACGTACCCATCTCGTCGCGGCCGCGCTGCATGGTGAAGATCACCTCGGCCCACCGTGCCGCGAAATCCCGGCCTCGGTCGGAGCTGCCGGCCTGCATGATCACGGGCCGGCCCTGGGGGCTGCGCGGGATGGAGAGCGGGCCACGGGTGCGCACCCAACGGCCCTCGTAGTTGGCGTAATGCACCTTTGCCGGGTCGGCCAGGATGCCGGCCTGCTTGTCCAGCACGAAGGCGTCCGGCTCCCACCCGTCCCACAACGCGAAACACGCCTCCAGCACCTCGTCGGCACGGTCGTAGCGTTCGCCGCGCGGCGGCAGTTCGGCCAGCCCGGCGTTGCGCGCCTCGAGGTCGGTGGCGGACGTCACCACGTTCCAGGCAACCCGGCCGCCGCTCATCGCATCCAGCGAGCCGAGCCAACGGGCCAGGTGGTAGGCGGTGTGGAAACTGGTGGACAGCGTGGCGCCGAGGCCGAGATGCCGGGTCACCGCCGCCATCACCGGCAGCACGACGGTCGGGTCAAGGAAGCTGATCTGGCCGCCGCGCCGCACATAGGCGTCGAAGCTGCCGCCGTGCACGTCGTACAAGCCGAACAGATCGGCGAAGAAGCAGCCATCGAACTTCGCCGCCTCGAGCACACGGGCGATGTGCTGGTAGCGGGACGGCTGCGTTATATCGTCGAGCGTGGCCTCGGGGTGCCGCCAGCCGCCCACGTGGAGCGCGGTGGGCCCGGTTTTGAGGTAGGCCATCAGATGCATCTGGCGCACAGGCATGCGGCGGACCTCCCAAGCGGACCGGATCGATCGGTTGGGCCGCTTACCTCTTCTTATTACACAGGGTAGAGAGTGGTGGCAGCAGCAGCCGGTCCCACACTTAACCTATGCTCATCAATTTCCTCGACGCCGCCGCCGCGACGGACTTCCACGCCGATATCTGCGTCGTGGGCTCGGGTGCGGCCGGGCTGACCTTGGCGACGCACCTGGCCGGGGGGCTGAACGTTCTGATCGTCGAGACGGGCGGGCGCCATCCGTCCCGTAGCGGCGGCAATTGGCTCGCCGGGGAGGCCGGTGATTGGGCGTTCGCGGGGTTCGAGGCCGGGCGCAACCGCGGCTTCGGTGGGGCGACCAAGCTATGGTACGGCCAGTGCATGCGGCTCGACCCGATCGATTTCGAGCGGCGGGAGTGGGTGCCGTATAGCGGCTGGCCGATCACCGCGGACCAATTGGCCCCGTTCTACGACCGCGCGGAAAGCTTCGTCGGGCTTGGCGGCGCGGTGTACGATGGGCGGCTGTGGCCACGGTCCGGCCTAGTGGATCCGGGTTTCGGCGACGACGTGCAGGCGAAGTTCACCAACTACATGCCGCAGCCGGACTTCACCAAGATGCTCGGCCGACGGTTCCTGCGGCAGCCAGGGGTGGACATCCTGGTGAATGCCGCCGCGACCTGCCTCGATATGGACGTCAACGGCCGCCAGGTGACGGGGCTGACGATCCGCGGGCAAGGCGGCAAGCAGGGCCGGGTTCGTGCCCGGATCTTCGTGCTGTGCGGCGGTGGGATCGACAATCCGCGCTTACTGCTGGCATCCAACACGGTGCTGGCGGGGGGCGTCGGCAATGGACGCGGGCTGGTTGGTAGGTTCTTTCAGGACCATCCGAGCGCCACCACGGGGCACATCGCGACCGACGTGCCGGGCGTGGTGCAGAACCAATTCCGCAAGCTCCGTAGGCGGGGCATCAAGGTGTGGCCGAAGCTGGCCCTGACGGCGGCGGCGCAGCGACGCGGGCGCTACCTGAATGCCAACGCATTGATGTTGTACGACTATGCCGCGGGGTCGGCGCTGAGCCGGGCGAAGGCGGTGGTGGAGGCGATTCAAACCCGCAAACCCGCCGCGTTGGCGGCGAGCGGCGTGCGGCTACTGGCGCACGCCCCGGAACTCGCGGCGAGGGCTGTGCATAGCGTCGCCACCGGCAAGGCGCCGATGTTCAAGCCGAGCCGGGTCATGCTGAAGGCGCATGTCGAACAGCGCCCCGACCCGGAAAACCGCATCACCTTGTCCAACGAGCGCGACCAGTTCGGCCTGCCCTTGCCGCGGCTGACCTGGCGCGTGCACGCCGAGGAGCTGCGCACCATGCGCGGCCTGACGGAGGCGGTCGGCCAGGCGTTCCATCGGCTCGGCTGGGGGGAGATGACGGTGTCGCCCTGGCTGGACCAGGGGGAGGCGGCGGCCCGGCCGGAGATGGAGGACACCTACCACCACCACGGCACCACGCGGATGGCGGCGGATGCAGCGGATGGGGTGACGGACCCGGATTGTCTGGTATTTGGCACCGAAAACTTGTATGTAGCCGGAAGTTCACTATTCCCAACGTCTGGCTACGCGAACCCGACGCTCACGATCATCGCCTTGGCGATCAGGCTCGGTGACACGTTGCGGCAGCGCCTGGGCGCGAGTGGCGCAACCCGGGTGGGATGAGCATGTCGGCGCCTCCAGTCGCATCGGTCGTGATCTGCACCTACAACCGGCTCCGGATGCTGGAGCGCGCGGTGGACAGCTGCCTGCGGAACGCGACCATTCGGGGCACCCCGTTCGAGCTGGTGATCGCCGATAACAGCCCCAGCGCCCACGCCCGGGATTTGGCGGACCGGCTGATCGCGTCCGGGGCACCAGTGCGCTGGGTGCATGCCACGCCGCCCAACATCTCCGTCGCGCGAAACGCCGGCTTGCGGACCGCCGTGGCGCCACTGGTGGCGTTCATGGACGACGATTTGGAGTTGGAGCCGGGCTGGCTGGACTACCTGATCGATACGCTGGAGCAGGCGCAGGCCGATGTTGTGCTTGGCCCGGTGCGCCCCCGGTTCGAGCGTGGTTTTCCGTCCTGGGACCCGGCGGGGTCGCGCTACACCCGCGTGCTGCCCGGCGCGTCCGGCACGCCGGTGATCGCGGGCGGCGCGGGGCGGGGCAGCACCGGGTTCGTGGTCAGCACCGCGTCGTCGCTGTGGCGCCGGGCGACGTGTTTCACGGAGGCGGAGCCATTCGACCCGGCGTTCGGCAAGTCAGGGGGCGAGGATCTGGACCTGTTCCTGCGGTTGCAGGCGCGCGGCTGCCGCTTCGTCTGGTGTGCCGAGGCTGGCGTGTGGGAGACCATTCCGGCCAGCCGAACCGAGCTGCGCTTTCTTGCCACGCGCGAATTCACCGGGGCCCAGGTGTATACGGCGCTCAGCGTTAGGCATTCTGCCGTCCCGATGATCCGCACCGCCGACATCATGGCCCGGGGGGCGGTGCAGACGGTGTTGGGCGTGGGTGGGGTGCTAGTGTCCGCCGCATTGGTTCCCGTCAGCGGGGCGGCGGGGCGGGAGCGGCTGGTGAACCATATGCTGCGGATGGCGGCCGGCGCGGGCAAGCTGTTCTGGTGGCGCAAGGTGCCGCTGTATCACGTGGAGAAAGCCCCGGCGTAAACCACCGGACCGTCATGCCCGGGCTCGACCCGGGTAGCCACGGCGGTCCACAAACACCGGCCGTGTCCGTGTTGCAGGCGGCGGTGCCAAGCACTCCTCTGACGTCGTGAGCCCAACCCCGTGGATGCCAGGCTCAAGGCCTGGCATGACGGTGGATTGTCAGCCGCACTTAGACCAGCCGCAGTGCATGCAGCTTAGGCAGCCGGCCTCGCGGACCAGGCCGGGCTGGCTGCATTTGGGGCAGAGCGGGCCGAGATGCGTTGCAACGGCGGGGGCCTCCGCGGCGGCGGCCGGCTGCACGATCATGCGATCCACCACGGGCAGGTCGGCGGCCTGCAGAAAGCCGGTGTCGCGCATGTGGCGTTCCAGGATCTCGCCGATCGCGGCCACCAGGGATGGGACGTAGTGGCCGTTGCTCCACTGGCCGCCACGTGGGTCGAACACCTGCTTGAGCTCCTCGGCCACGAACGCCACCTCGCCGCCGCGGCGGAACACGGCCGAAATCATGCGGGTCAGCGCCACGACCCAGGCGTAGTGCTCGAGGTTCTTGGAGTTGACGAACACCTCGAACGGCCGGCGCACGCCGTCCAACTCGACATCGTTCACGGTCACGTACATGGCGTGCTCGCTGTCGGGCCAGCGTAGCTTATAGGTGGCGCCGATCAGCTTGTCGGACCGCAGCATCAGGTCCGTCATGACAGCGGTCGGCCCAAGCGCCGGGGCTGGCACCACCGGAGCGACCGGCTTCACCTCCAGCACCGAGCCGGTGATCGCGTTCGGGCGGTAGGTGGTGCAGCCCTTGCAGCCACTGCGGTAGGCGTCGAGGTACACCGCCTGGAACGCCTCGAAGCTGATGTCCTCCGGCACGTTCACCGTCTTGCTGATCGCGCTGTCCACGTAGCGCTGCACGGAGGCCTGCATGCGGACGTGATCGGCGGGGGACAGGTCTTGCGCGGTGACGAAATACGCCGGCAGCGGCGCGTCCTCGCCGAACTGCAGGCGGAAACGGCGCAGCGCGTAGTCGGACACTTCTTCCTCGGTGCGGGTGCCGTCAGGCTGCAGCACCTTGCGGGTGTAGGCGAGGGCGAATACCGGCTCGATGCCGCTGGACACGTTGTCGGCCACCAGCGAGATGGTGCCGGTCGGCGCAACCGACGTCAGCAGGGCGTTGCGGATGCCGTGTTCGGCGATCAGCGCGCGCACCTCGTCGTCCAGTTCCTGCACGGTCTGCCCAGCCAGGTAAGGCTCGCGTTCGAACAACGGGAACGCGCCCTTCTCCGCCGCCAGATGGGCCGACGCGGTGTAGGCGGCGGTGTTGATGCGGCGGGCCCAATTCCCTGCAAGCTCGGCTGCCTGCAACGAGCCGTAGCGCACGCCCACCATCATCAGCGCGTCGGCCAGCCCGGTCATGCCCAGGCCGATGCGGCGCTTGGCCACCGCCTCCTGCCGCTGCTCCTCCAGCGGGAAGCCGGACACGTCGATGGTGTTGTCCATCATGCGGATGGCGGTGGCGACCAGCCGGTCCAGCGCCTGGGTGTCCAGTTGCGCGTGGGAGGTGAAGGGGTCGCGCACCAGGCGGGCCAGGTTGATCGAGCCCAGCAGGCAGGCGCCGTAGGGGGGCAGGGGCTGCTCACCGCAGGGATTAGTGGAGTGGATCGTCTCGCAATAATGGAGATTGTTGCGGTTGTTGATGCGGTCGATGAAGATCACGCCGGGTTCGGCGTAGTCGTAGGTGGCGCGGGTGATGCTGTCGAACAGCGCACGGGCGCGGATCGTCTTGAACGTGCGGCCGCCGAACACGAGCGGCCAGTCGGCATCAGCGTCGACCGCCGCCATGAACGGGTCGGTCGCCAGCACCGAGAGATTGAAGTTGCGCAGCCGGCCGGGTGCCCGCTTGGCCGCAATGAAGTCCTCGATGTCCGGGTGGTCGCAGCGCATCGTGGCCATCATGGCGCCGCGGCGGGCGCCGGCGGACATGATGGTGCGGCACATGGCGTCCCACACGTCCATGAACGATAGCGGTCCGGAGGCGTCGGCCCCCACGCCGCGCACCGGGGCGCCTTTCGGCCGAAGGGTCGAGAAGTCGTAGCCGATGCCGCCGCCCTGCTGCATGGTCAGGGCCGCTTCCTTCAGGTGGGTGAAGATGCTGGCGAGGTCGTCGCCGATGTCGCCCATGACGAAGCAGTTGAACAGCGTGACCCGGCGTTCGCTGCCGGCGCCGGACAGGATGCGGCCGGCGGGCAGGAAGCGGAAATCCTCGAGCGCCTCGTAGAAGCGCGGCTCCCAACGGGCCGGGTCGGCTTCGGCGACGGCCAGGGCGCGCGCAACGCGGCGCCAGCTATCCTCGATGGTGAGGTCGACGGGGATGCCGTCGGTGGTCTTCAGGCGGTACTTGGCGTCCCAAATCTGGCGCGAGATGGGCGCGATGGTGTCGCCGACGCTGCTCTCGGCCGGGGTGACGTGCATATCCATGGAGTAGCCCTCGATCTGTCTGTCCCGCGGCCCCGTCCCAGTCCGCGGTGAGCGGCGGCGACTCGGCGAGCGATGGTGAGTGTTGCGCCAAGATTGGTGCGGATCAATTCATGTCACCGTAGCTGACGACATTTAGTGGCCGCCGTGGCGCAGACCACACGATGGAGGGTTTTACGTCGTGCCAGGGCTTGACCCTGGTATCCACGCGGTTGGGCTGGTGACGTGAGACGAGTTCTTGGCACCGCCGCGTGCAACACGGGTGGGGAGCGGTGTCTGCGGGTCGCCGTGGACACCAGAGTCAAGCCTTGGCACGACGGTGCTAGGGCTAACTCAGCTGGTCCACTTTCCGCAGCGAGGGGAACCACCGCATCCACAGCAGGGCGACTGCGATCGTGCCCAGGCCGCCCAATAGCGTCGCCGGCACCGTACCCAGCAGCGCCGCCGTCGCACCCGATTCGAACTCGCCGAGTTGGTTGGAGGTGCCGACGAACAGCATGTTCACCGCACTGACCCGGCCGCGCATCGCGTCGGGTGTGCGCATCTGCACCAAGCTGAAGCGGATCACCACGCTCACCACGTCGGCGGCACCCAGCATCACTAGGGCGGCGAGCGACAGCGGCAGCGAGCGGGACAGCGCAAACACGGTGGTTGCCAGCCCGAACACCACGACGGCGCCGAACATCAGTCGCCCGGCGTGGCGTTTCAGCGGGCGGCGGGCCAGCAGCACCGACATCGTCAACGCGCCCACCGCTGGCGCCGCGCGCAAGATGCCCAAGCCCCACGACCCGGTGTGCAGGATGTCGCGCGCATAGATCGGCAACAGAGCGGTGGCGCCGCCGAACAGCACGGCGAACAGGTCGAGGGAGATGGCGCCGAGCATCGCCGGGTTCTCCCAGATGAAGATGATGCCGGAGAACACCGACCGCAGCGTGGGCGCCTCACGCGGGGCCAAGGCGCGCTCCAGCTGGATGAGCGACACCAGAACGCTGGCTGCCAGGAACAGGAAGGCGGCCAACGCGAAGGGCACGGCGGCGCCCAGGGCATATAGCAGGCCGCCCGCGGCGGGTCCGACGATGGTGGCGGTTTGATTGGCGGACGCGGACCAGGCGCTGGCCTGCTGCAGCCGCGCCTCGCCGACCAGGCCGGGCATCAAGGCCGACAGCGTGGGTGATTCGAAGGCCCGCGCCGCCCCGACCAGCGCCACGACGGCGAAGATCCCTGCCACCGGCAAGGCGCCCGTGGCGGCGCCCACGGCCAGGATCAGGCCAGCCACGGCCTCGGCGACTTGGCAGATCGCGACGATGCGGCGCCGGTCGTAGCGGTCGGCGACGTGGCCGACCAGCAGGGTCAGGAGGACGACTGGAAGGAACTGCGCCAGCCCGACCAGCCCGAGGTCGAAGGCGCTTCCGGTGAGTTCGTAAACACGCCATCCCACCGCGACGGAAAGCATTTGGTAAGCAAAACTGGTGCAAGTGCGGGCTGACCAGAA
>CAXTCJ010000003.1:0-109477 GCA_964242215.1 uncultured Acetobacteraceae bacterium | reverse complement strand
CTGTGCAACGATCGGACGCTTCCTGTGAACCCATGCCCAGCGTCGCGCTCCCATCCCCGGGGAGGTCTCGTAGGCGGCCTCGATCGTGCCGGAATGGATGCGACGCTTGTATGGACCGCATCACGGCCCATAGCGTCCCAGGTTCGCCTCACGCTTAAGTAAGAAGATGCTTCCGTTGCCGACTTCCGGCGACAGCATGTCGGATGCGGCAAGGCCTTAAAGCGAGACATGAGTGCAATGCTCTTGTCTGAACCGGGAATTGCCGATAACGATACCATACGGTGTCAATCAATTCCCCTCTCGCTGGCGCCACAAGGTGTTCCGCTCCCGGTGCGCGCCGAACCGGCCGTCCATCACGCGAGGAAGCGGCAGGACTGCGCGACCAGATCCTGAAAGGCGCGCGGGAGCTTTTCCTCAACCAAGGTTTTGCCGCCACGAGCGTGCAGCAGATCGCGGAGCGGGTCGGCGCCACCAAGCGGACGCTTTATGTGAAGGTCGGTGACAAGGAGGCCTTGTTCCGCGCCGTCATCGGCGATCTGCTCCAGGATTGGCGCCATACGGTTGACCCGGCCAGCTCCGATGCGTCGCTGCGGTTGCGGCTGGAGCAGCTAGGACGGGATTTGCTCTCCGTCATGCTCGCGCCGGATATGGTACGTTTGAACCGGGTGCTGCTGTCGGAGGCCTATCGGTCGCCATCCCTGGTCCAGATGCTGACCGAACAGATCGAGCACGGCCCGATCCCGCAACTCGTGCGTCTACTGGCGGAAGTCCGGGGTGGCACTGGCACGCCGTCGCGGGCGGACGAGGTCGCCGCCCGGATGTTCTACGACATGGTAACGGCGGCGCCGCTGCGGGTCGCGCTGACCGGGCGGCAGCCGTCGTTCGAGATGTCGCACGCCGAGTGGGTGCGGGAGGCCGTGCGCGTGTTCCTCGGCGGCTGGCAGCCGGGCGAGGGTGGTGCGTGACGATGCCGGGACTGCAAGCCTGGGTGTTCTCGGCCAAGGCGTTCCTGGCCGCATGCCTCGCGCTCTACATCGCTTTGTGGATCGATCTGCCGCGCCCGTATTGGGCGGTCACCACGGTCTATGTCGTGGCGCAGCCACTCGCCGGCCCAACCCTGTCGAAGGCGTTGTATCGCCTGCTGGGGACGGCGCTCGGCGGCATCGGTGCGGTCATCCTGGTGCCGAACCTGTCCGCGTCGCCGGAAATGCTGTCGGCCGGGTTGGCGCTATGGACCGGCGCCTGCCTGTTCCTGTCGTTGATGGATCGCCGTCCGCACAGCTACATCTTCATGCTCGCGGGCTACACCGCGCCGATCATCGGCTTCCCCAGCGTGGATGACCCCGGCGCGATCTTCACCACGGCGATTGCGCGCGTACAGGAAATCGGCCTCGGCATTGTCTGCGCCGCCGTGGTGGGTGCGCTGCTGTTCCCAGCCCCGATTGGCAAGGCCTATGCCGCGCGGGTGTCGACCTGGCTGGACCATGCCCGTCGGTGGGCACTGGAAACCCTGCAGGCGCCGACCGATGCCGTGGCGGTCGAGCCCCGCGCCAGGCTCGCCGCCGAGACGCTGGAGATCGACGTCCTCGCATCCCATCTCGGCTTCGATCCCACCTCGCCCCGTAACGCGCGCCGATGGGCCGCCATGCTGCGCGGGCGCATGTTGCTGTTGCTACCGCTGACCTACTCCCTCGTCAGCCGTCTTGCGGCCCTGCAGCGCAGCGGTGGCCTCGACGACGTGCGGGTTCCATTGGACGCCGTCCGGCGATGGTTGCGTGACGGTGCGCCCGAGGCAGAGGTTGCGGCGTTGCGCCACAGCCTGGCCGACGCATCGCCTCCGTTGCACCCAGGTGCCGCATGGGCCGCCCTGCTGCACGCCAACGTCGTCACCCGGCTGGGCGATTTGGTCGATCTGCATTCGGATTGCGTCGAGTTGGCCCGGCACGTCCATGGCGCGCCGGGCCGGCCCGTGCTGGCCATCACGGATGTCGATGGCGCGCGCGGCTCGGGGGCGCGGCATGTCGATCGTGGACTCGCCTTGCGTTCCTCGGCAGCTGCGGTTCTGGCGATGCTGATCGGCTGCTTCGCGTGGATTGCCACCGCCTGGCCGGAGGGGAGTTCGCTGCCGGTGATGGCGGCCGTCGTGTGCAGCTTCTTCGCGTCGATCGACAACCCCGTCGGTCCGCAGTTGGCTTTTGCCAAATGGACCCTCGTCGCCCTGCTGATCAGCGCGGCTTATATCTTCGCGATCCTACCCCTGGCGCAGGAATACGAGACGCTGGTGCTGCTGCTGGCGCCCGTGCTGCTCGCCGCGGGAGTGATTGCCGCAAACCCGGCCAACGCGCTGATCGGGTTGGCCCTGGCTGCCAACATCCCGACGCTGCTGGCGTTGCAAAGCCGCTTCACCGCCGATTTCGCCGGGTTTTTCAACGCAGGGCTGGCGCTGGTCGGCGGGATGTGGCTCGGCGCGGCGATCACGGCGCTGGCGCGGGTGGTCCAGCCGCAGTGGGTAGCTCGCCGGCTGATGCGCGCGACATGGTCCGCCATCGCCCAGGCCGCCGAGCAGCGTGGCCGGGGCAACCGTGCAGTGTTCGCCAGCCTGTTGCTGGACCGTGCTGGCCAGTTGGCGCCGCGGTTGGCGTCCGGCGACGCCTGGCCCGAGATGATGGCTGCGATCCGCATCGGCCTGAACGTCGTAGACCTGCGCCGCGCTCGGCACGACCTGCCGCCTGTTTTCCTGTCCAGCCTCGATGCTGTGCTCGACGGGATCGCCGCGACATTCCTTGCGCGCGCCACCGACCGTCCGGCGTGTGCGGAGGGTCTGCCGCTCGCCATGTTGGACCGGGTTCTGGTGGAGGCGACCTGGTTGCCGCCCGGCACCGCGCGTGACGACATGCTGCGGGGGCTGGTCGGTATAAGGCTGGGCCTATTCCCCGACGCACTGGACGGCGCTGCGCCTACTGTGCGGCTGGAGCAGGCGGCATGATCGGCGAGTTGGACCTGTACGGGGTATTCCTGCCGGCGCTGTTGGCCTGGGCGGTGGTGGCCCTGCTGCTGACCTTGGCCCTGCGCGTCGTGCTGCGCCGCACCGGGTTCTACCGCCTGGTGTGGCACGCCGCCCTGTTCGACGCGGCGCTGTTCGTCATCCTGCTCGGCGGCGTGGTTGCCGTCGCGAAGTCATAGGCACCCTACGATGAAAAGCCTTGCCCTGTTCGGCCGTGTCGCGATCACCCTGACGGCCGTGCTGGTCGCCGTGTTCGTGGGGCGGCAGATATGGACCTACTACGTCGACGATCCCTGGACGCGGGACGGCCGCGTCCGCGCAGACGTGGTCGCCGTCACGCCGGACGTCTCGGGCCCGGTCGCGGACGTGCTGGTGCATGACGAACAGGCCGTGCGGAAGGGCGATGTGCTGTTCCGGATCGATCCCGACCGGTTCGACATCGCAGTCCAGCAGGCGGACGCCGTGGTGGCCGCGCGCAAGGTGACCCTTGATCAGACGATGCGTGACTATAATCGCTACCACCAGCTCGACACGCTCTCGACATCGATCGAGAAGCAGGAGCAGACCAACGCCACCATGCAACTCGCAAGCGCCGCGTATCGGCAGGCGCTCGCGGATCGCAAGCTGGCGGGCTTGAACCTTGCCCGAAGCGAGGTGAAGGCTCCGGTGAACGGAACCATCACCAACATGGATCTACGCCCAGGTGACTACGTAGCCGCCGGCAAGGGTGTGTTCGCGCTGGTGGACAGTGACACGATCCGGGTCGAGGGTTATTTCGAGGAGACCAAGCTGCATCGCCTGGCGGTTGGCGACCCGGTGACGGTGCAATTGATGGGCTTGCCGGGCGTGCTTAACGGCCATGTGCAAAGCGTTGCCGCCGCTATTGCCGACCGTGAACGCACCCCGTCGGGTGATATGCTCGCCAATGTAAATCCCACCTTCAGCTGGGTGCGCCTTGCCCAGCGCGTTCCGGTCCGGGTGGCGCTGGATGACACGCCGTCCAGCCTGCCCTTGCTCGTGGGACGCACCGCGACGGTGGTCGTGCAAAATGGGCACTCGCACGCACCACTCAACCTGCTGGCATGGCGGACGCAGCCAGGCGCTCAGGCGCGATAAGCTAGAATGTGTAGCACTCTGGCCTCGCTAGCATTGCAGACCTAGTCGGGGACTGTCGGGAACGGGAACTCGCCGACGATGCCGGTTGTCATGGCAAACGCTAGGCGACGCGCACAGCGTCGACAAGACCGTCCGCCGCCCGCAACCCTGCCAATATCAGCTCCGAGGCCATGTTGCAGAGGGTCATACGCTCGTCCGTGCCCCCTACGCCCTGGCCACGCCCGATGTGGTTGCCACCGCCACGCCCGGCGAGGGCGGCTTCGTGCGCGCAGACCTTCGCTTCATCCACAACATCTACACGGCCATTGCCGTTTCATGCTGCGGAACACTTTCGGTGACGCTCTCCTACGGGGCGAACCCGGCCGCAGCTTGAGCCTCGCCGACCTGACCGGGCCGGTTCGCATCGACATCGCCTATGCGGCTCCTTGACAGCCGGCAAGTGAAAAGACCTCGACCGCTACCACGAGGTGCTCGCCTGGGCAGCGAAGCGGCAGCTCGCGGTTCCGAGCGGCGTGGCGTTGTTGCTGCAGTTCGGCACGGTCGTGGTGCGCGATTACGGCGAGGCGCGCGGCTACATGGACGTATTCGCGCGGATTGGGGCGGAGATCCTGCAGCCCTCCTGCGGTGCTTGCGCGAATTGCAAGCCGGGCACGACCACCAGAGCGGACCAGGTGACTGTCAGCGCGATCAACCGTCACTTCCCCGGGCGCGGCGGACCGGGTCAGCTCTGGCTCGCCAGCCCTCCCACCGTGGCCGCCAGCGCCATCGCTGGGGAGCTCGTCTCGTTCGAGACGCTGAAATCGAGGTTTTCGCAACCCTGACTGCGGCTGGTCATTCCCTCGTGGTTTCGGGCTTGCGATGTCGGCGAAGGTGAGTTGCACGAGGGGTGGACAAGTACACTTGCCGCCCCCAAAACCAGGCATGACGCGTAGAACCGATCCGGACCGGGTCAAGGCCGTTTCCTCCTCCGCAGAGCCCGGGCTCGACCGGCGGCAAATCGCAATTGCCGCCTTGGCACTCATCGATGCCGACGGGCTGGCTGCGTTCTCGCTGCGCAACCTGGCAAAGGGTCTCGGCGTGTCGGCGCCGGCGCTCTACTGGCATGTGCCGAACCGCAATGCCGTCCTTGCCGAGGTCGTCGCGCTGGTCATCGCGGATGTGACACCACGGGGTGCGCTGACCTGGCAGGAGTTCCTGCGCCAGTTGATCCGTGCCTACCGCACGGCGCTGCACCGCCACCCCAAGGCCGCCCCGCTGCTGGGTGCAGAGATCGTCACCAACAGCGCGACCGACTTGGCGCTGGTCGAGGGAATCCTCCGTGCCCTGCATCAGGCCGGCTTCGAAGGTCCGCAACTTGTCGCTGCCTACAACGCGACCTGCGTGGCCATGGTAGGCTTCGCGGTCGAGGAACTCTGCCCGGTGCCCACGGACGCGGCTGCTTGGCAACAAACCGTCCAGGCCCGCCTGCGCGAGGTTTCAGCTGCGGAGTATCCCTTGCTGAGCGCCCACCTGCCGCTGCTGGCTGACCAGGCGTTCATGCTGCGATGGCGCAGCGGTATGTCGGTTCCATTGGACGCGGGCTTCGACTGCTACTTGGACATCTTCATTGCCGGCATCGAGGTGACTGCCCGCAAGGTTCGCAAAACCGCACGCGAACGAGGCAGGCAGCCCGCTTCGTAGGCTGTTTGCGCCCAGCGACAATCTTCTGCCTGCAGAACAGCCTTGAACACCGTTAAGGAATTGATTAACACCGTTTAGGACGTGATCGGAGCGATACGGTGGTGCAGACATCCTTCTCGACGACGGCGGACGCGTTTGGGTTGCAACGTACTCGCATCGGAACGGCACGCACCATCATCGCCGTCTCCATTGGCAATGCGCTCGAGTGGTTCGACATCGTCGTTTACGGCTTCCTGGCCGCGACCATCGCCAAGCTGTTCTTTCCGACCGGCAACGACACCGTTTCCCTGCTGCTCACGCTGGCGACGTTCGGCGTGTCGTTCTTCATGCGCCCGCTCGGCTCCGTCGTGCTGGGCGCCTACGCGGACCGGGCTGGCCGCCGGCAGGCGCTGACCCTGTCCATCGCCTTGATGATGCTCGGCACGTTCATCATCGGGGTGGCGCCGACCTACACCACCATTGGCCTGGGCGCGCCCGTCCTGCTGGTTATCGCCCGCCTGATCCAGGGCTTCTCGGCCGGCGGCGAGTTCGGCAGCGCCACGGCCTTCCTGGCCGAGCAGGATCCAACCCGACGTGGCATGTACACGAGCTGGCAGATGGCCAGCCAGGGCGCCACCATCATCCTGGCGTCCGGTTTCGGCGTGCTGCTGTCCTCCGCGCTGACCGCGGACCAGTTGGTTGGCTGGGGCTGGCGCATCCCGTTCTTCTTCGGCCTGCTGATCGGTCCCATCGCGATCTACATCCGCCGCTCGCTGGAGGAATCCGGCGACTTCGAGCACGTGGCCATCGAGGCGCCGTCTTCCCCGCTGGCCACCGCCTTCGGCGCGCAGAAAGGGCAGATGCTGACGGCACTAGGCTTGGTCGTGCTGGGCACCATCGCCTCCTACACCACGCTGTTCATGCCGACCTTCGCCGTCCGGCAGTTGGGCATTCCGGCATCCTGGGGCTTCACCGCTACGCTGCTGGTTGGCGCCATCCAGTTTGCCTTCGTGCCGATGTTCGGCAGCCTGTCGGACCGTGTCGGCCGCCTACCGGTGATGACGACGGCCGCCGTGCTGATGCTGGTCGCCATCGTGCCCGGCTTCATGCTGCTGACGTTCGCTCCCAGCCCGGTGACGCTACTTGCCGTGCAAGGCGGCATCGCGCTGGTCACCGCGGCCTATCTCGGCCCGTTCGCCGCCGCCATGTCAGAACTGTTCCCCGCCCGCACCCGCGGCACTGGCCTGTCGATCAGCTACAGCTTCGGTGTCACCATCTTCGGCGGTTTCGCCCCGTTCATCATCGCCTGGCTGATCGCGCAGACCGGCAGCCCGCTTGCCCCGAGCTACTACGTGGCGTTCGGCGCAGTAGCCAGCCTGCTGGCCCTGTTCGGCGCGCGCCGCTACGGCCTGCGCTGAACCGGCCGGACAAGGGAGAGGCACCATGGCGACCGCGGAACTACCGATCACCGGCTACCTGTCCCGCCTGTCCGCACGGCCCGGCGAGCCCATCGTGGCGCATGTCGGCGTGCGGGACGGCGGCGCCTACCGCGCCCGGCTGCTGCGCGTGATCTGCGCCGACCCGCACCCGCAAGGGCCGGGCCGGCGCTACGAGGACAGAGCCGATCTGTTCGACCAGTCGTTCGAGGGCGCCCGCCAGCCGATCCATCTCGGCTCCCACGTCGCCATCCCGACCGGCCCACAACGCGACCCAGCTGCGCCCTGCACCTGGACCGCCCTGGTATGGCCTGGCCTGGTCGGGCACGTGCAGGCGGTGATCTCCGACGGGGCGGCGACCCTGTCCATCGGCCCGCACGGCGCAGTGGCCGAGATCGAGGGCACGACCGTCGCCACCACCTTGCCGCTCGCGCTGCGGCGGTGGCACCGGGTGTGGATGTCGGCCGATCCCGCGACCGGCGCCGTGATCGTCGGGCAGCAGGCACTTCATGGCGGCGGTCATGCGCTGACCCCGGGCGCCGCCACGACGGCGCGCGCCACGCATCCTGGCCTGCGCATCCCCACCGGTGGTCCGGTGCTAATCGCCGCGCGTGACGCGGCCGAGCAGGCGACGCACCTGGACGGACGGATTGAGGACCCGGCAATCCTGGCCGGCTGGTTCGACGGCTTCGCCGACCCGCTGGCCCGACCCGGTACGCTGGGCCCAGTCCTGGCCACGTGGGACTTCGCCCAGGGCATCGGCGGCAGCACCATCACCGACGCCGGGTCGCAAGGCTGCCACGGCGTTACGGTCAACCTGCCGGCGCGCGGCATGGTCGGCGCGCGCTGGACGGGGCAGGAAACGTGCTGGCGGCACGCCCCGCAGGACTACGCGGCGATCCACTTCCACAGCGACGATATCGAGGATTGCGGCTGGCCCCCCAGCTTCACCTTCACCGTCCCCGCCGGGGTGCGCAGCGGTTGCTACATGCTGCACTTGTCCTGCGCGGGCGGGGAGGATTGGCTGCCGTTCTACGTGCTGCCGGCCCACGGCGCAGCACGCGCGCCGATCGCGTTCCTGGCATCCACCTTCACCTACATCGCCTACGCGAACTATGCCCGCGGCAACGCCGACGCGGCCTACAAGGCTCGCATCGCCGAGTGGGACGCCTACCCCTACAACGCCGACGACTATCCGACCTACGGCAAGTCCACCTACAACCGGCACCCGGATGGCGCAGGCATTTCGCTATCCTCCCGCTTGCGGCCGATCCTGACGATGCGGCCGGGCTTCCCCACCTTCAACGATCCGCGCGGCTCCGGCACCCGGCACTTCATCGCCGACTCCCACATCCTGGGCTGGCTGGAGGACAAAGGCTTCGCCTACGACATCGTCACCGACGAGGACCTGGACGACGAGGGGGCGGCCCTGGTTCAGCCCTACGCCGCGGTGCTGACCGGCAGCCATCCGGAATACTACACCGAGCGAATGCTGGACGCGCTGCTGACCTACACGCGGGGGGGCGGGCGCCTGGCCTATCTCGGCGGCAACGGCTTCTACTGGCGCATCGCCCGTGACCCGTCACGGCCGCACGTGATCGAGATCCGCCGGGCCGAAGGCGGCGTGCGCGCCTGGCAGGCGGAGCCGGGCGAGTATTTCCACCAGCTCGATGGCCAGCTAGGGGGCATGTGGCGTCGCAGCCGCCGCCCGCCACAGCAGCTCGCCGGCGTCGGCTTCTCCGCCCAGGGCCTGTACGAGGGCACGCATTTCCGCCGCCTGCCGGCCTCCCACGACGCGGAGTTCGCCTGGATGTTCGTGGGCGTCGACACCGAGGTGCTGGGCGATTACGGCCTCTCGGGCGGCGGCGCGGCGGGGTTCGAGTTCGACCGCGCCGACCGCGAGCTGGGGACGCCCGACAACACCGTGATCCTGGCCCGCTCGGAGGACCTGCCGCTCTCGGCCGAAGTGGTGCTGGAGGAGCTGCTCTCCCCCATGGCCACCGTCACCGGCGAGACGCGGGAGGACCTAGTGCGGGCCGAGATCGTGTACTTCACCACACCGGCTGGCGGAGAGGTGTTCTCCGTCGGCTCCATCACCTTCTGCGGCAGCCTCTGGCGGAACGGGTTCGAAGGGCCGGTATCGCAGTTGCTGGAAAATGTCGTTCGCCGGTTCTCCGAGCCGCGCACACCCTGAACCGAGGAGATCCACCATGACACACGTCCTGCATCGCAGCCTGCGCATCGACCCGGAATTCGCCGCCAGCGGCGAGGGCCTGATGCTGACCTTGGCCGATGGCCGCCGCGTGATCGATGCGGCCGGGGGCGCCGCCGTGGCTTGCCTGGGCCACGGAAACCCGCGCGTCATCGCCGCCATCACGGCGCAAGCCAAGAAGCTCGACTACGTGCACACCATGTTCGTGACCTCCGACCCGGCGGAGCAGTTGGCCGACGAGATCCTGGGCCACGAGCCCGGCGGGCTGAGCCACGCCTTCTTCACGTCGTCGGGGTCCGAGGCGATGGAGTCGGCGCTGAAGATGGCGCGGCAATACCATGTCGAGCGCGGCGAGCCGGAACGGGTGCACTTCATCTCCCGCCGGCAAAGCTACCATGGCAACAATTTCGGCACGATGGCGGTCAGCGGCCACATGGCCCGGCGTGCGCCTTACGAGGCGATCCTGCCCAAGGGGTTCAGCCACGTCTCGCCCTGCTTCCCCTATCACTACCAGGGCGAGGCGGAGAGCGACGCCGTCTACGTCGCCCGCCTGGCGGCCGAGCTGGAGGCCGAGTTCCAGCGCGTTGGCCCGAACCGCGTCATCGCCTTCGTGGCGGAAACGGTAGTGGGCGCCACGGCCGGCTGCGTTAGCGCCGTGCAAGGCTACTTCCCTGCCATCCGTGAGATCTGTGACCGGCATGGCGCGCTGCTGATCCTGGACGAAGTGATGTGCGGCATGGGCCGCACCGGCACCATCCATGCGTGGGAGCAGGAGGGTGTCACGCCGGACCTGCAGGCAGTCGCCAAGGGCCTGGGCGGAGGCTACGCTCCGGTTGGCGCTCTGCTGGTCGGGCGCCGCGTGGTCGCGGCCCTGTCCGCCGGGTCGGGCGCATTCGTGCACGGACACACCTACCAGGCCCACCCGATCGCCTGCGCCGCCGCGCTCGAGGTGCAGCGCATCATCCGCGAGGACGGTCTGCTCGCCAACGTGCAAGCCATGGGTGAGCGCCTGCAGGCCGGGCTGGAGGCAACGCTGGGCCAGCACCCGCATGTCGGCGACATCCGCGGCCGCGGCCTGTTCCGCGCGGTCGAGTTCGTGGCCGACCGCGACACAAGGCAACCGTTCCAGCCGGCGCAGGGCGCCAGCGCGCGGCTGAAGGCGGCAGGACTGGCCAACGGCATTGCGGTCTATCCATCCTCCGGCACCGTCGACGGCGTCGCGGGGGACCACGTCATCGTAGCCCCGCCGTACAACGTGACCGCCGCGCAGGTCGACGAGATCGTCGAGCGCGTGGCGGCCATGGCGTCCGCCGCGATGGCCGGCATCGCCTGACGGGCGGCTGATACGGCATCAGCCGGAACCACCACCGTGGCCGCCCAGCGCGTTCATGCCTCGCGCGGAGGGTCGGACTGCGGCACCAACTACCGTTTTTTCCCCCACCGCCAAGACCAGGGCTGCACGAGCCGTCGACGTCCAGGCCGTCCTGAAGACCGCCTCAGGTCGCGGCAGCGTCGCCGCGACTCCGTGGCGGCCGTTGCCCCGAGCCGAGTTCCGCATTCAAGTACCGAGCAAACGCGGGGGAGCCTGATCGCCTGGCTTACTCATCGTGGAGGAGGGCTGCAGGATTACGTGTTCCCCGGCCGCACGGACGGCGCCGACCACATCAGCACGCGGCAATATGTGCGATTGGTGGGCGACTGAGTCGAGGGTATCGGTCCGGGTCGGTCGGCATATGGCACGCACAGTCTCCGGCGGACGAAGGTCCAGCATGAACGCATCGTGCTGCTGACACTGGCCACCGAGCGGGTCCCCTTCGTGTCTGAGGACGGCCGCATGACCATCGACTCCTTGGACAAGGGCTTCGCGGAGATGACGCTGCGCTTCGGCTTCGCCGAGGCTCCCTCGGTTCCGGAAGCGCTTCAAGTCCACTCCGATGTTTTCCCGGTCGTGGTGGCCGAAACCTCATTCTTCGTGGGCCGCGAGAACCCGCTGCCGACCACGCGGCCCGACCTGTCGGTGTGGCGGGAGAAGCTCTACCTGTTGCTCACCCGCAATGCCGTCAGGCCGCGTCCTACTTTCAGATCCCGCCCAAACGGGTTGTCGAACTAGGCAAGCAAGTCGAGCTCTAGGCGGCGGATAACTGATAGCTGTTGTTTCAGCTCTGCACGCCGCGGCTCGGGTCGGTGTTTTCTGCCGCCCTGAATTTTAGAGGGTTCTGATTCAACTTTGGTGCAAGTTTGTAGCACGTGGATTGCGTTACCGCCGGTTTGCATCCAGCAGACCATGTGAAAGCATCTGCAGCCTGGGGCCATCGTCCGATCTGAGTGTCACTTCCGTCTTGAAAGCACAGTCAGCGTTCCCCGTGGAAGTCGTCAGCAAGTGTGCCGTGTCGGTAGAAGGCGAATTCAGGTCCTTCGTATTTCCAACAGTGCTGGTCACCTGGATCAGGATGAAATCCGGCGACCGATCCATGCCGAGAAAGGTGCGGTCGTAAATCAGGTTCTCGGGCTCGTGCTCATTGACGACGATGAAGCGGTCGCCATCCGGAGCCTTCAAACACACCAATGATCCCTTCATACACCACGTCGGCGACAGTGGCGCGATACGCGGCGGACTTACCCTTGTTCAGGTCGATGCGAGCAAACGGCATGATACTCTTCCTTGTTCATAGCTGAGGGGGTTGGCGGTGCGTGCCCCAGCGCGGGGGCGCTTGGTTTCAGGCCCGGTTATCCAGTTCCGACACACCGCTGCTGCGGTCGGCATAGGCGGCTTGGAAGGTCAGGCGACGCTGCCAACGCTGCCAGAACTCATCGATATGTTCGAAGCGCTCATCGAGTGGGGTTGCGTTGACCGGGAACTTCGAGAAGGCGATGGCAGTCGCCATGGTGATGTCGGAGAAGGTCGGCGCGTCCCCCCCAAGCAGCCACTCGCGACCATCCGCTAGATGGCGGTCTACCAGACCGGCATGTGCCAATGCGACCTTCCGCGAATGCTCGCCCCAGGCGGGATTGCTGGTCAGTTCCAGCTTCGGCCCCAGGCCCTGGTGCAGCACGTGGAACGCAGTCACGATGGGGTAGAGGATGTGGACCCACACCCGGTTGTCCCACATCTGGTCGAGACCGCGTTGATGCGGCGTCCCGCCCATGATTTTCCGGCCCTCGAAGGTATCGTCCAGATAGCGGGCGATAGCGGATGTTTCGCTTAGGTAAGAACCATCAGCGAGCACCAGTGTCGGGGTTTCACCCCAGGAGTTCATCTTGAGATGCCGCCAACCGCGCTGCTCGCCGACTGGAGTCATATCGTAGACCGTCTCGTCGAAATGCTCGCTGATGCCCTTCTCGTGCATGAAGAGGCGCAATCTCTGAGGGTTTGGGAAGGCTGATGGGGACGTAAACAGGCGCAATTTCTGGACGGGAGCGGTATTCAGCGCTTCGGACGGGGTGTTCATAACGGGGCTCTTTTCTCGACCAAGTGGTTGGTAGGCACAACTTGAAGCTTTCTTTTTGGGCTGTCAATCTCTATCAACCACTTGGTCGAGTTTTTCTAAATGAGGTCGGTATGAACACCAGTTCAAAAGAGGAGGCCATTCTCACGGCCGCGAGGCGAACCGCGATGGCCCACGGCTACGCTGGCCTAAATTTCCGCGATCTTGCTGCCGAGGTGGGGATCAAAGCCCCCACCATCTACCACTACTTCCCCACCAAGCAGGCTCTTGGGGCAGCAGTAGCAAAGCGATATTGGGAAGACATCGTTGTCGTTCTTGATGAGATTTCGGCGAGCTCTCCCGACCCGGTCTCAGCTCTTCGACGCTACCCGGAAATTTTCCGAGCCTCGCTTTTGAGCGATAACCGGATGTGCCTTGCCAGCTTTATGACGGCTGAATACGACGACCTTCCCGAGCCGGTGAAGAAGGAGGTGCAGGCATTTGCCGAGGTCAACGTGGCGTGGCTGATGAAGCTCCTGACGGCAGCCGCTATTGTCAAGACGAAGGACAGCCAAGCGCGGGCGAGGGCGATCTATTCCGCCGTTGCTGGAGCCCAACTTTTTGCGCGAGGACGATCGGACATGTCGCTCTTCGATACGATGATCGACAACTATCGGACGGTAGGGCTTCTACCCGCCTAGGGCCAACGCAAGCAGCGATCTCGTCTGCTTGTTGCCCTGTCCCGGGCAAATCGGCCTCTCCGCTCAACACCGCAGGCAGTTACAGCACTATTGAGGTAAACCCCATCGCCACGCTGGCATGGCACGATTTGACCGTCTCATTGGGGTTGGTTTGGGCTTCTGGAACAACGCCGTTCTCGGGGTCTCGACCCTTGTGGAGCAAAATCGGGCTGGAATGCATGTTCGGTTCCGCTGCTTCTGTAATGGGCCTTCGGTCGTCAAGCTCAGAGTGCATCCAATCGCCGGTTTCGTGCTTCTGTCCGTGGTCGGCGCGAGACCGCCACTTCATGCTGTAAGAGGGAGTGGCGGAGCAATCTACCGGGCGTAGTCTCGGGATTGCTCCCGGCCACTGCAGCGGAACCTGCCTCACCATCTCCGCGTCCCGGCGACGGGACCTCGTGGGAGCTGAGCCGCCCGGCCCCGCTCCGAACCGTGTGCCTCCTTGGCGCTAAGCGGCGGCGGCCGCGGCTGGCTCCTTGCCCCAGACGAACTCCGTCCCATCAGCCCAGATGCGGTGGAGCACAGTGGCGAGCTTCCGCGCCAGTGCCACCTTCGCCCTCCGCATGTCCCGCCGCTTGGCGACGTCCATCGCCCAGCGCCTTGAGCGTGCTGAACTTGGTCGCCCGTGTCAGCAGCGCGTTGGCCGCGTCGTGCAAGGCCGTACGCACGCCGGCGGCTCCCACCCGCGTGATTGCGCCGGTGACGTCAGTCTCGCCGGACTGATAGCGCTTGGGCATCAAGCCGAAGAAAGCCCCGACCGACTTGGATTTCGCGAACCGTCCAGGGTCGTCCACGCCAGCGCGGTAGGTCAGTGACACGACGGCACCGACACCCGGCACCGTCATCAGCCGCCTGCAGACCTGGTCCTCCTCCTGCGACGGGACCGACTTACGATGCACCGGGCGATACCACCCCATCCGCAGCAGTTGCGCGATCCCGCACGCGTCACGGCGGTCGGTCTTGATTGCCATGTCCGACAGTGCCGCCTTGACGTGGCGCGTCTCGAGCAAAACCGTCTCGTATCCCGCCGCCTGCAGCCCGTCATACAGCCACTGCGATAATGGGCCGCCTCCAGGCCGACGCGGACGATCGTCACACCAAGGCCGCCCAGGAAGGCAACCAGCGCCTCCGGTTCACTCGCGACTTTCGCTTCCCGGATGACCTTGCCGGTCGCATCCAGCACGCACAGGCTGCTCAGCTCCAGCGACACGTCGATCCCAACATGGTGTTCCATGACCGCCCTCCTGATGAACGGACCCGAACCGCTCGGCCCGCGTTGTGCCATCACTCTGGAAGAGACCCGCTCGGGACGTCATCCCCGGTGCAGGCCCATTACGGCATCTACCGGACCCCCAGATCGGCGCCTTCGGCACCCCAACGGCTTTGAGCGCTATGTTTGTTTTCCATTCGGCGCTGTGCAGGAGGCGCGGGAAGGCTAGAACCCCTCGCTACCACCACTTAGTCAGCTTCTACCAAGATGACGTCACGCCGCTGCCGGAGGGACCAGTTCGGCGGCTTCTCCACCGAAGAGCGGGCCACCTAAGGGACCGGCATTCACCACGGGGCAGGGGGGAGGGTCGTCATCAGCGTCATCGTCAGACCGGCCACTAAGCGTCGGAGCTGCGGCGCACGGGCCTCCCCGGGAACAGACCAATGCCGGGTCCGCGCCGCTGACGAAAAACGTGTTGGGCTAAGCCGCGGCCCCCGCCGGTGCGGTTATGGGCATTGAACGACTTCTGATTGGTTGCCGCCGCCCGGTAGCGCTTGCTGATAAGCAATTTGGAACCGCTCGGGGGAAGAATCAGACCTTCCGCCGATGGGTGCTGAAGGGATCTGTCGACTTGTTCTGGGCGCCATTGTGGCAACGTCCCGCGCGGCCCGAGCGTCCCGATCTTGCGGGTTCATCGGCTTTGCGTGATCGCAGTGCCCAGCACATCGCCTTCCCCATCCGGGGCTCCCATCGCCCGCATGACGCTCGATGAAACGGACGACATCGCTTGAGCCGATCCTCCCGAGGTCACCGGCGCCGTCCGGGCAAACCTCCCGCAGGAACAGGCGAACGACCGGCAGGTGACGTAGGGTGGAGGTATAGTCTGCGCCCCAGCTCGACGGCGGAGATACCGCTCCGCCATGTCCTCATCTAGATCGGCCAGCCGCTGATCGCTGCTGGCAAGCCAGTTCACGAGGCCACTGGATAGGTTGAACGATCGCCAAACACCGTGCGGCGCGAGCCCATCTGCGAGGACGCGCCCCGCGTAAAGGTCGACAGCGGTTGATGGGGTCCGCACCGCAGCCGCTGGAACAGCACGCTTCTGCGCAAATAGTCCTCTGTCGTCACCATTCTCTTCTCCGCTGCTAAAGGCGGAGACAGAGGACTATTTATGCCGAACCAAGCGCACGATTATCGTTGATAACGCTGTGAATAACGGCGCCGCTCGGCATAGTTCGGCGTGCGGCATAAACGGCCAAGATGAACGATATAGATCCTCAGGCTTGGCTGGCCGATATCCTGGCCCGGATCGCCGCGCATCCAGCTCATCGGCTCGATGAATTTTGCCTTGGAACTGGACGCCCAACTGGTCCGTGGTTGCTGCTGCGGCGGCCTGAGCTTGGCCCGGGCCAACAACGTCCACCACGTCCACACCATCGCCCGCGTCGCTGAGATGCTGGGGAAGGACGAGGAATGGCTGTGCGATGTGGCAACCGAGATGGACCAGGAGGACGGCATGATCTGGATCTACGGTCCAGGCGACAACAGCGTCATGGGGTTCACCGAATTCGGCATCGAGACGCTCACCGGCATCGTCGAGATCCATAAGGCCGATCCCAGCCTGCTCAAGTGAGCAACCGAACCTGACTGACCCACCGCGGCCCACGCCGAATGCTTACGCAGCAGCTGCTGCACCTCATAATAATCTAGGAGGCCTGGCGCATTAGTCGCGAGGAGGGATGTCTGCTCCTCTTGTGTCAGATGCGCGTTGGTTGATTACTGAACCGCTCGTGCCTGTCGAGGTAGCAAGCCGAAGGGTATCCTCGTGCGGCGAGATGGCCTCGCCCCAACCTACACAGCAGCTTTTCCGATAGATCCGCCGCCATCGACAAATAGCGTCTGTCCTGTGATATAGCTCGCGTCCTCCGACATCATGAAGGCGACAGCGGCAGCGATCTCCTCTGGTTGTGCCAAACGCCGCATCGGAATGTTTGTGAGGAAGACGCGCTCCGCCTCACTCCCTGCGGGCGCGGCGCGGCGAAACATTTCGGTCTCGACGGGTCCCGGTGATACCGAGTTAACCGTGATACCTGTCTCCGCCAGTTCCAGCGCCCATGTACGTGTGAAGCTTCCGAGCGCAGCCTTGCTGGCCGCGTAGGCAGTCCGGTTTACCATCCCAAGAGTCGCGAGGCTGGTGATGTTGACAATGCGCCCCCAGCCCTTCTGGCGCAGCGTCGGCAGGATGGCTTGAACGACATTGATTACTGGATGAAGGTTGAAGCGCATAAGCTCGTCGACAACAGCGAGATCGACCTCGCCAAGGCGATGCATCCTCGCGGTGCCGGCGTTGTTGACCACCCCGTCAAACGAGTGACGCTGCGCAAGTTCGAGAAATGTTCGAGCTGAAGCGTTGTCATCACTGAGGTCGATCGAGACGAGTGTTCCAGGGAAGGACGAAAGAGGCTCGCGAGCGAGACCTACAACGTGGTGTCCCACATTGGCGAGGTATTTTGATATTGCGAGGCCAATACCTTTCGACGCGCCGGTCACAAGGAAGGTACGCTCAATCATAATCAGTTTATCCTTTTCCGCGGTGTTTTAGTCTCCATGATAGACTGGCGGCCTTCCTTCGGCTTCTGCTTTCCGACCTTCCTGAAAGTCATTCGTCCGATACAACGTTGCGCGTTGACTATACAACTCGGAGAGAGCATTGGCTTGTGCAGCGTCGACGGCGAGATGCGCTGACGCCAGGGATGCTTTGATGCCGAGCGGCCCATTTGCCGCAATCTTGTTCGAGAGGGCGATCGCCTCATCGAGGGCTGACTGCGGACTGGAGGCGACCTCTTGGACCGTTCCCATGCGATAGGCTTCCTGGGCGGTCCAATGATCACCGGTAAGAATGTAGCGCATAGCGTTGGCCCAGCCAGCTTTGCGCGTGAATCGTATTGTCGAACCACCACCCGGGAAGCGATGGTGTCTATTCTCGTCCTGGTCGAAGTTCGTGTTGTCTGCTGCGACCCGCACGTCGGCAACAAGAAACAACTCATGCACCATATTCCATGTGTCGCCGTGGACTGCGACGATCAAAGGCTTAGTGAGACCTGGCATCGTCTTGCCGAGCGGGTAAATCTGGCTGTGCCACCCCGTTCATGCCTCGAGCTGTCAGTCGATCGACCATTCCTCGGCCAACACCCTGGCGCCAGTGATGAGAATGGTCGCGCGCTTGACGGCAGGTCGGGTCCAACCTGCCGTTCCACTCCGGGAGTCTCTTAGTACTGAGAGACGCCGCCGTCGACATCGAGCTCGATGCCGGTGATGTAGCCGCTGTCGGCGGAGGCCAGGAACACGGCCGCTTTGCCCAAATCCTCTGGACTGCCGAGCCGCGAGAGCGGGATCCTGCCGACGATGCCGGGATACGCCGCCTCCGGGATCAGCGACTGCAGACCCGGCGTCAGCACGTGACCAGGGCTCAGCACATTGATGCGAATGCCGAGCTCTTTCGTGTCCAGCAACCAGCCACGGGTTAGGCTGCGGACCGCCGCCTTGGTCGACGAGTAGACCGACATGGCAGGAATGCCGATAGAGGCGGCGATCGACCCGGTGAAAATCACCGAGGCAGCCTTCGACAGCAGCGGCAGCGCCTTCTGGAACGCGAACAGCAGGCCCTTGACGTTGACGTTGTAGGTCTTGTCGAAGTGCTGTTCGGTGATCTCGCCGAGCTTCATGAACTCATAGAACCCGGCGTTCAGCACCAACACGTCGATGCGGCCGGCCTTCTCCTTGACGGTCGCGTAAAGACGGTCCAGGTCGGCGAGACTTCCGGTGTCGCCTCGGATATCAACGGCGCCATGGCCGATCTCGGCCACGGCCTTATCCAGTTCGGACTGGCGGCGGCCGGTGATGAACACGCGCGCGCCTTCATTGGCGAACGCCTTGGCGATACCGAGGCCAATGCCGGCGCTGCCACCGGTCACGACCGCGACCTTGCCCTCTAATCTTTTGCTCATTCAACCGTCCTTCAATCTCAGTCGTCCCGGGCCGCTCGTCACTTGTGGCGCGGTGTCGGGCACCGGGATCGGCGCCAGAGCTTTGAATAGGAGATGGAGGAGACGGCCTCTAGCTGATGAATGAGACTATTGTTTATTCCAGTCTGGAATGGGCTAGAGCCGAAGGTGATGAGCGACTGCTTGGTATGGCCGAGTACGGGATCGTCTTTTGATGGCAGCACGGCAGGTTTGATATCTCTGGAGCGTCTCAACCATCCTTGCGTTCGTGCACTTGACGAAGGAAGTCTGCGTAAGGGCATAATCCCGATTCCGCGGGGGAATGAGGATGAATCGGTTAGCCGCCATGGACGCCTTTGTGCGTGTCGTCGATACCGGCTCTTTCACCGATGCGGCGCGTCAACTCCGCCTCGGTCAGCCAGCAATTTCCAAGGTCATCGCCCAGCTCGAGGACCGGGTTGGTGTGAAGCTTCTGCTGCGTACGACCCAAGGGCTAACGCCGACGGAAGCCGGCGAAGCCTTTTACGGACATGCCAAGCGGTCGGTCGAGGAGGCCGACGAAGCGGAACTCAAAGCCCGCGGGGCGGCCGCGGCGCTCTCCGGCCGCCTTAGGATTGGCGGCGCTGTCACCTTCTCTCGGCTCTATGTCGTGCCGCGGCTGCGCAAATTCTTGGCGATGCATCCGGCTCTCGACATCGATATGTTCCTTGATGATCGCAATGTCGATCTGGTCGAGGCCGGCATCGACATTGCGCTCAGGATGGGTGATCTGCAGGACTCATCGCTGACGGCACGCAAGATCGGCAGCAGTCCGCGCGTCGTCGTCGGTGCGCCCAGCTATTTTGAGGAGGCCGGGATTCCTGAGACGCCGGCCGACCTCGTGGCGCATCAGGCAGTGATTTACAACCGGCGTGGCGGAGGCACCGTTTGGACCTTTACCCAAGGCACGGCCGAAAGCGCAGTCACACTCAAAGGGCGAGTTCGCCTCACGGCAGCTGAAGGCGTGCGGGAAGCCGTGATCTCAGGGTTGGGTCTTGCGGTCACTTCGGAGTGGATGTTCTCGCCCGAGATTGCGTCTGGACGCGTGGCCCGCGTGCTGGCGGACTGGTCCTTGCCGCAAATCGACCTTTGGGCTGTATTCCCGACGGGGCGCAACGTCACCACGAAGGCGCGGATGTTTGCAAGCTTCATTGAACAAGAACTCCGGCCGAAGTTCTCCGATTAAAAGGGCAGCCGGCGATGAAGTTGTCGCGGCCGGCTGATCGACCAACCGGCGTAAGACCGAACACATGTCGCTGTCGACCAGGGGTCTGCCCCTTTGATGTGATCCATCCGCCTCTGCCGTAGACGTGGGCCTCAGGCTTAGGGGCGCTCCCCCTCGGCGCACGGCAAATGCAATCGAAAGCGGCCGTGGCTCACTCGCGTTGCTCGCTGCGCCCGCACCAAGCCCGTCATCGATTCCGTTAGCCGCTTGCACACCCTGATCTCGGCGATGCCAGAGGTGCAGCACGGCCGCACCTGACAACTTACGAGATGGATTGGTCCTGTTTCTCCGGTTGGTTCCGCCGGACGGTACGCCCGTCTTCCTGATATTCGTTCAAGATAAGCAAGCGAAGCCCTCTCGAGGAACCAGATGAACTGCCCCAAGTGCCATGCCGATCTCACTGGCGATCCCATCCCGGCTGACATCCGGGACGATTACGAAAGCACCCACTGGGGGCAGCAGATCGGCCTTACCAACGGCGACAGCATATACCCCTATCAATGCCCGGATTGCGGCCACGAATGGCTGGTAGGCGAACAGTACCGCCAGCGTGCGGCAGATGCTGGTTGGATCCTTCCGGAATTGCGGCCACGGTAAGCAACCCGGCTTGTTACAGAGAGCACTTTCGAACGCAACAATTTCGCTGGTCGCTTGAAGGTTCCTGCAAGGCTGCGCCAGACCGTCCAGTGCGGCACTACGTCGCCTGCTGGACGCTGTTGGGGCCGCTGGACGCCATGTAGCATGGAAGACGAGGCCTGCGACTTGGCAGAGTTGCTTGAGATTGCAGCACCGGCTCAGACGAGCGCAGACGAGCTGCAGCAATCGGTGTCGGGGTGGCAGGATTCATATGACGCCGCGCGTGGCTTGTCGGACGAACAAAGGCACTATCTCAGATCAGGTGGATGGTGGCCGCCGGTTACTGCGGCTCAGATCGAGAGCAACGCTCCCGAGATCGTAAGACGCACGCGGGGGCCGGGCTTATGGTGCAGGACATTATTCAGGACAACCGGAGAGGCTACCGGGATGAGCGATGCCCTTGATAGACCAGTTTCCGGCGAGCCGAAGATCCTCGAAGACTTGTTCTCCTTTGTTACCTATCCTGCGGTTCGACTTGGCTTCCTTGACGCCCGCGCCGGCCAGCCCTTTGAGCTTCGGAACATTCCCGACCGTATTTTATTGAAACGCCGGAGGGAGCCATAAAGCGGCTCGGGTGGCATCGCGAGATCGGGTTGTTCGATGAACACCGCGCGGGGCGCGTCGCTTTGGCAGAGTATCGCTACGAAGAAGGGCGCCAACTGTCATCAGTCATCTGGGTGTCCCCATGCCCTGCATCGCACGCCCTCTTCGAAATACCCGGTGCGAGCGATGGATCCGATGACGGGCCGGCATATCGCCGCAGTCGTCTTCTGCAGCATGAGATAGCAGGCTAAGAAGGTGACAGGTGCCATGGCGGGCACCAGGACCACAAAGCCTTGGCTTCCATCCAGGATGACAAAGCGGACGATCCCCGAGGCCGCAACCGCGATCGGCGCACTGACGACCGCCCCCGTTGCAAACTTGGTCCCAGGCGTCCGCCGTCAGCGGCCAACCGTGAGAGAACACGATCGGCTGACCCTCGCCCCAATCCTTGAAGAAGACATCCGTGCCGTCCTTGGTAGGAATTAAGGTCATAGGAGCTACCTTTCTCTAAACTACTAAAGTCGAATGGTGACTTGGCGTGAGACGCAGCAAGTGCGCTACTGCTACAAGGGTTGGGCAGTGATGTCATGAGAAGGCTTTGACAATCGTCGTCGGTTCTGGAGCGAGTCTTCTGACTATCGGCGCGTCTTCGTGATTGGAGGCGGAGTCAACTCGCGCATCTAGGCGAGAAGTTCTTCCTTGTGGGCACTTACGAACAATCGGATCGTGAGCGGCGCAATTCCAGTAACGGTCTCAATAACGTTGTTTGTACCGGCAAATAGGCCGTCCTGGATGTCCTTTTCCACTGCGCAGAGATGTTGGATGGTCTGTTCTGGAAGAACGAACGACTCCAGTTGACGGCGAAACTCACCGATCTCAATCGGCCTGTAGGTCACCTCTCGCCCGAGCGCCTCGCCGACTGCCTTTGCAATGCCATTCTGATCCATCTCCACCGGACCAAAGAGGCTGTAGGTCTTGCCTACATGCGGTGCGGGGTTCGCTAGAATCGTTGCAATAACATGACGCCGGTTCTCCGCCGCGACTGGGGCATGGCGCCCGCTACCGAAAGGGAGACTGATCAGACCTCTCTGAGCGATGTCGTGGCGCATTCGCGGATAGGTCAGTCACTGAGCGAAAAATGTCGGCCGGAGATGCGTCACTGTAACACCGGACCAGTCGAAAACTCGCTCGGACATCCAGTGATCGCGCGCCTGATGGCTCTTCGAATCCCTCCTCGCGGATATCTGCGACATATTGACCACGCTCTTCAGGCCAGCCTCTCGGCCAGCCTGGGCAAAATAAGCCGAGGCGTTGATTAGGCCGGGAACCAGCGGGTAGACGAAGTAAGCGGTGCCGACGCCTTCCATCGCTGCGCGCACGGTGTCGGGGTCTAGAAGGTCGCCGAGGACCACCTCGACGCCGAAGGCGCGAAGCCGCGTAGCGCGATCATCATCCTTGCGGACCATGGCGCGGGTCGGGACACCAAGAGCCGTCAACGCGTCGACTGCTTAGCCACCAGTGTCGCCAGTGGCACCGACGACCAGAACAGGCCGGTTCGCCATCATCGCTCCTCCACCCGCATTTCCGGATCAGGTCGGAGACGATTCACCAAGAAGCATGGCAAGCGGCTTGAGCGGCCCGAGAGCAATCAACTCAAATTCCATCCTCCCGGCCACTCCCAGCGGAAGCTTCTCGAGGATCTCGTGTGCCTCAGCTCGACTTGTCGCGTTCATGATGAAGACCACGCCGAAGCCCTCGGTTTGGTAGAACCATTGCTCGATTTTTCCGGCGAGGTGGTTGCGTACGGTAGCGCGAACCTCGAACGGCAGCACGGGAGCGATGGCTTCCGGCGTTCCCTTAGCAGTTACCGACCCAATCGCCAGGATTTTGGTTGTTGGAACATGGACCGCAGCGAGCGCCGGCGGAGTTTGCGCGTGAACCCGTGTATTTACAAAGTCCGACATCTTCTGTTCCTTGTTACAGCTGTTGTAGCTTTGATGCGCTCTATGAAGTCGGCCACGCAGACGCGGGACTGACCGTGAGCGGCATACCTCGTGAGACTTCTCTTTGCGTCTGTGCGAGCGAACACGTTGCATGCGCCAGATCAACCGGCTGTCCGTGAGGCGTGTTGATGTAGGCAACTCGCCATTCGGCTGCACGTTTCACCGCGTCCCCGGTGGCGAGCAGACCCTTCGCCACCAAGATTCCTTCCAGCGCGCTAAGCCACTGCCGGTAGTATGTCTCGTTTGCGCTTTCGCCAGTTTGACACGGGGAGCGCGCTATCTCCTCGCCTAACACATGCACCCATTCTTGCCAGGCGAAATGTCCATCCCCGCTGAGATGGACGGCTATCGCGAACGCTTGCGCCTGCCATGGGGCATCGAACGTACGGCCGTCTTCCGGGCTCTGGGAGTCAAGCGGTGCGGAGTCTGCTATATGCGGCGCCATCACGGCACGTTTCCGTCGACGGGATCTAGATAATCGTCCCATAGACCGACATGAACGACGTCCTTGGGGTCTGCCTGAGGTCCCCAAAGCTCCTCCGCCGTAAAGCTGACGCTGTAGACATGCTGCGGAGTGGGAATGTCGCCGTGCGCCATTGTGTCCGGCAGGGTAAAGGTGCCAAAGTCCGTAGCGACCACGCCGATCTTACCCCTGACGTAACGAACAAGCCGCGTGTGTCCGGCAAACTGTTGGTTCTTCGCCCGGACCGGCTGACCTACCTTGAAGCGTGGCTCGATGTTCACATCGACCCTCGACGTATGACCGTTCGCCAAGGCCCCGGGCACCATTTCCTGTCGAAGCAAAGCCGTCGTGCTTCGCTGTTCCTTGTCAGCGTTGTCGTCGTCTCGAGACCGGCCCTTTATCAGCGCTGTTCTCGCGTCAATGTCTGCGGGCGACACAATTCCTTTTTGGTTGAGAAGGTCGATGACGGCGTGTAACCAATGCTCGTAATAACTTACCGAGAGGTAGTCAGCAGGACGCATTCTTTCCTGTCCATGCCGCCACTCGTCGATATTCATGAGGCCGAGGCCCGTGACGGTAGCAAGCAGCGCGGCCATCCGCCCCTCCCACTCTTCTCGAAACACCGGCTCTTGAGGCAAATATTGAATTTTCCCGAACCCCTGCATTCCTCCCATGTCGTGAATACCATTCATGACGGGCTCCGGGGCTGGGCGAAGGTGTTAGGAGACTTTGTCAACCCGGTGCCGATCATGGAATCACGCGTGACCAGTTCCATCAGCTGTGATTCGGACCACTTGTCGGTGCCAACTGGCCGCTCCGGCAAGACCATGTAACGGACCTCGGCGGTGCTATCCCAAACGCGGACTTCCTTTTCGGCCGCAACATCCAGCCCGAGTTCCTTGAGCACGCCGCGTGGGTCGAGGACGGCGCGGGAACGGTAGGGTGGCGACTTGTACCAGAGCGGCGGCAATCCCAGCGTCGGCCATGGGTAACAGGAGCAGAGAGTACACACGAGCATGTTGTGGATGGTCGGGGTGTTCTCTACGACGGCGATGTCTTCGCCCTGCGTGCCGGAGAATCCCAATTCCCTTATAGCGGCCGTGCTCTCGTGGACACTGGACAGCAAGCGAGCCTTGTAGGCCGGATCGATCCAGGCACGTGCCACTACGGCGGCGCCGTTACGGGGACCAATCCTGGTCTCGTAGGCCTCTACAATCGCATCCAGGGCGGCGGGTTGAACAAATTGCCGCTCGACCAGTAGCGACTCCAACGCCTTCACCCGAAGTTCGACGTCGGACGGCGGCTTGGTATGATCGTTGTCGTGGTCGTGATCGTGATCGTCGAACTCGTGAGATGTCATAATGAGTTCCTGGCTCACAGAAGATGTTCGTCTTTTCGGTCACATGCCCGAAGGCGGCGGTATCGAACCGAGGACGGCCGACACCTGCGCGGCCAAGGTCAAGAGCTTCACGTTTTCGCCCGGCCTGCCGTCCATTTCCAAGCCCATCGGCAGACCATCTGGAGAAAGACCCATCGGCATGGTGATCCCGGGAAGCGCGGCGCAACTCGACGGGAACGCGTTCTTGGCGAGCTTGACCGACGAAACGATGCGGCCGGCGATGGTGACTTCCTCGCCCGTGTTCAGTGGAGGAGCGGCGACTGGTGTGGTGGGGAAGAGTAACGCCTCGATGCCATTGGCGCGAAATGCATCTGCGTAGCGCTTTCGGAGCGCGGGCCGGTCTACTTCCATCGCAGCACGAAACTCAGATTCAGAGACAAAGTCACAGCTACCTGAGATGACTCCATCGCGCCAAAGGTTCTTCGGGTTGGAGCCCAGGCCTTCAAAGATGTCGGTGAATGTCACCGGAGCCCCAATCTCCTTCAGGTATTCCGTGACATGCGGCATCGTATCATGAAAGAAGACCGGCCAGTTGGCACGCTCTGCCAGCTTGACGAAGTCCTCACCGAGGTCGAGTTCGACAACCCCGACGCCGGCCGCCTTCAACTTGGCAATGGTCTCATCAAAAGCCTGCTCGACGTCCGGGTCTACGACTTCCAGGAACTGCCTGCGAGCCACTCCAAACCGGATGCCTCTTAATGAAACCATAGGCGCGGGCCCAATCGCCTCTCCGGCTTTTCGTTGCCGGTCAGCCTTGGCAGCTGCTTCGAGCACCATTTCGGGCTGCAGGGTGATGAATGAATTAAGGTGAGCTTGTGTTTGGCTACGCGAGAGCAACGCCGCAGCATAGTCCTGGGCCGTTAGTGACCCGTCTCTGATAGCCATTGCCGCGGCCGTGATAGTAAGTTCAAGCAAGTCGCCCGAGGACTGATCTAAAGACTTTGACATTCGTCCCTATTTCCCTGCATCGACAGCGCTGTCAGGAGTTAGTCCGTATTTCGCGCGGGTCGGGTCCGGTTGGACGCTGCATTCGTTGCATCAAGGCTCGCTTAGCAGCGAACGCAGTGGGCTGAGCGGCCCCAGCGGTATGATCTGGAACTCCATCATACCTGCCTGGCCTAGGGGAAGTTTTCCGAGGAGGTCGTGGGCCGCTTTTGGGTCGGTGAGGTTCATGATAAACACCACACCACTTTGGTCAGGTTTGACGTACCACTGGTCGATCTTCCCAGCGAGATACAGGCCTACGGTGTCGCGCACTTCCGAATGAAGGAGCGGTTTCCAGCTGTCCGGCGTCCCTTTGGCCGTGAAGCTGCCGATTGCCAACAACTTGGTCGTCGGGACCTCGAGGCTAGTTGAGTCCGGCGCCGTGCCGCGCGCACCAGTCTGGGCCAGCAAAACAGTTGGAGTGATCGCGATGAATGCCGCGGCAAATACGCCGATGCTCGCAAGCTTCAGGCTTATCACGCCGGAAGAGACCACCTGGGGATCGCGGCGTGTCATGACAGCATTGCCTTAGCCACCATCTCCGGCTCATCGATCTGCAGCCAATGGCCCGCAGGAACGATCGTGAAAGAGGCATTCCCAAACTGAGACTGACGCCGTTCGGCAACGGCTACAGTGATGTAGGGGTCGTATTCCCCCCAAATGAGTCGGACCGGAATGTCGAGGGCCTTTAGCTCATTTAGCCGGGTGTTATTTTCCGCAAGCGCATCGAAGAAATGTGCTGCCAACTGCACGAATGCCGGACCTGCGCTCGGTTGGCTGATGAAGTTCTCGCCGATCAGTGGACCGAGGAAGGCCTCGAAATGGGGCTTCTGAGCGTCCGGAAGAGGGTCTCGGAACTTCTGCTGTTGCCAGCTGAGAAGCCAGCCGAATTGCACCGGATCCTGAGTGATCGCTATCGCGAGCGCATGGAGGCTCTTCGTCGCGAAAAGTGTGATCATTTCGGGCCAGAGGATCGAGGCGTCCTCGGCATAGGCAGAATTCAGCATCACCACGGAGTCGATGCTCTCCGGATGCGCGAGCGCGTAGTTGATAGACGGAATACCCGAGGAGTCGTGAGCGACCGGAACTATTTCCCCCAGCCCTAGTTCCTTCACCACTGCTTCAAGGTCGCCCAACTGCTGCTCGAAGCTGTAGGGGGCATTGGCCGGCTTGTCCGAGGCGCCAAAGCCAAGGAAGTCGAATGCCACGACGCGCCGTCCACCTGCGACAAGGTAAGGGATCAGATCGTCGTAGATCTTTAGGTTGTCAGGAAAGCCGTGCATGAGCACGAAGGCCGGGCCGGCTCCTTCATACGCTCGCGCGTAAACCCTACCGTGTTCACGCTGCACATGATGTTCCGTGAAAGCCGGCGGTGTCCGCGTCATGTCTCATTTCCTTATGCAGCCGTGCGTTGCGGCGGTCGTGGGGCCGAGACAAGGTCGGTGACCAGCTGTTGCTTGAAGAGTGGCCGTCTCGATCTGGAAGGGAGTCGTAGGCCCTAACCAAAAGCGTTCAAATGGCGTAAAACCCACCTTTCAGGACGCCGGGAGGCACCATGCTCACCGTAGCCATGATCCTTGGTCCAGAGTTTCAGGTGATGAATCTGGCCTCACTGACCGTCTTCGAGGTCGCTAATTTCAATGCGCAGAAGGCCCTCTATGACATCCAGCTTCTCTCCGAGGAGGGTGGGCCTGTCCGGAGCTCAATAGGTACGCCGATCCTGACGCAGCCGTTTGGAGACTCGTTTCCCGACACGGTCATATTCGGAGGGCCTATCCGTGTCATTCCGGCTTCGGCAGCCGTCCGCGCCTATGCGATGAAGGCGCTGGGAATTTCGCGTCGTGTTGCTGCGGTGTGCACGGGAGCTTTCACCCTGGCTGAGGCGGGGGTCCTCGATGGACGCCGCGCGACAACTCACTGGATTGCTGCAAGCCAACTGCGCGAGCGCTTTCCAGCTATTAAGGTCGAAGAAGACCGAATTTTCATCGTCGACGGCCCGGTCTGGACTTCTGCGGGGATGAGTGCCGGCATCGACTTAGCACTTGGAATGGTCGAGCGGGATTTCGACGCTGACCTAGCTCGATCAGTGGCGCAGTCGATGGTTGTTTACCACCGTCGGGCAGGAGGACAGACGCAGCATTCCGCGCTACTGGACATCGATTCCAAGTCGGCTACGTGGAATTAGGGTGAGCCTTGGAGAAGAACGTCGCTATGGTCGTACTCAAGAACGCAGATGGGTTCTTCGTTGGACCCTCCGTAGATGGTGTCGTCGCGGTCATGAGCGCAGCTGTCCGAAAATGCCGCGCAGGGCACGAGCAAGCGGGCAAGATGATTGCAGAACGCGAAAATAGACTGGTAATCCTGGCGGACGTCGAATAGACGCCGCCACTCCGGCTGCAGGCATCCCAATGCGTCCCAACAATCTGTCAGCATAGACCGACGACGCTTGCTTAAGATCGGCATCTCTTGCTACGCCCGCTTACGAAAGGCTAAGAAAAGCCGGCCTATCGCTTCTCAGACTGTCGCATGGCAAGATCCTGCACTTGGTTCTGAACTCGGTCAAAGTCTTTGAAGCGACTGCTGATGTCTCCTGTCTGGTCGTGGAATGGCAAACCGATCTCTTTGGCTATAAAGTCCGGCCGGCTCGCCGCGTCGTCGGGCGCCACATACTTCTGACTGGTCTCACTTTGCGTCAGTTTAATAAGTTTCCCACCCGACCACCTCCACGTGCGCACGATGAACGGGTGCTGATCTGCCTCAGAGCCGGGGATTGGGTCAGCCGTCCATGTGACAATACCTGTCTCCCGGCCACGATGCAGTGGACCGAGGTAGAAACCATCCTTCCCGGTGTGGTTGATCGGCGGTAACGCCAGTACGAGGCGGCCCGCGCGTATCAAAAGCAGCCGGTGCACGTAGCCAGTGCCGTCGCCGAACGCCTGCAACGTTACGAACTGCAGTAGTGGCGTGCCTGCCAGAGTGCGCACGTCGAAGTGCGACAGGTCGCCCTCGACGACGGCGGACCACGCTGGGCGGCATTGTGCGTCGAGCACCAAGAGACGTGAACTTTCATCGTTCAGGTCTGCCAAGCTCTGTGTAGCGATGGTAAACATCCGACCCTCTAGCGCCAGGCGGCTGGTTTGCACGGTAACGGCATCCCTTGGCAGGGTACAGGCTTGCGACCCGGTCGTTATTGTCACCCTAGCCAGGAGGCACGACGCAGCCAGCAGGAGTTCGAGCCGGATCACGGATGGTCCTCCGCACGGAACAGCCGATCGGCGCCAGCCGTACAATCCGCTGCCCAGGAAGCTCGCATACATGCTATCCTGGTATTCGTCGACCAGCACGTGGTCAAAGCGTCATACTCGAGTATATCCTGGGCCTGTTTGGCGTCCACATAGCTGGCAGATAGTTTCCGCAGCTGCGGCTCCACCAGGAAGGTGTCCTTCAGCACGGCCTCAAGTGGCATTTCGGCGTCGACCGTGCGGGAGTAGAGGATGCCGGACGAGGTTCATCAGGTCTGCTGAGTTCTCCCGGTCATGGATGGTGAAATCGGGTTGCAGACCCCCGCCATGCCTTGCTGATCAACGGGATCCTCCGGTCTACAAGGGGACATGATGCTCCTTCGGCCACCGGCGCGCCGCAACCATGATGCCGCAGTCTCGTATGTTCAGACGAGGAGCGGCTGACAAATCTGCCTCTCGATGGGAAAAACCATGAACACCACTCAATCCAGGATAACGGGTCGGCGGGGTACCCACCCGATCCTGCGAATACTCTCCGCCTTCCCGATTGCCTGCTTCACCTGCGCCCTGTGCACGGACATCGCCTATTCTCAAACGGCCAATATGATGTGGGCGGATTTCTCCGACTGGCTATTGGCCGCGGGAATGGCCGGGGGCGTGCTGGCCGCTATCGCCGGGCTTGTTATCTGGTTGGTTGGTTATCGTAGCCAGTCTACTCGGCGCACCTGGATAGTCGCGTTTGCCTGCGGCATGACACTGGTGATCGCGCTATTCAACAATTTCGTGCACAGCCGGGACGCCTGGACTTCTGTCGTGCCAGTAGGCCTTGAACTTTCGGCGCTGACCGTATTTGTCATGCTGGTCACGGCGTGGCTCGCGTCTCGTACGAACCTCGCGCTCACTGCAGCGAAATCCGGAGTAAGCCAATGATCATCCATCATACCAAGCTTGCATGGCGAATGGCTCTGGCAGGTGCTGCTCTCGTAACACTGACCGGTGCTGCTCCCGACGACTTCGACATCAAGACACAAATCGGTCCGCATCCGGTGCTGCCCGAGCCGCAGCAATACCTCATGCCTCCAATGCACCTTGCGAAGGTGGTTGGCTGGAGGAACGGCGCGACGCCAACAGTGCCGGACGGCATGAAAGTCACCGCGATTGCCACTGGCCTGGACCACCCGCGATCGGCCTATACCCTGCCCAACGGCGATATTTTGGTCGTCGAGGCGCAGGGGCCAAATCTCGAGCCGGTGAACCGCCCGAAGAATATCGTGATGGGCTTGGTAGAGAAGTTCGCAACGTCGGCCGGCGCAACCAAGGATAGCAACCGTATCACCCTGCTACGCAGCACCCATGGCGATGGAAATTATGACGTTCGCACGGTGTTCATCGATCACCTGTTTTCGCCGTTCGGCGTCGCCCTGGTCGGCAATGACCTATACGTGGCCAATACCGACGCCGTCCTGCACTTCCACTACACCACTGGTGCTACCAGCATCACTGAACCCGGCACGATACTGACGCGGCTGCCCGGCGGCCCCATCGACCATCACTGGACCAAGAGCCTGGTCGCCAGCGAAGATGGGACCAAGCTGTATGCCGGCGTTGGCTCGAATAGCAACATCACTGAAAACGGTCTGGCGGCCGAGCTCGATCGCGCATCCGTTTGGGAAATCGACCGCGCTACCGGCGCCCACCGCATCTTTGCCGATGGACTGCGCAATCCCAACGGGCTGAGCTGGGAGCCGCAAAGCCATGCCCTTTGGGCGGTGGTCAACGAGCGCGACGAGCTCGGGCCCAACCTCGTGCCTGACTACATGACGTCGATACAGGATGGCGGGTTCTACGGCTGGCCCTACAGCTATTACGGCCAGCACATCGATCCGCGCGTGAAGCCGCAACGGCCCGATTTGGTCGCTAAAGCCATCGTGCCTGATTACGCGTTGAGTTCACACGTGGCGCCGCTTGGCCTCGTATTCGACACGGGAAGTGCTTTGCCTGCGCACTACAAGGGCGGTGCGTTCGTCGGTGAGCATGGCAGTTGGAACCGGCAAATCCTGAATGGATACAAGGTCGTCTTCGTCCCGTTTGCGAACGGGAAGCCGAGCGGCATGGCGGAGGATTTCGTCACCGGGTTCCTGGATAAGGACCAAAACGCGCAAGGTCGCCCGGTCGCCCTTGCACTGGACAAGGACGGTGCTTTGCTGATTGCGGACGATGTCGGCAACACTGTTTGGCGGGTTGCGCCCAACACCCAAAAGCAGGCCGAAGCAGCCAAGCCTCTACCAGGCTGAGGGTTGGCCGATTGTTACCTATGCGCCTGTGCTGAGGCTGAAACCGCGGGAACCGATAGTATGTAATGGGCTATCGCCTGCATGTCAGCAGGCGATAGCTTGTCGTACTGAGTGCGCCACGGCATTGCGGAGGAGAGAATCCTCCCGCCGGGAACCTCGCCACTCGCCATGACCGCGACAACCTGGCTCTCGGTCCAGCCGCCAATCCCGGAGTTCGAGTCGGGGGTTATATTGGGCGGGTAGACCCCGGCGCCGCCGGCAGCTCGAATAGGATGGTCGCCGCCGGAGAGCAGGCGCCCGTCGAGCACATTGCCGGCCTCGTCATGCGGGGAGTGACAACCAACGCAACCGGTGACGTAAGCGAGATACGCGCCGCGGTCGGGAGCCTGCTGCGCACGGCTTTGCGTTGGAAAGATGGCCAGCACGAAAAGTGCTGCCTTTCCAAACGCTCGCGCAGGGAAGAATCGCCGCGGTTTTGGCGTACAGGATGATGGCAACGAAGCTACTCCAAACCTTTGGTGGGCGGGTATTTGGGCTACTGTCCACCGAACCAACAGGACCTTCACAGTGAACATGTCGAGCGTGATGCCCAGCCCGCGTCCCTGTTGATCCTCCGATGTATGACTGCCCACGTACACGAAATGCTACTTCCGACCGATCTGTTCGTCCCAGCGTCGGAACGCGTAAACCAATTCCGGTGAATCCAGTGGCGTTTCATAGGGTGTGTCGGCAATCAGCGCGGCATACTCCGGTCGCCCAAATTCGGTGATCACGTCCTGGCTCTGTTGCGGGGCGACGGAGATCGGCACGCCCTTGACCGCCGGGCCAGGATAGAGATAGCCCGAATCATACATAAAGGCCTGGCTTGGCTTGGTCAGCATGAACGATATCAGATGTAGAAGGACGGGCAGACGACTCGGGTCCAAGCCGGCCGGAACACTGAAATAATGCGCATCCGTCACCCAGCGGAATCCTTTCAGCGTTGTAACCTGCGCGGATTTCGGCACGATGCCCAGCGCGCGCGGGTTGATGTCCCACCCGGTGGTGGTGGTGATGATGTCTCGCGTACCCTCGCCCAGTTCGGTCATCGATGCGGCGGTGCCACTCGGATAGTAGTCGATCGAGTCACCGAGTTCTTTGAGGTAGGACCAGGTACGATCCCAACCGTCCTTGGGATCTTTCGGGGCCTTGTCGCCGAGGATGTAGGGTAACCCCATCAGAAAAGTCCGGGCCGGGCCGGAGTTCGTGGGTCGGGCGTAGGTGAACCGGTTCGGATTCTGCTTCGTGTATGCCAGTAGTTCGTCGGCTGTTTTGGGGGGCTGCGCCAACTTGTCCGGCATGTATTCCAGCAAAGGGCCGGATGGGTAGTAGCTGACGATGACCCCATACCCCTTCGTGAGTTGCTGCATGTGCCACGCCGGGGTCAGCAGGATCTGCTCCAGATCTGGAAGCTGTGTCTCGAATTGTGGGAGGAGCGGCATCAACATTCTCTGCTCGATGCCCGGCGACATATTGTCCGGGCCAATGATTACGAGGTCGATGTCGACGCGGTTGGCGTTCTGCTGCGCCTTCAATTTTGCGGGCACCTCCGGCGAGGGCGCGGGGGTGAAGGCGAACCCTGAGACGAGATCCGGATAGGCCTTCGCGTAGGCGACGAAAGCGGGGCGGCTGAGTTGCAGGTTGCCGGCCGCATCAACGACATTCAATCTCAAAGGCTTCGGCGGCTTCGGCACCTGGGCACGCGTTGATCCAGCGTGCAGGGCAACGGCGCCAGCTATACATCCGCCAATGAGGCTACGCCGATGAACTTTCCCCATACTTCATTCCGTCCCTATGTGGCGTTTTGTTCGTTGAAGCTGCGCGATCAGTGCGCAATCCCTCGAAATCATAGGGCCGCGTTGAACCAAGAGTCACGGCTACTATCGCGCTAGGAAATCATCATCGGACCTGACTATGGTTGCGGGAATGCCGCCGTGGTCAGCCCAATTCCGATTGAGAGAATCTCCCCATGAAGATAACCGAGATCGAGACGATCCAGCTTAGCGACCTGCCGAACCTCATATGGGTGCAACTCCATACCGACGATGGACTCATCGGCCTCGGTGAAACATTCCGCGGCGCCGACGCCGTGGCAGGCTATGTACATGCGCAAATTGCTCCATATCTACTGGGTAAGGACCCGCTGCAGATCGAGCGTCATAGCCGGCACTTGTTGACCCCTTATGTCGGGTTCAACAGCAGTTCGGCCGAAATCCGTGCCGCCTCGGCTGTGGACATTGGCTTGTGGGACCTTTGGGGGCAGGCGACAAATCAGCCGATCTATCAGCTTCTTGGCGGTCTCAGCCGGGAGTCGATCCGCGTCTACAATACGTGCGCCGGGTATACCTACAACAACCGAGCCGCGAAGCAGCGCGTGGTGCAGACCGGAGCGGCATATCAGGCGGAAGGACCGTATGACGACCAGGTCGCATTCGCCAATACCGCCGATGAATTGGCGCACAGCCTCTTGGAAGAGGGGTATTCGGCGATGAAGATCTGGCCGTTCGATCCCTTCGCTGAGCGCTCTGGCGGAGCGTACATCTCTGGCCCAGAACTGCGCGAGGGTTTGGAGCCATTCGCCAAGATCCGCCGCGCGGTCGGGGATAAGATCGAGGTGATGTGCGAAATGCACTCACTCTGGAATATGCCGCAAGCCCTGCGGATCGCCCGTGGGCTGGAGGAGTTCGATCCGTTCTGGATCGAGGACCCGATGAAGATGACCGATGTCGCGAGCTTGGCGGAGTTTGGCCGCTCGACCCGCGTTCCCGTCTGCGCCAGCGAGACACTGGCAACCCGATCATCCTTTCGCGACCTGCTCCAGGCGCAGGCAACATCGGTCGTCATGCTGGATCTGTCTTGGTGCGGCGGCCTTTCGGAGGCCCGTAAGATTGCCAACCTTGCCGAAACCTATCACCGGCCCATCGCGCCGCATGACTGTACCGGGCCCGTCGTGCTCACGGCGTCGCTGCATCTCGCCCTCCATGCGTCCAATGCGCTGATGCAGGAAGTCGTCCGGGCTTATCTTTCCAGTTGGTACCGCGAACTCGTCACGGAACTGCCAACAATCACCGCCGGGTTCGCATTCCCGATGCACGGCCCGGGGCTTGGGACGAAGTTGCAACCCGGCCTGGCATCCCGGCCCGACTACATCTCCCGACGCTCGAAGCTCGGTGAATGACCTACGCAACTTTGGCCTAGATAAGCTCCCGACAGAATAACGCCGGGTTCAGCCGCCATCCTGCCCGCTCCGTAAACGGCCAGGCGCCTTTCGGCCGCGCTGTCAATCGCGGGCGCGCCACGGTCGCGTCTACCCAAGCAAATCCATTTGCATCGCGACGCGATCCGATGTTGTCTATCAGACATGTCAGATAGGTTGGCCGGGATTGAGCGTGATGATGGGTTGGCAGGGCAGGTGGTTGCATACCTCCGCAGCTACATCGCCAGCCGCGCGCTGAAGCCGGGCGACCAACTGCCTGGCGAGGGCGAAATTTCCCGCGCTGTCGGGGTCAGTCGGCCCGTGGTGAGGGAGGCGTCGCGGACCCTGGTCGCCCTCGGCACGATCGACACGGCCCCGGGGCGTGTGCCGCGTGTGGGGCAGATGCGCCCGGGCGTGCTGCGCCACGTCCTCGACCATGCGCTAGCAACCGGGCAAGGTGATGCGTGCCAGGTGCTGGAGGTACGGCGCGGGCTGGAAATCGCCATGGCAGGACAGGCCGCACTGCAGCGCACGCCGCGCTGCGTGGAGCGGTTGTCGGGGCTTGGCGCGGATATGGCCGCCTGCCTCGACAATCCCGACGCCTTCGTCGCATTGGATATCGAGTTCCACCGCACCTTGGCCATGGCAACCGCGAACCCATTCTACATCGTGCTCATCGATGCCTGCCGCGGCGCCTTCGCGGCCTCGATGGAGACGGGATTGCGCCACCGCTTCGGCCAGGTGGAATTACAACGGGTACAGACCTTGCACCTGCAGATCGTCGCGGGTGTGCGGGGCCGCGACGTCGTGGCCGCGACCGATGCGATGACACGGCATTTCGATGATGCACTGGCGGCCCTGTATCGCGCCGCCGCGTCGTCCCCGCCGCGCAAGCGCCGGACAAAAAAGGCTGGAAACAATGGTTGAAGACGCGACTCTGTTCGAGACGATCCGCACGCGGCTGTTCACCGCCGTTTTAGGCGACGTGCTGGATGTTGCCGGCCTCCGCCATCAATTTCTGCCGCCGGACATCCGGATGCTGCAGCGCGGCCCCATGCTGGTTGGCCGTGCCATGCCGGTGCTGGAGGCTGATTGCTACGGTGAGGATGTCGCGGCGGAGGGCGGTGCGCGGCCGTTCGGCCTCATGTTCCGCGCGCTCGACGACCTCCACCCGGGGGAGGTTTACATCACCACGGGGGCATCGCCGCGCTACGCCCTATGGGGAGGCCTGATGAGTACGCGTGCCAAGGCCCTGGGGGCAGCTGGTGCCGTGTTGGACGGGTATCATCGCGACACGCGGGAGATCGAAGGATTGGATTTCCCCGTCTATTCCAAGGGTGCCTACGCCCAGGATCAACGCCTGCGCGGCCGGGTAATCGACTTCCGCTGCCCCATCGAATTCCCGAACGGCGCGCTGGTGATGCCGGGTGACGTCATTGCGGGCGACGTCGACGGGATCGTGGTGATTCCGTCCAAACACATCGAGGACATCGTCGCCACCGCTTTGACGAAGGTGCACGGCGAGGCCTCGGTCCGCGAGATGATCGAACGCGGTGAACGCACGGAAACGATCTACGAGCAAACCGGCATCATGTGATGAACAGCTTGCTACACCTCGCCCCGACTGACCAGATCGCCGTCGCCCTGCGCGACATTGCCGCCGGCGAGCCGCTTGCGCTCGGGGACGGACGTCAGGCGATAGCGGCGGCAGACATCCCGTTCGGTTTCAAGGTCGCGATCCAGCCCATCGCGGCCGGCGAGAAGGTCTTCAAATACCGGGTGCCGATCGGCAGCGCGAGCCAGGCCATCGATGCGGGTGAAATGGTCCACGTCCATAATCTCCGCAGCGACTACATTCCAACGCAACGCCGATGAGCACGTTTCAGGGTTACCAACGGCAAGATGGGCGCAAAGGCATCCGCAACGCGGTCATCGTCGCCTACATGGTGGAGTGTGCCCGGCACGTGGCGCAAGAAATCGTGCAGAATTTCCGCGGCGTTCCCGTTCACCTAATCGGTTTCCCCGGCTGCTATCCGAACGACTACGCCGGACGTATGATGGACCGGCTTTGCACCCATCCGAATGTGGGCGCGGTCCTACTGGTCTCGCTCGGCTGCGAGGGGATGAACCGTGCCCGGTTGCTGCAAACCATCCGCGCGTCCGGCCGCCCGGCGGAGCTGATCGTCATTCAAGATAGTGGCGGCACCAGGCGCTCCATCGCGGCCGGGGCCGCGTGGGTGGCCAAGGCGCACGCGGACATCGCCACCGTTCCCCGGGTAGCCATGACGCAGGCCGACCTCATCGTCGGGACGATTTGCGGCGGCTCCGACGCTACCAGCGGGCTGACGGCCAATCCCGCCATGGGCGTCGCGTTCGACCACCTGGTTGCCGCCGGAGGGCGGGCGATTTTTGAGGAAACCGGTGAACTCATCGGGCTAGAAACCGTGATGGCGCAACGCGCCGCGACGCCCGCGCTGGGCGAGGAAATCCTGGCCTGCATGCGCAAGACCGAGGACTATTATCGCACACTGGGACAAAGCAGCTTCGCTCTCGGCAACGCCGATGGCGGCCTGACCACGATCGAGGAAAAGTCGCTCGGGGCGTATGCCAAAAGCGGCAATTCACAGATAACGGGACTGCTCAAGCCCGGCGATGAACCACCGGCCCCTGGTTTGTATTTGCTGGACGTGGTGCCGGATGGCCCGGTGCGTTTCGGCTTTCCCAACATCAACGACAATGCGGAGATCGGCGAGCTGATCGCCTGCGGCGCGCATCTGATCCTGTTCTCGACCGGGCGCGGGTCCGTGGTTGGCTCGGCGATCTCCCCCGTGCTGAAGGTTTGCGGCAACCCGCATACCTTCCGCCGGATGGAGGACGACATGGACGTGAATGCGGGCGCTATCCTGGAGGGAGCGGCGACCCTGGGTTCGGTCGGGCGCGACATCGCCGATCTGATCGGTGCCGTCGCCGGTGGGGCATCAACGAAATCGGAGCAGCTCGGTCACCAGGAATTCGTGCTGACCTACAAATCCTTCACGCCGATCGGTCCGGCTTGCCTGCCGAATGCCGCATGAAGCTGACGGCCCTTGAAACCTGGTGGTGCAAGCGGGACCTCTCGCTGTTCCCAGAGAACCGCGCCGGGTCGCACATGAACTGGGACGTGGTGGTGCTGCGCCTGCACACCGATGCCGGCGTCGTGGGCCACGCCTCCGCACTCGCGGCGCGATCCGGCCGGATCACCGAGGCCTACCTGCACGAGAACATCGCGCCAGTGCTGGTCGGTCGCGACGTGTCGGAGCGGGAGCGGATTTGGCACGATCTATGGACGCTGGACCGCCACCTGACATTCTTCCCAGCCTATCTTCCGGGCCCGGTCGACGTCGCCTTATGGGACATTGCGGCGCGCGCCGCCGGTCTGCCGCTGTATCGGTATCTAGGCGCGTACCGGGACCAGCTGCCATCCTATGCGAGCGGACTGTTCCATGAACGCACCGAGGAATATGTCGCGGAGGCGCTGCACTACCGCACCCGCGGCATCCCCGGCTATAAATCCCACGCACCCGGCCCGTGGCGCCGCGATATCGAGGTGCACCGCGCGATCCGCGAGGCGGTCGGTCCCGACATGCTGCTCTTCGCCGACCCGGTCGGCGAGTACACGCTTGACCAAGCCATCCGCGTCGGGCGCGACTTGGAAAAGCAGGATTACGAATGGTTCGAAGAGCCGTTCCGTGACTTCGAATTGGCTAAATACCAGTCACTCTGCGCCACGCTGGACATCGCCGTCGCAGCGACGGAAACGACCCGGGGCGGCCACTGGGGCGTGGCCCAGGCGATCATGCAACGCGCCGCCGACATCGTCCGGGCGGATGTATCCTGGAAAGCCGGCATCACCGGCACGATGAAGATCGCCCATATGGCCGAAGGCTTTGGCCTGAACTGCGAGATCCACACGACCACCATGGCCTACATGGACATCGCCAACCTGCATGCCTCCTGCGCCATCCGGAACTGCGAGTATTTCGAGTTGTTCGTCCCGGAGCAGGCCTTTCGTTTTCCACTGGCCGGAAGCCTGCCGATCGACGCGAACGGCATCGCGCACGTGCCCCAAGGGCCCGGACTGGGCGTGGAGATCGACTGGCCTGAGGTGGACCGCCTCTGCGTCTCGCACCGGACGACCCCGCTATGACGGATCATGCGGCGGCGTTCTCGCTTAAAGGGCACCGTGCCCTGGTGACAGGGGGTGGCAGCGGCCTGGGGTTGGGCATCGCCCGTTGCTTCATCGCGGCGGGGGCTAAGGTGATCGTCGCTGGGCGTACGGCCGAGCGCCTGGATGCGGCCGTGGCGGAGTTGGGCAGCCACGCTACCGCCATGCCGTTCGACGTCGCCGACGCGGACGCGGCGGAGGCATTCGCCGCGACGGTCGGGCCGGTGTCGATCCTGGTGAACAATGCTGGCGGAACGGTGAAGAAGCCGGTTGGCGCAATGGAAGTGGACGAATTTCGCTCCGTCCTGGATGTGCACGTAACCGGCGCTTTTGCGCTGACGCGTGCCTTGCTGCCGCAACTGCGCGAGAGCAAGCGGGGGTCCGTTCTGTTCACCGCGTCCATGAGTTCCTTTCTCGGCATCCCCTTCGTCGCCGGGTATTCCGCCGCCAAAGCCGCGCATATCGGCTTGGTGCGCGCACTGGCGACGGAGCTGGCATCCGACGGCATCCGCGTGAACGCCGTGGCGCCCGGCTGGATCGACACCGCCCTCTACCGGCAAGCGACCGGGCAAGACCCGGCGCGCCGCGAGAAGATCATGGGGCGTATCCCGATGAAGCGTGTTGGCACGGAGGCCGACATAGGCTGGGCGATGACGTATCTCGCCTCACCAGCAGCGGGCTACGTCACCGGGCACGTGCTTGTCGTTGATGGCGGGGCGCTGCACGGTTTCTGACCTGCCGGTCCAAAAGGGGAAATGATCATGCAGGCGTGTGTGTTGCATGGGGCGCATGATCTGCGCCTGGAAGAAATCGACGACCCGGCGCTGGCCCCGCACGAGGTTCGCATCCGCGTGCGCAATGGCGGGATCTGCGGCTCCGACCTGCATTACTTCCATGCTGGACGCATCGGCGATTTCGTGATCACCGAGCCGCTGATCCCGGGGCACGAATTCTCGGGCGAAGTTGCGGAAATTGGCAGCGGCGTCACCCGGGTCCGTGTGGGCGATCGCGTTGCGGTCCATCCGGGCCGCAATTGCGGCCGGTGCGTGCGCTGCCGGGAAGGGCGTGCGAATTTGTGCGAGTCGGTGTTCTTCATGGGCAGCGCCAGCAAATTCCCGCACATGCAGGGTGGGTTCCGCGAACGGGTTTGCGTCGCAGAGTCGCAGTGCTACCCGATCGAGGCAGATATCAGTTTTGCCGAACTGGCCTTTGCCGAGCCACTCGCCGTCACGCTGCACGCGGGGATGCGTGCGGGCAATCTGGTCGGCCAGCGCGTGCTCGTCACCGGCGGTGGCCCGATCGGCCAATTGTTGCTGTTGGTCGCTCGTCATGGCGGTGCCACGCACGTGGCGTTGACCGACATCATCGAAGCGCCGCTCGCCATGGCCGCGCAGTTGGGAGCCGATGCCGCACTGGACGTGCGCGATCCAACGGCATTGCCCCAGGCTGCTGCCAAGATCGGCGGGTACGACGTCGTATTCGAGGCATCGGGCAACGCCGCGGCGCTCAACGCCGCCATCGACGCCGTGCACGCCGGCGGCACGATCGTCCAGGTCGGCTCGCTTCCGGCGGGGCCGTCGCCGGTGACCGCAAACCGGATCATGGCGAAAGAGCTCGCAGTCCTCGGCAGCTTCCGATTCGACCGTATGTTTGCAACCGCCGTCAGCTGCCTGGAGCGGCGGTCTATCGACGTACGCCCGTTGCTCAGCGGCGTCATGCCGATGTCGCAAGCGGTCGAGGCGTTCGAAACCGCCGCCGACCGCTCGCGCAGCATGAAGGTGCAGATCAGCTTCTGATCAAGGTGCGTGACTGAACCGAGCGATGCTGGTGGGAAGCGGGGTGGTGCCGGCTCCCGGCAGGCTCGGGCGGATGAACTGGCCGTTTTCCACCCGGATCGGGTCGGCGAAATGATCCTTGATCCAGGGGATGTATTCCAAGATGCCGGATGCCGGGTGCCAGAACGAGAGGTGCACATGGACCTGGCTCATCTCCCCCGCATGCGGCGCGATCGGCAGCCGATAGGCTTGGGCGAGGTCTGCCACCTGGATATACTCGGTGATCCCCCCGAGCCGCGTCACATCGGGCTGCACGTAGTGTACCGCGCCCGCCGCGAGGAAGGCCTTGAAGGCATCCAACGTATAGAGCTGTTCGCCGAGCGCTACGGGAATGCGGGTCGAACGGGCAAGGGTGGCATGCGATGCGACGTCATCGTACCACATCGGCTCCTCGAACCAGAACAGATCCAGCGCTTCGGCTCGGGCGCAGAACCGCAAGCAGGTTGGCAAATCCCACTTGCCGTTGCCGTCGACCGCGATCCGGATCGCGGGGCCTACCGCGTCGCGCACGGCCTGCAAGCGGCCGATATCCTCACGCGGGTCATCGTGGCCCACCTTCACCTTCAACCGGCGAAAGCCGTCCTTCTCCACCGCGCCAGCACAAAGTGCGACGAGTTGCTCGCGCGGGAAGGACAGCCAGCCGACATCGGTGTTGTAGGCCTCCACGATCGTGGTGGTACCGGCGCCGAGATATTGCCACAGCGGCATCTGCGCCTGCTTGGCCCGCAGGTCCCACAACGCCACATCCACCGCAGCCAGCGCCAATTGGGTGATTCCGGCGCGGCCCACCCATTGCAGCGCCGGGGAACGCGCCATCTTCGTCCACAGCGCGGAAGTGGCCGTGGCATCCTCGCCCACCAGGAGCGGCGCGTAGCAGTCCCGGATGCAGGCGGTGATCAGCCGGTCGGACGGCAGATGGGCGTGCGTACCGGTGAAGCCGTATCCGACCAGTCCGTCTTCGGTGGTGATCTTCGCGCCGACCACGCCCCAATGGGTAATGCTGTGCGTGGAATCGGAAATCGAGCTCTGCGTCAGCGGCAAATGCAGGATGAATGGCTCGACGTTCACGATCTTCATGCTGTGTTGTCCCCGATGTCTTGCTTCTATGGCTTGCTGCGATACACGCGTCGGCCAACATCGAAAACAGAAAATTTTCTATCTTGCGCTCGTCCATGGTTTATGAAGAATGCGCCCATGAACACCGTGGTCCGCGCGACCTTGGCCGAACAAGCCTATCGCGAGTTGCGGTCGCGCATCCTGGCCGGCCAACTCGCGAGTGGTGACCGGCTGCTTCCAGAAGAATTGGCCACTCAACTCGGGATTAGCCCGACGCCGATCAAGGAAGCGTTGCTTCGGCTGGAGGCCGACGGGCTGGCGATGTCCTCGCTCCGGCGTGGCACCACCGTGCGTCAACTCGCCGAGCGTGACCTGGTCGACATCTATGACGCTCGGATCATCCTCGAGCTCGAAGCCATCAATCGCGTCTGCGTGCGGGGCCGGGTGGCGCCCGACCTTCTCGCCTCGCTCGGCGAGTGTGTCGCGCAACATCGGGAGTACGCGCAACGCGACACGCTCGATGATCTCGCCACGGCCCTGGGCTTCGACCGCGCGTTCCACCACACGCTGGTCACGGCGACGGGGAATGGCTTGATCGCTGACTGGCATTTGCGGATCTTGCGCCAAACCCACACCGTGTTCGTGTTCACGCTCGGTAATTACGCACAGTCGGTGGATGAGCACGTTGCGATACTGGAGGCCCTGAAGGCTGGTAACCGTGCGGCGGCACGAGACCTGCTGCGGCGCCATCTTCTTCGAAGCCAGGAAAATAGCTTAAAGAACGTGAGGACGGCGCTGACCGATCGCGCCGCGTCCTGAAACTTGGAGCTGTGCGGGCCTAACAGGGGGAGGAAAAACAATGGTTTCGCTTGACTTCTCCGGCACGCTCGCCCGGTGGCCAGTCTTTGCCGATGCCGCAGTTGTCACCATCGGCCTGTCGGCGGCGTCCATGGTGCTGGGCTTGATCATCGGCGTCCTCGGCGCGGCCGCCCGCCTGTCACGCATGGCGCTGCTGCGTGTGATCGGGCGATGTTACGTGGAACTGTTCCGCAACACGCCGTTCCTGGTCCAGATCTACATTATCTTCTTTGGGCTCCCCAGCATCGGGCTGCGCATCACGCCGCTCCCGGCGGGCCTTCTCTCGCTCTCGCTTTACTCGGGCGGGTATCTGACCGAAATCGTGCGGGCAGGAATCCAGTCGATCGAGCACGGGCAAATCGAGGCCGCTCGCTCGCTCGGGCTGTCGCCCTACCGTACGTTCCGCCATGTCGTGCTGAAGCCAGCCTTGGCGGCCGTCTACCCTTCGATCACCAGTCAATTCATCCTCACGATGCTTGCATCGAGCATCGTCTCGACAATCTCCATCCCGGAACTCACCGGCGCAGCCAACGACATCCAGGGGCTCACGTTCCGTAGCCTCGAGGCCTACCTAGTCGTCGCTGCAATCTACATCGCGATGACGGGGATTTTGAAGGGCGGGTTCGCGCTGCTCGGTCGGTCCATGTTCCTTTTCCACGCCGCAGCCCGCTAAGCCCTGCGATGTTCCAGACTTTCTCCCTCCGTCACGTCGAGTACCTGGCCCATGCCGGCCTGTGGACGCTAGTCCTGTCTGCGGTGGCATTGGTGGGCGGTTCGCTGCTCGGCGTCGTCGTGACGCTGGCGCGCATATCCCCCATCCGTCCTATCCGGGTGTGCGCGCAGGTCTACCTGTTCATCATCCAGGGCACACCGCTTCTGGTCCTGTTGTTCATCGCCTATTTCGGCGTGGCCTTCGCCGGGCTGGATGTGCCGCCGCTCGCTGCTGCAGCCGCCGCGTTCTCGCTCTATGCCGCGGCCTTCCTCGGCGACATTTGGCGCGGCGCAATCCAGGCGGTCGGGAAGGGCCAGTGGGAGGGCTCCGCCGCGCTCGGGCTTAGCTGGTGGAGGACATTGCGCCGGGTGATCGCACCGCAGGCGCTGCGGATCGCGGTGCCGCCCACGTTGGGATTTGTCGTGCAGTTGGTGAAAAACACCGCGCTCGCCTCCATCATCGGCTATGTCGAGCTGACCCGGGCTGGGCAAATCGTCTCGAACTCGACGTTCCAACCGCTCAAGGTTTTCCTGACCGTGGCGGCCATGTATTTCATCATTTGCTTTACCCTGTCGCTTATCGCGCGCCAGCTTGAAGCAAGGGTGCCGCAGATCGGCCCAATCGCTGTTCAATAACCGGGGGGAAACACCATGCCAAAAACAACACTAAAGCGTCTGCTAGTGGGTTGCGCGATGCTGGCCTGGATGACAGTCCAGGTATCGGCGCAGAGTTTGCTGGACGACATCGTGAAGCGGGGGACGATCAACATCGGTGTTAGCCTTGGCACCCCACCCTACGGCCTGACCAACGACAAGATGGAGCCTGACGGATACGACGTCAGCTTGGCCAAGATGATTGCACGGGATTTGGGTGTGAAGGTGAACATCGTCGACACGGTCGCCTCAGCACGCATCCCGAGCCTGCTCAGCCGCAAGCTCGACATCGTCATCTCGTCCTTTTCGATCACCGCCGAGCGCGCCAAAGCAATTGCCTTCACCAACTGCGTCTACGTCGATCAGCAGGTGCTGCTGGCGGGAACGGCAACCAGCTTTGCGTCGATGTCGGACTTGAAGGGGCACCGGATCGGCGTGACACGCGCGACGACGAACGACATTGCGCTGACGAAGCTTGCGGTGGAAGGCACGACGATCCAGCGCTTCGACGACGACGCGTCCACGACACAAGCTTTGCTCGCCGGGCAGGTGGAGGGGATCGTGACGAGCGGAGGGCTCGCGGTGGCAGTCGCCGCGCGCGAGTCGAAGGTCGCCACCAAGTTTACCGTGGCCTCCGCGCCCATGGGCATCGGGCTGCGCCTGGGCGAACCAGACATGCTGCATTGGTTGAACACCGATATCTTCATGCTGTGGACAACCGGCGAACTTCCAACGTTGCAGAAGAAGTGGATGGGGGTCGCCAATACTGATTTGCCTCGGTTCTGACCGAGGCAGCTTGGGCACTCTCCAACAGCGGTAGAAACGCCCGGCTCAGGGAAGATCCATGAGGCTTTGCGCGGCTGGCGCCAGGCAACGAGATCAGCTGCATCGGTGCCGGCACACCGCGCGAGTATCTGCGGCGGTTCTGGATGCTTATCGCGCGTCCCGCGTTTAGTGCAGTCGGCCATTCGCTGGTCCGGATTATCGTGGCTCTGTCGCGATTTGCGTGTACGGTTTGGCCGGCTGCCGGCATCGTGGTCTGTTCGGGGGAGAGAGCAGAAGCGGTGGGACCTCGGTCCAGGATTCCGGGTGGTTGGACGGAGCATCGGTCCGATAGGTGGGTCGTCATGGCGATAGATCATGAAGGCATCGCACGTAGGTCCTGTGGCGACACGCCGACCCAAGACCGCAGTCAGGGCAGCCTGTTGCCAGCGGGCTCCGGGATGCTGCCGCTAATCGGGGAGGGCGGTGCACCCTTGGTGACTTTTCTGCCGGACGTGCTGGTCAACGCGCCGGAGCGGGAGCTGCGCTGCCGGGTCGCGGCAGCGGGGACTTTCCTGGCCGGGCTGGAGCTAGCTCGATACGGCAGCGTTGCCGTCCAGCAGGAGATAGCCTGGGCCGCAATTCAGGTCAGGCGAGGGCAGGGGACGACAGCCAGTGAGGCCGCTGCCTGAGCATCATGGCCGCGACCGATCAATCCCGCGCCTTGTGCTCGGACGGCGCAGCTTGAGCCAAGATCACGGCGGTCGTGGCAGCAGGAGCCCACACTCGCGACCAACCACGCCGATTTGCCGGCCCGCATGCTGTGGCTGGTCTAAGCGGCGTTGTCCGCGGCCTCCCTGTGGGTTTGACAGGGGACGCCAAATCAACAATGACTCAGCGAGAGGGGGATTGAATGCAAAATCAAGAATTGGATGACATTTTAGCCTCACTGCAGCAGATCGTTCGCGAAGCCTATGCCTTAGGACGGGGCGACGCGCTGAAACAGGTTGTCGAGGTGCTGAAAGCAGATGCCGCCTCTACTAAACCGTTGGCGTTGGCGGCTCCGGCTGATGAACCAACACCGTCCGTAACGCCGGCCCCGACGGAAAGCGTGGCGTCTCCGCACGACCAAGCACCGCCGCAGTCCAAGCCCAGTAACGACGATCGGGGCGCAGCGGCAGCCGGCGCGGAGCTGACGCCTTGGTGGGCACGCCAACCTCGCAGCATGCGGTGATGAAGCGTTGTAGATAGCGGTGACGGGCCGGGTTCGTCACCGCAGCCTACCGGCATAATCTGACAAGCAGCACAACTCAGGCTGCGATGCCGGCTTTGGCCTAGTATCGCGCATCATCACATGCGACTGATCTTCTCCAGCCAGATCGCCCTCATCGGCGCAAGACCTGGCTGAACCCGCCGAGGAAATTCCCTTCTCCAGCCCGAGCTCCTTCGCGATCTGGTCGGCGAACACGGTGATCGCGCGGGAGTGGCGGTTGGTGCGCGGGATCACGATCCAGTGTCCGGTGTCGGTCACATCTTCGCATCAAAGCAAGGCACCGACCTGCCAGGCATCGTCGACGTCGCTCGTAGCGGGCCAAGAGCTAAGGGATGAAGTCGTGCGGCGGTGGCCAGCGCTGGCGGATGAGTTTGCCGAGAAGGTCGAGGACATCGTTGGGCTTTACATGGATCCGCCGATGCAGGCGGTGGTGCTGTCGATCGATGAAAAAAGCCAGATCCAGGCGCTCGACCGCACGCGCAGCCCGGGCTTCCTCTCAAGCCGGGCAAATGCGCCAGCCGAATGCGACGGCGGCGGACCTTTACCGCAAGCACGGCATTAGCGATGAAGCGTTCTCGCTGTCCGAATGCTGCCGATCCGGCCGGTATTGCTCGCCTGCCTTGAAGCGGTCTGGATCGGCACCGCCGCAACGCGTCACAATGCTGGGTTGGTCCACAACCGGCTCCCGCCTGCCCCGGCGCGTTGAAGCGCCATGCGATACTGATACCGCTCGGGACAATAAAGCGACCGGATGTATTCAACGGGGCGGTCGTCAAAACCGTAAACAATTCGCTCGATCCGCAGCAACGCCGTGTCCACCTCTAGCCGCAGTGCCTGCGCCACGATAGCAGTTGCGTTCTCGGCCGTGATCGACTGCTCCGCCCGAGCGATGGCGATCCCCGATCGTTCCAGTAGCAGCAGCAGCGGCTGCGTTGAAAGGTCGTCGCTACTGTAGGCGCGCCCGATATCCTCCGGGACCCAGGTGCTGATATGGGAGAACGGCACCTCCTGAACCTTGCGCACCCGTACCGCTGCCTGCACCGAGCGTCCTTGCTCGATCCGCAGCGCCGCCGCGACCGCCGAACTCGCCGGCAAATAATCGAATTGCAGCAGTTCAACCTCCGTTTGCAGCCCCATCGCCAGATTGTTTTCAAGCAAGCCCTCCACGCTCGCCAGCAAGGGCGCCCGGCTACCAAAACTCGCGACGTGCGTGCCACGCCCGCGCTCCCGCACCACCATCCCGCGCGCTGCCATCTCGTTCAGTGCGCGTTTGGCGGTGATCCGCGAGACGTCGAATTGCTCCGAAATATCCCGTTCGGTCGGCAGGGCTGAACCGATCGGATAGGTCCCATCCAGAACCCGGTCCCGCAACGCTGTGAAGATCTGGTGATACAGCGGGGCCGGCGATGCACGGTTCAGCGCGGCCGGCACCAGCCGCGGTGTGCGCCGACGCCCACCTGGAGCCGCCTCACTCACGCTCAGCTCTCCTGTAATGATATACCAATATGCTTTTCAATCCTCCGAATAGCCGCTATCCTCCCTGCGGTCGTTATGCCATCGGCCGGGAGGAGAGATCAAAAATGGACCTCGAACATACCACGCCATTGCCATACCCGATCGGCCTTAGTCAGACCGCCGGCCGCAATCGCCGGATGCGCGAGTTGTTGGCGGGTGACCGCCTGGTCAGCATTCCCGGCGCGTTTGACTGCATCACGGCTCGGCTGGTCGACACTTCGGGATTCCCCGCGCTGTACATCACCGGGTCAGGCGTGTCGCTCAGTGCGCTGGGCGCTCCGGACGTCGGGGCGCTGTCCTTCGGTGAGATCCTTGACCGCTGCCGCCGCATCGCCGATGTCGTGTCCATTCCCATCGTTGCCGACGCCGACACCGGGTATGGCGGGCCGCTGAACGTCATTCGCACCGTCCGCGAGTTCGAGCGCGCCGGCATCAGCGCCATCCAACTGGAAGACCAGGTGTGGCCGAAGAAATGCGGTCACGAGCCCGGCCGCCGCCTGGCCTCCGTCAACACCATGGTGATGCGGCTGAAGGCGGCGCTCGATGCCCGCATCGACCCCGACGTGGTGATCATCGCCCGCACCGACGCCCGCGCCGTGGAAGGGTTCGAGGCCGCGATCGAACGGGCCCAGATCTACGCCGAGGCGGGTGCCGACGTTATCTTCCTTGAATCGCCGCAAACCGAGGCGGAGCTGATCCAGGTCCCCAAGCGCATCCCCGTTCCCTGCCTCGCCAATATGGTGGAGGGCGGCCGCACCCCCATCCTTCCTGCCGCGCGCCTGCAGGAGATGGGGTTCCGCATGGCGATCTACCCGAACTCGCTCACCCGCCTGATCGCCCGCGCCGGCCAAGAACTGTTGGCGTCGCTCGCTGCCACCGGGTCCACCGATGCCATGGCCCACCGGATGCTAGACCACGGCGAGCTGTGGGAGCTGTTCGAGAACCGCCGCTGGCGCGCTCTCGAGGACCGCTTCCAGGAGGTTGAAGACACCCCGGTGCCAGCCCGGGTCTGATCGATGTTTGCCGCACCCGAACGGATCACAACGGAGGTGTTCGCGCGTTTGCCCGATCACTTCCGCGACCGGCGACCGTCCCCCTGGACCGACGCCAACAAGGGCGGCCATCCCGCCGATTGCTTTCTCGAAGGCCCTTCCTTCGACCGGGCCGGCAACCTTTATGTGGTCGATAAACCGTTCGGCCGCGTGTTCCGGATTTCACACGAGGGCGAGTTCACCCTCGTGGCCGAGTACGACGGCGAGCCGAACGGCCTGAAGATCCACCGGGACGGCCGGATCTTCGTCACCGATTACCGCCACGGCATCATGCAACTCGACCCGTCGACCGGAGCGGTCACCCGCTTGCTGGAGCGCCGCTGGAGCGAACACTTCAAGGGCGTGAACGACCTGTTCTTCGCTCCCAACGGTGACCTCTATTTCACCGACCAGGGACAAACGGGGCTGCAAGATCCGTCCGGCCGCGTCTACCGCTGGACCCCGGAGGGCCGGCTAGACCAGCTGCTGACCAACATCCCGAGCCCGAACGGCTTGGTGATGAACGCCGACGGCACCGCGCTGTATGTGGCCGTCACCCGCGCCAATGCCGTATGGCGGCTCCCTTTACTCGCCGATGGCAGCGTCACCAAGGTCGGCCTGTTCCTGCAACTCTCCGGTAGCCTCGGCGGGCCAGACGGTTTGGCGTTGGATGCTTCGGGCGGCTTGGCGGTGTGCTATTCCGGGCTCGGCGCCGTCTGGCTGTTTAGCCGCACCGGGGAGCCGACCCATCGGATCTGTTCGTGCACGGGGCTGTTCACCACGAACGCGGCCTATGGCGGCCCCGATCGCCGGACGCTCTACATCACTGAATCCGAAACCGGCACCGTCTTGCGCGCCACAATGCCCATCGCCGGCAAAGTAATGTACTCGCACGCCGACTGAACGAGACCCGACACAGGCTGGGCACGAGGGAACCGATGAGCACCAACATAAGGGCCGAAACCAGGCCACCAGTCGCCAACGACGACCTGCTGAAAAGCGCCCTCAACAAAGCCTTCTGGCGCCTCCTCCCGCTGCTGACGCTCGGCTTCCTGTTCAACTTCATCGACCGGACGGCCGTGGGCTTCGCCGCGCTCACCATGAACCAGGATCTAAGCCTGACAGCCACCCAGTTCGGCTGGGGCGCCGGTATCCTGTTCATAGGCTACTGCGCGCTCGAGGTGCCGAGCAACCTCGTCATGTATCGCGTCGGCGCCCGCCGCTGGCTGGCCCGCATCATGGTGACGTGGGGCTTGGCCGCGATCGCCTGCGCCTTTGTCACCGGCCCCATCAGCTTCTACGCCACCCGGTTTCTGCTCGGCACGTTCGAGGCCGGATTTGCCCCCGGCGTGTATTACCTCCTCTCCGCCTGGTTCCCCGTGCAGCAGCGCACCCGCATGCTCGGCTGGTTCATGGTGGCCATCCCTCTGTCCACCGTGGTCGGTGGGCCGCTCTCTGGGCTGCTCGTGCAGATGCACGGCACGCTCGGGCTGAAGGGATGGCAGTGGATCTTCGTGCTGGAGGGTCTGCCCACCTGCATCATCGGCGTCGCCACCTGGTTCATGCTCACCGATAGCCCGGCGGCGGCCACCTGGCTCACGCCGGGCGAGCGGACGGCGCTGGATACCCAACTCGCCAGTGAGCATCGCGACCGCCCCCACGCCAGTTTTGCCGGCATACTGGCCGACCCGCGCGTGCTTGTGCTGAGCGGTATCACCTTCTGCTTCACGGTGGGATCCTACGGGATTTCCATGTGGCTGCCGCTGATCCTGAAATCGCAAGGGCTCAGCAGCGGCACGATCGGCCTGGTCAGCGCTATCCCGTCCCTGTTTGCCGCAGCGGGGATGCTGCTCTGGGCCATCCACACCGATCGCACCGGCAACCGGATTGGCAACCTCGCCATGGCGTGTCTGTTGGGTGCGGTTGGCTTAGGCCTGTCCTACTGGTTTCCGACACTCGTCCCTGGCCTGGTCGGCGTTACTCTGGCGCTGATCGGCATTACGTCCGCGCGAACAATCTTCTTCGCCATCCCGTCCCGCTTCCTGACTGGCGCCGCGGCCGCCGGTGGCCTCGCCCTGATCAACTCCATCGGCGCGTTCGGCGGCTTTGTCGGCCCGTTTGCGGTGGGGTGGCTGAAGGACACGACCGGCGGTTTCAGCATCCCTATGGCCGCCCTGGGTGCTTTCCTGATTGTCAGCGTCGTGCTGACCTTATCGCTTCGCCGTCTGCTACGGGAGGACTGAGCCATGACCGACACCACGATTACCGAAATCCGCGTCGCCACTGCCCAACTTCCCTGGCCCGATACCTGGCTGCTCGACGGCCAGGCCATGTCGCCGACGCGCAACCTTCTGGTCGTCGAGGTGCAGATCGCCAGTGGGGTGGTTGGCATGGGCTATCTGCACTTGCTCACGCCGGCGCTGCGCACGCTGCAAACCTGTATCTCGGAGATCATGGCCCCGCGCGTCCTCGGCAAGGACGCCACCGCGGTGGAGGCAATCGGACGCGATTTGTGGCGTGCCACGCTCACCTCAGGCCGGGGCGGCATTACCACCATGGCCATCTCCGCGATCGACATTGCGTTGTGGGACATTGTCGGCAAGGTTGCGGGACTACCGCTGCACCGGCTGTGGGGTAATTTCTGCAGCCAGATTCCCGCCTATGGCAGCGGCTGCTTCCGCGGCAGCGGCGGCGAGGGGATGATCAAGAAGGCCCGGCATTACGCCGAACAGGGCTTCAGCGCGATCAAGATGCAGGTGGCCCACGTCCACGACCTGGCCACCGACCTCGATAACGTCCGCCGCATGCGCGAGGCGCTCGGCCCGGGTATCGAGATCATGATCGACGTGAACCAGGGCTGGTCCGCCGACACCGCCATCCTGATGGGTCGCAAGTTCGAGCAATACGATATCCACTGGCTGGAGGAACCGGTCATTGCCGATGATTTCGCCGGCTACATGCGTGTTGCCGACAAGCTTGATCTTCGCGTGGTCGGCGGCGAGACGCATTTCACTCGCTACGACATGCGACCTTTCTTGGAGCATCCCGGCCTCCCCATCCTCCAGCCCGATCCAATGCGCGGCGGCCTCACCGAAATGCGCAAACTCGCAACCCTGGCTGACACCTGGGGCATGACCATCGCCCCTCACCTGTTCCCCGAACTGGTGGTGCATGTTCTCTGTTCAATCCCGAACGCCAGTTGGATCGAGCACATGGGCCTGCTGGACGACCTTTGGGTCGAGGCTCTGCCCGTGAGAGGCGGCAGGATCAGCGCCCCCGAGCGTCCCGGCCACGGTTTGGCGTTCAAGCCCGAAGTGTTGGCGAACTTTCAAGCCTGGGAGACGCTCACCCGATCGTCATAGAACCTGCCCCGATCCGGCCAGGCAGTCATGCAGTGGTCATGACCTGGCGTTCGGGTTCGGGGTGTTGGAGAATGATGCGTTGAGAGACTTCGACCGAAGTAGGGAGCGTTCGTCCAGTGCGCAGCAAGTTATTCGTTCCGGGGTCACGCCCCGAATTGTTCGACAAGGCGATGGCGTCCAAGGCTGACGGACTCTCACTCGACCTGCAGGACGCCGTGGCGGCCGATCGCAAGGAGATGGCACGGGCCCAGGTGTCCCTCTTTCTCGCGTCGCGAACAGCCGGCAAGCGCATCATCGTCCGCATCAACCCGGTGGACAGCCCCCATTACGCCGCGGACATGGACGCCGTGCTCGTGCCAGGGCTGGACGTGGTCAATCTACCAATGGTCGAGCGCGCCGACGAGGTGCGGGAAGTAGCCAATCGTATCGAGCGGAGCGGGCTGCCCATCACGATCCTGGCCAATATCGAAACCCCGCGTGCTTTACGCTGTGCAGCAGAAATCGCCGGAGCCCACCCATTGGTATCCGGGCTGCAAGCCGGGTACGGCGACCTGTTCGAGCCGTTCGGGATCGACCGCGCCGAGCCGATGGCAGTTCGGCACGTGCTGCTGCAGGTGCGGCTGGCGGCAGCGGAGGCGGGCGTTGCGGCGTGGGACGGCGCTTACGCGAATGTAGCTGATCTCGAGGGCTTCCGGGAGGAGTGCCGGTTTGCACGCCGGCTTGGCTACGCCGGAAAAAGCTGCATCCACCCGAGCCAAGTTCCGATCGCCAATGAATGTTTCTTGCCGGACGAGGCTGCGGTCGCGCAGGCGCGGCGGGTGTTGGAGGCAGCAGCATCGGCTGCCGCCAGCGGCGTGGGCGCCTTCATGGTCGATGGACGGATGGTGGATGGACCGTTCATCGAGAGCGCCCGCGCCCTTGTCGAAGCGGCGCAGCAAGCTACCGAAGGCTAGGCAGGAACGACCATCAGCTTCAGCATGTCATCTAGCCGATCAGCCTTATCCAGTGACCAGATCGCGTCCAGAACTCGGCGTTGATCTGGCTCTGACCAGACCTTGCCGACATTGGCAGCAAATTTCCGCTCAAAGTCGCTAGGCTGCATCTTGGTGCCGCCCATGCCGGGCACGGTGTTCACCTGTTGCGTCACGACACGGCCGTCCTTGAGCGTGGCGGTGATGCGGTTGGCCATCATCTTGGGCGTGAGCGCCGTCAGGTCGGGGGCAGGGTTGACTGTCATCTTGGCCATCAGCGCGCGCGCCTTCGGATCCTGCAGAGCCGAGGGCGAGAAGCTGTCGAACCCGACACTGCCGTCCAGCATGGCGCGGGCGGTGACGAAGGGGAGACTATGGTCGGCGGTCTCCTTGGTCTCCGGCGCCCATTTTTCGCGGTCGCGCCCGGCGCTGCGCCACGTGAAGTCCGGCGTGTCCAGTTTGATCGAGGCAATCTGGTCGAGATCGCCGACTTGCTTGGCCAGTTCGACGGCCGCCGGGATTGCGCTGATGGTACCGCCCTGGGCGGGGTAGGGCTTCACGTCGCAATCGTTGATCCGAAAGCTGCCGTGGCGGCCGCCAAACGTATCGACGTCGATCTCGAAGGGGCCGGAGACTTGCTTGAATAGGCCGGCATTACCTTCGAAGATCGGCGCCGGCCCGGTGATGCCAGCGCGGGCGAGAATAGCCGCGAACACGCCATTGCGGCCGGACTCTGCGTCGGCCAAGCCTTTCCAGTCGGATAGCACCTGTACGCGGGTCTGGTTCATCGCGATGTGGCTGTTGATGGATATATTGACAGCTTGCGCCAATTGCTCTGCAGGCAGGCGCATGAGCTTGCCGGCGCCGAGCGCGCTGGCAGGAAGGCTGTCGATCGGGTGGTCCCACCCGCCACGGGTCAGTTCGGCCGCGTCGAGCAGGCGGCAATCGATCTCGTACGCGAGCACCATGGCGAGTAGGAAGTCCCGGCCGCTACATCCCTCCGCCTCGGCGATGGCGAGGCAGGCGGTGATATTGTCACTCGGGTGGCCGGGTTCTTTGCCGAAATACGTGTCGTTGTAGTCGTAGTAGCGGATGGCGGCGCCATTGGCGAAGGTGGCGAGTTCCGGCGTGGTGCGCTTGGCGGTGCCGATCACGGTGCACGTGCCGCTTTGGGCCAGCGCCACGCTGCGGACGGCGCGGACCGGCGGTTCGTTAAAGGCGACGATGCCGCAGCCGATAGCATCGATCAGATGCGCCTTGGCGGTCTCGATCGTGGTTGCGTCCAGCGCGTCCCATCCGGTGTCGGCGACGTACTGCGCCAAGCGATGGGCGATGTCAGGCACCGCGGCGCGGACGAGGTTTGGTGCAACCAGCGCGCCCGCAAACCCGCCCAGCAGTGAACGACGACCGATCCGATCCATCATGCGATCCTCCCCTTTTTGATTTTGCTTGTTTTGAGTTCGCTCTCCGCGGTGACCGTGCCGCGGATCACGAAGCCGTCCCAGAAGAGCGATTGGCCGATCTCGGCCGCGGTTTGCCGCAGCGGGGCGAGGTAGCGCCTGGGTATGTCGCTCGGCTTCACGAAGCGGCGGCCGCAGATGACGTTGATCGCCGCCACGGATTGTCCGCCGACGGTGACGGCGACTGCAATGGTGGCGGCCCGGGCAAAGCTGAAGCTGTCACCGCGGGTGGCATAGCCGTCGCTGCGGACTTGCGCGATCACGGCGTCGGCCTGGTCGACCGCCGGGTTGGCGCGATCCAGCCGCGGTTCAACGCGGGCGAGTGCGGCCATGATCCGGCTCCGCTGCTCGTCGGAGGCGAAGGCCAGAAACGCGCGGCCGAGATCGCTGTCGAGCATCGGGATGTCGGCGCGGTTGATCGCCTCGCCGACATTGATCGGCGCGGTGGCGCGGGTGCTGTAGCGCAGCGCCATGCCTCGCCCTTCAAACAACGCGAGGTCGGAGGGCCAGCGGATCGCCTGCGACAGGCGGTCCATCGCAGGGGCGGCAACTTCGTAGATCCACGATTGCGACGAGAGCCCCGCGCTGAGCAGGTTGAGCTTGGAGGATGGGCGATAGCCGAGGCGGGGATCGCGCTGCACGTAGCCGGCAGCGAGCAGCGTCCGCAATAGGCGGGAGATGGTCGGTTTGGGGAAGCCGGTCGCCTCGTGCAACTCGCGCACGTGCAGCGGGTGAGCCTCATTCAGCAGCCGTAGCAGTTCCAGGCCGCGCAGGAGGGTGCCGGCGCCGCTTGCGACCGCGTTGGTCACGGATGCAGGCCGCTTTGCTCCAGCACTTCGAGGCTGCGGCCGCGCGTATTGGGGCCGAGCAGGGCAAAGGCGGGCGCGAGTAGGCAATATAGCATGCCGACGCCGACAACGACGACGAACGGATCGCCCCAATGCGCCAGCGCGGCGCTGACGGCGAACGGGGTGAGCGCGGAGGTGAGCCGGCCGACGAGTGCCGCGGTGCCCATGCCGCGCAGGCGGACGCCGGTGGGTAGGATTTCGGGGATGTAAATGCCGTAGCCCGTTGCGGAGATGAAGTACATGGTCGTGGTCAGCACCAAGCCGATGGCCATGATCGATACGGCAGAACTCTGCAACGGGTAAATCAGGCCCATGCATGCGGCGATCACCGCCGCTGCGACCAGGAGCCAGCGGCGTTCAAACCGGTCGGACAGCACGATGGCGACAGCCGGGCCGAGAGCACCGCCGGCGAAGCTCACCGCCGCAAACAGCGAGGCGTGGGCGGCGCCGATGCCGCGGGACAGCATGATGGTCGGCAGCCAGCTGACCAGCACGAAGATCGCCGAGAGATGGCAGATCTGGAACAGCACGGCGAGGCCGAAGCGGCGGCGGATTCCGCTGCTGACCAGCGTGGCCCAGCCAAGTGCGCGGGCAGGCGGCGGCTGGGGTTGGGCCGGGGCGAGCGTCCCACCATCGCGGACGATGCAGCGCTCGATGGCGTCGACTGTGGCGGCGGCGCGGTGGACCTGGCCAGTGGCGGCGAGGAACCGCGGGCTCTCCGGCAAGATGGACGCCGGAACGAACGCCAGCAATACGGCGACGCCGGAGAGCAGAAACAAGATGCGCCAGAGCATGTCCGGCAATACGGCCGCCTCGATCAGCCAGGCGATCGTAGCGGCGACCGGGAGTGCGCCGTTGACGAGCAGGGCGATGATCGACTGGAACCGGCCGCGCATCCTGCTTGGGGCGAGTTCGCTCAAATAGGAGTAGCCGGTGGGAATTTGAACGCCGAGCGCGAACAGGGTCAGCGTGCGTAGGGCGAGCAGGGCGCCATAGCTACTGACGAGGCCGCAGAGCGGGCTGGCAATGCCGTAGAGCGCGACATTGACGATGAACAGGCGCCGCCGCCCAAAGCGATCGCCGAGCACGCCGGCGAGGACCGACCCCGCGGCCGCGGCCATCAGCGGGATCGAGATGAACCACGAGCGCTGCGCCTCCGACAGCAAGCCGGTTTTCACCAAAGACGGGATGACGAGCCCGGTCAGAGTCAGATCGTAGCCGTCGAAGAACATGGCGGCGCCGATCACGACGCAAGCCCAGACGTGGAAGCGCGACAGCGGCAGGCGTTCGAGGCGGCCGGCGATGTTGGCGTGGTCGACAGCCGCGTCCGTCACGATGCGGCTTGCAGGATGTCCTGCGCACGTAGGTCGACGGCTTCATCGATGAAGGTGCCGTCTTCGAGCAGGAGGGAGCCCCGGCCAGCGGCCTTGGCCTCGGCATAGGCTGCGCGGATCTTGTGGGCTTGGTCGATCTCCGCGTCCGTCGGGGCGAAGGCAGCGTTGATGACCGGCACCTGCGAGGGATGGATGCACGAGCGGGCGCCGAAACCGAGGGCCCGATCCTCGACGCAGGCGCGGTGCAAACCATTGAGGTCGCGTATGCGGGAGAAGACGTGCGCGACCGGCGTGTCGAGCCCGAGATAGCGGCTGCGGGCGACGATATGCTGTCGGGCGTAAAGCGTTTCGGTGCGCGCTTCGGTGGCTTGCGCGCGGAGATCACGCGTGAAATCGCCGGCGCCGAACGAAACGCGGCGAACGCGCGGGGACGCGGCGGCGAGCGCATCCATGCCGTAGAGGCCGGCGACGGTTTCGATGAGAGGCTGGATGGCCGCGTCACAGTCAGCCGAGGTAAGGGCGCGATCGATGTCCGCGAGGAGTGCCGGGTCGTCCGCCTTGGGTATCAGCACGCCGGACACGCCGGTGAGGCTAAGGCGGGCCAAATCCTCCAGCCCGGCGCGGCCGCTATTTAGCCGGACGAACGCGGCGAGCGGCGGACCGGCCTCGAGATAGGCGCCGACGATGGCGCAGGCGCGCGCCTTCTCGGCAGGCGGAACAGCGTCCTCGAGATCGAGGATGACGGCGTCGGCACCGGATCGCCCGACCTTCTCCATCAGGTCGGGCCGGTTGCCCGGGGCGTACAGCAGGGAGCGTATCCGCATTAGATTGCGCCGGCGCGCTTCATCTCGTCGATTTCCGCGTCGGTCATGCCTAACTCGCCTTTGAACACCGCTTCATTGTCGGCGCCCTTGGCCTTGCCGGTCCAGCGGATGGAGCCCGGTGTGTCGGACATGCGGAAAATCACGTTCTGCATACGGACCGAACCGAGGTCGGGGTCCGGCACGGTGGCGATGCTGCCGAGCGCTTGATACTGCGGGTCGGTGAGGATATCGGACGCATCGTAGATGGGGGCGAGTGCCGCCTCCGCTTCCTCAAAGGCGCGCACCACCTCATCGGTCGGCCGCTTGGCGATCCAGGCGGCGACGGCGCCATCGAGCAGCTCCTCGTGGTCCTTGCGGCCGGAAGCGGAGCTGAACCAGGGCTCGTCGATGACGTCCGGAAGGCCGACCAAGCGCATGACGCGCGCGGCGATGGAGGTCGACGATGTCGAGATGGCGACCCACTTGCCGTCCGACGTCTGGTAAGTATTGCGTGGGGCATTCTTGTCGGAGCGGTTGCCCGTGCGGTGCTGCAGACGGCCGGTCTGGTCGTAGTTGATGATCTGCGGACCCAGCACGGACATGATCGGCTCGATCAAGGCAAGGTCGATCACCTGACCCTTGCCGGACTTGTGGCGGGCGTTGATCGCCATCATGACGGCAAGGGCACCGGAAATTCCGGCGATCCCGTCGGCGAGGCCGAAGGGCGGCAGCGTCGGTGGGCCATCCGGAAGCCCGGTGATGGAAGCGAAGCCGCTCATCGCTTCGGCGATCGTGCCAAAGCCGGGGCGCTGCGCATACGGACCGTGCTGACCGAATGCGGTGACGCGCAGCAAGATCAGGCCAGGATTCTCGGCGGCGAGCGTTTCGTAGCCGAGTCCCCAGCGCTCGAGCGTGCCGGGGCGGAAATTCTCGACGATGACATCCGCGTCCTTGGCAAGGCGGCGGAACACGGCCTGGCCTTCTGGGGAGCCCAGATAGAGGGTGATGGCGCGCTTGTTTCGGCCGATGATCTTCCACCACAGCGAGACGCCCTTGTGCGGCGCGCCGTGGGTGCGTGAATTGTCGCCGCGGGGATGCTCGACCTTCAGCACGTCGGCGCCGTAGTCGCCGAGCAGCATGGCCGCCACCGGACCGGCGAACAGGGTGGCGATGTCGAGCACTTTCAGTCCGGTGGCGGGGCCTTCGGCCATGGTCACTCTCCTAAGAACTCTAGCGCCAGTGGCGCTGGTAAAACGGCGTGGTCCCTTCGCGCATGCACGCGCGGTCGGTGGCGAAGAAATCGGCGTAGTGCAGGATGTACGCCTCGACGTTGCTGCCGTGGAATGGTGCGTTGGACGCGTGGGTCGCAACCGTGCTGATCACGATGTGCGGGAAGCCAAGGTCCTTCAGCAGCATGGCTCCGGTCACGCCATGCGGAAGTTCCTTGGCGAGCGGCGTGTAGACGACCTTCCCGTCCTCGCGCACGAACAACAGCGGTTTGTCAATGTCGTGCAGGGTCAGGATGGAGACCATCACGTCCCAGTCGATCGGGTCCTGCCACTCGGCGATGGCGCGCCGGGCCAATTCGATGCCGGTGCGCGTCACCTCGTTGACGTGCTGCATCAGCGTCAACCTAGGGGCGAGCGTGGAATAGGGCATGTCTTGCAGCGCGGCGTGTGGGCTGGAGGTCCAGGCGCTCACCCAACTGGTGATGATCTGCTCGCGGACGCTATGCGAGACGAGGTCGAGACCGGCGAGACAGGTGGCGACTGCCTGGCGCTGATTGGCGGTGCCTTCGCGCACTTCGTAGGGTGTGGTCATTCGATGCGCAGTCCTTTCGTCTCCGGCGCGAACAGCAGCACCACGATGGCGAGCCCGAACGCGACGACGGTGGTCAGCATGCCGGCCTGGAAGCCCTGCTCGCTGGTGGCGAGATAGCCGACCACGACGGGGGCGATGAGCCCGCCGATCCGGCCGCCATTGTAAGCGATCGCCATGCCTAGCGCCCGCGATCGCGTCGAGCGGATCAACTCGGCGGTGAAAGGCCCCAACCCGGCGAAGATGCCGCCGATGCCGAAGCCGGTGAAGAACGTGCCGGCCAACAGCACGGGCGCCGAGTTGGTGATCACCAAGGCCGCGACCGCGGCGGCGCCGATCAGCAGGTACAGCACAAAAGTTGGGCGGCGCCCGACTCGGTCGACCAGCGCGGCAAAGACCAGGAAGCCAGCCAACGAGCCGAATTGCTGGGAGAGCGTGAAGCCGAGGCTCTTGATGAAATCATAGTGCTTCACGGCGATCAGAAAGGTCGGCGTCCAATTGAACACGGCCCAATAGACGTATTGCACGAAGAAGATGAACGAGAAGGCGATCAGCAGGCCGCGCCCGGAGTCGCCGCGGAGCAAATCGCGCGGGCCGCCGCGCTCCCGCGAGTCGGCCGCATGACGCAGCCAGACTGGGGACTCCGGCGTTTTGCGCGCGAGCAGGGCGAAAATCACGATCGGCAGTGCGCCGAGGCCGTAGAGCCATCGCCAGCCGCCCGTGTCGAGACCACCGGCCAGGGAGGAGATGATTGCGGCGGCGGCGATCGCCAGCATGGAGCCGACTGGCAGGCCCATTTGCATCAGTGCGCCGCCCTTGCCGCGATGCCGCGCCTCCCAGGTCTCGGCGACGAGAGCCGCACCCGCAGTCCACGAGCCGCCCATGCCGAGGCCGCCGAGAAAACGCAGCGCGATGAGCGACGATAGCGACCCGGAGAAGATGATTGCGCCGGTGAACAGGGAGTAGACCAAGACGGTGATGAACAGCGTGCGCACCCGGCCGATGCGATCGGCGACCCAACCGAACATGATCCCGCCGATGATGGCCCCAGCAGCTGACACGCTGGTGATCAAGCCCGCATCGGCCCGCGACAGGGTGAAATAGGCGATGAGCGCGGGTGTGGTGAGTGCAAGGATATAGATGTCGAACACTTCGAACAGCCAGCCAAGCCCAGCCGCGAGCAACGTGCGCCAAGCGGCGGTCGAGACTTCACGATACCAGGGCAGGCTTAAGGTGTCCTGGATCGGCTCGACCACGGACGTATTGGCTGGTTCCATAGTCGTGGTCCCTTGTTCGCTTCCATGGCTTGTTCAGGCCGCCACCTATGTTGCCTACTTTTCCACTTCCAATTGTAAACAGGAAGAAGCTTTCGCCACGCGTTTCGGTATATGAAACGTAACTCGTGCCATTAGCTTTCAAATCTCCCGCGTGTGTCAGCGGCTGCAAACGATGGATGCCTGGTTTAGTGCCGGTGCTAATGGGGATCGACACGCTGCGGCGACAAGGCGTGCAGCCGGCGCTGCTGAACGCGATCGCCGCGGCGCATCGGGACGCCACAAACCAGGTTCGCTTGCGATGAGCGGCACGCGCCGCGGGCTCGTCATGCGGGTGGCCCTCGGCCTCCTGGTCCCGATGCTTTGGTCCTCGGTCGCGACGGCGCAGGATCCGGCGACCATGCCGCTCGGAACAATGATGGCGGAGGCGCCGAGCCTGCCGCCCGTCTCGCTCTATAGGCTCGCCGGACGGTTATTCGCAGCAGGCCGGCGGGACGACGCGGTGGTCTGGTTCTATATTGCGCAGATCAGGGCGCGCTTTCGCCTGGCAGTCGCACCCAATCTCGCACCGGACGGGGAGCCCGCCGTGTATGAAGCGCTGTTCGAGACGATCGGGCCGCAGATCAACGGCTGGGCGTTCGGCGATATCGATCGTGTGGCGGCGCACATGCAGGAAGCGCTCAACTGGGACAGCTCCCATGCGAACGCGTTCACGCCCAAGGCCGGGCACGAGGCGGAACTGGATCAAGTCCGCAGCGGGCTCATGTCGCTGCAGGTGAGCGTGCTGACGCGGAAGGATGAACTCCGCCGAGAGCGAACCGCCAATGGCCAGGCCAACAGATAGGATCGCGCGGATGCAATCGACCTGAACAGCGGATGTCAGTCCGGGTTCTTGTCCCATCCACGCTGCTTCATGACGGCGGAAATCCTCGTCTGCATCTCCGGCTGCATCTCAGCCATCCACGCCGTCATACCTTGAATGCGGCGTTGTGCCAGCATGGGCTGTGCCTTGATCAGGTCCTGGCCTGCCTTCGTATCGTAAAAGGCGATGGTTGCCTGAATGTCCGCGACGCTCAACGTTTCGGCGTAGGCTGTGGCCGAGCGGTCGACCAGGCCATCGATATGCGCGGAGAGCATCGGCATCAACACCTGGTCGACGATGGCACGGGCATGCTCGGGGTTCTTGATGCCCATTTGCTGCATCAGCCCCACCATCGAGCCGCCGAGCTGGTTGATCGTTTGCTGCGGGTTGGGCTCGATCTTCGAGATGAGCTGCCTGGCTAGGCCCAAGGCCTCGGGGCTCGCAGTCTGTGCAACGGCGGGGCTAGTCAAACAAGCCACCAGGCAGGCGGCGGTCACTAGGCGCATCACGTAAACCCTCTCGGAACGGGGACTAGTTTTGCGCCCTGACTATCACGCAGTAATTTGCATCGTCTACGGCAGGCCGCGCAGTTGTTGACGCATGAGAATGAAACATTGATTGGCAAATCAGTATCCACCGCGAGACAAGTGCAATCGGCCCGTCACGACTGATGGCCAGCCCGCGCCTCATCAGCGCTGTTAGAGGCGTGTTGGGCCTGCCGGGGTCCACGATCACGCGCTGCAGCCGCCGCAGCCACCCCCGCCATCGCCACCACCCCCATCCGAGCTGCTGCCACCGTCGCTGGATGACGAGCTGCCCGACGACAGGGCCCAACGATAGTCGCGCCCAGCCAGCACGGCAGCACCGGACAGGGCAAAGGCCAGAGCCATCTCCTCCGGCAGCGGCGCACGGGCTGCGCGGGCATGGGCCTGCCGCGCCAATGCGAGAACCGCGGCCCCCGCGCGGTTGCGGTTCGGTGGCCGCGTCAGCAGCATGGCGCCAAAGATGCAGGTCAGGAGCAAGAACAACACGAGGATGCCCACGGGCCGATCCCGCGATACACCGACCAGCACTTTGCAAATGCCCAGAAGCAGGGGAGCGCACAGCAGCAGGGCGCCTCGCCACCGGAACTGGGCTACGTCGGCGTCGCTCGGCACCAGGCCCCGCTCCGCCAACTCGCGATGCAAGCGCGTCCACCGCGCCGCGAACTCCGCCTGGAATGCTGTCCGCTCCGTTTCACACCCGCTGACGTGACGGAACGGCTGCAACTCCCTCGCCACCGGAACGGATGGATCGAAGCGCAACAGGCGGCGTCTACGGTCGGGCACTGCGGCTCCGGCTTCCAGCAAGCCGACGAGGGCGACCCCGGCCGCACGCTCGGCCCCGCCGGACAGGTAGGCCAGATGCAGCACGTCCAGCCCATCTGCCAAGCCCACCGGTGCCGCGGTGCCGAGCCGGTTGCGCCAGGTTTGTAGCAGCCACAGCACGCACCCGGCGCAGCCAATGTACAGCAGCAGGAACGGTTCGGCCGTCCAATCGAGCGGGTTCAATCCGTCCATTCGTCAGCTCTGTCGCCAAGTGGGCCGGGGCAGGGTCATCGAGCGATGCGTGTCCAACACACCGAAGCGTGGGCGTCCGGCGAAGCGGCGGTGCGTTGCAGGCCAGAACGTCGCGGGTGGCGGCCCGAAGAATGTTTCATAGGCAGCGAGCGTGCGGGCGTACTGATCACGGAAGCGGCTTTGTTCAGCCGGGCCGCCTTTGGTGGGATCGTGGTGCAGCTCGGCCCGGAGCACGTCGCGGCACCACACGGCCCAATAGTCGCGCGAATAGGTGAGATGAAGGTGCCAGACCTCGTCCACCTCTTCGCTCGGCGTCATGGGCCCGACATGGGCGACCGCCAGGAAGCAGAACCTGCCATATTCTCGCACAGCGCCCTGGGCGAACGGCAAGCCCCATCGGTGGTCGCGCGCCAGGCGCCGGGTAAAACTCAACGGGTGGTCGCCGTCGAAGGCATGGGCTTCGATCCGCCCCCGCAGCGCGCAGAGATCAGGCGACCAGGGGCTGAGCGGCTGGTATAGGGCGGCCGACATCGTGCACCTATTTACCACGGGCTGCGTGTGGCTGCATGCACTATGTCCGCTGCTCGGAAGGAGACGCAATCGTGGGCGCTGACGATGCAAACCGTGTCTTTTCGTTGTCAACGGATGAGTACGAAGCCTGGATTGCCCAAGCCCGGCGGCTTGCCACCTTCTCATGCGATGCCGTGTTCCGGATCGAGCCGAGTTTCTACATCGGTCCCGACAACGGCATGACAGCTTTGGAATGGGAGACGGCAAACGTTCGCTTGCCACCGCTCGAGCTGCCGCGCCAGTTCGCCGACCGGGTAACCACGGCGGAGCTGCTGGGCCACGAGGAGGCGTTGGTCGGCCACTACCGCCGGGTCGTCGAAATTGCCGCGGCGCACGGCAAGGGGCCTTCGTTGCGGCCGTTTCCCTATTTCCGCATACAGCCGACGATCATTGCCGACGGGCAAGTGCTGACGCAGTTCTCCTGGACCGACGACCTGCACGAGACCCGGGCCGTGCTCAAAATGTTGGTCCAGGCCGTGGCTGGGCCGCCGCGCATGCTCCACGACGATCAGGATCAGGGTTGGCACATCCTGGTTGCCACGACCGGCGCGACGACGTGCTTCATCGAGTGGGATGCCGAGGGCCCACCGCCTGCCGAGGGCGGCTACGCCGTCGACGCGGCAATGGTCGCGGGGCAGGCGGGTGCGGCGCTTGACCGCCTGACCATGATCCACGGGCGGCTGGTGCAGGCACTCGGCCGCGACCACTGGGCCTGACGCCAGGCAGCAGGAGCTCTCAGTTGATGACGGACATCACCGCGTCGCCCAAGCGAATACAGCCGCTCTCGTGGATCTATCGCTTCCAGGGCACCATTGCCGTGCCACCTAGCTGCGATACGGCCCGTTCGCTGCCGCACGTGCTGGCCGACCTCCAAGGTCGCGGCTGCCCGGCGCACCTGACGAGTGACGGCGTGCTCCTGATCGAGGGACGGTCCGAGAGTCGCGGTTCCGCACTCGCCTTCGTCGATAACGGCTGGGTCCAGCTCGGCCCAACTGGAGACGCATGCGCGTTGGAGTATGGGTTTTCCACCCTGGGCGGCTTGCAGCTTTGTGCCATCCTGTCCGTGGTCGCCGCCAGTCTCGCCTGGTTCACGCTTGGCAGCGCCGGGCTGACGGCGTTCGGCTTTCTCGCGCCCTTGTTGTGGCTCTACGGAGCAAACCGGGTAATGACCGGCATCCGGGCGCCGGCCTTGCTGGAACGGCTTTGCCACTCCGCGCCGAACTGGCCTGGTGCGATTGACTCAGACCTGAGCCGGGAAGACCGAGAGTGACCATCTAATTCCATTTCGCGTAATCATCACTTACCCAGGCACCCTACGCCTGCAATCTTTCGATGCCGTATCGGCCAAGAATTGGTAAGCAATGATGATGTCATTCCTTCGTGCGGCCGCGTTTCCTTTGCTCGTCCTTTCGACACTTTCCGGCTGCGGTGACGACGATGCGGCACAGCGCAAGGCGTTCATCGCCTTCCTGCAAACCCGCATCGTAGAAAGGCCTGGCATCCACGTGCCGCATCCGACGGCGGATGAGATCAAGACCTGGGGAAGCTACGCCTCGCAATACGCCATCATCACCGGCTTCAACGATGCGCTCAGCGAGCACGTGACGGCGCCAATGAACCAGGCCGTGGCACGCGGTGCCGTCACCTAGTTGCAGGATCTGATCACCCGGCGGTCCGACCTGGCTGACATACGGCGCGGCATGGCCGACCTCCGGACCGAGTTGGACAAGCAACTCGCCGCGGCCGATGCGGCGCATGCCGCGCTCAAGCAGCCAGCCGATCTGAAGTCGGTATTCGATGCAGCCTATGGGCGGGACGTGACCGGCCCGGCGAACGCGTTCCAGCAGGTGATCCCCGTGGCTGAGAGCGCTTTGGCCGCGGCGGTGGATGTGGGCGACTTTATTGCGCAACACGGCAACGCCGTCTCCGTGCAGGGCGCCCAGGTGTAGGTGTCAGACCCTGCGGTGCAACGCGATCTGAGTGCCCGGCTTGCCGTGATGAATGCCAAAGGTCAGGCGGCGCAAGCGGCCCAGCAGCGCTTGCAGACTCTGATCACCGGCTAGCAGTGAGAGAATCTATCCGCCTCATACTCCTGCTAGTAGTGATCGCAGCCATCGCGGGTGTGGGTCGATGGTTCGCGTTCCTGCGCAATCCCGCCCCGGACTAGGAGGCCGGGAGGGCCTGGCTGGCCAGGTTTGCCGATCTTGTCACGAGCTCGCGCTTGCTCGGCGCCCGCGGGCCTGCCGCGCTCTCGCTGTTTCCCCAGCTTGGTCCCTGGCCGGCGACCGGGTGCCAGGCGGATTGGCGCAAGTCGGATGGCCTGGGGCCAATCGTCGTCTCCCAACATCTCGAATTGGCCCGGCAGGAACCCCATCCTTGCGATCAGGCGCAGTTCGGCCAGCTTAGCACGGTGTTGCGGCAATCGGAGGGCGTCACCCCCGGAGCGCTGGTCGATCGGTTCACCGAGCATTTCGGCGCGCCCAAGCTGCATCGGGATACCAGCCTGATCGGCTCGGCCACTTACGAGTGGGACGTGCAATACGGCATCTATATTCGTCTGGAGGAGCTGGTAAGGCCTAGCGGAGGCGACACTTTTTCGGTGGCCGTCACGCGGTTTCTGGGCGCGCCGAACGCGGTCCCCGAAGCCGAGGATGGCGAGCACTGGCTGGACTGGATCGTCTCTCTGCTTACCGGGCCAGAGTTGGTCGACTTGCATGGCATGCGAGACGAGCCCCGACGGCGCCTGGACCCTGACACTGTGCCGCCGGCCCATGTGGTTCGCCATGCCGGGCGGCGGTGGCGACGCGCCGGGTTGGATCGTCCTGCGCGATGTCCAGGGGGCGATCCGGGGTGTCGTGGACCTGTCGATGGTGCAGGCCTACCGGGCCGCAGCCGGCTCGCCCACCAAGTGGGGGCCGGACCGCGTCGAGGTGCTGCTGGTTGCCGAGTTGCCGCTCGTGCCGGCGGCTGGGCCCGTCTCGCGATGGGTGGAGGGGCGGATCTGGCGGTGGCGCGCCCTGCTCGGCTTGGTGGACAACGATGACATGATCCATTGAGCCTGCCGTGGCCTCACGGCTCCCCGGCGGCCTGCGGCAAGCCGCGCAGTGCCGCGCGGCCGCACCAGGCTGCAGCGAGCGTCAGCGGCACCATGAAGCAACTGAACCCCAGCTTTAGCGTCAGCATCGTCGGTCAGGCCCAAAGGCCGGCGAGCGCCGCGATGGTGCAGACCATGCCCAGCCCCCAGCCGCGGCGAAGGTCGGCCGCAGCACCCGGCCGGCGCCGGGTCAGCCGGAAGCCACCGCGGAACACCAGCGTGCCGACGCACAGCACGAGGATGCCGACCAGCGCGCCCGGCCAGATCATGCCGGCGGGGCCGACCGGCTCCATCGTGGCTACGACTGCGAAGAACATCCCGTTGATCAGTGTGCCGCTGAACGGCAGCGACCCCAGCATGAGAACGCCTCTGCCTTGGTTGGGCAGGGGCTGGACGCCCGGTCGTGCCGTCCCTGGTGCGACGTAGCTCGCCGGCCGCGTTCCGCCCGGCAGGCTGGGCCGGCGCAGGGCAGCGAGGCCGGAACCGGCCAGTGCCGTTGTCAGACCGAGGATAACCAGCATGGCCAGCGGCGTGTCGAGATAGAGGCTACCCCCGTTCAGCAGCGCCGACTGGCGCATCGCCGGCGCCACGAACAAGGCCAGCAGGGCAAGGCAAGGCACCAGGACGAGCACGAACCACAGCGTGTTGACGGCCCAGGCCCGGTAGGACTGCAAATTCCACAGCCAGACCATCAATGGCGCAGCGAGCAGCCAAAGACCGGGTTGAAGCGAATGTTGCCGACCGAGACGGAAACCTGATCGACGCAATGCTGAGTGAGCATCGCGACGTGGCGGCAGCCAAGGCCTTCTTCCGTTCGGCAAAGGCGACGACGGGCTTCGGCCGGACCGCGTGACAACAGACGGCCACGGCTCCTACCCCAGGGCAATCCGCACCACGCTCGAACGGACGTTCCGGCATAGGACGAGCGCCTACGTCGCCAGCCGGCTTGAGCAGGACCACCGCGGGATTAAGGGGCTGATCCGATGTATGCGGGGCTTTAAATCTGATCTGTCTGCCGAGCGCTTCTGCAGAGAGCACTGTGAACTCCACGATCTTCTTCGGTGCCGCCGTCGCCACAACCAGCTCATTCCCGCCGTCACTCGTCGCTCGAGATTCACCAGAGCCAACCGCATTGCGCTCGTCATCATCCAAACCGCCTGAGCAATCTTCTGCCCATAAGTCCTAGTTGGCCAGAAGGCGCGACAGCTGACAGAACCGCGGAGGCGGCATCACCACGCCGACGCAGTCTTGAAGACGGTGTGGCCGACCACTCGACGCCCTCTCAACGCTGACCTGATGCTCATTCTCGACTGGCGCCAGTCTCGCTACGCTGGCTAAGCGGGAGTTCCTGAGCCGGATTGGGTTCGTCCAGCACGCTGATCTTCAGGCCTTCGCGATCCCCAGTCACCAATACGCCGGCAAGGGGACGACCTTCCAGCCGGCGTGCCAAAAGCTCTGCCGAGAGCGCCGGCAGCACTATACGCGCGATCACCGCCTCCACGTTGCGGGCGCCGGATGCAGGATCGGTGCAACCTTGTGTAATGAACGCGACGGCAGCGGCGTCGTATTCGAACGGTACTTGGTAGGTTTCGCGCAAACGGCGCCCGACACGATCCAATTGCAAGATGGCAATATCGCGGATGACGTGCTCCGGCAGCGGGAGATACGGCACCAAAGTCACCCGGCCCAGAAAGGCCGGGCGGAAAACCTTCAGCAACTCCGGCTTCAAGGCCTCTGCCAGACCGGCCGCGTCGGGCGCGGTATCAGGGTCGGCGTACAAGCTGGTGATCAGCTCCGTGCCGGCATTGGAGGTCATGATGATGATGGAATTCTTGAAGTCGATGTCGCGGCCTTCGCCATCCTTCATCGTACCTTTGTCGAACACCTGGTAGAACACGTCCTGGACGCCAGGATGCGCCTTCTCCATCTCGTCCAACAGGATCACCCCATAGGGCCGGCGCCGCACCGCCTCGGTCAGAACGCCGCCCTCGCCGTAGCCAACGTAGCCAGGCGGGCTGCCCATCAACAGGCTGACCTTATGCTCCTCCTTGAACTCGGACATGTTGATCGTGGTCATGGTCTGCTCGTCACCAAACAGAGCCTCGGCCAGCGCCAATGCCGTTTCGGTCTTGCCTACGCCGGAACTGCCGACCATCAGGAAAACCCCGACCGGCTTACGCGGGTCCATCAGCCCGGCGCGTGAGATATGCAGCGCGCGGGCAACCGCCTTCAGCGCATAGGTCTGGCCTACGACACGAGTACCCAGCTGCTGCTCTACGGCCAGCACGCTGCGGATGTCGTCGCCCTTCATCCTGCCGACCGGGATGCCGGTCCAACCCTGCACGATCACGGCAACGGCCTGCCCGTCGACGACAGGGTGGATGAGCGGGTGTTCCCCTTGCACACTCCGCAGCGAGCCCGATTGGGCCGCGAGCTCGGCGCCCGCGGCCGCCTCTCCGCGCTCGACCCGTAGGCGCAGCGCGGTGATGTCGGTGACGAGGCTACGCTCCTCCTCCCAGCGGGCGGCCAGCGTGGCGCGCTCCGCCTCGAGGGCGGCCCGCTCCGCCGCGAGGTCCGCGCGGCGGGACGCGTGATCGCCGCCGGACAACGCTTCACGGTCGAGGATCGCCAATTCGGTGTCGATGAGCGCCATTCGGCGATCCCGCGCTTCGATGGCGGTTGGGGTGGCTGCCTGGCTCATCGCGACCCGCCCGCAGGCAGTATCCAGGAGCGACACGGCCTTGTCCGGCAGCTGCCGGCTGGGGATGTAGCGGGCAGACAGCGTCACCGCCGCCAGCACCGCTTCGTCGAGGATGCGAACACCGTGGTGGGTCTCCAAAGTCGCCACGAGCCCTCGGACCATGGCGGCAGCGGTGGCGTGGTCCGGCTCCTCCACCTTGACGACTTGAAAGCGGCGGGTGAGGGCGGCGTCCTTCTCGAAATACTTCTTGTACTCGGCCCACGTCGTCGCCGCGATCGTGCGCAACTCGCCGCGCGCCAAAGCAGGCTTCAGCATGTTGGCGGCGTCATTCTGCCCGGTGCCCCCGGCGCCAATCAGGGTATGCGCCTCGTCGATGAACAGGATGACCGGGTTAGGACTGGCCTTCACATCGGCAAGGATGGATTTCAGCCGGTTCTCGAATTCGCCTTTCACCCCGGCGCCCGCCTGTAGCAGCGCCAGGTCCAGCGTGCGGAGTGACACCTGGCGGAGTGCATCCGGCACGTCCCCCGCTGCGATGCGCAAGGCGAAGCCCTCCACCACGGCAGTCTTCCCCACGCCGGCCTCACCGGTCAGGATGGGATTGTTCTGCCGGCGCCGGGTCAGGATGTCGATCACCTTGCGGATCTCCTCGTCGCGCCCGATGATGGGATCGATTTGCCCGGCACGTGCCGCGTCCGTCAGGTCTTGAGTATATTGCGTCAGCGCGTTGGAGGCGGCGGCGCGCGCGGGCGTGGCATCGGTGGCCTGGGTGGGCGTACTCTCATCCGTGCTCGCCGTGATTGCCGCGAACTCGCGTTTCAACCGCTCCGGCTCGATCTTCGCGAACTGGGCGGAGATGCCGTTTGCCCGGCGGCTCAGCGTCGGGTCCGCGAGGAGGGCCCAGAGCAGGTGGCCGGTGCGGATCTGGCCGCCGCCATGCTCCAACGAGGCAAGTATCCAGGCCTGCTTGGCCATCTCCACCGTGTCCGGGGCAAGGCTGGGCGCGCGAGCATTGCCGGACTTCAGCCGGTCCAGTTCCGCGTTCAGATCGGACACCAGGCGGCCCTCGTCCACCCCGGCATGGCGCAGGATCGCCACGAAGTCCGAACCCGCGAGGTCGGCCAGCTTCAGCAGCCAGTGCTCCACCTCCACGTTGTAGTGGCTGCGCGACACGGTGAGCCCGGTGGCGGCCTCCAGCGCGCGGCGGCTGATGTCGTTGAGGCGTCCGACGAGCGAGCGCAGGTCGATAGTTGACATGGCGTTTCCTAAGTGGGGAAGGCGGTCCGCCAGCGGTCTAGTCGAAGCGGCGGAGCCAGGCGTTCGTCTCGGTCTGCGGGTCGAGTGGAACGGGGAGCGGATAGAAGAGTCCGGTGGCGAAGGAGCGCATGATGAATGGGTCCAGCAGGTGCGCGACGGCGCGATAGGCTTGCGGCACGTCGCCCCGGTTCCGGTCGCCGAGATGCGGCCGCGGCCCGGCTTGCAGCACGACCCCGCCCGCGTAGCCATGGATCAGGATACCGTCCGGGGCGAGCGCTTCACGGACCCGCTCGGCTCCACCAAGTGCATCGACAAACCCATCGTCGAGCGCGGTCAGCCAGCCGATCGTACGCAGCGTTCGCGGGTGCTTGCGTGCGGCCGCCTGCCAGCGGGAGGCATTGGCGTAGTCCAGTCCGGGAAAGCGTTGCAGCAGGGGATACCCGGTGACCAACTCGTTGCTGCCGCCGCCTTGCATGAAGACCAATCCTGGGCTGACCGTGCCGTGTTCAGGGCGCAGGATCGAGCACCAACGCACGAACAGTGCCACCAGCGGGGTCAGATCCGTCACGTCCGGCCAGGACATCGGCAGGTTGGCCGTGATCGACGAGGGCGCCGGCCGCTCGCGCGAAGCGGTGCCGATGGCGAAATACCAGGGGGCCGGTTCCATCACCTCCTTGCCCGCATCGAAGCCGTAGAGGTCTGCGCCATACTTGTCGTTGGCGTTGCGGCCGTTCTGCTTCGTGGCTGCCTCCGCCGCCGCGTCGCTGTAGCGGACGAGGTCTATGCCGGCCGCCGATGCCAGGCGTTCGGCGCCGACCGGATGGTAGTGGGTGAGCTTGCCGGGGAAGGATGCGAGAAAGTCACGCATCACGGCATTGGCCGACAGCCGCCGTGGCAGCGTCGATCCGCCGTCGAAGAACAGCACGATATTCCAGCCGATGCGGATCTCGATGGCGCCGTCGTCGCCGAGGATGGCGATCTTCTCCAGATCGGCCAATGTCTCGATTTGTTTCGCAAGCTCGCTGACGTCCATGGGGCCGGCTCCGGTCTGGTCGATGCCACGGTTCAAGGCAGGTGTATGGTTAAGGTGGCGGCTCCGTCAGAGCGCCAAGGCCAGCGCAGGTGCAGCGGCCCCTCCGCTGAAGAATAGCAGCGCGCCGACACCGACGGCGCCGACACCCACCAGTGCCGCCTCGCCGGGGTGAGCCATGACCCAGTCACGCGCCTTGCCAAGCGCCGACTGCTCTTCCTCCTGCGGCGCGGGTACCGGAACCGGGTCGGGCTTCGGCTTGTCCTCGCAACTGCAGTCTTTCGGAAAGTAGAGGCTCTTGTGCTGGACGCCGTTGTCCTCGGCGATGTCGTCGTACGTATCGCGCTGGTTGGAGCTGCTGCGGTAACGATCGCGGTTGTTGAGGAATTTCATCTCGACCAGTTCGGACACTTTGCCGCCCGACAGCCGGGTCACGTCGGGGTGGGGGGAGTTGCCGCCAGTCAAGGGCATGCCGCTCGCCGGGTCGGTCGCGAGCTTGTAGTCGCCGTCGCTCAGCGTGTAGCGCGCCTCCGGGAACACGCCATCGGTGGCGGTGTTGGTTGCGCCGTGCGCCGCCTGCAACGCGGCATCCACGCAGGCCTGGTTGGCCGTCCCGGCCGCCTGGCAGGCGCAGGCGATCAGGCACAGTTCGTTCAGCAGCGTCGTCGGGGGAAGCGGCCCGGTATAGTAGCCGCCGACCGACACCGTGTTGGCGTGGTTGAGCAGCATCTTATCGGTGAGGCGCGTCGCGGGCCGGCCTTGCATGAAGACGTTGGGCGAGAATGAGATGAAGGTCGCTTCCTTCATGTTCACGCCCGAGATCACGCCGCCGCCGACACCGGGCTCGTCGCCGACGGAGGTGGCGAAGCGCGAGCCGAGAATGCCGTTCATCGCCCCGCCATTGGAGAACACCGTCGTCGTGCCATTCGCCAGCGTCTTGGCAAAAGCGGTGTTGGTGTACGGCACGGGCTGGGTAGGACTCTTGCAGACGTCCGGCAGGGTCGAGCGGACGTAACCGTCGGAGTTCTTATGGCAGAGCGTTAGGCCGTTGACGGCGACGGTCTCCCTCACCGTCCGCCTCCCGCCGCAGGTCGGCGCTCCACGATGGCGGCGGCAGGCCGTGCCGCCGTGACCAGCAGCGCCACGTCACCGTCGGGAAAGGCGCGGGGGGCAGCGCCGAGGGCGAGGCACACCAGCACCAAGCCGAACGCCTCCCCCAGGTCGCCGAGTGCCAGCGATGGCGCCTCCAGCGAGCCCGCCAAGGCGCCCACCGCCGGGCCGCCGGCGGATACCGCGACACCGAACGCTTCCGCCCGGTCGCGTGGGCCAGAGAGGTCGGTCAGCAGCCGTGCGGCAGGCGCGTCCTGCGCCAGGGCAGGCGCCAGCTTTTGCAGGCATTGGCCAAGGCCGCGACCACGCAGGCCGCCGGCCGGTACCGACGGCTCGATGGTCGCTTGGACGTCGCGCACCCGGCCAAGCGCGGCGCCAGATGCGTCCGCCGCCAGCAACACCATGGCGGCGGCCTCGCCGGGGACCATGCCGTAGGGTGTGGTGCGGCCGAACATGGCGTCGTTGAGCACGAGGTGGTCCATGCGGTCGGCATTGGCCAGACTGTCCACGGCGCAAACCATCACGGCCGGAAAGCGGCCGTCCGCAATGGCGCGGGAGGCATGGCCGAGGAGGCCGAGCGCGTTCGCGTCGGGCCCCTGCACGAAGCGGATATCGGTCCAGTTCGACGGCATGTGTTGCGCGATCCTGGCGCGCACGGCTTGCGGCGCCCAGCCGGGGAGCAGTACGAGGATCGGTGCAGGCTCAGCCTCCGCGATCGCGCCGTTGGAGAAGATATCCTCCGCCGCCGCGCCGAATAGCGCCGCCAGCCGGGCGGTGGCGTCCCGTGGCTGGTCGAACGGTAACGCCATTGCCAGGGTCGGCGGCAACCCGTCATGCCCCACTGCCGAGCGCTCGCGGCGGAACGCGTTGCGCCGCCCGGCATAGCTGGCCAGGCTACCCGCCAGCGTCGTCCCTGCGCCGCAGGTCAGTCCCGCCGCAACGATGCAGGACGTGTCGCCGAGACTCATCGCGAGAAGCCCGACATCTGCTGCAGGAAAACACTGGTGTGGCGCACCAGGTGGTCGCCCCCCGGGCACGGCACGGCGATGTTCCAGATCATGTCGAGCGTGCGCTCGGTCGCATCGATCTCCACGCCCACGAGGCGGAACCGGGAGTCGACCACACCCACGCCGATCCGGGTGCGCGCATCCAGCAGCACCTGCGGCAGCTGGAACGCCAACGTGCCCTCGGGATGGAAGCCATCCAGTTCGATCGGCTCGCCGCCCTTGAGCGTCGGCTCGTATACCTGATCGTCGGATGCGGCCTGGTGGAAGGCGTCGGAGAAATTCGGCGGCGCCAGCGGGGCGTGGCCGTTGCGCCAGGCCTCGTCATACGTGCCGGCACGGCTGGCCCTCGGCTGCCAGGCCGGTTGCACCGCGCCGAAACCGATGGGTTGCGGCAGCGGCCTGGCGGGATGGACTAGGCTGTCGGGCCGTTCCAACTGTGGCAGCTCGAACTCCGTCCCGTCCGGCACGCCCGCCAGGCGCGCGGACCAGCCGATGCCGATCGGGTTGGCCGGGTGCAGGACCCGGTCGGGCGCGTCCGCCGCCGCGACGTCGGGACCGCCGAGCGAGCGCGTCCAGCTCAGTGGAAACGGAAGGAAAGGTTGGCGGTCCACCAGCCACTTGCCGCCGCGCCGCAGCAGACTGCGCGGGCCAAAAGCTTGCACCCGCTTCTCCAGCGCACCGAATTTGAGCCGAAGCAGCCGGCTGCCGCTTCCATCGCCGGGTGGCTGCGCGCTGCCGCGCAGGATGATGTCGACGTGGGGGCGGAACGGTGCCAGGTCACTCTCAGCCGCCAGTTCGCGCGCCGCTTCGTCGGCATACTGCGGCGCCATTTGCACCGGCGCCTGGCCGGCGATCCGCGGCAGCCGCCCCAGGGCGAGTTCGAAGCGCGCGCGGACCGCCACCACCCAGTGCTCGTGACCCTGGCGGTCACGCAGGAAATAGGCGCCCGTTGCGAAGGGCGTGCCGTTCATGACCTCCCACATCGTGCGTCAGTTCAGGTCGATTCTGGCCGCGCTGAGCACGATATCCTCACCGGCGCAGTTGACGATCCGACGCGCGTCGATCCGCACGGTGCCGTCGGCGTGAAGGGTGATGCTGGATTCGCCGTTCCTGACCGACACCGCGCCCGTGGTGGCATCCACTCGCACCAGGCTTGCCAGCGCCGCGAGGGCAGCCCAGTCGACGGCCGCCGACGCCTGGTCGGGCAGCACCGTGTCGAACTGGGTGCGCTTGATCCGAGCCATGGCGCTAATCGCCCCCGTGACGCTTTGGTGTGCCGCGCATCAACTATCGCCCTTGTAGTCGGCGGCCGGGCCGCTACCGCCGAATTGGTTGGCCGGGGCGTCCTGCATGCCGCTGCCGCTGTCGTCGCCAGACGCGGCACCAGAGAGGGCGTTTATCGCGGGGGATGCGCCTGCACCCGTCAACGCGCCCAAGCGGTACAACACGCCCTGCAGCCGCGGCATGGAGGGGATCTGTGGCAACGCATTGAATTGCGGCGGGGTGGCGCTGGTTCCGGGAGCAAGCCCCCAAAGCGCGCCGGCCGCGTCGGACGCGGGCGACGCCATCCCCATCGCGGAGGTGGCGCTGCCGCCGAGACCGCCGGGCATGCTGCCGCCCAGGCCCGAGGCTGCGAGTGCAACCGCGCCACCGCCGGCTGGCTGGCCGCCCGTCTGTTGGCCCGAGCCTTGCCCGGACGACAAGCCGGCCGCCGATCCCGCCATCGCCCCGACCAAGCTGCTGGCGTTGCTACCCCCGGCAGAACCCGATGCAGCCTGGGCCAAGGCGCCCGACCAACTGTCGCCGGAACTGCCGGCGGCCTGCCCGGCGCCCCAGAATTCCCCTTTGCCAAGCGACATACCCTGCCCAACCTGGTTGGCCTGGGTGAGGGCGGACTGCGTGGCAGTCTGGGCGGATTGCGTCACCGGCTGCAGCAGGCCGGAGCCCTTGCCCGTCAACGATCCCGATACGTAACGCACGACGGAGCGGGCCTGATCGCTGACGCCGTGCAGCGCCACGTCCATCATGCCCTGCTTTGCCGCCATGATCGGAGCCGGAATCGCCCCGCCCTCGAACGGCATCAGGAATTCATCCAGATATCGGTTCCAGTCTCGGCGATGCCGGCGTCTCCCATTTCGATCTTGGTCTGTGCGCTGCCACCCGCCGTGATGTGGACCGCCTGGCCGTGTACGTCGACGCCTGGCGCCGAGATCGACACCCAGTTCGTGGCATCGCTGCCGGCGCCTTGCGAGGCATCCACGCGAGCAGTGGAGTGCAGGTGTATGCCGCTGGCGTCCAGCGTCAGTACGTGGCCCGGGCCGAAATTGATCCGGACCTGGTTGGCGTCCAGGTAGACTTGGCTGCTTTTGTGCTTGATCAGGACGTGGTCCTGCGTCTGCTCGATGACGCTGTCATGCACCGTACTCACGAACAGCGTCTCCGCCGATTGGTGGTTCACGTTGCCGACCGAGACCATCTTGTTATGGCCTATCAACTCCGACATGTCCTTCTGAGCATGGAGGAACAGCTCCTCGGAATCCTTCTTGTCCTCGAACGTCAGCTCGTTGAAGCCGACCCCACCGGGGCTGCTGCTGCTACGGAACGAGGTGCGCTCCTTCTCGGTCGGAAGCTTGATGGACGGAATGGTGTTCGCGTTGGGTAGCGAGCCGACGATCACCGGGTGATCCGGGTCACCCTCCATGAAGCCCACAAGCACCTCCATGCCGACGCGCGGGATGGTCTGCGCCCCGAAGCCTTTGCCGGCCCAAGGCTGTGCCACCCGTACCCAGCACGAGCTGCTCTCGTCGTTGCTGCCCTTGCGGTCCCAGTGGAACTGCACCTTCACCCGGCCATAACGGTCGGTATAGATTTCTTCACCCTGCGGCCCGGTAACCACGGCAGACTGGATGCCTGGAATCACCGGCTTCTCGGTGCGCTGCTCCGGCGTGAAATCCACCGTCGCCGGCATGCAGGTGAAGGTGTTGTGGTAGCCGGGCGGTCCCTTCGCCACGCTCTCGAAGCTCGCGTCCGTGGCGTGGTGGACGATGGAGGTGACGACATATTTGACGTTCTCGCTCGCGACTGGATGCGCCTCCAACTGGAAGCGCGCACTCGGCGTGAGGTTGCGGCACGCGCTGCTGGTGGAGATCGTGTCCTGCGCCTTCTCGTGCCCGGCCATCATGCGCTTGCTGACCTTCTCGCCATGGTCGCGCTGCACGTAGCGGCCCGGGAAGTCGAAGATTTCGAACTGGTCGGCGGAGGGCACGGGGGACGAGCCGGTAGTGGTGGCGACTAGCGAGTTGTTCGGGTTCTGGAAGTCGTAATCCGTCGTGGTGGTCTTGCCGGCGCGGAACGTGTTGTGGTGCATCCAACTGGTCACACTGTTCTTGAAGGTGCCGGGCGGATTGTATGGGAGGCTGCCGTCCGACACGTCTTTGTAGGCGTGCGCACCGTCGGCCAGCATCAGGGTGTGTTTGCCTGTCTCATGTTTCCAGCTGTAGAAGATGCCTTCTTCCTCGAACAACCGTGACACGAAGTTGTAATCGGATTCCCGGTACTGCACGCAGTATTGCCGCGGCTTGTACTCCAGCGCTAGGCCGCTGGTGTCGTAGTCGCTGAACCCCATCTCGTCGAAGATCTGCGTCGCGATCTGTACCGCCGTCAGGTTCTGGAACACCCGGCTGTCCTGCTTATGCTGCAGGAACCACAGCCAAGGAACGCAGGTGAGCTGGAAAGACCGTTGTCCACGCGCCATCGCTTCTCCACCCGAGTAGGAGGCGACCATGCCATTGAACGGCCGCCACGTCTCGCCATCGGTGCGCAGTTGCCAGTCGATCCGCTTGTTGATCAGCGCTGCCGGCTCGACCGTGTCCTGGAACACGCGCACCAGCAAAGTGTAAACGAATAGAGAGGACAACGCCTCGGATCCGTCCATGCCTTCCAGTAGCAGTACGTCGGCGCCGAGTGGCGTCTGGATCGCAAGCTGCCGATTTGTTTGCGAGTAGGCGGGTGCGCCATCCATCACTTAGCGGCCGCCGGCTGCCCGGACGTCGCGGCCACCACGGTCACTCGGCATCGCCGTTCTCCAACCCGAGTGTCAGGCGGTCGAACGCGGATCCGACAGCCGCGTCCTTCAACAGTGCGTCACCGAGCCGCCGGAGCAGTATGGCGGCGATGGGGCAGGGCAGGCTGGTGGGGGGCGCGGCCGCACGGCCATTGCTACCCAACCCGCCGCCCCGGTTTGTGCGGGTCCGTCCGGGTTGCGGCTGCCAGCCACGCTGTCCTTGCCGGTCCGACCGGGCGCTGTCCGCCTGGCACACTTGGCTTCGGACAACGTCGATGCGTTTGCCGCCGATCGCACTGGCGAGGTAGGGCGGCTGTTCACGGAACAGCACTCCGGTCGGCAGAGTCGCATCAGTCATCTGCGTCGCGCTGTCTTGGTCGTCGAACACCTCCGTCACCACCTTGGTCTCCATTCCGCGCCCGTTTGATCCCACTGGCATCGTGACATGGCCAATGATGGTCGACAAACCGTGAAAGAGCGTGCCGAAGCCGCTCCGGCCTTGCATTTGCGCCGATTCGCTGCGCTGCAGCAGGCGGAGTTCGATCAGCAACGTGGTGGACACACCGGCCGGCGCAGCTCGCAAACGGACCCCACGAACGTCGTCGCCTTGCAGCATCACAGACTCGATTCCCCCGCCGAACCGGGCGCGCACAACGTCCATAAAGGACCGGTCGATCGCCGACAGAACTGCAACGATTTGCGCTTGAGAAATACCGTCACCGGCACTTGCTTGCCCAGCAGGTCCGCTGCCTGTCATGCCTCATTCCGTAGCCAGGCGGCGATAGGCGAGACCCGGCCTCCTGCTGCCGGGTCTGCCCGTTTGATGACTAACTGCCGGAAGCTGTGGCTGCCGCCTGGTCGTACTGGGCGCGCAGAGGACTGCTGGTACCGTCAGCACTTTCCTTGTTGTAGGTGACCTGTTTCGCCGTGAAGTTTAGCGTCAGGGTCTCCGTCGGGCGGTCGCCCGAGGTCCCGGCAGTGAAGCCGGAGATCAGCGTGTTGGTGAGGATATACGAGCAGTAGACGGTGCCGGGATCGCCGGTGTTGACCAGGTCGATCGTGGCAGTCATCGGCTTCTTACCCGTCGTCGCGGCCTGATACAGTGCAGCATGGGAGCTATCGCTGATCTTCGTCAGCGTCACCTCACTGAGGTTGGGTTCAGACGCCTCGCGGTTGGCTGCGGCGCCGACTGTCGTACTGACGTTGCGGTTTACGGCCCAGTGCATGGACGAGATGTCCATCCAGCCCGAGTGAGCGCTTTGCGTCGCGTCGCCGGTGATTTGCTGCTCGCCGCCTTCAAGCTTCAGATAGATCGGCATTGCTTTCCTCTCATTCAACGAAACACTCTGGTGCCGAATTTTGCACCAAGACAAGGCCGCTGGATAACCAGCTGCACCATTCGAGCTACAGTCACCCCGGCACGCGCTGCTCCGTGCGCGAGACGAGGCCGTTACGACGATACGAAACCACAATGCAACGTCATGTAGAGTTACGTTACCGTGATCTTTAATGATATTCCCGAAAGCCGCCTTCGCAAAACCTCCGCATAGTGTAGTTTATGGACGCAAATCGTATGGCGATGCGTTGAATCCAGCAGGAAGGCGGTTCGTGGAGTCCGACACGGCTGAACTGATGGAGCCGATCTCGGCAACTCGTCCAACGGGCGTCAATCTCCGGGAGGACGACGATGGGGCGGCTCTCTATTACCGCCTAAAGGATGCCCGTTCGAGCGCGCGGGTGTTCGAACGCCAGGCAGACATCGAGGCCGAACGAGGACCCGTTGCGCCGGAGTGGCGCACCATCTTCGACCTAGCCCGAGACCTGCTGCGCACGCGCACCAAGGATATAGAAATTGCCGTCTGGCTGACGGAGGCTTCCCTTCGGCTGTACGGCTTCGAGGGGTTGCAGCGTAGCTTTGCGTTGCTCGACGGCTTGGTAAACCGGTATTGGGACGCGTTGCATTCGCTCGATTCCGAGGACATGTCGGCGAAGGTCGCGCCGCTTGCTGGGCTCAATGGCATCGGCGCGGATGGGGCCTTGATCCAGCCCTTACGGCTCGCGCCGATCACCGCCCCACGCGCAGTACGGCCGGCGACATTGTGGGACTACATGGTGATGCGCCGGCGTGGCCCCGCCAGTCCAGCCGCGATTACGGTGAGCACCGCCGCGCGGGAAACCGATAGCGCATCGTTCAAGGCGCTGTATGGCGCCATCGCCGCGAGCCTAGCAAGCTACACCTCGTTGACCGCACGGCTGGACGAGTTGTGCGGATTGGACTCTCCGCCCTCCTCCACCATTCGCACCACCCTCACGGAGGCTGCGGATGCGTTGCGTGACATCTCAGGACTTGGCGAACGGCTCAGCGAAGGCGCTATTTCCATGGAGCCGCCCGTCGCTTCTGCGCCCGAGCCGATGCCGGGTCCGGATGTCGCGCAACCACCTGTGGCAGCAATCGCCGCCGGCCCGGTAATTCTGCACAACCGTGAGGACGCTCTTCGGGAACTATCTCGGATCGCAACGTTCTTCCGAGAGCACGAACCGAATTCGCCAATAGGGTTCTCGCTAGATACCTTGATCCGACGGGCGCGAATGCCGCTCGGCGAACTCATGAAGGAACTTGTTCCCGACGCCTCGGTGCGCCGGGCCTACCTCTCTGCGGCGGGGATTTGGCCGCAGGAAGTCGGAGATGCTTGAGACAATATCTGGCACCGTCGCCGCAAGCGATGCCGTGTGACCGTTGGGAGGATAAGAGATGGCCAGTATCCACGATAAGCTCGAGCGTGTCCGGCGCCCGCGGGTGCATATCAAGTACGAAGTGGAAACCGAAGGCGCGCAGGTCGAGAAAGAGCTGCCGTTCGTCGTCGGCGTGCTGGGCGACTTCTCGGGCCTGCCGACGGAGCCGCTGCGCCCGCTGAAAGATCGCAAGTTCGTCCAGATCGACCGCGACAATTTTGACGACGTGATGGCGCGCATGACCCCGGGCTTGCGCTTTCGCGTGGAGAACACGCTACGAGGCGACGGCAGCGAATTCCACGTCGAGTTGGCGTTCCGCAACATGGAGGATTTCGAGCCGGCGCGGGTTGCAGAGCAGATTCCAGCGCTCCGCAACCTGCTGCAAAAGCGCGGTCAACTGCGGGACCTGTTGGCCAAGGCGGACCGCTCAGAGGAGCTGGAGAATTTGTTAGAGCGCGTGCTGCAGAGTGATGAGGACATGAAGCGGCTCGCAAGCGAGTTGGCGGAGCGCAAGCCGGGTACCGCGCCCGGCGGGGGAGATGCAGCGTGAGCGACCGCCAGGCGCAAGACAACGCAGCCGCCGCCGATTACGGCAGCGGCACGACCTTACTGGACCAGGCCATTGCCGCCACTCGGCAGACCGAACCGGATCGGGCGGAGTTGCTGCTGCGCACTCTGACCGAGGAGGCGCTGTCCGGGACGGTCACGTACAGCCGCAACCTCACCGTCACGATCAACCAGGCCATTGCGGCGCTCGACTCCAAGCTGTCCAAGCAGTTGGCGGCGGTCATGCATCATCCAGATTTCGTCGCGCTCGAGGGCAGCTGGCGCGGACTGCGCCACTTGGTGATGAACAGCGAGACCAGTTCCAACCTTAAGATCCGGGTGCTGAACGCGTCCAAAAAGGACATCAGCCGCGACCTGACCAAGGCCACGGAATTTGATCAGAGCCTCACCTTCAAGGCGATCTACGAGAATGAATTCGGCACGCCGGGCGGCGAGCCCTATGGTGCGCTGATCGGCAATTTCGAATTCACGCAGAACTACGAGGATATCGAGTTGCTGCGCGGTTTAGCGAGCGTGGCAGCCGCCGGGTTTTGTCCGCTGATTTCCTCCGCAAGCCCTAAGCTGTTCGGGTTCAAGGACTTCGCCGAGTTGTCCCGCCCGCGGGATCTGGAGAAGATCTTCGACACGATCGAATATGCCAATTGGCGGTCCTTCCGGGAGAGCGACGACTCCAGGTTCGTGACGCTCACCCTGCCGCGCGTGCTGGCCCGCCTGCCGTACGGCAAGGAGACGCGGCCCATCGACGAATTCGAATACGACGAGGCACCGGTCGGCGCGAACGGCGCCGTGCAAAAATTGGAACACGACCAGTATTGCTGGATGAACGCCGCGTTTGTCATGGGTGCTAAACTGACGGACGCGTTTTCCAAGAATGGTTGGTGCACTGCCATCCGCGGCGCCGAGAATGGCGGCAAGGTGGAGGAGTTGCCCATGCACGTCTTCTCCAGTGACGACGGCGATACCGACCTGAAATGCCCGACGGAAGTGGGGATCACCGACCGGCGCGATAACGAGTTGGGCAAGCTCGGCTTCCTGCCGCTGTGCCACTACAAGAACACCGATTACGCCGTGTTCTTCGGGGCGCAAACCACGCATAAGCCGAAGAAGTACGACAGGCCGGAAGCCACCGACAATGCCGCGATCTCGGCTCGGCTGCCGTATCTGATGGCGACCTCTCGCTTCGCCCACTACCTCAAGGTCATAGGTAGGGACAAGATCGGCTCGTTTATGGAGGCGTCGGATTGCGAGGCCTGGTTGAACCGATGGATCCAGAACTATGCCAACGGAAACGAGAATCCCGGCTCCGCTATGAAGCTGAAGTATCCGTTGCGCGAGGCGAAGGTGACCGTGCGGGAGGTTGCCGGCCGCCCCGGTTCCTACAACGCCGTCGCGTGGCTGCGCCCGTGGTTGCAACTGGAGGAGCTCACCACGTCGTTGCGGTTGGTTGCCCGCATTCCAAAGGCAAACTGATCACGACAGGGTTCTGATATGGTCGAGCGGGAGGCGGCTGCGCTGGATGTCAAGCGGGCGGCTTGGCGGCCGGGCATCCCTGGTGAGCCCAGCTTGCGGGACATTGCGGAGGATCGGGCGGAACTGATGATCGCGGCGATCGACGCCGCGATCTCCCGGCAGGTGGACGCGATCATCCATGCCCCTGCCTTTCAGCAATTGGAGGCGTCATGGCGCGGCCTCAGCGTGCTGTTGAAAACCGTTGCGCAGACCCGGCAGGTCCGCCTGCGCATCCTGGATCTCACCTGGGGGGATATCTGCCGCGATGCCGAGCAAGCCGTCGAATTCGATCAAAGCCATCTATTTCGCCTGATCTACAATGACGAGATCGGCACACCAGGCGGCCAGCCATTCGGTCTGGTGATCGCGGATTTTGCCGTGATGCATCGACCGGCGGCCGGACACCCGACCGACGACATCACGGCACTGCAAAGCCTGTCTGCCATCGGCGCGGCGGCGTTCTGCCCAATCGTGCTCGCAGCATCGCCCAAGCTACTCGGGCTGGAGTCGTTCGCTGAGCTTGTGGGCCTGGATGTTGTCGATGCTTTCGATGGGCTACCATTTGCCCGCTGGCGAACGCTGCGGTCACATATCGATACACGCTTCCTCGGGTTGGTGATGCCCCGCGTGCTGTTGCGCTGCGCTTATCAACCGGATAGCCGGCGCCGCATCGATGGCCTACGTTATGCCGAGGATATCGGCGTCGACGGGGAAGGTCTGCTCTGGGGCAACGCGGCTTACGTGTTTGCGATCGCCGTCATCCGACGCTTCGACCAGAGCGGCTGGTTCGCCGACTTGCGCGGCGCCCCACAGGATCGGATTGGCGGCGGCCTTGTGACGGAGGTCGCGCCCTATGTGTTCGGGACCGACGCTCACGGCATTGCCGCCCAGCCGCCGATCGAGCTTCGCCTGTCCAACGTGCAGGAGCAGCAACTGGCCGACCTGGGCCTCGTGCCGCTAACGGCGGCGCCGTATAGCACGGCGTTGCTGCTCAACACCAACGCGTCGCTGCACGCGCCGCCGCGGTATGACCGGGTAGAAGCGACGTGGAACGCCCGTATCTCCGCCATGCTGCAATACGTGCTGTGCGTGTCGCGATTCGCGCACTACCTCATGATCCAGATGCGGGACCGGGTCGGCGGCCAAGTCGGCCCGACCGACGTGGAACGCCAACTCAGCCAGTGGTTGTCCGCCTATTGCCTCGGGTCCGATGGCGCGAGCGACGAGATGCGCGCCCGCTTCCCGCTGCGTGATGCCGCGGTCGAGGTGCGCGAAGTAGCGGGACGTCCGGGAGCACTTGCTTGCACTGTCCGTTTGCAGCCGCATTTCCAACTGGACAGCATCGCCACCAGCTTCCGGCTGGTCACGGACGTCACCGGGGAGCGCCGCTGATGGCCGGAGCGGAGAGTGGCTTGGCAGCCCTGCTCGAGAATGGCCGGCTGGCGGATGCGCTGCTTGCCGCCACGGAGCGGGTGCGCACGGCGCCATCCGACAGTGCCGCGCGGACTAATCTGGCCGAGCTGCTCTGCCTGGCCGGAGCCCTGGAACGGGCAGAGGCGCAGATGGCGGTGCTCGCGCAGCAGACCGTCGACCGCCCGATCGCGATCGCCCGCATGCGTCACCTGATCCAGGCGGCGATCGCTCGCGAGGCGTGGTTCAAGGATGCCGCCGTCCCGCAATTGGTCGCCGAACCCGGGCCCGCGCAACGGGCGGCCTTGCGGTTGGCCATCGCGATGGCGGGTGGCGACGCAGCGGAAATCGCGCCGCTGCTGGAGGCGGCGGAGGCGGCGCGAGCCCGCCCGAGCGGCACCGCTGATGGCGTGCCATTCGACGATCTGCGTGACGCGGACGATTGCTGCGCTTGGTTCCTCGACGTGCTGACGCAGGATGGCAACTATCTCTGGGTGGATCTTGCGACGGTCGAGAGCCTGGAGTTCAGCCCCGTGGCCCGTCCGATCGACCTGCTGTGGCGCGACGTCCGTATGACCCTGCGCGACGGCCGTTCGGCGGACGTGGTGATTCCGGCGCAGTACGTCGTCCCTCGCGACGGCATGGGCACGGTCGAGGAGGATCATCGGCTGTCCCGCCGCACGGATTGGCGGGACGCGCCCGGCGGCGCCGTGTTGGGGTTGGGTCAGCGGGTCTGGTTGGTCGGCGACGAGGCCAAGCCCCTGCTCGAGCTCAGCGACGTGCGATTCGGTCTGCCGTGACTACGTCGCCGGCTGTCCCGCTCGCCGCACCTTCGATTCTCGACCGGTTGCTGGACGACGCGCCCGACCTGTCGATCGATGTGCCGCGGACCCGGCAGGCGCAGATGCGTGACGCGCTGGCGAGCCTGCGCCGCGACCTCGAGTGGCTGCTCAACACGCGGTGCTGCGCGACCACGCCGCCGGCCGGGCTGCCGCAACTGCGGCGTTCCCTGCTGTCATTCGGCGTGTCGGACTTCATCGGTGCCAATATGACAACGGTGGAGCAGCGCCGCACCTTCGCCGGCCGCCTGGAAGCCACGGTGCACGCCTGCGAACCGCGACTGCATAACGTAGCCGTCAGCGTGCTCGATCCGCGCGCATCGTCCGAGCGGGTGCTTCGCCTGCGGATCGAGGCCACGATCCTGCTGGAGGACTCCACCGTCCCCGTCCTGTTCACCTCCTCCGTCAACCCGACCACACTGCGCTTCTCGGTCGCCGAGGCGAGCTATGTCTGACCAGCTCCTGCCGCTGTACGATCAGGAGCTGGCCTATCTCCGCACCTTGGCCGGCAGCTTCGCCGACGCCCACCCAAAGATCGCGGGTCGGCTGCGGCTGAGCGCCGATGCCGTCGACGACCCGCACGTCGCCCGGCTGATCGAAGGTGTCGCCCTGATTGCCGCGCGCATCCGGCAGAAGCTGGATGACGAGTTCCCCGAGTTGACAGACTCGCTGCTCGGTGCCCTCTACCCGCATCTGCTGGCCCCGTTCCCGTCCGCCGCCATCGCCTCCTTTGCGCCGGTGCCGGAGTTGGACGGTGCATTCCACATCGAGCGCGGCACGGCGTTGGAGATGGAGCCCATCGCCGGCGAGGCTTGTCGCTACCGGACGACGCAGGCGGTCGACCTTTGGCCGGTCCGCGTGGTCAGCGCTACGCTCGGCGCCCGCCCGCTGGTTGCCCCGCACGGACCGCGCACCGATGCCGCCGCCAGTTCGCTGCGCCTCGTGCTGGAATGCCTGTCCCCGGCACAGAGCTTCTCTCGGCTAGGCGTGGATCGGTTGCGGTTCTTCCTTCGCGGGCTGCCGCAACATGCCTCCGCCCTATACGAGTTGTTGTGCAACAACCTGGTCGCGGTGGCGGTGGCGGACCATCCGGAAGACCCCCAGGCCGTCTTCCTCGGACCCGCCGCCGTCAGCCCGGCCGGGTTCGCGGAGGAGGAGGCGTTGCTGCCATACTCGCCGCGATCCTTCATCGGTTACCGGCTGCTCGGTGAGTTCTTAGGCTTTCCGGCCAAGTTCATGTTCATCGACGTGGCCGGGCTCAGTGGGAAAACGTTGCGGGAGGCAGGGCAGCGGATCGAGCTGTTCTTCTATTTCGACCGCGCCGTGCCCACGCTGGAGCGTGCGGTGGGCGCCGACAGCTTCGCGCTTGGCTGCACGCCGATCGTGAACCTGTTCGCGCAGCGGGCCGAACCCATCGCGCTCACCCACGAAGCAGCCGAGTATACTGTCGTGCCCGACTCGCGCCGCCATGCCACGCGCGAGGTGTTCTCCGTCGACCGGGTGGTGATGCGGGAGGCCGGGCGCGAGCAGCGCGCAGTGCTGCCGTTCTTTGCCTCCCACCATGCCGCCGCCCCGGCGCAGCAGACGCTGTTCTTCACACCGCAGCGCCGCCGGCTGACAGAGGCGGATGGCAGCACCGACGTCACGCTCTCGATCGTCGACAGCGAACTCGGCCCGGCGTCTCCCACCGATGGCATCCTGACGGTCGAGACCACGTGCCTGAACCGCGATCTGCCACGGCTGCTGCCCTATGGCGGCGCACGTCCGCAGATCGCGATGGTGGAAGGGGCGGCGGAGATCACCTTGGTTCAGTGCATCACGCCGCCCACACCGACGCTCCGGCCGCCGCACGGCGTCCGCTCGGGCTGGCGACTGATCTCGCAGCTCTCGCTCAACCATCTTTCTTTGTCGGACGGGTCAGAAGGCGCGGAGGCGTTGCGCGCCATCCTGCGCCTGAACGATGTGCGCGACGTTCCGGAAACGCAGGCCATCATCGGCTCGATCCGCAGCATCCATTCGCAGCGCGGCACCGCCCGCATGCCCGGCAGCGGTGCCATCGCTCGAGGCATGGAGGTCGCGCTGGAGATCGATCCGGCGCGGCTGGAGGGAAGCGGCGCCTTCCTGTTTGGCACGGTCCTGGACCGTTTCCTGGGCCTGTACGCGAGCATCAACACCTATACGCGCCTGCATCTGCGCCTGCATGGGCGGGAGGCGCCGATCCGCAGCTTCGCCCCGCGGGCTGGCGCCCGACCGCTGCTATGAGCCCGCCCCGCGTCCCCGGTGCGACGCGCCGCACGGTGCAGGACCGGTTGACGGCGGCGCCACACCGCTTCGAGGCATTGCATGCCTTGCGCTTGGTCGAACTCGGCTCCGTGCGGTTGGGCACCGGCGCGCCTCCGGATGCCGAGCCGGTGCGGATCAGCGCGCAGCAAGGCCTGGCCTTCGCGCCCGCCCCGATTGCCGCCGTCCGGCACGAGGCAGGGGCAAGAGCCACCGTTCGCTCGGCCTTCCTTGGGCTTACCGGGCCGATGGGGGTGCTGCCTCAAGCCTATTCCGAACTGGTGGCGCGGGCGGACCGCTTGCGCAACCGATCGGTCTCCGCGTTCCTCGACCTGTTCAACCACCGCCTGACCAGCTTGTTTCTGCGCGCGGCCGAGAAATATCGCCTCGGCCTCCTGGTGCAGCGCAGCGTCACCCCGCCGGTCGGAACAAACAGTCCGACTGGCATCGGCACCGACCCGGTCAGCCGGGCCATGTTGGCGGTCACCGGGTTCGGCACGCCGCATTTGGGCGGGCGAATGGCGATCGCCGACGAGGTGGTGCTGTATTATGCCGGGTTGTTCGGCGCCCGGACGCGCCCGGCCGTGGCATTGGAGTCGATGCTGGCCGACTACCTCGGGCTACCCGTCCGGGTGGAGCAATTTAGCGGCCGCTGGCTTCCGATCGACCCGGCGGAGCAGACCGCCTTGCCCATCGGCGGCATCGCGGCCCCGTTCACCCGGCTGGGCGTGGACGCGGTGGCGGGGGGGAAGGTCTGGGACCCGCAGGCGGCGTTCCGCATCGTGGTGGGGCCGGTCGGCCGACGGGACCTGCTGGCACTAATGCCGACCCGCTCCTTGCTGCACCAGCTGGCCGACCTCGTGCGCTCGTACGCCGGGCCAGATCTCGCCTTCGATGTGCAGGTGATCCTGCGGCGGGAGGACGTGCCGGACCTGCAGCTTGGCCTCGGCGATGGCGCGGCAGCAGCGCAACTCGGCTGGAACACATGGGCGAAGGGCCTCCCCGCCTTGGAAGACAAGACTGACATCATCCTGGACCTTGACCGCCTCCCACCACTCGCGACAAAGGACTGGACATGATTCTGACGCTTCACCTCGCTGCCGCCGCCGGCAGTCCCGACGAGGTGCGGACGCTCGACCAGGGAACGCTGACCATTGGCCGCGGCCCCGAGAACGGTTGGGTGGTCAGCGATCCGGATCGCACGATCTCGAAGCAGCATTGCCGGGTCGACCGGTCTGACGACGGTTTCCTGCTGACCGATACGAGCACCAACGGCGTCTTCCTCAATACGGAGGTGCAGCCGCTCGGCCGCGGCCACTCCCACGTGCTGGCCGAGGGCGACGTGATCGTCGTGGGGCCGTTCCGCATCACCGCGACGATGGTGGACGCACCGTTCGCCACGCCACCCAACGCGATTGCGGCAAGTTTGCCGCCGCTGCTGCCCGAGTCGGCGCAGCCGTATTCCGGGACGGTGCACACCCCGGGGTCACCGATCGTTCCGCCGCAAGAGACGCCCTGGTTGGAGAGTATTCCCGGCGGGAAGTTTGGACCCGGCCTGCGCCCGGCGCCGCAAGGCTGGGAAGCCCCGCCCGACCCGAACGACTACGCCGCGACCGGCCTGCGGCACGCGCCGAGCCCGTTGGACGAGGCACCGCTGCCGTTCATCCAGGCCTCGGAACATGGCGATGCCACCGCGACGCTGATCCGGTTGCCGACCGCCCAGGCCGTTTTGCCGACCGACTGGAACGACTCGGATCCGCTCGAGGGCGCCGACCTGGCCGTGCTGCCGGTCGACGCGGCGCTGTCACGGCCCACGCTCTCCAGCACCTCGGCGGCCGAGCCCGCAGACGCTTCGTTGCCGGCGCACGAGCCGCGCCAGGCTTGGCGGAACGGGGTTGCCCCGGCCGCTTCGTCTGGCACGGCCGACGCGCAATCCGCCCGCCTCATCGCCGCTTTCCTGGCCGGGTCCGGCTTGCCGCCCGAGAGCCTTGCCGGCGCCGAGTTGGAGACGATCTTCCACGAGGCGGGGGCGTTGGTGCGCGCTGCGGTGGAGGGGGTACGAGAGATCCTTGCCACGCGTGCGATGGTCAAGTCCGAGTTGCGCGCCGACCAGACCGTGATCCAGGCCGCCGACAATAATCCGATGAAGTTCGCACCGGACGTGCAGCGTTGCCTCGCGGCCATGGTGGGGCAGCCGCCAGTCGGGTTCATGCCTGGCGCAGAGGCGATGCGGCGCAGCATGGACGACCTGAAGCGGCACGAACTCGCCTTGATCGGCGCCCTCAACACCGTGTTCGCGGAGATGACGACGCAACTCGATCCGGAGACGATCGACGGCCATGTGCGCAACGAGGGCGGCATCGGCGGCGTGCTGCCCTATGCCCGCGAAGCCCGGTGCTGGGCGGTGTATTCCGCTCGGTATGCGGCGCTGCAGAACAGTGGTGCCGCCAACACCGGTGGGTCCCTGCTGGCGCCGGTTGCCGCGGCCTACACCAATACCTTGCGCCGGGGTGGCTGACGGCCACCTCGCCCCGAGCGGTTTTCAAAAGGACCACCATGCCACGCGCGTTCACCCTCGCCCTCCTGGCCGTCCTGCCCCTCGCTGCCTGCGGTGGCGGGCCGGCGACGGTTCACGTCCATGCCACAGCCGCGGCTGACCTGAACCCAGACCCGAGCGGAAGCGCCTTTCCGGCCCAGGTGCGGCTCTATCTTCTGCGGGCGCCCGAAAAGTTCATCAACGCCGACTATTTCCAACTTTCGGACCATGAGGCGACGGTGCTCGGCAGCGACTTGGTGGGCCGCGACGAAGTCATCCTGCACCCGAGCGAGAGCCGGGTCGTGGACCTGCAGAGCAAGCCCGACGCGAAATACGTCGGCGTCGCCGTCGCCTATCGCAACATCGACAGCGCAACGTGGCGCGCCGTGACGGCCATGCGCGGTAACCTGCAACTTACCCTGGCCGCGGATCGCGTCACGCTGGCGCCCAAGTGAGGCCGATCCTTTCCCGCACGCCGCGTCTGCCGCGCTGATGCAGTCCGCCAACCGGATTGTCTGGACCGAGGGAATGTTCCTCCGGGTGCAGCACTTCCAGCAGGCCGACCGTTGGACCGAGGCGATGGTGCGGGCGGCCGTACGCGACCTGCAACCGCATCGCTGGGGCGTGGCGGAGATCAGTCTGGACCGCGACATGCTGAATATCGGCAAGTTTGCACTCGCCTCGTGTCGCGGCACGATGCCGGACGGCACCACCTTCTCCGTGCCCGACGAGACCGACCCGCCCCCACCGTTGGAGCTGACGCGGACCGATCGGGGGGCGTTGGTCTACCTGACGGTCCCACTGCGGCAACATGGCGCGTTCGAGACCGGGACCGAACGGCGGGAGGATAGTGGGACGCGGCTGCGCCGCACCGCCTATGACGCGCCGGACGCCAATAGCGGCAGCTTCGCCAGCGCCACGCTGGAGGTCGGCCGCTCCCGGCTTGCCTTCGTGTTGGAAGGCAAGCCGACTGCCGGTTTTGCACTGTTGCCGATCGCGCGAGTTCTGGAGGTTCGTGCCGATCTCTCCGTCGTGCTGGACGAGCGTTTCATCGCGCCGTGCCTGAATTGCGCCGCACAGCCGCTGCTGAATGGCTTCCTGGCCGAGTTGCAAGGGCTGATTACCCACCGGGCCGAAGCCATCTCTGCGCGCATCGCCGATCCGTCGGTGCGCGGCACGGCCGAGATCGCCGACTTCATGCTGCTGCAGACCATGAACCGCAACGAGCCGTTGCTGCGCCACCTCCTGGCATCGGCGGCGGTGCTGCATCCGGAGGAGTTCTACCGCCAATGCCTGGTGTTGGCCGGCGAGCTCGCGACCTATACCAGCCAGAGCCGCCGCGCGAGCCAGTTCCCACCCTATCTGCACGACGACCTGTATGCGACATTCAACCCAGTGTTCAGCGACCTGCGCCAGGCGCTGTCCAGCGTGCTGGAACAAACCGCGGTGTCGATCCCCTTGCAGGAGCGGCGTCACGGCGTACGGGTCGGCGTGGTGGCGGACCGTGCACTGCTGCTGCAATCGACCTTCGTACTGGCGGTGAGCGCGGACATTCCGGCCGAGCAGTTGCGGCGGGCGTTCCCCAACCAGATCAAGATCGGCCCCGTCGAGCAGATTGCGCAACTTGTGAACGTGGCCCTCCCGGGCATCCCGGTACGGCCGCTGCCCGTGGCGCCGCGGCAGCTGCCGTACCGCGCCGGATCTGTGTATTTCGAATTGGATCGGGCTGCGGCGTTCTGGAAGCAGCTGGAGACGTCAGGAGCGATCGCGCTGCATTTGGCCGGGTCGTTCCCCCAGCTTGAGATGGAACTCTGGGCGATCAGGGATTGACGATGTCGTACGAGCCGCTGGATGACGAACCCACGATCGTCAAACCGACCCCGGGCGGGGTGGAGCGCAAGACCACGCGACCGGCACCGGCCGCCATGGCGCCGGCGCCGGTTCAGGCGCCCTCCTTCGATTTCGCGCTGCTCGCCAATAGTAGCTTCAACGTCGTCGTCGGCGCGGCGGCGCAGTTGCTGAACCTGGCGCGGCGGCTGCGCGGCAGCCTCAACAATCGGGACGTGGCGGTCCTGCGCGCGCGCGCCGTGGAGGAGATCAAGAGCTTCGAGCGCGTCATCATGGCGTCCGGTACGCCACCGGAACAGGCCCGCGCCGCCCACTACGCGCTATGCGCCACGCTGGACGACATCGTGCTGAACACGCCTTGGGGGGCCTACAGCTCCTGGGCCAGCAACAGCCTGGTCAGCACCTTCCACGTGGACGTAACCGGTGGCGAGCGGTTCTTCGACCTGCTCACCCATCTGCACAAGGACCCGGGTACCAACCGCGACGTGCTGGCGCTGATGTACCTGTGCCTCTCGATCGGCTTCGAGGGCCGGTTGCGGGTGATCGACCAGGGCGCCTTGGAACTCAGCCGTATCCGCGAAAGCCTGTATCGCACCCTGCGGCAGGTATATGGCGATTTCGAGCGGGAGCTGTCGCCGCACTGGCGCGGGATCGAGGCGCGGCACCGGCCGCTGCGTTCCTCCACCGCGCTGTGGACCATCCTGGCGGTCGCGGTGGCGATGCTCATCGCAGCCTTCGTCCTGTTCACCACCCTGATCAACGGTGATTCCGACCGGACGCTGCAAGCGCTGACCGACGCACCGCCGCATGGCCGGGCGACGTTGGCCGTCGTGGCGCCGGCGCCGTTGCCCAAGCCCGACGCCAGTGTGGCGGACAGCGTGCGCAAGGCATTGCAGGGCCCAATCGACAAGGGCCAGGTGGAGGTGGTGGCCGACGGGCAGACCCTGATGGTGCGGATCCACAACGCCGGCATGTTCGCCTCCGGCAGTGCCGTAGTGCAGGACAAGTTCAAGCCGGTGATCGCACAGATTACCCACGCGCTGACCGGGCAGTCCGGCCCGATCGCGGTTCTGGGCCATACCGACAACCAGCCGATCCACACGCTGCGCTTCCCGTCCAACTGGGAGCTGTCGCTCGCCCGCGCCACCGCCGTGTCGGACCTGCTGCGTGACGCGCTGCCGGGCGGCAACATCAAACCCTCCGGCAGAAGCGACAACGAGCCGCTGGCGAGCAACGGCACGGCGGCGGGCCGCGAACAGAACCGGCGGGTGGAGGTGGTGCTCCACTCGCCAGTCCAACCGGCCGGCGAGGCCGGGAGTGGAGCCTTGCCATGAACTTCTTCTTCAACCTGAAGAACCTCGCCTCGAGTATGGCGGCGCCGATCACCCGATTGATCCGCTGGCGCTGGCTGCGGACGCTGGTTTGGTCGCTGGCCGCCTGCCTCGCGATCTTCTTTTACGGCGACAGCGTTCGCATCGGGAATTTCCGCCCGCTGGAGGGTGATTTCCGCCGTCTGCTCGCCTGCGCCGTCGTGATCGCCTGCTGGGCGGGCTACAACATCTATTGGTGGGTCAAGGACCGACGCGCCAACGGGGCGATGATCAGCGCGATCACCGCCGATGGGGAGGCTAACAAGGCGGACCTGTCGACGCAGGAGATCGACCGGCTTAAGGGTCGCCTGCAGGATGCCCTAGTCCAGTTGCGCAAGATGACGGGGGGCAGCCGGCGCAGCTATCTTTATCAATTGCCCTGGTACGTGCTGATCGGGCCGCCGGGCTCCGGCAAGACCACCGCCTTGCTGAATTCCGGGCTGAAATTCCCGCTTGCGGAGAGGATGGGGCGGGACCCCGTGGCCGGTGTCGGCGGGACCCGCAACTGCGACTGGTGGTTCACCGAGGACGCCATCCTGCTCGACACGGCCGGTCGCTACACCACCCAGGACAGCGACCCAGAAGTCGACCAGAAAAGCTGGGCCGGCTTCCTCAACCTGTTGAAGACATATCGCCCGTTGCAGCCGATCAACGGCGTGCTCGTGTTCGTCAGCCTGGCAGACGTCGCGGGCAGCAATGCCGGCGAGCGGTTCAACATCGCGGCCTCCATCCGCGCCCGCATCGCCGAACTGACGCGGGTCTTCGGCAGCCGCTTCCCGATCTACGTGGTGTTGACCAAGGCGGACCTGATCGCCGGCTTCGTGCAGTTCTTCGACGCCTACAGCCGCGGTGACCGCGAGCAGGTGTGGGGCGTCACCTTCCCACTGGATGACGGCAAGCCCGACACGCAGGATGCCGTGTCCAGGTTCGACATCGAGTTCGACCAACTGCTGACCCGCATGAACGCGATCGTGCTGGAGCGGCTGCAGCAGGAAACCGACGTGCAGCGGCGCGGCCTGATCTACGGCTTCCCGCTGCAGGTCGCGATGCTCAAGGAGCATCTGCACGAATTGCTGAAGGAGATCTTCAGCACGTCGAAGTTCGACACCCGGCCCCTGCTGCGCGGCATCTATCTCACATCGTCGACGCAGGAGGGCGCGCCGATCGATCGGCTGATGCACGCCATGGCGGTTAATTTCGGCATGGATGCGCCGCGGCTCACGGCCTTCGCCGGGCAGGAAAAAAGCTACTTCCTGACCAGGCTGCTGGACGCGGTGGTATTCTCCGAGGCCAACGTGGTGGCGGCCGATCCAAAGTTGCGGCGGCGCTTGGCCATGACCCGGCGTCTCGCGGGCGGGGTGGCGGCTGTCGTCGTCGTGTTGCTGCTCGGCGCTTGGGGTTTGGCGTACGGCCAGAACAAGCACCTGGTCGAGACAGCCAACCAGCAGATTGCGAGCTACGATAAGGCGGTCGCCGGCATCCCGACGGCAAACGTCAGCGACATCGACTTCGTCCGCATCGTCCCACCGTTGAACCAGCTGCGGGACGGACCGATGCAACTGCGGCGGCGGGCAACCGCGGTCTGGATGCATACCGGGCTGGATCAGAGCGCGAAGCTGCAGTCGCAATACTCGGAGCTGTATGGCCGGGCGCTGAACCAGTTGCTGCTGCCGCGCGTGCTGGTGTTCCTGCAGCAGCGCCTGCGCAACGGCAAGACGGACGACCAGGACTTCAAGGAGGCCGCACTCAAGCTGTATCTCAGCCTCGGCGGGCAGGGGCCGGTCGACACGGGGTTCGCGCGCACCTTCATGTCGGCAGCCTGGGCGAGCTTGTACCCCGATGCGGGGCAGGCCGGACTGCGGGCCGACCTGGACCGCCATTTTCCCGTCCTGCTGAGCGAGCCGGTCGACACGATCGCGCTCGATGCTTCGCTGATCGGCGATGTCCGCGCCCAGATCGGATCGCAGCCACTGGCCGCCCGCGCCTACAGCTATCTGCGCGGTATCCCGGAAGCCCAGAACTTGCCAAGTTGGACGGTGGCGGATGTCGGGGGCGCCGTCGCGGATCGAGCCTTCGCGCGGCCCTCGGGCAAGCCGCTTACCGAAGGCATCCCGGGCCTCTATACCCGCAAGGGTTACATCGAGGTCTTTTTGCCGAAGCTGAAGGAGGCCGTGGAGCAGGCCAGCAAGGATCACTGGGTGTTCGGCGGCTCGACCTCGGGCAATGACGATCCGGCGGTCGCCGCGACCCAGGCGGTGGCGCTTTATCGCGGCGACTTCAGCGCACGCTGGACCGCATTGCTGACGGACCTGCGCGTCAAGCCACTCACCGATATGCACCAGGCTGTCCTGGTGATGACGACGCTTTCCGGGCCGGACTCGGTATTGCGTAAGCTGATAACCAGCATCGTCGCAACGACCGACCTCACGCCGCCGGGTGAGGATGCCAAGGATCCGGAATCGCAGCGCATCCGAGATCTATTCGCGGCGTCGGCGGGAGCGTCCGGTACGGAGGACGATCAGCTTTTTCAGCCGTTGCGGGATGCCATGAAGGCCAGCGATGGGCAGCCGTCGCAGATTTCGGAGCTGCTGCGCACGTTGGCCGATCTGTATGCCCAGCTTAGCAAGACGGAGAACTCGCCGGGCAATGTGGTGACGGTGCAGCAGACGGCTTCGTCGCTCAACGATGTCAATCAGCGGCTGCTCAGCGAGGGCAACCAATTACCCAGCCCGGTGAGCGTGTGGCTCGGCGGCGTAGCGACGCAGATTAGCAGCGTAGCCGGGGGCGCCACCACCAGCGCCATCCTGCAGGCCTGGCATGCCTCAGGCGAGCGCTTCTGCACCCAGGCGGCCGCAGCGCGCTATCCGTTCAGCCGCCGGTCCGGGTCAGAGATCTCGGTGGACGATTTCAGCCACCTGTTCGGCCCGGGCGGCGTGATGGACCAGTTCTTCAAGGAAAACCTGGCACCGTTCGTCAACACGTCGCGCCACCCGTGGCAGTTCCAGGTCAACAGCCCGCAGGGCGTCAACTCCGCCTTCCTGTCCCAGTTCGAACATGCGGACGCCATCAAGCAGGCCTTCTTCGGTACTGGGAGCGCCGCGTCGTTCCACTACGACCTGTCGCCGGACTACCTCGACCCGGCTGCCAACACGATGACGTTGGATGTCGGCGGACAGACGCTGACCTACGGGCATGGCCCGGTGCGGCCCACGACCTTCACCTGGCCGGCGCCGAGCAGCACCGGTTTGCGGCTGGACGTGGAGCCAGAGGCGGCAGGTGGCGTGATCAACCTGCCAGGGGTGTGGGCGCCGTTCCGCCTGATCGATAGCGGCTCGGTCTACAACCGCACGCGCGACGGTTTCACCGTTTCGATTCTTCTGAGCGGTCGGAAGGTCTCGTTCCAGGTAGCGTCGGATGTCGCAGTCAACCCGTTCGTGATGCGGGACCTGCGGCAGTTCAGCTGTCCTGCCGGTCAGTAGGGCGATCGGATTGAACCAGGGATCGCCATCGCCGCCCGGCTTCTTCGGCAAGCTGCCGGCCCGCGGCGACTTCGTCAGCCGGCGGCTGGACGAAGCGTTCCGGTTCGGCTTCGACACCTGGCTGCAACGTTCCATCGCCACCAGCAAGCGCCAGCTCGGCCCAAGCTGGCTGCCCACCTATCTGCGATCGCCCATCTGGCGCTTCGTACTGGGGCCGAACCTTTGCGGCGAGGCGCCGGCCCTCGGCGTAATGATCCCTAGCGTGGACCGGGTGGGCCGCTACTTCCCCCTCATCATCGCGGCGCAGCTGCCCGGTTGCCTCTCCCCCGGCACGCTGTTTCATGGCGCCCGCAAATGGTTCGACCGGGCGGAGGCGCTGATCCTCACCTCACTCAACGACGTGTTCGACCTGGACGCGTTCGACCGGGCGGTGTCGGGGCTGGGGCTTCCGGCCTACTCCCGCACCAGCAGCTCGGCGCAGCCGCAGGCGATGCGGCTGGACCTCTCGGAGGGTGGCGATCTATCGGCGACCTACGCCCACATTCTCGACCGCGTGTTGATGGGCAGCAATGTGCGGTTCAGCCTGTGGTGGACGGTCGGGTCGGAGAAGGTGCGCGCGTCCGTGCTGTTGGGACAGGGGATGCCAGCCCCGACCAATTTCGCCGCCCTGCTGGACGGCAATTGGGACGAGTGGGGGTGGGAGCGGCCGAGTGGCACGGCCACCGTCGACGATCTGCCGCTGCTCATGCTCAAGCCGGTGTCTACCCTGCCGTTTGCGGGGCGCACGCATCCCGGTACCCGCCGCAAGCAAAACGAGGACGCGATGCTGACCCGGTGCGACCTGGGCCTGTGGGCGGTCGCCGATGGCGTTGGCGGGCACCACGAGGCGCAGTTCGCAAGCCGGACGGTCGTCGACCGATTGGAGCAACTGCTGCCGCCCCTGAGTTTTCGCACCACCGTCGAAGACGTGACCGGGCTGCTCGGCGAGGCGCATGCGATCCTGCGCCAACGGGCGGAGCTGATCGGGGAGTCGGCGATCATCGCCTCGACCGTCGTTGTGCTGCTGGTCTATGGCGGTCATTTTGCAGCCATGTGGTCGGGGGACAGCCGCATTTATCGCCTGCGGGAAGGGGCGTTGGAGCAGCTCACGCGGGACCATGCGGCCGGGCGGAGCGGCATGGTGATCCACGCGGTCGGCGTGGGCGACGAGCCCGTGGTCGAGACGGTGCACGGCCCGGTGATGCCCGGTGACTGCTTCCTGCTGTGCAGCGACGGCATCACCAAGGTGCTGGACGACGGCGACCTGCAGCGCGCGCTGGAGGGCAGCGATCCGGGGCGCGCCGTGGAGAGCTTGATGCAAGATTGCCTGGTCGCCGGGGCGATGGACAACATCACGGCCATCGTCGTGCACGCCGCGCCGCCATGACCCAGGCCGAGGCCGCCGACGAGCCCACCGTGGTGCAGGCGCGTTTGGCACCGGGCAAGGTCGCCGCCCGCCCCGGCTTGCCTGACGCGCCCGCGGATTTTGATGCACCATACCTTGACGCACCAGGGGCCGCCGAACTGGTCAGCATGGCCACGCTGGACGATGCAGACGGCGCGCGCGCCTGGTTCAACGGCCGGCTGAGCGCCTTCTCGGCAGCGCTGTCGCACGACCAAGCCGGGCGGCTGCGCTCACCGGTCGAGCGGCAGGCGCTTGGCGACGCCGCCCGGGACATGATCGAGCGGCTCGTGAGCCGGACGCCGGGTGCATCCGTGGCTGCGGACTGGCCGACGGATGCAACGCTGCAGCCTGGCCAGTTGCTGGCCAACACCTTCTACGTCCGCGCCCTGATCGCCCGCGGCGGGGTCGGCGAGATCTACCGGGTACGCCACCGGGACCTGCGGACCGAGCACGCGATCAAGATCCTGCAACCGCAGCACACGCTAAACCCCATCCTGGTGGGCATGCTGCTGGACGAAGGGCGTTGTCTGCTCCGCCTGCGCCAGGCCGGCGTGGTGGCAGGGCACGGCCTTATCCGCGACGCGGATGGGCGGCTGCTGATGGTGATGGAGTTCGTGCGTGGCAGCACGCTGGCAGCTCGATTGCGCGACGGCCCGCTCGCCGCGGCGGAGCTGTCCGCCCTGGCAACCGCTCTGCTGCAGACCCTGACCGGCCTGCATGCAGAGGGGATCGTCCACGGCGATCTGTCACCGGACAACATCATGCTGGAGTCGGACAGTTGCTCCGACCCGAAGATCATCGATTTCGGTCTGGCGCAACGCGTCGGTGAGGCGGAGGACACCGCGGCACTGGTCGACTTCGCCGGCAAGTTCTCGTGGGTCTCGCCGGAACAGTTGCGCGGCAGCCCTCATGCGCTGGACGACCGTTCGGATCTTTACAGCCTGGGGCTCGTTCTGGCTGCCGCATCACGCGGGCGCCGGCTGGACATGGGATCCGACCATGCCAGTGCCACGGCCGCCCGAGCCGAAACGCCGGCGCTGGAGGGCGTGCCTTTGCCTTGGGCCGGGCTGATACGAAGCCTGTTGCAGCCCCGACCGGAGGACCGTCCCGCCAATGCGGCCGACGCACTGGCGGAGTTGGCGGGCAAGGCCCCGCAGCCCCCGTGGTATCGCCGTTTGACGCGCCGGTCGCGGTAGGTCTCGCACCATCAGCGGCGCGGACGGGGCAGGCGCTGACCGATCGCAAGTCCGAGGAAGAGAGCAAAGCCGCCTTGCCGCAGCAGCGCGGCGTCCACGTCCGCCAGCCAGTCGGCCACGAGCGCGAGCGCCACGACGAACCCGAGCAAGGCCGGCAGCATGATATGGTCGCGGCTGCGGCCACGGCGGCGCCGTGCCCAAGCCTCCGCCGCCCGGTAGGTGAAATGCACGCCGCATGCCGCCATCAAGGCGATCACCGCCAGCAGCGAGGCATGGCCCAACCGGCTCAGCTCCATTTCACTTCCGTGCCCGCGCAGATGTGAGCGCTCGCTACTTGCTGTTTGACCAAGGGCGCCCTCTGCTGCTCCCAAGCAAGGGGAGTGGACGATCAGATGCGTGGCCATCGATACCGCGTCAAGAACGGCGACTCGTTGGCGACCATCGCCGACTCGCAACTCGGTCACGCCAAACTTTGGCCGCGGATCTTCGCCTACAACAATCGGCGTGACGTCCAATCCTACACGCGGCATCGGCTGACCGATCCGGACAAGCTGAGCGTGGGCGAGTTGTTGCTGATCCCACCCCCTGAGTCAGGTCACGGACGCGCCGCTCACCAGGCGAGCCGCCGTCATCCCAGGCAGACCACGCATCCGAAGATCGCCGCCACGACCAAGACGGCCGTCAACGGTGCGCCCGCCGGCCTGCCGCAGCCACCCTCTGCCACGCCACCGCAGCAGGGGCCAACGTCGCCCTCTGCGGCAGCACCCGGTGGGGGGGCAGGCGGCGGATCGACGACGGTCAACAGCTTTCCGTTCAAGTACAAGCTGGACGTGATCCCCAAGCAGGTCATCGAGGGGCCGAACTACACAGCCACGCTGAAGTTCGATGGTTCGGTGACGATCTGGCTCGACAAGCAAATCCCCGTCCTCACCCTCACCAACAAGGGTGCCGAAGCCGCGGCAAAGAGCGAGACGGATGGTGTCTTTGCCAAGTTGATCCAGAACGAGAAGATCTCGTGGGAGCCGGGCAGCAAGAAAGCGACTTTCGAGGACATGTTGACGCTGAACGCGCACGGCGCCCCGCCCAGCCTCAGCTCCACCGGCATTGCGGTGGAGTCGGACAACCTGATCCCGGCGCTACGCTTCAAGTTCGCGGCACCTACCCTGCAGGGTAAATTAGGCCAGCATGTCTACGTCGCGGAGAACTTCACCGTCACCGTCGATCTGCGGCCCAAGGCCGACGACCCCGACATCACCCGGCGCGCCGACCCCGTGCGCGTGGCGCCTAGGCCTGTTGCCATCCCGCAGCCGGAGCATTGGTGGCAAAAGGCCGGGACCTGGGTCGCAGACCACAAGGTGGAAATCGGCGTCGCGGTCCTCGTCACGGCCGTTGTCGCGTCCAATTTCGTGACCGTCGGAGCCGATGCCGAGGCCGACCCGGCTGTCGCTCTTTGGGCGGCGCGTACGGTTCAGGCCGCCAGGGCGGCACGCGCTGCCAGCGCGCTGGCCCCTGAATTTGCCAATTGAATATGAAGGGGTGGCCGTCTCTGACGCTCGTCGCGGCCGCAGTGACCTTGTCAGGCGCCTGCGCCTGGGGCGCGACGACACAACAAGCGGCGATCGAGGCGCAATACGGGCTCTCGATCGTGACGACCGATCTGCAGGTCAACATTGCCCCGGAGGTTGCCCGCGCTGATCGGCCGGTGCAGATGGCCGACCTTCCTGCCCGCGACTTGCCCGCAGCACTGGCGTCCCTGCGCACGGCTCTGTCCGTTTACCCGGACGGCTTCTTGCGGCAGATGCTACACCGGGTCGCCGTGGCCGGAGACATCACCGTCCTCGGTGAGCCCGCGGGTGGCTTGTTCCACGGCGATCTGGTCGCGATCAGCTACTTCAACGTCGGCGACCCGGCGAGTGCCGCGTTCGACAGCGACACGTTGCACCACGAGCTAAGTTCGATCGTGCGAGCTCACGCAACCTTCAACGTGTCTGCCTGGACGGCGGCAAATCCCCCGAATTTCCATTACCTGGATTTCGACAGTTACAAGAACGTTCTCGCCGACCCCGGCAGCGTGGACGGTAGCGAGGCACTGCACCGGGACGGTTTTGTGGCGCTGTATGGAACGACCAGTCTGGACAACGACTGGAATACGTATGCGGAGAAAGTGTTCGGCCACGGCCAGGAATTTGGCCGCGAGATCAGGAATTTCCCGGCCATGCAGGCAAAAACCCGTCAGCTGATGGACATCTATCTTTCATTCGATCCGGCCTTTGCCGCGTATTTCCAACAGACAGGTCTTGCGTTCGCTGCGCCTTAGAGCGTGCTTGGGCTGACTGGAATCAAGAAGATGCTTGCGAATTGGGTGGTGGATGCGATTCGCAGTCTCTGGTTTGATTTGACCGGAGATTCGCAATGGCATGGCGCCCTGGAACGGCTTACTCGCAGGATATCCGTGACCGGGTCTTTGCCCGGTGCGATGCTGGAGAGATGGTCGGGGAGATCGCCGAAGCCTTGTGCGTCAGCATCCCGTATGTCTCCAAGGTGCTTAGCCGCCGCGACCGGACCGGGGAGTTGTCGGCACGTCCGCAACGCTGCCATGTCCCTCCGAAGCTGGCGGGGCTCTACACGGCTATTCAGGCCGAGGTGAAAGCCCGGCCTGATGCCACTCTGGCCGAACTATGCCGGTGGCTTGCCCAGACATATCATGTCACGGCCAGTAGTGCATTGATGCTGCGTGTTCCGGTCGATCGTGAACATGCATTCCGGTGGATCATGAACATGGATTCCGTTTGATCCTGAACAGGGTTTTGCGGCTGCACCTTGGACAGGGCCTGCCGCAGCGAGTGATTGCCCAAAGCCTGCGTGGTTTCCGGCTGATCGTGAACACCGCCGCTTCGGTGTTCATGGTGGGCCGGGTGGATTTCGTGTCGGTGCCGCTGACGATCATCAACCAAGGGTAACCTCGCCCCTGCCGAGCAGCAGGGGATGGGGATGCCAGGTGAGAGAGCGTCGATGCGGAACATACGAGAGTAGCGGATGAACAGCCGGGAGATGCGCCGCCTCGGCATGAGCCGCCGCCAACTGTTCGCGGCAATCGAGCAGCCGGTGATGCGGGCGCTGCCGCAAGACGACTTCGAGTATGCCGAGTGGCACCTCGCCCGTGTCGGCATCGACTACCACGTCGAGGTGCAGGGCTTCTTCTACTCGGTGCCGCACGCCTTGATCCGCGAGCAGGTCGACACCCGGGCGACACAGCGCACGATCGAGGTGTTCCACCGTGGCAAGCGTGTCGCCGCCCATGCCCGGCGCTATGGCGGGGCGCGCCACGGCACCCAGACCGAGCACATGCCCAGCGCTCACCGGCGCTATGCCGAGTGGACGCCGGAGCGCCTGCAGCGCGACGCCCGCGGCATCGGGCCCGCCACGGAGGCGCTGATCATCGCCGTGATGGCCCGCAGGCCGCATCCCGAGCAGGGCTTCCGCACCTGCCTCGGCATCCTGCGGCTGTTCCGCGGGCTGGATGCCGCCCGGGTGGAAGCGGCCAGCGCCCGCGCAATCGAGATCGGCGCGCTGTCCTACGGCTCGGTCGCCTCGATCCTCAAGCATCGGCTCGACCGAACGTCGCCGCCCACTGCGCCTGCGGAGGGAGCGCCGCTGCTGCACGACAACATCCGCGGTTCTGCACAATCAGGATTGAGACATCGCCATCGTGCCACCCTGAGTGACAGCTTCACTGCTGCTCCCTGAGCCGGGAGGTCCTGCAGATGGCGGACACACCTGCCGCAGCGGCGGCTGGAGCGGATGCCACACGCCGGACAACATGTGCCACCAGACATGACCCACCCCTCGTCGGTCCTGATGGTTGCGGAAACCTTCACGCCCGGCCCGGGTGACCACTCTCTGTCTGTTCTCATGCGAGATCAACGCACTGCTGCCGCCAGTCGCGAACCGCTCACCAGGAGCCGGATCGAAAAGTCACATCATTTGCGCCAGACCCATTTGCGTGCACGGTTTGGTCGGCTGCCGGCTTCGCGGTCTGTTCGGGGATGAAAGAGCAGCAGCGGTGGGATCTCGGTCCAGGATTGCGGGTGGTTGGAACGGAGCATCTGCCGGACAGGTGGGTCGTCATGGCGGAGCTCGCTGGGCAAACAGGCTGCCCTAACTGCGGTCTTAGGTCGGCGTGTCGGCAGAGCACCTACGTGCGACGCCTTCAGGATCTCCCGGTGCAGGGCAAAGCCGTCGAGGTGCACCTGCGAACAACCCGCTGGCGCTGCCGCAATCCGTCCTGCCGGCGCAAAACCTTCGCCGGCAGGAGTGCACCCGCGGCGCCCGCCTACGCGCGGCAGACGGATCGGGCGGCGGAGTTGGTCCGGCTCGTCGGCCATACCGCAGGCGGTCGCCCGGCCGAGCGGCTGCTCCGTCGCTTCGGCATACCCCAGGGCGACGACCGCATCCTAAGCCACCTCAAGCGCCACGCCGCCGCGGTCCCACACGGCCCCAGGCGATCACTCTACATCGTCCAGCGGAACGCGGGAGACGCTGTTATGAGCCCGCGTCAGTTTGCCGAGAAGCATCCGGAGCATCTCGTCTTCCGCCGCGGTCAGGGGTTCAAGCAACCGGGTCACTGCCTCGGCAGCGCAATCGTGCAAAGCCGTCAGTCGTTCACTACCCGCCTGCGTCAGCTTGAGTGTGCGACGGCGTCGATCCGGACCTACGACCCGGGTGATGTGCCCGGCCTTCTCTAGCTTCGATACGACGGATCCGGCGGTCGACCGATCCAGGCCGAGCCGTCGGGCAAGTGTGATCTGGTCAATGCAGGGCTGGCATTGCAACACGGTGAGAACCCCGTACTGGGTCGTCGTGCAACCAAATCGGGCGGAGGCCTCCAGGAAAACGGAGGTGGCGATCTGGTGGGCGCGGCGGATCATGAAGCCCGGCCGTTCGTAGAGCGCCTGTAGCTGATCGATGCCGGGGGGCTGTGGCGTTGCAGGCATCGTCGCTCCCAATCATCAGACGTCTGATGATTCTTGACGAACCGGACGCGAAACGCAACCATTCAGGTAAATGTCGGTCGAAGTCACCGCGGTCGGGCGAGGAAAGATGCAAGCCAGTGCAGTCACAGAGCTACGGATCGACCTAGCGGCGTTCATCGAGGAGCAGCCGGTCGGGCGGCGGCAAATCATGCTGGTAATCATGTGCGCCGCCGTGCTGTTCACCGACGGCTTCGACACTCAGGCGATCGGCTACGTGGCCCCGGCCCTCGCGCGGGAGTGGCAGCTCGGCCGTGGGGCACTCGGTTCGGTCTTCAGCGCGGGGTTGTTCGGGTTATTGCTGGGTTCGCTGCTGTTCAGCCCGGTGGCCGACCGAGTGGGGCGCAAGCGCATCGTCGTCGGCAGCACCATCGCCTTCGGCTTGCTGACCCTGGCGACGACCCTGGCGGACGACGTCACAACGCTGATGGTGCTGCGCTTCCTGACCGGCCTTGGTCTCGGGGGTGCAATGCCGAACGCGGTCGCCCTGACGGCGGAGATCAGCCCGCACCGGAGGCGTGCGACCATGGTGATGGCCATGTTCTGTGGGTTTTCGCTGGGGGCAGCCGTCGGTGGGTTGGTCGCTGCGACGATGATCCCCACGCTGGGCTGGCGTTCCGTGTTCGTGCTGGGCGGCGCCTGCCCTCTGCTGCTCGCCGTCTTGCTCGCCAGGGCGTTGCCGGAATCGGCCCGGTTCCTGGCCCTCAAGGGCACGGAGGATGCGCGGGTCGGCCGCATCATGGCCTGGTTGTTCCCGGATCACGCCGCTTCCCCAGCTACGCGCTACGTGGTGTCAGAGCAGGTGGCGCAAGGCGTGCCGCTACAGGAGTTGTTTCGGGGCGGCAGGACGGCCTTCACGCTCCTCCTATGGGCCGTTTTCTTCATGAGCCTCGTCGATCTGTATTTCCTTTCGAATTGGCTGCCGACGGTGTTGAGCGATCTCGGCGCCTCGGTCTCGGCCGCCGCCATCATCGGCTCGATGTTGCAGGTCGGCGGCCTGGTCGGAACTCTCGCACTAGGCTGGCTGATCGACCGGTTCTCGTTCAGCGCGCTCGCCGTCACCTATGCCTTGGCGGCGGTCGCGGTCGCCGCGGTGGGGCTATCGCACCATTCCGTTTTCGGTGTCACCGTGGCGATCTTTGCCGCCGGGTTCTGCATCGTGGGCGGGCAGATCGCGGCTAATGCGCTGGCCTCGGGATCGTACCCGACCACCGCGCGGGCCACCGGAGTCGGCTGGGCATTGGGCATAGGCCGAGTCGGCTCCATCGTCGGCCCATTGATCGGCGGCCTGCTGCTGTCGCTGCATTGGTCGGCCGAGGCATTGTTCGGCATTGCAGCCGTTCCGGCCCTGCTCGCTGCCCTGGCGGCCCTGGCCCTGAGCCGTATCCCCATTTAACAGACGAGGTGAACGATGCATGACGCGGATGTGGTGATCGCGGGCGGCGGCCCGGTCGGGCTCGGACTGGCCATAGAACTCGGGCAACGGGGCATAGGCTGCCTCGTTGTGGAACGCTATGAGCAGCCGCAGCCAATCCCCAAGGGCCAGAACCTGACGCAGCGCACGATGGAACACTTCCACTTCTGGCACGCCGAAGAGCAGCTCCGGGCGGCGCGCACGGTGCCGAAGGAGTATGGCATCGGAGGCATGACCGCCTACGGCACGTTGCTGGGAGACTATCATTACGATTGGTTGCAGCGGGAGTTGGTGAAGCCGTTCTACCACACGGACAACGAACGCCTGCCGCAGTATGCGACGGAGGCCGTCCTTCGCGCCCGCGTGGCGGAACTACCATCGGTGACGACGTCGTACGGCTGGTCGGTCCAGACTCTGTCCCAAGACGAGCAGGGCGTGACGCTGACCCTGGCCGAACGGTCGGGACCTGGTCAACGAACGGTCTCTGCATCCTATGCCGTGGGTTGCGACGGCAGCCGGTCGGTCGTGCGCGAGCAGGCTGGGATTACCGATACGCGGTCCGACCATGACCGGCTGATGGTGCTGCTGGTGTTCCAGTCCGAGCAATTGCATCAGTTGCTGTCACGCTATCCCGGTAAGTCGTTCTACAACGTGTTGCATCCGGATCTGGACGGGTATTGGCAGTTCTTCGGCCGGGTCGACCTCGGCACCACATGGTTCTTCCACGCGCCGGTGCCGATGGGCACGACGAGGGACAACTATGACTTCCGGGCCTTGCTGCAGCGGGCAGCGGGAGCCGAATTCGATGTCCACTTCCAGCATATCGGCTTCTGGGACCTACGTGTGGCTACCGCCGACAGCTACAGTGCGGGACGTGTGTTCATCGCGGGCGACGCTGCCCATAGTCATCCGCCCTATGGCGGCTACGGGATCAACACCGGGTTCGAGGATGCGGCCAACCTTGGATGGAAACTTGCCGCCACACTGCAGGGTTGGGGCGGACCCGGTCTGCTGGCATCCTATGATGCCGAGCGTCGCCCTGTGTTCCTGTCAACGGCAGCGGACTTCATCGAGAAGTCGATCACGGTCGACCGCGAGTTCCTCCGTAGCTTCAACCCAGAGGCCGATCGCACAGCGTTCGAACGGCAATGGGCGGAGCGGGGAAGTGGCGCCAAGGGCGAGGTGAACGCCTTCGAGCCGCACTACGAAGGTTCACCGATCGTGTTCGGGCCCCAAGGTGGGCAATCAAGCGCGAAGGGCGGCCACCGCTTCGATGCGCGAGCCGGGCATCACCTCGCGCCGCAGCCACTTTCGGGCGGCGGTAGCGTGTTCGACGTGTTGGGCGATGGCTTCACCCTGTTGTCCTTCGGGGGCACCGATGGGTCCGGGGCGTTTAGGGCCGCCGCCGATCGTGCGGGCGTGCCGCTCACGGTGGTGGTCGAAACGCGGGAGGGCGGACGCGAGAAATACGGTGCGCCTCTGGTGCTGGTGCGCCCCGACCAGTTTGTCGCCTGGGCGGGGGATACGCCGGCTGATGCCCCGGCTGTGTTGCGGCGCGCGGTCGGGCATTGAAATCTTCTATTGGTCCGCTCCTGACGCTCACGACCTGACCGGCAGGCGAATCGGCCCTCAATCAACGGCTCGTGGCAAAAGCCTGATCGGAGCAAGCTCACGATGACATCACCCCATGTCCTGATCGCCGGAGGTGGCATCGGCGGCCTAACCGCTGCCCTCGCTTTGCTGAAGCGTGGTATCGACGTCGACGTCTACGAACAGGCCGCGGACCTGCGCGAAGTGGGTGCCGGGGTGCAGATCAGTGCGAACGGATCTCGCGCCTTATTCAACCTCGGCATCGGCGAGGCCTTGGCCGCTGTCTCATGCGAGGCAAGCGGAAAGGAGATCAGGCTATGGAGCACCGGGCAAACCTGGACGCTATTCGATCTCGGGGCGCAGTCCGTCAGCCAATATGGCTTCCCATACTTCACGGTCTACCGGCCCGACCTGCTGTCGGCGCTAGTTGCGGGGGTCCGGCGGGAGAAGCCGGACGCAATCCACCTTGGCATGAAGCTGAGCCAGTTCGAGCAGCGCGATGGCACAGTCCGCTTGCGCTTCGAAAACGGTCAAACGGCCGATGGCGACGTGCTGGTCGGCGCAGACGGGATCCATTCTCGCGTGCGCCACGGCCTGTTCGGACAGGAGGAGGCCAAATTCGCTGGCATGATCGCCTGGCGCGGCGTAATTCCGATGGAGCGCCTTCCAGCGCATCTGGCCCGCCCGGTCGGCACCAATTGGGTCGGACCGGGCCGCCACGTGATCCACTATCCACTGCGCCGTGGCGAGTTGATGAACTTCGTCGGCATCGTCGAGCGTGTCGACTGGCAGGTGGAGAGCTGGACGACCAAGGGCACGACATCGGAACTCGCCGGTGATTTCCGAGGCTGGCACGCCGACGTGCAGACGATGATCACGGCTATCGACACGCCTTACAAATGGGCGCTGATGCTGCGCAGCCCGCTGAAGCAATGGACCCGATCGCGCATCACCCTGCTTGGGGATGCCTGCCATCCCACGCTGCCGATGTTGGCGCAAGGCGCCGTGCAGGCGATCGAGGACGGTTACGTGCTCGGCCGCGCCTTGTCGGACGTGGGCGATGTGGAGGATGCACTGCTCCGCTACGAGGCAGCGCGCCAGGACCGAACCACCCGGATGGTGCTGGGCTCGGCCGAGAACGCCGCCCGGTTTCACAACCCCGAGCTGGCCGACTCCAAAGGGGCTGCTGCTTATGTCGGTCGTGAGTGGGCCGAGGATCGCGTGAGGCAACGCTACGATTGGCTGTTCCGCTACCAGGTCGATACCGTACTCGTATGAGCTCGACACAGGAATGCCTTGCAGAGCCGACTGCACGTACTCGTCAAACGCTTCGGCTGGTGTCTTCCAGCCGAGGGTCTTGCGAGATCTAGTGTTGAGGGCCAGCGCTACCGCCTGAAGAGCATTCTTGCTGTGAGCGCTCAGGTCGGTGCCCTTCGGAAAATACTGGCGCAGCAACCCGTTGGTGTTCTCGTTCGTACCTCGCTGCCACGGGCTGTGCGGGTCGCAGAAATAGATGTCCAGGCCCGTGTCGATCTTCAGCCGTGCGTGTTGCGCCATCTCCGTTCCCTGATCCCAGGTCAGCGATTGCCGGAGTTGTTCCGGCAAGCCGACGATCGTGTCGGCGATTGTGCGGCGACAATCTGGATGGTTGAACGTATTGCCTCATCCAGGAATGCTCCCGAACCACGGTCCGGTTGCCTCACCAGAATGCTCCCGTAGCACGGTTGCGACACCTGATCGCAATACGCGCGGCCGCTGCTGTAATTAGGCAGGTTTTGTTCCGTTACGTAACGCTGCTCAGTTGGATCAGAGTAGGTTCAACCTCGGCTGGCGCAGCCCGGAACACGAGTTCATGTGCCTTGTCCAGACGCCAGACCTTGAGCCGACGCTGCAAAGTCCGCAGAAGTCCGACCGGGTAGGATCCGGGCTGTTCAGCCTGGGGTCGCTCGAGCAGTTCACGTGCGGTCCGCCACGGCTCGGCCGCAAACCAATCATGCAATTGCGCCGTAGCCGCCACCAGCGGATCCGGACGGCGCCGACCACGCTTAGCCTTCTCCTTGGCTTTGCTGGTCGGGCGTACCTCGCCCTCCCGCCATGCTGTCCGCAAGCCCGACAGGAACTCCTCTAGCGTCGGTGCCGTCGGGGCAAGCCTCTCGCCAGACACAGGACAATCGGCGATCTCCACAAGCCGTTGCTGGCCAGACGAGACGCTGGTGGGGCGTCGCCGGTGGGTGATACCGCTTCGTGACCTTGGCGCCGTCGCGCGATTTCTCCGCCAGTTTGAAGGAGGGCTGGAAAAAGTTCACGAACAGACGCAGCGACCGATACAGCTCCGCCAGCG
>CAXTCJ010000002.1:0-133341 GCA_964242215.1 uncultured Acetobacteraceae bacterium | reverse complement strand
GGCCTCGTCGAGCGCGGCGTGCGCGGCTATGTCGCAACTGGACGGGCGAAACATCTTGCCTGTGGTAAATCGAACAGCGGCCCGCTGACTATCGCCATGCTCCAACGGGTCCGCCAAGCGGCCATCAAAGCCGCTACCGGCTGCGCAAGCATATCGTCGAGCCCGTATTCGGACAGATCAAGGCGGCCCGCGGCTTTCGCCAACTCCTCCTACGCGGCGTCGAGAAGGTCACCTGCGAATGGGCGTTGATCTGCACCGCCCACAACCTCGCGAAGCTCACCGCATGAGGAGGTACGGTTGAGACTCCATCGAACCCGCCCTTTTGCAAAGCTGGCAAGCCGTTACCGGGACACACTCCTAGCTGCGGTGAAGTAGTTGGCGGAGTCCTGTGGCGTGAAGATCGGCGAGGCATCGCGGATCGTGTTCCACAGGTTGATCCGCGCGGCCGCTTTACGCAGGAAGGCTTTGAGCTTGGAAAGGCGTTCTCGATCAGGTTGAGGTCGGGTGAGTAAGGCGGCAGGCAGCGCAGTATTGCCCCTGCGGCTTCGATGGCGTGGCGCGTCGTCCCCTTTATGGGCGGGGAGGTTGTCGATGATGACGGGGTCGCCGCGGCGGACCGTGGGCGCCAGCACCTGCTCGATGCAGGCCTGAAAGGCGACGTTGATCGGTCCATCGAGCACCATGGGCGCGGTCATGCCGTCCACCCGATGAAGTTCGTCATCTTCCAGTCCCCGTGCGGCTCGGCGGTTCGGCAACGCTCTGCTTGCAGGGCGCGGCCGCGTAGCCGGGCCATCTTGGTCGAGACGCTCGGTTTCGTCGATGAAGGCCAGGCGCTGCGGATCGAGGTCAGGATGGGCTGCAAACCAAGTCCTGCGCCGTGCTGCTACGTCGGGCCGTTCCTGCTCGGCAGGCGTGCGCTGTTTTTGAAAGTCATTCCGTGGCGGTCAAGGCAGCGCCGGACGGTGCTGGCCGAACGAAGCGCCATGCTCGGTCCCCGTAAGCCGGCCAGCTCGACCAGGCTGATGTCCTTCTGCGCCGCCACGTCTGCCAGGATGACGCTGCTGAATGCCTCGATGCGATGCGAGCGTGTCTTGCCGCCCTGTTCGGGGAAGCTGTTTGCGCCAGGTGTCAAGGCATCGGGAAAAGCTGGACAGTGTCCAACATTTCGAGCGGCTCGAAACACTCAGCCCAACCACGCTTGCTTCTTCCGTGTTTGATTGGCAAGAGTCAGGAGCAAGCAGATCGGACTTACTATGGCTAAGACATCATCGAAATTGACGAGCTCACCGGAGACATCGACCAAGAGAGCCATATGGCTTCTGATAGCGTCCGGCAAAGGTGGCACCGGGAAAACTTCAACATCCTTCAATCTTGCGGTTTTCGCCGCGCACTCCGGTCTCTCGACCTGCCTAGTTGATTTAGACAGCCAGCCGTCCCTCAGTGAATGGCACGCAGTCCGAGCTGCTCAAGAACCCGAAGCGCCAGAAATTGCCCTCTGGTCCGGCGGTATTCCCGACGTGCCTCAGGCTATCCGTGACATCGACCGGGGCGAATTTGATATCGTAATTGTGGATACACCGCCCGCGTTGGGGCATGATGAGGTTAGAATCCTGATCGCTAGATCGGATTACGTAATTGTGCCGACTACTCAGGGTGTCGTGGATATGAAAGCCAGCATTGCCTGGATGACCTTCTTAGGAACTCAAAAGGCACAAGCTAGCTTCCTGCTCAATCGATCCCAGAGGACCTTTGGTTCGTTCCAGCGCGCTAAGTTGCGGCTAGTGAAATTCGGCTCGCTTTGCCCTATCGACGTGCGCTTGCTGGACGACGTTGCTGCAGCAGGTGACATTGGGCTGGGTGTCCTTGAGATGACGAAATCTAAGGCTGCGGAAGATTACCAAGGCGTTTGGGACTTCCTGTGCGGCGAGTTGGGGATCAAGTCGTGACGATGACACCCGGTTTCCAGCGCAGTCGCAAGGACCAAGCACGCAGACGGGACGAGAGCGCCATTCAAGCGGTAGCTCCACAGCCGGTGGAACTTAACAGGTTTGGATCGCCGCTCCGGGAGTTGGGGGCAGATCGAGCTGCTTACGCAGACGAGATCTCCCGGTTGTGGTCGGAAGCACAGGACCGATTTCTGAAAATTGGCCGGTATCTCGTTCGGGCAAAAGCAGCACTTCCTCATGGCAGCTTCGAGGCAATGATTGCCGACGAGCTTCCGTTTGGCCGCCACGTCGCTTGGCAGTTACGAACGGTGGCAACCGCGGTAGATGGTGGCCGCCTTGTTGAGGATGATTTGCCCAACTCCTATGCCACAGCGTTCAAGCTTGCATCACTGGATGATGAACTTCTCGATCGCGCCAAGGCCGAGAACGTCGTGCGACCGAACGTTACGCGTGCGGAAGTAACATCGTTTGTCAGGAGAGTGGTAGGTGAGAAATTCAAATCACACCTGGGCAGCGAACTTGAGAATGAAAGTCGAGAACTCGAGCTCAGATTGAGAAAGCTTGCCGCTGAGCGGGGGGCGATTGTGGCGCGGCTTGCTGAAATCAAAAAGGCTTTGAATGCAGCGGTAGGGAAGGAGGTCTAGGTCAAAACCTAACAGCCGGCTAGATCGTTCGCTCAAGGAGGAGTATTCCTCCTGTCTTGAATGGGAATTCGTCGCCTGCACCGCGCGGCTTTGCCGCAGCCGTCCGTCAGGCGTGACCAGCCGGGGCATCCTCGACTTTGGCTGCTCGGCGCAGCTTGAAGGATGTGGCTGGATCGACTTCTACGAAGTCGCTCGGACGGGCACCGCCGGAGAGGCGCACGAAGTCCTCCATGTTCTCCCTGGCAATCCTGCGGGAGCGCTGAACCTCCATCATGAAAGAGGGCGACAGGATCATCGTATAGACGATGTCCGTCTTTGTCCGGCTGTCCATAACAGGAAAAGCCTCGATCTGGTCAAGCAGTCCCTTGTCGACGAGGACCTGGACAGCGCGCGACATTCGGGCGAGTAGGTTCCGGGTGGTCCTCCACTCAGGGGTGCCGCTGTCGCGGCGGATCTCGCTTGCGAGCATTTCCTGGACGGCAGCACCGCTAGCGTCGAACCCAGTGTGGAGGCGCTTCATCAGCCAACGGGAGACCGGATCGCGAATGCCCATCAGCACGTCGTAATTCACTTGCTGGAAGGTAAGGGTCCTGATTGCATCGGCGACTAGGGGATTGAACTCGACATAAGTCTCTCCGATGTCGCCCTTCCGCATGGCCATCACGGGGAACGCGGCAGCCGACAGCAGCGACGCCTTGCCATCCAGTTCCTCGATAGTGATCCGCACTTCGTTCAGAAGGACGATGGCCTCACGGATCTCCGACAGCCCATAGGTGTGCTTGACCCGCGCCAGCTCGTCGCGGACCTCCGTTAGAGTAAACGGGAAGCGGACTTTCACACCGTCCCGCACGGTCAGGCGGCTGCGGTCGGTGGCGATCCGCCGGATGACCTCCTCGACGATCTGCTCTCGCTCACCCAGATATTTCTCCGTGGTGCCGTGAGGCCCCTTGATCGTGGTGGGCTTGAGGGAGATGCGATAACGCTTGCCGCCGAAGCCGAACTCGCGTTCGATAATCTTGGGCTTCTCGGCTCCCTCGAAGACCTCGAAAACAAAGCGCGGGGCCAGGTCGTAGAGCGCAACCATGTTGGTCTTCGTCTGGTCAGACGTCTCCCAAAGGGCCAACTGCGCAGCCTGGGGTTTCCGCTGCTCGATCCGGGCGTTCATCCGATAAATTCCCTTCTACGAAAGCAGAGTGGCGAGACCAAGCAGGCACGGCAAGCGAGAGTCGTCTCCGCTCCCGAACCACTCAAGATGCAGGCGTGGGTTTGCGATGCAGATAGGTAGTTTCCCCATGCGTGGGGGTAGGTTTGCGATGCAGATAAACTAGGTTAGGTCAGTCGGGTTATCGGCTCTGCACGGAGTAGACGGCCATCTGCACGGGAAACCTACCCCGATTCGTCAAAAGGGGGTTCATCCGCACCGCAAACCCACCCGGACCAATGAATTTTCAGCGCAAACAGCGCAGGAAAGCCGATTTCCCGAGTTGACTGCCTGCTTAGACCCCTAGGGCCGTAGGTTTGCGATGCGGATGGCTTTAGTCCGTAGGTTTGCCGTGCGGATGCGAACAATGCGACTCGGAATGCCTTGACGCGTTGTCACGGCTGCTATCTGCACTGCAAACCCCCGGTTTCGCACCGGAAAGCTACGTTAATGCATCGGGCGGATCCGCATCTGCACCGCAAACCTACCTCCCTGTGCCTTGATTCCCCGTCGAACGCACTCTCCAAGCGATCGAAGTGCGGCGTGGCCGCCGGTGGAGAAGTGACATGTCTGCAGCCGACGCGAAGACGATAACAAGATGGGGGAAGGTTCCCGCATGGTGGCTCATCCACACAGAGATGAATGCAGACCGCTTCTGCGTTCTATCTGCACTAGCAACTTACGCCGACGAAGACGGAATGTGCTTTCCGTCGCAGGCCACCCTTGCCTTGCGGCTCAAGCGCAGCCGTCCCTGGGTCAATCGGGTGATAGCGGACCTCGCTGCAGCCGGGCTGTTGATCAAGATTTTCCGTAAACGCCTGAATGGCGGTACTACCTCCTGCGAATACAGGCTTGTTATGGATCAGCACGCCGCTGTCGCCGCCATGACGCCCCCTGTCGTGGACACGAACTCCCCCCGTCACCCAGGTGACGTGAATCAGCTCAATTCTCAACAAAACCAAGTTAAGACTGCTCCTGGCCATCCGCACCGCAAACCTACCCCTTTTTCATCCGGTACCCCGCTCCGGAAGGATTGGAAACCGTCAATCGCGGCGCGAGAGGAGGCGCTACGACTGTGCCCAGGGGCAGATATTGAGTCCCACGCCATCAAGTTCAGTCTCCGTTGTCATGCCAAAGGCTACCCCGTCGAACCGGGCAAAGAGGACTGCACATGGCTGTCGTGGCTGGTGGAAGACGAACGCCGTGTGCCTTCGGCTCGCAGGCAGAGTCAGTTCGGACGGGAAGCGGCTTTCCAGTCGCAGTTTGATGCGTGGGGAGCCTCGGCCGCCTCAGTCCCGGCCAGCCAGGCATGGGTAGGTTAGCCGTGCAGATAGCGAGGATCCTCTCGAAGTCGGACGCCCCCCTCTCGCTGCCCCCAATGTCTCCCGCTCTTCTGGCGGCCGTGGAACCAGCGAAGTCTCGGCTGGTGTTCCCAGAAGGCGGGGGTTACCGCCAAGTGGAGAAGTGGGAAGCACGCGATCTCGACCTGGCCACCACACGAGAAGCACAGACATACCTGGTCGGGCTGGAGGCAGCACTGAAACCTGCCGAACGGGGACGCCTGCTCGCCCGCGTGCTGGCACTCCTCTCCCACTACAGGAGCGATCCGCACCCTAGCGTGGTCGAGCAGGCGATCGCCGACGACTGGGCGGAGGACCTCGGCTGCTTTCCCATGTGGGCGGTTGAAGTGGCCGCAAAGCAATGGAGAACGACGAAGAAATTCAAGCCGACTATTTGCGAGATGGTCGACCTCTGCGAACACGCCGTGCGGGACGGTTTGCAAGTCAGGGACCGCCTGCGCCGGTTGGTCGAGCATGCGTCGTGCGCTGACCGGGAGGCTGAAATGCGCGACAAGGTCCACCGACTGGCGGCTGAAACCTTCCGCGGGAAGTCTGGCAGCCGTTTTCGGGTCGCCGGGTAAGAGGTGCTTACAGGTTCTCGCTCGAGGAGAAGCTGCGCAGCGGATGGACCGGCGCGCTGATTGCGTTCCATTTGTTAGGGTTATCGGCACGGCCAAGCCGCCGGACACGAGGAGCCGTCGAGTTTGGACGATGATTCTAGCGTAACCGTCTACGTAGCATCGACCGTCTTGGGTTTGCGGCGAGCCTTGTACGACCTGAAGACGGTCCGTCCGTGCGCAGGCCGACCTCGCGACCGTCATTGCCGCGCTTGCCTCGGCTGCCACGCGCAAGCACGGCCTATCCGGCGGCCTATGCAGAGATCGCGTAGGCTCAGATCGAGACGTTGGTCTGCCGGTGGCACCGGCTCGAGCTCCCTACGTCAGCCGATGACAGGGGATGAAGTGGACGTGATCATCGCCGCAAACGGCTTTCCGGCGCCGGGCGAGCCGCAGGGTCTGCGCCGTGCTTCTTGCGTGTATTCGCCGTGGGGCCGAGTGATTTCCTGACGCCGGTGATTGAACGGCTGCTTGCCGCCTATGACCGCGTGCCCGCCAAGGCGCGGCGTAGCGTCCTGGACGATCTCGGTGCCTGCCTCACGGCGGTGGAGCTCCACCCGCGAGAAATAACAGTGATGAAATGACCACACTGTCCTAAGAGTCGGTCCAAGATCATTTGTAGTTTTGACATAGCCTTCGCATCATCAGCCTGACCGACGCCCAGCGTAGGAAAGCGAGAGCGTTTCGGTTCAGGTTCTCCCAATCCTTGCTCAGACGGCGACACCGATTGAGCCAGGCAATGGTGCGCTCCACGATCCATCGCTTCGGCAGAACCACGAACTTGCCCGTGTCGCACCGTCGCACAATCTCGACGTTCACGCCGCGGCAGACGCGGGCCAAGCCCTGTTGGAACTTCGCCCCCTGATAGCCACCATCGGCGTAGAGCTTGAGTAGAAACGGATACATGCCGAACAGGCTCGCCATCAGCATCACGCCGCCATCGCGATCCTGGATGTCGGCCGCATGCACCAGCGCCGCCATCAAGAGGCCTTGCGTATCGACCAGGACGTGCCGCTTCTTGCCTTTGATCCTCTTGCCACCATCGAAGCCCGGCCGATCAATTTGGCAGCCCCCTTTTCAGTGCTCTTGACGCTCTGGCTGTCGATGATCGCCGCCGTCGGACTGGCCTCACGGCTCGCATGTTCGCGGCAGCGGACGTAGAGCGCATGGTGCAGCCGGGCCAGGGTGCCGTCATGCTGCCAGCGGCAGAAATAGTGGTTGATCGTGCTTCGCGGCGGCAGGTCCTTCGGGACCGCGCGCCACTGGCACCCGGTGCTCAGCACATACATCAGCCCATTGACCACCTCGCGCACATTGACCGTGCGCTTGTTGCCGCCGCGCTTGGCTCGTGGGATCTCCGGCTTGATGAGCGCCCAATCCTCGTCGGTCAGGTCGCTCGGGTAACGCAGCTTGCTACGGTCATAGCGACCACGGTTCTCTTCGGTCCACATCGAAAGCTCCTGCGAATCGGGCGCTTCCAGCAGCGAATCACAACCGACTCACCAGACTCAACATGTTCTTGGACGGACACTAAGGTGGTCGGCGCTTGGAACGGGACAGCCGACGGCTTCAAGATCCCGCTGCGAAATGTCAGAGGTCTCACCTAGGAATGGCCCGTTTTTCAAGCATCGAACACGCTCCAGCAGAGACAAGGCGCATTTTGCGAGACAGGATGCAAAGATTTCTCGGTGCAGAGACGAGCCACCTGAGGAGGATCAGCGACGAGGGGCTCCTTGCTGACGAGACTGTCCTTGCCCTGCTCGAAGCCGTCGAGGTGACTTTTGCAGCCGATTGGACGTGTATGCTCGAAGCATATCAGGCGGCACAGTCATCCGAGGAAGAGCAACCTACCCTTCAATCGCTAGTAGCACGCGGATGGGCTCGGGTCGTTTGGGATCGAGTCCAGATCGCTCATGAGGCAAATCGCGCCCTTCGATCAACCGACAATCCCGGTATGGATGCGTTTAAACGCATCCTGAAGGACCGTTTCGCCGTCAGATCCGGGCTCGTGCGGGATGTCGCTTTGGAGGGCGAGATCGCGAGCCTCGCTAAGCAACTGGAGGCAGGCGAGCTGACAATCGACGGGCTAAAATGTCGATCGCCGTCTTGGGTTGCCGCACGCCTTTGGGACCAAGCCTTAGCGCCGGATTCTCCAAAAGATGACCGAATTAAGCTTCGGATCTGGAGGGACAAATGGAATGCACTCGGGAGCCCACCGATAGTTCCCTCGCATTGCTGGGGAGAAGTGGAACTTACCCGCTTCCATGAAGCAGCATTCGCAATACTCGAGAATGAACCAGCGCTTGAAGGCTGGCGGGAAAGCCGGGCCCGGTGGATGAGAGAACTCGCCGTGGCTCACGATCAAAACCCCGAAGACTACCAGAACTTTCTGACCGCGCCGCCGGAGACACTCGTCGAGCGAGCGGTCTGGATGGAAGGTCCTTCGGTCGAAAGGGTAGCACAGGACTCTTGGGATTCGAGCAGTTCTCTACTCGGGTTAGTCCGCCTGCTGGTTGCAGACATTGAGGCAGCTCCGTTTTCCGCCGCGCCCAATCCGCTTGCGGCGCGGCTTTTCCATTTACTTCAGTCTCGCCCTGACGTTTTCTTCAACTTTCTATTTTCGATTAGGTGGCACGCGCGCCTGGTCGCGGATCTCGTTATGTATCCGCCGACATGTGCCTTGGCGTGCTACATGATATCCCAATGGCAGGGCACATCCGGTGCGTATGATCGTGACTTACTCAGTCAATCTGACCTGCATGACAAATCCGCCGCTTTTGAAGACGCTGTCTCGATCCTCAGCTGGTGGCTTGACAAAGGTCTAGCCCAGCCGTCTGAGACAGCATCGTTATTGGCAGCCCTACACCGGCACTCGAAGCCAGGCTTTATCGATGACCTAAGTGGTCAAGAGGGAATACGCACAGCCCTTCACGATGTCCTTCTTTCCACGAGCACCAGCACACTTGCGGAAATGGTCGCCTGCCTCTGTCCTGGAAATGAACCGGTCGACCCCGGCTCTCGTCTAGCCGCTGCTTTAGAACTCGTCGCTGCCGGCGGTCTGGCGAGCTACGTCGATCCAGGACAAGTCATTGCCTCATACGTTGGGGCTATTTCGGCGAGTCATTTTAGCCTCTCCGTCCATCGACTTGGCCTGGCGGAGTCCGCCGCCTTGTTCGAGGTCGCACAGCGGGATCCCGGGCTTCATGAAAAGTTTCTGTTTCCGATAGATGTTCAGGCTCGTCTGAAAACGGTCGACGAACCAAATGCCAATTCGTTTATCATCGAGAGCGACCTGGCGCGCTCGATTCGTGCGCATGTCCGCGTTCTCTGCAGACTGACTGCTAAACGCGGTACGGCTTTGCCGGATGATATTCACGAGGCGCTCGTGAAATATGTCCGCTCAGGAGCGCTGTCCCACAAGGAAAAGGGAAAACTGTCGGCCTTTGCGCCTCGCCATGAGGCCAGCATGGGATCAACCCGTGATCGACCCATCGCCAAGGATCTTGCGGCTGCCTTGAAGGCGCTATCAGGTGAGCGTCGTCAGAAGCTGCTTGCCGCTATTCTGGAAACCGATGAGCCAATGGTGCTGGCCCAGCTACTTCCGATAGCGCCATGGGAAAGCCGTGGCGAAATTGACCGCCGGATCTCGACGCTCTCCCCTACAGACGCAGGGGTGACTTACTCATTGCCAGAGGTGCAATCTCGAATCGACGAATTGCTATCGGCAGGAGCGGTCAGTGCCGCCGCTAAATTCATTGAAGAAGAGCAGCGGCTCCAAACGCTCGGTCGAGTCCAAGGACGCGAGATTACGCGGTTCCGGTCAGAATTGCGCCTTCTTTTCGCTAAGCGCGAGTGGGACAAAATACTGTCCACTCAACTTCCAGCTGACCTCAATTCTATGGAAAAACAGGCCGCTGGAGAGATCTTAGAGTTCCACAAAGGTCTGGCTCTCATTTCTCAACCGGGCGCTCCCGGTCCGGCTGCGGCAGAGACGATCTTTGAAGCCCTGTATCGCCGTCATCCGCGCGTCGGGACGTACAACGTCAACCGGCTTGCCGCACGGATAGCCACCCTTCTCGGAGGAAATCTGTTTAGCCGTCTTGACGGCGAAGCCGCACGCGAAGGCAGGAAGATCCTTGTTGAAACGAGGGGCCTCATAGCGAGCCCTGCCAACTTAACTCAACCAGACCAACAAGTCCTACATGCGAACCACGCCATTCTCAACCTAGCTTTGGACCTGCCAGAGGACGCACTGGCGGCATTGTCCTCCCCTATGCTCGGATATGCTGACGAACGAATGCAGGTCTACCGAGCAGTTGCGCTGGCCAGGCTCGGCCATCCCCGACAAGCAATGAGCGCGCTCAAAACGGCCGAAGATGATTTCGGTAAGACGGAGCTTTTGCAGGCTGCCTGGGCTCAGATCCAGGAAGGCAAGCCCTTCGCGGGAAATGTGAGGATCCTCACGAACGACGATCCGGTCGTTCGGGTTCGGGAGGGCTACCGCGACCTTCACCTGCTCGATCCTATTCAGCAGGCCGCCGTTGTTCACCTCGGGAACGACCCGTTCTCGGAGTTTGTGATCGAACAAGTCCGAGGAGCAGCTGCAAGCATAATTGCTCTCGTACCCATGATGGAAGTCGCTGGACTTGATAGCTGTGAAGACTCGATCACAGCCGTCATACGAGAGCTCCTTTTGTCTCGACTAGGTTTTCTTCGCTGGTCGGTCCCGGATCAGTCGAAGGGCGGCTACAGCCCCAAGGGGAATCCTGGTGAACGCGACTTGATGATAATGCGCGACACCACCGTGCTCGCAGTGATCGAGGCGGTCATATGCAGCAGCCCAGCACATTGGCAGACAGTGCAGGCAAATCTCAGCGGTCACTTCCAAAAACTCGTCGGATATGCGACTTGCCGACTCTTTTTTCACGTGACCTACGTCTCCGGACAGGCGGTGCAGGCTGTCATCGACCGTCTGAAGCAGCTCGCTGCAGATGACGCACCCGTTGGATTCAGCTATACGGGATCCACCGAAATATCCCCGACCGACTCCCGACCTTATGGCTTCATTGCGCATTACAAGATCGCGGAAGGGGAGATAAAGGTCGTGTTCCTAGCCCTCGACGTGGGGCAGGAGAAACAAATGGCGGCAGCGGCCGGTGCCGCTCGATGAGGCTGCCGCCTTGGCTCAGGTTTCTTCAAAGCTATCCAAATGGTAGGTGATCTGCCAGAGCGGCATTCCTCCGCTCGCCAATGTCGGCTGAAACCGCAGCGCTAGATCGGAAGCGCGCTGCGCTAAAGCTATCTCGGTAAGGGACAAGCCGGCCGGCATTCGCTGCTGAATACAATGCACTGTCACCTCCTCAACAAAACACATCAACCGATCGGTCATATGCTTGACGAATGTGGTCACGGGTTGACCATCAATGATCGGTTCGCTGGTTGATACGGTGTTGCCGTCTTCTTTCAACGTGTAGGAGATGCGAGACAACTGCCAACCGCCATGCTCGAGTTCATTTCTTGTCGAAACGAGGATATCACCCCATAGCCGCGCCTCCCGCAGATATCTTGCCAGTGGTGCATCCACCTGTGCCAACGTTGCAATTCCGCGCTCGAATGCATCCGGTTTTTGGTAGAGGAAGCCGATGTTAACGCCGAGAGCGCTAGCGACGCGTTGCATTTTATCTTTGAATGAGCGCGTCGCGGCAGTCAGGAATTCATCAACCTTCTTTGCGACTGGGCGGTCTATGCTCTCGCTGATCCGGATGATCTGTCCCTGTACACGAATAATGGTACCCGCTACGACCTTAGCTACGTGGTCGGCATAGACATCAGTCAGTTCCTTTGCGGTCGTTCTGATTTCCAAAAGCGTGGAGACGAGTGGATGGTAGGCGGCCTCAAAGGCCTTCTTTTCACTGTCACTCAATGTGTCGCCGAGCTTCACCACGCCGAGAAATAATCGGGCCACAAACGGTGATGACGTACCTTCGTCAGCAAGCTTTTGTACAATGAACTTTCCTGGATCCTCGCGGACGAACATATTGGTCTGCCTCCGGATCCGCTCAAGCATTTCATGGAAGTCCTGCTCTGAGATCGGCAGAACATTCGAGATTTGCAGGCCTTCGCGTCTGATTGTTCCGGCCTTTTTTAGGACATCGCCGCCGAGAAAGACCATGAGACCGTCGAGCGGCAGCTTACCTCGAGATAGGATAACCCCACCGTCTTGCCATTTGAGAAATTGAAGCGTCGCGAGTGTCTCCCCCTTCTTTTCCTGAACCAAGAACGGGCGCTGCGGCATCACCCGCCCTTCCATCTGGTCGACGGGAACCGGTAACAGCTCGCCGGCCCCACTGTATTGGTAAGCTGACTGCGTCAGTGCATGATTTGGAACACCATCAATGATCCCCTCACGGTCAGGCAGGTTTGCGCCTGGCGAGAAAAGCCACAGATGGGCAAGAACGGTGTGGATCATCTGGTTGAAGGTGCTGGCGCCGCTCGGCTTAATGATCATCACGACGTATACTGCGGGGATATACTTCGTAAGTGCCCCTTCGGCGGGCGGCATCCACTGACCGGAAATGCTCGGCTCGCCAGGGAACTGGACGGCGTAGCTGACCACACCATGTGACGCGACCACCAGCATATCGGCCCAGTGAACGTGGGATGTCTGTCGGTTGAGGCGGTCGAGCTCGTCCGCCAACTGCTCCAGCGGCACAGCGGCCTCAACAGCGAAGATCACACCAAAGGTGATCGTCGTCTGCAGTATGTCGCGCGCTGTCGCCGACTTTTTCAGGGTCTTGACCTGTGCGATGCGCTCGTACGCCTGGCGCAGGCCTTCCACGTTGATTGTATGCGCGACGTCAATGGCACAGGCCAGCGTATTTGAGGGAATGTTGACAGTCTGCCCTTCGATCCATTCCGCACCTTGCACGCGCGTAAAAATAAGGCTGCTGAAGGCCTGGGTTGTATTCCCTTGGTTGTCAGACGCGGTGCCGCCGGCAGCTTGAAACGGCCAACCGAGTATATTATTAAGCTGCCGATTCAGCTCGTCAGCAAAGTCCGTAGCAGTGGACGCGCTAATCTGCTGGCCTGCACGGGCTATCTTTGCGGCACTCTCGGCGATCATGGCTTTTTCTTAAAGACGGTCTCGGGTATTGGCCAGCGCAAGATCATAGCACCGCGAACGAGCCGAATTTGACGGCACACATCTAGTGTTACATAATGTCTTTATATTACCGCTGCTGTGTGATTTCACGCCTTTAGAGTTGTGGGTGATTCGGCCCAATTTCCTGCAAAGAGATCGTCGACGTCAGGCAAAATCGGCACCTCCGTGCGCCAACGTTGCACGGCGAGCCCGCGTTCCGGATCTTCATAGGCCCGCTCCCCGGTCCAGATATCTACCGGTAAAGTGGCGCAAATCTTAATGAGTTCGTCCGGATCATCACCCATAAACCCCATATTCCGGTGTTGCCGGTTCCACTCGAGTGCCCAGGCCCAGATTGGTCGCGGCCCGGGTGCGTTGCGGATCATCGCGTGGAAAAAGCCGTTTGCAGTACCCACTAACGTAAGACGGCTAGGCCAGCTCCGGACCGCTTCCAAAAATTCCCGTGCGCGTTTAGCACCCCAGTCTGCGCGTCCACCCTCGCCGCACATAACGAACGCACTCAGGAGATAACTCAGCCCTTGGCCTCCGTCGCGCGAGAAAATCATAGAAGAAAAACCACGCATGTGCATTTGTGCCAGCTTTAAAACACGTTTCGGGTCGAGCTGAGGAGGGCTGCTGAAGGTAAGACTCAAGGTAGCCGGACCAAACCGTCCTACGAGTTCGGTGCCACGCCCTAGGCCTGCGCCTGCTCCACTGTCATGAGGATCGGCATCAAGGCACTCGCGGCTAGCAGATGGCGGCGAGACAGGGCGGACCTGGCGTGTGGATCGGTGGTCATTGCGGGCCTATGGTATCAAGACGAACGTTCATCAATGCAAGCACCGTTCCACCCGCGCGACGAGAGGGTTGCATTCGGGCGGCTGGTTGCGTGATCCTCCGCACGAGGACGTCCCAATCAATTCTCCCTGCTCACCGGCATGACCTGCCGCGGAAAGGACCGACCTCGTGGCCTCAAGATCGACACTCGCTTTGCTGACCGGACTCGCCGCGTTCTCCGCCGTGGCGGCGAAAGCCCAGACGCCGGTGCAGGGCGGCACGCTGATCTATCTGGAGCAGCAGGCGCACACTAACCTGTATTCGCCGGCGGGCGGCTTCTACCCGAATGGCGGCGTGCTGAACCAGATCACCGACAAGCTCACCTATCAGGACCCCAAGACGCTGGAGATCCAGCCCTGGCTGGCGGAGAGCTGGACGGTTAACGCCACCGACACCGAATATACATTCAAGCTGCGACCGGGCGTGACCTTCTCCGACGGCACCAAATTGGATGCGTCGGTGGTGGCGAAGAACTACGACACGTTCGGGCTGGGCAACAAGGATCTGAAGCTCGCGGTTTCTGAGGTGATCAACAACTATGACCACAGCGAGGTGACCGACCCGCTGACCGTGAAGTTCTTCTTCAAGAAGCCCTCGCCCGGCTTCCTGCAGGGCACCTCGGTGATCGGCTCCGGCATCGTCTCGATGTCCACCATCGGCCGGCCGTTCGACCAGCTCGGCAATGCCAAGGTGATCATCGGCTCCGGCCCGTTCGTGGTCGCCAGCGAGGTGCTGGGCAAGCAGCTCGAGATGACCGCGCGGAAGGACTATGCCTGGGGGCCGACCAAGATCGCCCATCAGGGACGGCCGCTGCTCGACGGCATCAAGTTCCTCGTCATCGGCGAGGATTCGGTGCGCATCGGCTCGCTGCTGGCGGGCCAGGCCGACTTCATCCGCCAGGTGCAGGCTTATGATGAGAAGCAGGTGGAGGCGCAGAAATACCTGATCTACGCGTCCCCCACCAAGGGCGTGAACGACAGCATTGCGTTCCGTCCGGAGAACCCGCTGGTCGCCGACCTGAAGGTGCGCGAGGCGCTGCTTCACGCGACCAACACCAAGGAAATCGTGGAGACGCTGTTCTCGGCGAACTACCCGCTGGCCACCTCGGTGGTGGCGACGACGGCCGCCGGGTATGTCGATCTGTCCGGCATGCTGAAATACGATCCGGAGATGTCGAAGAAGCTGCTCGACGAGGATGGCTGGAGGGTCGGCGCCGACGGCATGCGCGAAAAGGATGGCACCAAGCTGGTGCTGGCCTCGCATATCTCGCCGCCGCAGCCGCAGAACAAGGCGGTGCTGCAGCTGATCAGCCAGCAATGGGCCAAAATCGGGGTGGGCTTCACCATCCTGTCGGGTTCTCCGGCCAGCATGATCATCGACAACCTCAACCCGATGAAGACGCCGATCGTGGTCACCGAGGTCGGCCGCGCCGATGTGGATGTGATTAAGAGCCAGTTCTATTACGCCAATCGCGACGCGCTGCTGCAGAAGGGCGGGCTCGACGCCACCGCCACCTTCTTCGATGCCGACATGAACAATCTGCTTGACAGCATGGCGTCAGAGACGGATGCGAAGAAGCGCCTGGCGCTGGCCAGCGACTCGCAGAAATACCTGCTCGACCACGCCTATGTGATCCCGATCTTCGAGGAACCGCAGGTCTATGCCGGGGCGCCCTATGTGCACGACATGGGCTTCGAGGCGGTGGGGCGGCCGAGCTTCTATTCGACCTGGATGGCCAAGCACTAGGACGAGGCGGTGGGGCGCTATTTGATCGGGCGGGTCGGACAGGCGGTGCTCGTGCTGTGGGCGGCGTTCACCGTGGCCTTCATCCTGCTGCAGGTGCTGCCGGGCGACGCCATCCTGATCAAGTTCCAGAGCGCCGATATGGGGCTCAGCGCCGATCAGATCGCCACGATCCGCGCCTCCTACGGGGCGGATAGCGGCGTTCTCGTGCGCTACGTCCATGCCATCGTGAACTTCCTCACCGGCAATCTCGGCTATTCCGTGCAGGCGGGGGTGCCGGTCAGCGAGCAGCTCACCACCAACCTGCCGGTGACATTGTGGCTGTCCGGCTTCGGCTTCGTCACCGCGGTGGCGATCGCCGTGCTGCTGGCCTTTGCCGCCTCGATGACACCCATGGCGCGGCTGCGCGCGGCACTGCAGACGCTGCCCTCGCTGTTCATCTCGGTGCCGACCTTCTGGCTGGGGATCGTGCTGATCCAGCTGATCTCGTTCAAGCTGCGCTGGGTGTCGGTGATCGCGCCGGGCGAGTGGGAGCAGTATCTCCTGCCCACGATCACCCTCGCCGTGCCGATCTCCGCCCCCCTCGCGCAGATCCTGATCCGCAGCATCGACGAGGTGCAGACGCAGAATTTCGTGGCCGTCGCCCGCGCCAAGGGGGCCAGCCGGTCGCGGGTGCTGTGGCGCCACGTGGCGCGCAACGCGATCCTGCCCACGCTGACGGTCGCCGGCATCCTGCTGGGCGAACTGCTGGCCGGCGCCGTGGTGACCGAGACGGTGTTCGGACTCAACGGCCTCGGCGCGCTGACGCGCGATGCGGTGACCAGCCAGGACACCTCGGTGCTGCAGGCGATCGTGGTGCTGTCGGCCGCGGCTTTCGTGGTGATCAACCTGATCGTGGACCTGCTGTATCCCGTGCTCGATCCGCGCCTGCGGTCCAGGTTCGCGGCATGAGCGCCGCGGTGATGACCGTGGCCGCACCGCGCCGACGCTGGGGCCGGGTACAGCCGGGGCTGTTGCTGGCCTGGGCGGTGATCGCCATTGCCCTGCTCTGGGCGGTCGCCCCGGCCGTGTTCACCGGCTACAGCGGCACGTCCGGGGTGGCCGGGCAGCAGCTCAGGCCCCCCGCCCAAGGCCACTTCCTCGGCACCGACCAACTCGGACGCGACATGTTCGCCCGCATCGTCTACGGCGCGCGCTACTCGCTGTCCGGCGCCTTCGTGGCCGTGGCGGTGGGGCTGGTGGTCGGCACGCTGGCCGGGCTGATCGCGGGTTCGCTGGGCGGCATCGCCGACGACATCGTGATGCGCATCGCCGACGTGCTGCTGTCGATCCCGGCACTGCTGCTGTCGCTGAGCATCATCGTGCTGCTCGGCTTCGGCGCGGTGGATGCGGCGATCGCGGTCGGCATCACCTCGATCGCCCGCTTCGCCCGCCTCATGCGCTCCGAGGTCGTGCGGGTGCGGAGGTCCGACTATGTCGAGGCGGCGTTCGGCAGCGGCGGGCGCTTCGCCGCGGTGCTGTGGCGGCACGTGCTGCCGAATTCGCTCACCTCGGTGATCGCCATGGCCGCACTCCAATTCGGCAGCGCCATCCTGGCGATCTCCACCCTCGGCTTCCTCGGCTACGGCGCCCCGCCGCCCACGCCGGAATGGGGGCTGCTAATCGCCGACGGCCGCAACTACGTCTCCACCGCCTGGTGGCTCACCACCTTTCCCGGCCTCGCCGTGGTGCTGGTGGTGCTGTCGGCCAACCGCATCAGCCAGTCGATCGGGCGCAACGCATGATCCCGGTGCTCGAGATCGACAAACTCGCCATCTCCTATCGCGACGGCGACAGCTGGACGCGGGTGGTACACGACGTGTCGCTGTCGATCATGCCCGGCGAGGTCGTGGCACTGGTGGGCGAGTCCGGCTCCGGCAAGACGACCACGGCGCAGGCGGTGATCGGGCTGCTAGCCGCGAACGGCCGGCGCGATCATGGGGCGATCCGGCTGAACGGCACCGATATCGCCGACTGGTCGCAGAAGCGTCTCGACAGCGTGCGCGGTGCCAGGATCAGCCTGATCCCGCAGGACCCGACCAGCTCGCTCAACCCGGTGAAGACCGTGGGCGCGCAGGTGGCGGAAATCCTGCAGATCCATCGCCGCGAGGGCCGGGCCGCGGTGAAGGCGCGGGTGATCGACCTGCTCGGCCGCGTGGGGCTGTCGCGGCCGGACCTGCGCTACGGCCAATACCCGCACGAGCTGTCCGGCGGCATGCGCCAGCGCGTGCTGATCGCCATCGCCATCGCGCTGCAGCCCGAGCTGATCATCGCCGACGAGCCGACCTCGGCGCTCGACGTCACCGTGCAGAAGCGCATCCTCGACCTGATCGAAACTTTGCGCGCCGAGCACAATACCGCGGTGCTGTTCGTGACGCACGATCTCGGCGTGGCCGCCGACCGGGCAAACCGGATCATCATCTTCCAGGCCGGCCGTATCCAGGAGCAGGGCGAGACCGCGGCGATCCTCGCCCATCCGCAATCGGCCTACACGAAGCGCCTGCTGGCCGACGCGCCGGCCTTCGGCACCCGGCCGAGCCGCCAGGCGCGCGCCCCCGGCGAAACCGCGATCGCAGTCGAGAACCTGGTGCACGAATTCGCCATTCCCGGCAAACGCGAGCCGTTCCGCGCGGTGGACGGCCTGTCCTTCACCGTGGCGCGCGGCACCACCCACGCCATCGTGGGCGAGTCCGGCTCCGGCAAGACCACCACGATCCGCGACATCGTCGGCTTCCAGAAACCCAGCGCCGGCCGCATCCTGGTGGACGGCACCGACATCGCCACGCTGCACGGCGAGACGCTGCGCCAGTTCCGCCGGACCGTTCACCTCGTGTATCAGAACCCGTTCGGCTCGCTCGATCCGCGACAGAACGTGCAGGCGATCGTCGAGGAGCCGCTGCTCAACTTCTCGCCGCTGCCCAAGCCCGACCGTCTCCGCCGCGTGCACCAGCTGATCGAGCGCGTCGGCCTGGCACCCGCGCTCCTCGCCCGCAAGCCGCAGGCGCTCTCCGGCGGGCAACGCCAGCGCGTGGCGATCGCACGGGCCTTGGTGCTGGAGCCGCGCATCCTGGTGCTCGACGAAGCCGTCTCGGCGCTGGACGTGACGGTGCAGGCGCAGATCCTGGCACTGCTCGACGAACTGCAGCGCGATCTCGGCCTTACCTATCTGTTCGTCTCGCACGACCTCGCGGTGGTGCGGCAGATCTCGGACACCGTCTCCGTGCTGCACGAGGGCCGCCAGGTCGATCACGGCACGGTGGCCGAGGTGTTCGAGACGCCGACCAGCGCCTATACGCGTGAACTCCTCGCGGCCATCCCCGGTGCGCTTGCAGAACCCGCCAGCACGAACGATCTCGCGACACGACGGACATTCGAAGTGGAAAGCCAGTGACCCGCAAAAGACTCGGCTATTTCTCCCGGCTGCTCGACGAGGTCTCGCCCGCCGAGCGCTAGCGGCTCGGCACGGAACAGATCCGCCACGCCGAAAGCTGCGGTTTCGACGCCGCCTGGGTGGCGCAGCATCATTTCTCGGAAACCGAGGGCGGGATGCCCTCGCCGCTGGTGTTCCTCGCCCAGGTGGCGGCGCGCACCACCACCATCCGCATCGGCACCGGCATCATCACCTTGCCGATGGAGAATGCGGTCCGCATCGCTGAGGATTCGACGGTGCTGGACCTGATGTCCGGCGGCAGGCTGGAAGTGGGCGTGGGCCCGGGCGGCACCCCGAGCTCCTTCGCCTCGTTCGGCCAGGACAGCGCGCGGCGCAACGAGATCTTCGAGAGCAATCTGGCACAGCTGAAGGCGGCCTGGCGCGGCGAACGGATCGGCGGCGTGGAGAACCGGCTGTATCCGGCCTCGCCGTCCTTGGGCGATCGGGTCTGGCAGGCGACGTTCTCGGTGGCTGGCGGCCGCCGCGCCGGTCTCGCCGGCGACGGACTGCTGCTGTCGCGCACCCAGCCGCGTCCGGACGACCAGCCGGAGCTGACCTTGTCCGACATCCAGAACCCGATCATCGACGCCTATCTGGCGGCGCTGCCCGCCGGCCGCGCGCCGCGTATCCTCGCCTCGCGCAGCATGTTCGTGGCCGACGACCGCGCCGAGGCAAGGCATTTCGCCCAGCTCGGCCTACGCCGGTTCAACGAGCGGCTAAAGGCGCTGGGCCGCGGCCGCCCGGACGAGTCTCTGGAGGTGATGCTGAAGGCGGCGGATTCGCATGTCGGCACCCCAGAGGACGTGATCGCCACCCTGTCGGCCGACACCGCTTTGGCGCGGGCCACCGACATGGCGTTCCAGGTGCATTCCATGGATCCGCCGCATCGGTTCATCCTGCGCTCCATCGAGCTGACCGCGTCCAAGGTGGCGCCGGCGCTGGGGTGGGTGCGCGAGGAGGCGGAGCCGATGCGGCTGGCGGCGACGGGTTGAACGAAGGAACACGCGACATGGCGACGGATATCATCGATCTGCTGGTGGGCATCACCCCCGGCTCGAAGCTTGCGGGCGTGCGCGAGAAGCATCCGGTGGCCCGCGACAACGCCCAGGCCAGCTATCTCGCGTTGTTCGAGCCGCTGGATGTGACCGACATGTCGGTGCTGGAGCGCACGGCAGTGGCGATGTTCGTGGTCGATCTGCACCGCCAGCCGGATATCGCCGGCTTCTACGATATGAGCCTGGAGCGGATGGAGGGCGGCCCCGCATTGCGGGCGGCGCTGATGGCGGAGTTGCCGCATGCCTTGGCGAACGGTCCCTACGGCCATTTTCCCAGCGGACCGCTGACGATCGACGACCTCGCGGGGCCGAGCTATCACGTCTCGGATTCCGGCCACGCCGCCCTGGGCCGCCGCCTGTCAGCCGCGTTCGAGCACGCGCATTTCCTGGTGTTCCATCCGCGCGACTCCTCGCCCGAGAAGCTGCAGGCGCTGCTCGATGCCGGATGGTCCACCACCGGGGTGGTGACCTTGTCGCAGCTGGTGTCGTTCCTGGCCTTCCAAATCCGTGTCGTCGCCGGCCTGCGCGTGCTGGCCACCGCCTGAGGAACTCAAGATGACCGAACACACGACCACCTATCCCGACCGTCCCGAGCCCGTCACGTTCACCCAGGCGCAGCTCGACTGGCTGCCCTGGGTCGATCCGCTGCCGGAGGCGGAATTGACCGACCGGCACTGGACCGGGCTGGTCGACGCGTCCCGCGCGAAATCGCCCTATTTCATGGTGCTGGCGCGCGATCCCGAGATCCTCGGCGCGCGCACCCGCACCGACAAGGACATCTTCTACAACACCGCGGAGGGCCTGCCGCGGGCCGAGCGCGAGCTGTCGGCCGCGGCGGCGTCACGCTTCAACGGCTGCATTTATTGCGCCTCCGTGCATGCCCGCTTCGCCACGCAGTTCTCCAAGCGCGGCGCCGATGTGGACCGCCTGCTGGCCGAAGGCGTGGACGTGGATCTCGGCGAGCGCTGGAACGCGATCGTGGCGGCCTCGGTGGCGCTGACCTCGACCCCGATCGCGTTCGGCAAGGGGGAGGTGGAGCGGCTGCGTAAGGCCGGGCTGGACGATCTCGAGATATCCGACGTGATCCACGCCGCCGCGTTCTTCAACTGGGCGAACCGGCTGATGCTGTCCTTGGGGGTGCCGGCCGCGCCATGAGGCGGGCGGCGATCTCGGGCAGTTCGGCCAGAACTAGACTGTGTTGCACAGATTCAGTGATCGGCCGCAGTTTGGCCACTTCGCTCCATCGTTACGGGAGCTCGGACGTACTCTGGACGTCCGAGCTCGAGCATCCGGTTTAGTGCGTTTACAGCAATCGCGACCTCGGTCGCTCGACGCCGATCGGTGCGCGATCGCAGCCCATCACCGATGACCCGCTTGAAGCGGCTGATGTCGGCCTCCACCAGCGCTCGCCAGTTGTAGCCAGCCGCCTTCTGCCAGGTCATTTGGCCGCGCTCGGCGATGATCTGCAGGTGACGGTCTCGCATGGTCGGCGCCGTCTGCGCTGTTTCGCTCGGCACGGCGCTGGAGCGTGGTGGCACGATGACGGACGCCTGGGGATGACGCGAAAAGACCTCACCGTAGACGCCGTCTTGGTCGTAAGCACCGTCGGCAGTGAACGACGCGACCGGGCCATCCACTTGATCGACCAAGGCGCCGACTTGAGACGCGTCGTCGACATCGTTGGTGGTCAACGCCGCCGCCGCGATCCGTCCGGTGTCGGCGTCCACGGCTATGTGCAGCTTGCGCCACGACCGCCGGGTCTTCGTGTCGTGCTTCTCAAGCAGCCATTCGCCGGAGCCGCAGAGCTTCAGCCCAGTGCTGTCGACCAGCAAGTGCACGGGACCGGGGCCAGGCCGAAGACGAACCACGTCCAAGCTCTCGGCCCGGCGACTGAGCGTTGTACCGTCAGGCACGGCGAGATCGAGGCCGAGCAGGGCGATGATGGAATCGATCAGCCCTTCGGTCTGCCGAAGCGCCAGGCGTAACACCGATCTCAGCGTCAGCGCCGTCGCGAAGCCAGGGCCGAATAGCGCGGCTGACCGCCTCGCGTGGTTCGCGGCTCGGCCTTCCATGCTGCGATCGCCGCGTCGGTAATCCGTGGCAGCCTGCCAGGCCAGTCGGCCATGCTCCGTCATCATCGCCAGATGACGATCACGCTGTGTCGGTGGATCAGCGTCACCACTCAGAACGGCTGTCGAGCGCGGTGGGCTTACCGCTTGGATGCCATCGCCATGGGCAGCAATTATCTGGTAAGTGGGGTCACGGTCATACGCGCCATTGGCCGAGACCCGGCCAACCGGGCCGTCAATCTGATCGAGCAGCGGCCCTGACCTGGGACGCATCGTCAACGTCCTGATCCGTCAGCACTTGCGCCACAATGATGCCGTTCCAGCCATTGGCTCGCTCTGTAGACCGGAAGGCCAGTGCTGTCGATCAACACGTACAACGGACCGGCTGGCACCGACGCGCGCTGGATCACCCGCAAGTTCACCGCCCGGCGGCTGCCACCGCGATGTTGGATCGAGTCGTCCGTGATCGCGTCAACTATCTTTGAGGTCAGATCTCCGTCGCTCCAACACCAAAGCCCGATCTACCGGATTGAGCAATTAATTTCGAGCACCGTCGTTCAAGGCAAAGCAAAGCCCGATCATTGGTTGGTTGAGCCTGTGATCTGCCAGCGACAATCTAGCCAGAAACGCCTATCTCGCTCGGCTTGGGTTTGATTGATTGGAAAATGGAAATCGTGTTCGATCACGGGTGACTGCGCGGTCGCTAAACTCATGTCGATATGAGTGCGCTGTTTTCGAGTACGATACTGTGGATCAGCATACCCCATAGTTTCGACAACCAGTAGCGCCCTCCCGCCCTTTGGAACCCGATTGGCTTCCACCATAAAGTCAGGAATACAGGGCTCGCGCGTGATATCTACGTCACTATCGGGCTCTTCGAGCCCGCTTCCGGATGACATATCAAACAAGGGTTTCACGAAGGCAAGCGCAATCCCTTTATTGCTTGAAAGCCAACTCTGTAATTGAGTTAGCACACGGAACGTATGGCGTTCGAGGTTGCTATCCACAGGCATGAGATGCCCCGCCGAGATACAGGGGTGCAGATAGGCTTTCAACACCTCGACCGGACTGTCCGGTGCAGAGCGGCCGACTACGCCGATCGCGAGATAGGGCGACCGCGCACGGCGTTCGTCGGCGCTTTGCCGGCTGTGTCCTTCGCGTTCACCAAATACGCCAATCTCGCCGCGGACTGCAATGGGGTCTCCGCGCAAGGGCCGCAAGAACCCAGCCGCTGCATCTTCCACCACTGTGATCAAAATCCCATGCGGGCGCCCCGACTTCTCAAAGCGACCGGGTGCTATCTGGCCAATGCGACGCCTGAACTCTGGCAATGCTGGAGCATATGTGCAGAGCAGAGATGAAAGCTTCACGCCTTCATCGAGTTCAATGCCAGCACTGGCTATTCGGAGGGCTTTATACTGATCGCTGATCGGAGCGATCACGCCCGAAGCGGTAACTCTATTCAGCTCTGCCTTCTCGATCAACTGCATGAGCAATGTCGCCAGTGCGCCGCGTCGTCGGCCATAGCTGCGCGATGTCAGGCGCGGCGCACGTTGACGATCGTCCACGCCCAACCGGGCCAGTAGAGAAACGGCCTTGCCCTCGGGTAGGCGGACGTAACTACGCGTGATTGCACGTTGTTCGGCCGCGTCGCGGTGAAAGTCACAATCCAGGTCGTGCACCGGCCATGGGTCCTCATAGTGGCGGCGGATATGAGCCTCCGAGACCGGGACCAATGCGGGCGGCCTGTCATCGACGCCGAGACAGTCACACAGGAACCAGCACCCTGCGCCGACGCGCTGGTAACGCCTGATGACGGCGGCGCCCGCCGGCCGGGCGTCGGGTTCTGAAAATCGCCCGAACGCCGAGCGTAGCGCTCGGTCTTCCTGCGTGGACAGTTCCCGGACGTCCTGCACAGCGCCCCGCCGGCTCACCTTCAGCACGGCCATCTCCAGTTCGTTTGCCGCAGCCTTGCCCAGTTCGGTGCGAACGAAGACAGCCGCAGAAAGCGCGACTAACGAGACGTGCCGTTCGCTCCGAGGCTCCTGAAGCTGAAGACAGGATAAGCCGATGGGAAAATGAGAATGCCGCTATCGCTTTTGCCATGGCCGCCACAAGGGTGCGTCGCCAGAGCTCCCGCCTGCTGCGCAGGCGCACTTGTCCCGGCCATGGCACGCGATCGTCGGGCCGTATTCCAAGGACAGGAGTACGGACGATGAATGGTCATGATGGCGAACTGGAGCAGATGAGGGCAGGGGTCAGCTGCGCCGTGCTGCTGGAACGGTATCCGCCTCCCTGGCAACTGGATAAGAAGGAAAGCACCCGCCACTGCCTAAAATACCGCAGGGCCGCAGGCGAAATCCTGCTGGTCACGCACGAGGGACGCGGTTGGTGGGACCCAGGCAGCACCGCAAAGGGTGACGTCTTCGGTCTGGTCCAATATCTTAACCCGGGCCTGAACTTCGGCGAGGTCCGCAAGCTGCTGCGGCCGTTCGTCGGTCTGACACCCTGCTACCCACCGCATGAGGGACGCCCCGTCTCGTCACGACCCATCGTGCCGTTCGACGTGAAGTGGGGTGGTCGGCGCCGGCCCGCCCTGGGATCGCCGACCTGGCGCTACCTGACGGAACAGCGGCGCTTACCGTCGCCAATCGTTCTTGCAGCCATCTATGCCGGTGTTCTCCGCGAAGGCCCCTATGCCAGTGCCTGGTTCGCACACCATGACCACGATGGCGCGCTAACTGGGATCGAGATGCGCGGACCCGATTACCGCGGCTTCAGCCCGGGCGGAAAGAAGACCTTGTTCCGGTTGCCGGGAAAATTGCCCCGCAGCAGCGTTCCGGTGCGTCGTCTCGTGGTGACCGAGGCGCCGATCGACGCCATGAGCGTCGCGGCCGTCGAGCGTCTGCGCGCCGACACGCTCTATGTTGCGACCGCCGGCGGGATGGGACCAGCGACACTGACAGCATTGGAGCTGCAGCTTCGCGAGCTTTCGACAAGGTCGGGCGTGCTGGTCGCTGCTACAGACAGCGATCGGGCGGGCGAGGGCTACGCCACCCGCCTCGGCGAGATAGCTCAAGCAGCCGGGGTCGGCTCGGAGCGCCTGCTGCCACCTCACGGCATGAAGGACTGGAACGACGCACTAAAGCAGGGGAGGGGGTCATGAGGCCCGATCGCGCCTGGGTACTGCTTGGCTCCGGCCGGCGACTGAACCTGGTCGATCCACAGCCGGATGATTGGCGGGACACGGACCTCGCGGTCGGCCTGTCTCGAACCTATCGCTGGGGTGGCCACTCGCGTTGGGATCTACCGCTTTCCGTTGCCCAGCACAGCTTGCTAGTTTTGGTGCTGCGCCAGCAGATGCAGCCGCATCAGCCGCTGACACCGGAAGAGGCACTGCGAGAACTGTTGCACGACGCGGATGAAGGCCTGCTGGGCTTCGATCCGATCTCGCCTCTCAAACCGCACCTGGGTAGCGACTTCGCGTCGCTGACCCGTCGCCTGCAGCAAGCCATTGCTATCCGCTACCACCTGCCGGAATGGTCCCACGAGGATTACCTGCTGCATAAGCGGGCCGACCATCTGGCCGCTGCATCCGAGGCTTTGCACGTTGCCGGCTGGGGACGAGAAGCCGTCCACGAGATCCTCGGCATTCGATTGAGCCCGGTCACGGTGGATCCGATGCCGCTTCTCGAGGGGCATCAGCCTTGGCAGCCGTGGACACCGCGTCGTGCGGCCGCCGTGTTCCTCGCCAAACTGCGGGAGCTTGCCGGGGGCGGACCACTCGACAACCCGGCCGACCTGACGGCGGCGGTCGAGCACGAGGCCGCTCTTGCACGTCTAGGATCAGCCTTCTCCCGACTGCCCGCCGCCAAGCAGCGCCGCTGCATGCGGCCGGTAACCGGCAACGGGCTGACAGATACCTTCGTCTTTGTCGAAACCGACGACATCTCCCAGCAGCATATCGAGGGCGTGATTGTCGACGGCGAGTGCGACGAAGAGGGCCAATGGGTGCTCGACGGCCAATTCACTGTTTTCACGACCGATGAGGAATTGATCCCCGTATCGGGTTGGGGGTGTCATGTCGAGATTCAGTGAACCGTACGATCCCGCCATGGATCCTGCTTCTTCGTCGGTTCCGGCTGACCGGATGAGCGCGATCCTGGCTGGGCTTACGCCGACCCAGGCAAAGGCGGCGATGCTGGAAGGTGCCGTACTTGTCCTCGCTGGTGCAGGCACGGGCAAGACGCGCACTCTGACGGCAGGCGTGGCGGCGCGCATTGCCGTGCGTGGCATTCCGCCCTCGCGCATCCTGGCTGTGACCTTCACCAACAAGGCAGCCAAGGAAATGGCGGACCGGATACGCACCATGCTTGCCGGCGTCGCCGTTCCGTCATGGGTCGGAACATTTCACGGCCTCGGCGCCCGCCAGCTGCGCATTGAACCCGAGGTTGCAGCGCTCCGACCTGGCTTTGATATCCTCGATGCCGACGATAGCAAACGCCTGGTTAAGCGCACGTTGAAGGCCATGAACGTCAAGCCCGAGGACGCGGGGGATGGTGGCGACCCGTTGAAGCAACTTTGCAATCGGATCGCCAAGTTCAAGGACAACCTGATCACGCCGGAAGAGGCTCCGGCTCGGGTCGAGGCCATGATTGTTCAGGCCAAGACATCACACGGGACGATCGATCCGGACGGCATGCGGCTCGCAGCGCGCGTCTACCTCGAGTATCAACGCCGGCTGCGTGAGGCCAACGCCGCCGACTTCGGTGACCTGTTGCTCTGGCCAACCAAGACCATGCAGCGCGATGAGGCTTATCGACGTCGGTGGGCCGATCGGTTCGATTGCATCCTCGCCGATGAATACCAGGATGTCTGCTATGTTCAGTATGCCTGGTTGAGGCTGCTCGCCGCAGATCATGGCGAGATATTCGTCGTCGGCGACGATGATCAGAGCGTGTATTCCTTCAGAGGCGCCGACATCACGTTCATTCGGCGCTTCGAACATGACTTTCCATCGTCGCACCAGGTCCGCCTGGAAGACAACTTCCGCTCGACCGGCCATATCCTTGCAGCCGCTAATGCCGTCATCGCCCAGGATAAGAAGCGTCTTGGCAAGACACTGCGAACAACCAAAGCGGTTGGCGAACCGATCGAGGTGGTCGGTTTTCACAACCCAGAAGGTAAGGCCGCCGGCATTGCAGCAGAAATCCGGCGACGCGGAAGTGCTGGTGTTTCCTGGGACGAGTTAGCTGTGCTATATCGATCCAACCATATGTCCCGCGGCATCGAAGAAGCACTGATGCGCGGCCGGGTTCCCTACGTCATCGTTGGCGACGTCGGCTTCTATCAACGGGCCGAGATCAAGGATGCACTGGCACTTCTGCGTCTCGCCGCCCGCCCGGATGACTTTCAATCAGACGAGGCATTCCGGCGCGTCTGCAACACACCGCCCCGTGGGCTTGGCCTTAAAGCGCTTGAGGAAGTCCATCTTGAGGCCGCGTTTCGGGGCGTGTCATTGCTGCAGGCTGTCGAGACCGCGAAGCTACGGCCGAAAGCCAGAGCTGCCGCTCTGAGCTTCGTCGGCGCAATCCGGTCGGTTAGTCGCAACGACATCGGTACTCTGGCTGACCAGATCTCTCTGCTGCTCGACCGCATCGGTTATCGCGACATGCTTCGTGCAAGTCGGGCAGAAGAGACCGAAGACCGGATGGAGAACCTGCAGGAACTTGTCACCCTTGCTGGCAGCTTCCACAATGCGTCAGAGCTGCTTGATCATGCCGCTTTGGCAAGTGCCGCACCCGGGGAGGCAACCGAAGGCCGCGTCCAGCTCATGACACTGCACAAAGGCAAGGGATTGGAGTTTCCGCACGTGTTCCTGCCGGGGTGGGATGCCTCGACGTTCCCAAGTAACTACGGTGATCACGACGAGGAAAGACGACTGGCCTATGTTGCGCTGACGCGCGGCATGCAGCGCGTCAGCATCACGCACGTGGAATATCGCCGCGGCTTCACCAGGCCGTCATGCTTTATCGAGGATATCCCGATAGCCAATCGCGTTGCCGGCTGGCTGCACAACCAGAATCCGAAGTCTGCGCGTCCACTCGGCATCCCGTCCAAAGCGCTCGCCGAACTGGATAGCCTCGAACTGCTGCGTCGTTTCTAGGCCGACTGACAACCGGGTCACTGATTTGATTCCCTGACAAAAGAGTAAAGACGTCGAGAATGAGGTGAGAGGGCTGCCGCTGTCGGCCTTGGCGCCGCAAGGGTGCGGCCTTCGGCCCGCTACGCGCCCTTGCCCCGCCTTCACCGCCGCGCCTGCCGGATGAGGTCTTCGACAAGAAGACGACATCAGGAGGGTGACGAATGAAAACGATCCAATACGTGAAACTCGTGACGGGAAGCCTGCTCTTCGCGGCTGTATGTTACGTGATTCTGGCCGCGCCGGGCTTTCTCTCGGACGAAGCATCGACGGTGTCCTTGCATGGTCAGGTCGCAATGGTGCAGCGGTGAGCCGGCCGGGGATGCGGTCGTGCGAGCCTACGCCCGGCAATTGGAGATGGGTGCCGACCAAACAGACCATGCATGACGGAACCGTCATGCCGACATGGGGGCTCCAAGTCGCCGATACGGGACAATGGATCGGCAGAGTTCACCCGATCGGCGAAGACCCGGCACATCGCGCAGAGGCGCATGCCAATGCCGGTTTGTTCGCCGCCAGCAAGATGATGGCCGAGCTATTGGACGAGGCGACCAAGGCTTGGGTCGAACAGTTCGATGGGCCAGAGGACCAGGACTGCTCGATCTCCGGAGCCGACCTGATGGACTGGTTTGCGCAGTGGCGCCTCCGTGCCCGCAAAGCACTCGACGCAGCGGGCGTCCCATGATCGCGGACACGTCCAACAACTCCCTTTCATTATCAGCCGCACGGTTCGGCACATCGAGAGAACACGCCCTCATGGTCCAAGAAATCCGACTTCGCCACACCCTCGTGCTGCGGCCTTGGCTCAGCACCGTCAGTGGCGGGGATGCGTATGCCCACTTCGACGCACTCGTCATGCGGGAGGCAGAGCGGCGACCAGCCCGCACCTACGGAGACTACCGGGTGATTGGCGAGGGCGACGATGGCCGCAAGACGCTTCGGCTCGATCGGTTTCGCTTCCAGTGTCAGATCGATGGCCGCCGTGAAGAGTCGTACGCCTGGCAATGGGGCTACCAGCCTGCGAACGGGAGCATCTTTGGTTCGCGCGATATGGACCTTTATGGGCCGTCGATCGCGGCGATCAACCGCGGCCTCGACCGATCCTATCGCGAAGACGGCGCTGCGGAGGGAGTTGGCCGCTATGTGGTTCGCCTTGCCCGGGTGCTGAAGCTGGACGGGATTGTGTTGCTGGAGACCAGTCAAACCGGCAGCTTCCGCGATGAACTGGACGTCACGCGTTCAATCGAGCCGGGCGACTACGGTGAGGCCATACGTTCGATCGAGAGCCTTGTGACGAGCCTGCACCGAACCTGTGCTCAGAGGATGGGTCGGATCGCCGCCTGACCTGTCGTTCGCTTCAACCCCATCACCACCCGAGAGGCCCGCCACAGTGCGGGCCTCTCGCGTTTCTGGAACGCCTCATGAGCATTTGCACCGATCCCGCTGACCCTGAAATTGCCGATACCCCGTTCTGCAAGGCGCTGCGCTGGCGGGTCCACGATCTGGACGAGGCCCTGGGGATCGCGGCAACACACCGCAGGCGTGCGGCCGAGGCACGCCTTCGCCAGCCAGGATGGGAAGTCCAGGCGACTCGTCACGACCAGATGGCCGCCATCTGCGAGACACACGCTGCAGCCCTCGCCGGCAACCAAATCTGAGCCGGGTACACGCCAGCCCCAAAACGGAGAGGACCATCATGGCCAGCTATTTCACGCAGTTTTCCTGCGTGCTGCCGATTGGTAGCGCCGCCAACCTGCAGGCCGCGCTTTGTGTCTATCAGACTTTCGCGGCCGAGAAAGCCGTCGCCGGCGAGGAGCTCGGCTTCACCGCCAAGGCTGAGCCGCCTTCTGACGATCTGGAGGACAATAAGGTCTGGCTGTATTCCGACGAAGCGGGGGAGCCCGAAGACGTCATTGCCTACGTCCTGCAATGCGCCAAGGCGCTTGGCCTGACCGGCATCTGGGGCTTTCGCTGGAGCCTGTCATGCTCCCCGCCACTGCGAGACGGCCATGGGGGCGGTGCCCACGTCCTGGATCTTGGCACCGGCCAAACCATTGATTGGATCGACCTCGATCATTGGCTTGTCGAGCAGGCGGATGCCTATCTCTTGGCCAAAGCCGAACAAGGCTCCCTAGCGGCTCCAAAGCCGCCGCCCCCACCATCTGGACGGAGCGATGCCTTGGCCGGACAGCGGGTGCTCGACGTCTCAGGAGGCCATCTCGCTCCGACGACCTGGGCCTGGCTGGACGATCGGACCGCTGACGATGTGGTCCGTGATCCTGCTAACCGCGCCTATGCCATCCTGGGCGGCCGCATACGGCAGGGTTGGTTCCTGCGGGCCGACGAGGTCCTGGACAGCACAGTTCCGCCCGATCTGGCTGACATGCTGCGCTATGTCCGACAGTCCGGTTGCTCGTTCGTCATAGTCAATTGCGACTGCATCCCTCTAGCCGACCTGCCAATCCTGCACCCCGAGTTCCAGGACACCCGAACCTCGATCTGAGGTTCTGAAACCTTCTCAGTTCCACCCGCGTCCAACTGCGCCCGGCATAATGGGATGCCGGCGACGGACGCCGTTTACCCGGAGACTTCCCTTGGCGACCTCTACCCTGACGGCACTGCCTGGTCATCACGAACAGACGTCCGGTCGTGCTTAAAAAAGCACTGTCATCGAACTACTCGGCAGTTGCCTCGGCCGCAGCCGGGTCGAGGCAAAGAACGTCACCGAGATTGCGTCGCTGGTCAGAACCTTCGGCGACGGCGTGGCAAGGCAACATCCGGAGGTCTCGTTCATGGTGTCCGTAAGCGTGGCCAAAGGTTTACGCAAACCAAACGGATTCGATGCTGCCAACAGCCGCAACGGCCTTGGCCAGGAGACCTGGATGAAGACGATCGACAAGGCTGACCCGATCCGACCGGGCCATCCCGTCGCCGCCTAAGATATCCACTCCATCAGCCGACCCGAGAGGCCCGCCATCGTGCGGGCCTTTCGCGTTTCTGGGAGCCAACCATGACCGATGCCGGTTCAACCTGCTTGCTGTGCGGCGAACCCGCAGAGCTGTCGATCCATGAGATCTGGACAGATGGGAATTTCCAGCTCGCAACCTGCTGTCCCGGTTTGCTGGAACAGATCGCGGTCGAGATAGATGCCGACCCGGCGTGGGGCCGGTCGCTCCTACGCTATCTTGGAGCAGAGGATCTGACCGGCCATGTCCTGCGCCGCATCAGCGACGGGCAAGGGAACGGTCCCGTGCTCGACTTCAAGCTCCGCCTGACGCCGGCTTCCTTCCCGGTCGCCCGCGCCTTCATCGCCCGCTACCATCGCCATTGCGGCCCCCCTCATGCGTGGCGGTTCGGCGCGGGTGTGATGAACGGATCCGCCCTGATGGGCGTCGTTACCGTAGGCAACCCTGTTGCTCCCGCTTTCAACGGACGCGGGATTGTCGAAGTGAACCGGCTCTGCATCAGAGGCGACTCAATCCGATGCTCCGCTGGAACTGCTGCTCCAAACTGTACGCGCACGCCGCGACCGAGGCCGAGCGCCGCGGCTTCGGCCGGATCATTACCTACATACGCGCCGATGAAGAAGGCACCAGCCTGCGAGCGGCTGGATGGGTGTGTGACGGACCTGCCGGAGGACGGGGCTGGCACAGCGCTCGTCGTGCCCGGTCAAACAGAAATGCCTGGATCGCCAAAGAGCGATGGTCATGCACATTGCGGCCAAAGCCCGCAGTCGGTGCCCGACTGCAGGCACAGCCTACAGCGCAGCAAAACTGGCTCGGATCACCGCAAGCATCACCCGGTCTCATCGTGCTCTGAGCCGTCAGCGTGAAAGCGCAGATTAGAACGGAGGATGAATCAATGAGGTGAAAGGAGGAAACCACGAGCTACCGCATGGCCGCTTCCGGCGACAAAGGGTGGGTCCTCGGCGCAGGCGCCTTCGGTCCCGCGCAAGCGCGCCTTTGCACCGGTAGCCACCATGCGGGGCGGGGAGGGGGTTGAAAGAACCCTGAAAGGAAATCCCCGATGATGAAGCACCGCAGCGGCAAGCCGTTCAACGACCGGCGCGACCATTACCAGGAGGTGACGGACCGGATTGTCGCGGCCCTGGAAAACGGCAGCAAGCCCTGGCAGCAACCGTGGGAAAATGGTGCTCCGGGAATGCCCATCAACGCCACAACCGGTCGCCGCTATCACGGTATCAACGTGCTGCTGTTGGCAATGACATCCTTCACACTCGGCGGCGATCCACGGTTCTGTTCCTACAAGCAGGCATCGGATCGTGGCTGGCAAGTCCGCAAAGGCGAGCGAGGCACGACCATATTCTTCTTCAAGCGCATGCTGGTCGAGGACCACGGCGCCGCACCCGACGCCGAGGACCGCACCAAGGCCATTCCAATGTTGCGTGCCTACACCGTCTTCAACGGATCGCAGATCGACGGCATCCCCGCCTACATCGCTCCCGATACAAAAGCAGCACCGTGGCAGCGGCCAGAGGCCGCCGATATTATCCTGACAAACAGCAAGGCCGTGATCAGGATCGGCGGTGACCGGGCATTCTATAGCCCCTCTCTCGATTTCATTCAGCTGCCCGAGCCGGCTTCGTTTCACTCGGCCGGTGCATTTGCCGCCACGGCGCTGCACGAAGCAGCCCACTGGAGTGGCGCTAAAAGCCGCCTCGACCGCGACCTCACCGGGCGGTTCGGGTCCGCGCACTATGCCCAGGAAGAGCTTCGGGCAGAGCTGGCATCGGTCTTCATCGGCGGCATACTGGATCTTCCTTGCGACATTCCGAACCACGTCAATTACATCGCATCCTGGGTTGCAAAGCTGAAGGAAGACAAGCGCGAGATTTTTCGCGCGGCCGCCGACGCGCAACGCATTGCCGACTACCTTCTGGCATTTCATCCTGCCTACGCTGAAACCCTCGAGCCCTCGCATGACCATGCCGAAGACAAGGCTGGTCCGGTCACCGATCCGGTCGAGGCGGAGGCCGCGTGATGGCCAATGTCTCCACACCGACTTGGAACGTCGTTCCGCCAAACCGGCTGCCTGGCGACGATGGACAAATCCACATCGTTGACCGCGAGGACGGACCCAATGGCCGCACCGTCTGTATCATCCCAGGTCGTCTGCTTTATCTCACCGCAGAACGAGACTTCGTGCGCGTGCTTGATGAGCAGGATCTGGAAAACGCCAGGTTGTTCGCAGCGGCGCCACGGTTGCGCGCCGTGCTTGCGGACCTGATCGAGTGGGCGACACGAGCTAGCTTGCCGGAGGCGCCGTGTTGGCAGGAGGCGCGCGCGCTTGCCACCATCCTGCGGACACCCGCGTCATGAGGTTCGCCTGCAGGCCGCGATGCGAGTACATCGTGACCCATCGGAAAAGATTGGCAGCGGCGCGATGGCAGCAACGGCAGCGGGACTGTCTTCCGTTGCTGGGTCTGCTGATCGCGGAAACGCAACCGAGCATCGACGACGTGATGGACCGGCGGGTTCGGTGCTGGGTTGTCACGGAGCAAGCAAATCGTGACCGCCGCGCCGGACAATGGCGCAAAGCACGTCGCGACATTGCGGACCGCGACCGCAAGGTCCAGCGGGCTCTGCTGACCTATTGGAACCAGCATCGATGGCTGCCCGGTGATCCGAGCTACCTGCTCGACATGCTGCACGGGTTCGATCGTGGGCGCCTCGTGCTGGTGGACGGTGAGATCGTCCCGTATCGCGTCGTCATACCGGTCAGCGAAGCCATCGCGGCGTTCGGCAACCCAAAGCCGGTTTCGAGCGGGTGGTTCAACCATCGCGCAAGCAAGCCAGCCATCCCCCGGACACAAACTCTATCACACCCAAGAACCGCATCACGCAGTTCTACGCAAGAAGGAGAGAACCGTCACCACCAGCAATAGCTTTGACTGGACCGACGACGTTGTGGAGCGGCTCCGCCAATTCTGGGCCGATGGACACTCGACGGCCGAAATCGGGCGCCGCTTCGGTGTGTCGAAGAATGCCGTTGTCGGCAAAGCACACCGCCTTTACTTGCCGGGCCGTCCGTCACCAATCGCCAAGGAGACCATTTCGGCAAAACGGTCCTTGAAACACACGGCGGTGCCGCGACTGACCGATGTCGTGCCGGTCAATGTCACCACGCCGACGTCGGCGCCGAGGCGAACCTATACACCGCAACCTGCCCGCACATCAGCAACTGACACCAGCGCACTCCTACCCATGCCAACGGTTGGATGCATCACGCCGCAGCCGAACGAACCGTCTTGCCCGGTCAGCCGACGGTTAGCGGAAACATGCTGCTGGCCGATTGGCGAGCCAGGCACGACGAAATTCCGCTTCTGCGGTGTCTCGGTTGCATCCCGAACGCCTTACTGCCCGGACCACGCGCGCAGAGCGTACGTGCGTCGCGCAGAGCCATCGCAGGACAGCGCATCGAACGCCTGACGAAGGCTTGAGAAAATAGAGGGAGATGAGGAACTGCAGCTCGGCGTCACGCCGCGCAAGGGTCGGGCCGGGCGCAAGATGCGCCCTTGCCCGGCGCGCCGCCGCGCAGCTCTGGGAGAGGGGTCTAGAGGAAAAGGGCAAACATGATCCGGAATGGTCGACGCAAGATCCAGTGGGGCCAGCGCACACGCCGACAACCACCACCAGATCCATCAGGGCCGCCGCCTGAACCCCCAGAGTTTCTTGGAACGTGGAGTTGGCGACAGCCTGCCCCGCTCGAACGGGTCGAAGACTGGCTAGCTCGCATCGACCGACAGCGCAAAGCGCTTGCCGGTCATACCGCCAACTGGCTGCGCCCAGGTCAGCCGGTACAAATCCATCCTGACCCGCGTGCCGGCGGCGGCGATGTCGCAGGTCGCATCGGCACCATCCACCGCCTCTGCAGCCCGGTTTTCGCAGACTACGTCTACGTCACCTTCGCTCCGCGGGGTCGAGAAAAGCTGTCGCGGACGCGACTGCTGACACTCGAGATCCTCACGCCAATCGACTGATCGCGATGGCCTGAGCGCTTCGCTCAAACCCCCTTTCTCTCCGTAAGCCCGCCCCTGCCGCCAGCAGGGCGCGGGCTTTTTTGTGCCCTCAGCAAAGGAACCCACCCATGAGCAAATCCAGCCCTTCGCAACTCGGCTTGTTCGACAGCACCAGCCTCGGCTGGGGTTTTGATCTCGGGCAAGGCTCGGCCGGCAGCAACCGCTTCCATGAGACCTCGGATAGTGATGATCGTGCCGTGGGTGCGCCGACACCGGTTGCTCCGCACGTTCCAGCCCTGACCTATCGTCTTGCGGGAGATCGCGCACTGGCGACGGGCTGGAAGGCGCGCGCCGCCGACAACATCGCGGCCATCCGGCTGGCGCGGCAGATCGAGGACAATGCTCGACCCGCAAATGCAGATGAGCAGGAGCGGCTGGCAAAGTTCACCGGCTTCGGCGCCAGCGACTTAGCCAACAGTTTCTTTCGCCGGGCAGGCGAGGCGTTCCGTCCAGGGTGGGAGGATCTTGGTCACGAGTTGGAGCAGCTGGTGTCGGCCGAGGAAATGTCGGCCTTGGCCCGATCGGTGCAATATGCCCACTACACCCCGGAGTTCATGGTCCGGGTGCTATGGCGCGCGGTGCAGGCCATGGGGTTTACCGGCGGCACGGTGCTGGAGCCTGGATGCGGCACTGGCTTGTTCCTGGCGCTGATGCCGGAGGCGATCAGCGCCAAGGCGGCAGTCACCGCTATCGAGATGGACCCGTCGACAGCACGGATCACCAAGCTGCTTTATCCCGAAGCCTGGGTGCGGCAGGAGGATTTCACCAAGGCTAAGCTGTCCGAAACGTTCGACCTGGCCATCGGCAATCCGCCGTTTAGCGACCGCACGGTTCGCAGCGATGATGCCGCTGGCAAGCTCGGTTTGTCGCTGCATGAGTATTTCATGGCGCGCTCGATCGAGCGTCTGAAGCCTGGCGGTCTGGCCGCGTTCGTGTGCTCGCGCTACGCTATGGACCGCATCGAGCCGAAGAGCCGCGCGCACATCGCCAGTATGGCCGACTTGGTAGGCGCGATCCGCATGCCGCAAGCCGCCATGCTGGCCGCGAGCGGCACCGAGGTCGTCGTGGACCTGCTGTTTTTCCAGCGGAGGGCAGCAGGCCAGGAACCAGGCGGAGCCGCCTGGGACACGCTCGCCGAAGTGCTGCCCGCCACGGATGGGGAGACGCCGTTACACGCCAACCGCTACTTTGCCGAGCATCCCGAGATGGTGCTTGGCACGCACGCCTGGACCACAAGCTCCTATGGTCCGGTCTATACCTGCCGTGCCAACGATGGCGACCTGGTGGGATGCCTGTCGGCGGCTATCGCCCGCCTGCCACGCGGCATCCACCGCCCGTCGGAAGAGTCCAAGCCGACACGGCCGAACGAGGCAGCCCGGCTGAAGGTCGGCACCGCGGCGCAGGGTGCCACCATCAAGGAAGGCAGCTACGTCATCGTCGGCAATGACCTGATGCAGGTTATCGACGGGAACCCCGAGCCGGTCATCGTCAAGTCCGGCAAGGGCAGCGAAGGTATCTTCGCCAAGCACGCCCGGATCATTCGCGGGATGGTCCCAGTGCGGGACGCCTTGCGTGACGTGCTGCGAGCCCAGATGGACAACCAGCCTTGGGGTAACGCCCAGCTTCGCCTGCGCGTGGCCTATGGCACCTTCGTCCGCTCGTTCGGGCCGATCAACCTGACCAGCACGACGCGCAGCACGGACGCCGAGACCGGCACGGTCACGGAGACGCAGCGCCGGCCCAACTTGGCGCCGTTCACAGATGACCCGGATTGCTGGCTGGTGGCGTCGATCGAGGATTACGACCCGGAAAGCGGCACGGCCAAGAAGGGGCCGGTGTTCAGCGAGCGCGTAATCCATCCGCCCGCCGAGCCGGTGATCGTCACTGCGGCCGATGCCCTGGCCGTGACCCTGGCTGATGTCGGCCACGCCGATATGGACCGCATCGCGGAGCTGCTGGGCCGCAGCCGCGACGACACCGTGACCGAGTTGGGCGACGCGGTGTTCCTCGACCCGGAACGGGCCGACCCGGATGGCATCAAGGGCTGGCAGACGGCCGACGCCTACCTATCCGGTGCCGTGCGCAGCAAGCTGGTCCACGCCCAGGCCGCCGCCCTGACCGACCCGCGCTACGCACGTAATGTCGACGCCCTGCAGCGCGTGCAGCCGAAAGACCTTGCGCCCTCCGACATCACCGCCCGGCTCGGCGCCCCTTGGATCCCAGCCGAGGTGGTCGAGTTGTTCAGTGCCGAGGTGATCGGCGTCGTGACGACCGTACGCCACACCGTGGAGATCGCGGCCTGGACCGTCGACAAGCGGGTGTTCGCCGGCCAGGCAGCCGCCACGTCGGAGTGGGGCACCGCCCGCCGCCACGCCGGCGAGCTGCTGGACGACGCGCTGCACTCGTCCATTCCGACCATTTGGGACATCTGGCGCGACGCGGATGGCGAACACCGCGAGATCAACGCGGCCGAAACCGAGGCGGCCAAGGAGAAGCTGGCGAAGATCAAGGGTGCCTTCGAGACCTGGATCTGGACCGATCCGGACCGTACCGATCGCCTCGCCCGGCTATACAACGATTCCTATAACAACTTGGTGCCCCGTCACTTCGACGGCTCACACCTGCAGCTACCCGGGGCCAGTTCAGTCATCCGGTTCTACGAGCACCAGAAGCGGGTCATCTGGCGGATCATCGCCTCGGGTGCGACCTATGTCGCGCACGCCGTCGGCGCCGGCAAGACGTTCTCGATCGCCGCGGCGATTATGGAGCAACGCCGCCTCGGCCTGATTTCCAAGGCGATGATGGTGGTCCCAGGCCACTGCCTGGCTCAGGCGAGCCGGGAGTTCCTACAGCTCTACCCGACCGCCCGCATCCTGGTCGCGGACGAGCAGAACTTCGCCAAAGACAAGCGCGGGCGCTTCATCGCCCGGGCCGCTACGGCGAACTGGGACTGCATCATCATCACCCATTCCGCCTTCAAGTTCATCGCGGCACCGGCCGAGTTCGAGCAGGGCATGGTGCAGGCGCAGATCGCCACATACTCCGAGTTGCTGGAGCGGGTGGATGGCGACGATCGCATCACCCGCAAGCGCATCGAGAACATGAAGGAGAAGCTGGAAGCCAAGCTGGAGGGACTGGCCACGCACAAGGACGACATGCTGCCTATTGCCGAAATGGGCGTGGATCAGATCATCGTCGACGAAGCGCAGGAGTTCCGGAAGTTGTCCTTCGCTACCAACATGACCAACCTGAAGGGCGTGCAGCCGGATGGGTCGCAGCGTGCCTGGGACCTCTACGTCAAGACGCGCTTCATCGACACCTTCAACCCCGGCCGCGCCCTGGTGATGGCATCCGGCACACCAATCACCAACACCCTGGCGGAGATGTTCACGCTGCAGCGCTTCATGCAGCCGGCCACGCTCGGCGAGCGCGGGCTGCACGAGTTCGACGCCTGGACCGCGACCTTCGGTGACAGCAAGACCGAATTGGAACTACAGCCGTCTGGCACCTATAAGCCGGTGACGCGGTTTGCCGAGTTCGTCAACGTGGCTGACCTGATGGCGATGTTCCGCTCCTTCGCCGACGTGGTGTCGAAGAACGACCTGCGCGGCTATCTGAAGCTGCCACGCATCGAAGGCGGTCAGCGACAGATCATCACCGCCGAACCAAGCCGCACCTTCAAGTGGTATCAGCGCGTGCTGGCCCGCCGCATCAAGCAGATCGAGGAGCGCAAGCGCCGCCCTGAGAAAGGCGACGACATCCTGCTGTCCGTCATCACCGACGGCCGCCATGCCGCAATCGACCTGCGGTTCGTGCTCGAGGGCTACCAGGACGAGGAAGCGAACAAGCTCAATGCGCTCGTGGCCAAGGTCCACGAGGTGTGGCGGGCCAATCGCGACACACTCTACACCCGGCCAGACGGCACGGCATTCCCGATCCGCGGTGCAGCGCAGATGATCTTCTCGGATCTCGGCACGCTAAATGTGGAGGCGCGCCGGGGCTTCTCCGCATATCGCTGGATCCGCGACAGCCTGGTCGCACGCGGCATTCCTGCCGAGCAGATCGCCTACATGCAGGACTACAAGAAGTCCGCCGCCAAGCAGCGCCTGTTCGCCGACGTCAACGCCGGCCGCATCACCGTGCTGATCGGCTCGTCGGAGACCATGGGCACCGGCGTCAACGCCCAGCTTCGCCTGAAGGCGCTGCACCACCTCGACGTGCCGTGGCTGCCGAGCCAGATCGAGCAGCGGGATGGGCGGATCGAGCGCCAGGGCAACCAGAACGAGGAAATCGGTGTCTATGCTTACGCCACGCTCGGCAGCACCGATGCCACCATGTGGCAGAACAACGAGCGCAAGCAGCGCTTCATCAACGCGGCCCTGTCCGGCGACCGGTCGGTCCGGCGCATCGAAGACGCGGGCTCGCAGGTCAGCCAGTTCGCGATGGCCAAGGCCATCGCCTCGGGCGACCCACGGCTGATGCAGAAGGCCGGGCTGGAAGCCGAGATCGCTCGCCTGCAGCGGCAGGAGTCCGCCCATTTCGACGACCAGCATGCCGTCCGCAGCCAGTTGGCTGCCGCCAAGCGCGCGATCGCCACGTCCGAGCGCCGGATCGGTGAGATCGAGCAGGATATCACCACCCGCACGCCGACCAAGGGCGATCTGTTTGCCATGACGGTGAACAAGACCAGCTACACCGAACGGCCGAAGGCCGGCGGTGCCTTGCTCAATCTGCTGCGCAACCTCGATGTCGAACAGAAGCAAGGCGAGTGGGCGCTGGCCAGCATTGGCGGGTTCCGGGTCTCCGCACAGGTGGTGAAGACCTGGCGCAGCAAGGAGCTGCAGGTCTTGGTCACACTCGACCGCACCGGAGAAGAAAGCGAGATCCCGTTCTCCGCCGACCTGACTGCGCTTGGACTGGTTTCACGGCTGGAGCATGCCCTCGACCACTTCGACGCCGAACTAGCCGAACACCGCCGCAGCATCGTCGAGAATACCCGCCGGATGGCGGATTACGAGCCACGTGTCGGCGGCGGCTTTGCCTTGGCGGCCGAGCTTGCCGGCAAGATCGCGGAGATGGCGGCCCTCGAGGACAGCCTGGCCGCGACGGCGGAACAGGCTGACGCGGAGGCCGATGACCTCGACGGCGTCATGCCCAGGCTTCGCGGTGCCACCTGCGATGCCGAACTGGAAGGCGAGGAAGCGGAGGCCGCCTGAAGCTAGGTGAAATGATGAGAGGGCTCGCAGGTCGGGCTCTCCGTCAACGCTTCGCGCCATCGCCGGCTACAGCAGCCCGGCCCCGCTGACACGCAGCCCGCTTGTACGGGCCGCGCGCTGCGCAGGTCAGGGCCGCCCGCCCGCAATGGTGTCGGAGGAACCCGTCCCGCGTGCGCGAAAGGGTCTTCCAGAAGACTGGAGGACGGCAAACCCATAGGAGCAAACCAGCATGGAACTCAGGACCGTCGATCCCCGCAAGCTGAAAGCCAACCCGAGCAACCCGCGCCGTTCCAGCGCCGGTGAGTTTCTTGACGCCCAGATGACCGCCTCGATCAAGTCGATCGGCCTGGTGCAACCGCCGCTCGTGAAAGAAGAGGGCAAGAAGCTCATCATCATCGCCGGTCATCGCCGCGTGGCGGGCTGCGTCGCCGCCGGATTGCCTGAAATCCAGGTCCTGGTGCACCCCGAAGCGGACAGCACCATCGATCCGATGCGCGCCGTCTCGGAGAACCTCGTACGCGCCGAGATGGGCCAGGTGGACAGGTGGCGCAGCATGGAAGCCTTGTCCGCGGCCGGATGGAACGATGCCGCGATTGCCGAGGCGCTCGGTATGTCGCCGCGCAATATCGCCCAGGCACGGCTGCTGGCGAACATCTGCCCAGCGATGCTGGACCAGATGGCCAAGAATGACCTGCCGGATCAGCGCGAGCTGCGAGTGATCGCCGCTGCGACCAAAGAGGAGCAGACCGAAGTCTGGAAGCGCTTCAAGCCCAAGCGCGGCCATGAAGCCTCGTGGGGTGAAATCACACAAGCGCTGAGCAAGGTTCGCCTCCCAGCCAAGAACGCGAAGTTCGGCGATGCCGAGGCGCAGGCTTTCGGGATTGTCTGGGAGGAAGACCTGTTCGCCCCGGCCGACGAGGACAGCCGCACCACCACGCAGGTCGATGCGTTCCTGGCAGCGCAGACGGCTTGGCTGGAAGCCAACCTTGCCGAAGGCGACACCATTACCGAGATGGACGAGTATTACCGGCCTAAGCTGCCGCGCGGCGCGCAACAGCACTACGGCCGGACTGGCGAGGGTGTGTTCACGGCGCACTACATCGAGGCGCGCAGCGGCATCATCCGCGAAACGCATTACACCTTACCGACAGGCCGGCCAGGCTCGGCCGGTGACACCGCAGAGGGAGAGCCCGTCCGCAAGGCGCGCCCGGACCTGACGGCCAAGGGTGCGGCGATGGTAGGCGACCTACGCACCGACGCACTGCACCAAGCGTTGCGTGAGCAGCCGGTCGATGATGACCAGCTGATCGCCATGCTGGTGCTGGCCCTGGCGGGCCGGAACGTGACCGTTTTAAGCGGCGTAACCGGCCGGCACCGTGCCAGTCATCTGGCACGACTGTCGGAGACGCTCACTGAAGGCGGCGCCATCACCCGCGACCTGACCACGATCCGTCATGCTGCCCGCGAGGCCCTGATAGAAGTCCTCTCCTGCCGCGAGAACCACTCTGCCAGCGGCATGGGCGCGCGTTATGCGGGCACCGCGATCGACGCTGACGTCTTCCTGCCGAACATGGCAACGGAGGAGTTCCTGCCCGCATTGTCGCGCGCCGCGCTGGAGAAATGCGCAGTCGCCAACGACATCGCGCCACAGGCCCGGGTCAAGGACACCCGCGCCGCCGTGGTCGCGCGCTTCAATGCCGGGACCTTCATCTACCCGGAGGCCCGCTTCGCACCCACGGCTGCCGAGCTGGAGGCACGTCGCAACCCGGCCAGCCTAATTGGCGACGCCGAAGAGGAGACTGACGGCTTGGAGGACGGCGAGAACGCCGAGGGCCTGGAGATGGCCGAATTCGATCCGGACGATGCGGGAGCCGGGCCCGATGATGCGGACGATGAGGGCGGCGAGATCGACGGCTCCCTGGCCGCCGCAGCACTCGATGAAGCCGCTTACGCGGAGCGAACCGCTCAGGCTGGGTAGCCGCCTAGCCTGAGACACCGCTCGCGGTCCGGCACGCCGTGCCGGACCGTCTCCATCGACGTCATCAAGGAGATCCCCGGAAATGATCGCCATGTCACCGGCACAAGACTTGGACGCGGGCCACCATGGTTCGCGTTATCGTGCTCGCCTCGAACGCGAGGCCCTGGCCTACGGCGCTGCGACACGCCGCGCCCGCGCCCGTGCCATTGAAGACGATATCGACCATGCCTGCGAGATAGCCGCCCTCGGCAGCCATCGCTGCCTGCCGGCTCAGAACAGGAACGCATGGGACAAGCGCACTTGGGCACGCTATATCGCCGAAGCGGTGCGCCAAGCTCATGCCCACTGCCCGGAACTGGATGCTCTGCGTCAGGAAGCCGCCCAGCTCGAGCGGCTTGCACAGAACACCAGCGCACTTCCTAAGCCAGATTGGAAATCAGGACGGGAGATAGGAGGAGGAGAATAGCACCACGGCCGGATCATCGGGCGCAAAGGGTGGGTCCGAGCCGCCGCTGCGCTAGGCGGCGGCGGTCCCGCGGCAAGCGCCGCGCCTTTGCATCCGTTGCCCGCCCGCGGTCGCCGGGAGACGTCTTCCAAGCAGATGGAGGACGGAACCTGGAGATGCCAGATGCCATGCACGCTGCCGCCCGCCACCATCCGCGCCCTGCGCGAACCCGTGCTGACCGCCGCCGACTTCATCCCGATGAAGTTCACCCCGGCTGACACCAAAGCCTGGTTCGCGAATCACTTCCTGCGTTTCGTGTCCTCGGACTTTCCAAAGCATCAGTTCACGCTGCGGTTCTATCGCCAGGTGATGCACACGTTCGGGCACATCGCGCATTATGACGCCGCCGGATATTGGGCCGAGTTCTTCACCAGCACGACGGGCAAGATCGAGTTCATCGAGCAGGCCGTCCACCATCCCTGCTATGGCGATCCGACGCACACCTTCAGCGACGTCGAACGCGAGATCGCGCGTCGGCTGCGCCAGTTCAGGCTGCTCGATCTCTACCGCGAGCGCGGTCAGGCCGATCGCTACGCCGCCGAACGGGCCGAATTCGCGCGCCTGAAACCGCGGTTTGAGCCCGGCGAGATGGTGGCGCTTGAGCCGGCGCCGATGTCGCCGCCCGCCGTCCCTGCAAACAGGGGCGGCCGGAAGGCCGCGCCTGCGGAGCAACTCGCTTTCGCGATCGGCTGAGGGGTTTGGTGATGACCCATTCCCTCCGCTTCCTGCTCGGGCTTCCCGTCCTCACAGACGGGCCGCTTTGGCAGGCGGCAAGGGCGCTGGACGCGCCCGTTCTGATCAGCGCCAACGCCTTGTCGCTCTGGCGACAGGACGGTCCCGGCCTGCGCCAATGGCTGGGCTTCTATCGGCGGAAGCTGCATCTGGCTTGGCAGCACCCGGTGTATCTGGACAGCGGCGGCTTCGTCAGCGCCGTGCTGTATCGTGGCTATCCCTGAACGGTCACGCACTACATGGACCTGTGCGCCGCCGCACCGTGGCAGTGGTTCGCCAGCGCCGATATGTGCGTCGAACCGGAGGTGGCAGGAAACCGCACCGAGGTGTTCGACCGCATCTCCGGCACCGCCCGGTTGAACCGGGAGTGCCTGATCGAGGCGCGGCAGCGTGGCATCGCGGATCGCTTCACCCCGGTCGTGCAGGGGTGGCACCCGCACGATTATCTCCGCTGCCTGGACCGTATGCCGGACATCTCAGGCTCTCCCGTCCTGGGCGTCGGCAGCATGTGCCGCCGCCACGTTGAGGGCGATACCGGCATCCTGCGCGTGGTGGACGTGCTCGATCGTGCGCTCGGATCCTCACCGATACGGCTGCATCGGTTCGGCCTGAAGACGACCGGAATGGCCGAGTTGAGCGGCCACCCCCGGATCGCCAGCGTGGACTCCCAGGCGTATGGCGTCGCCGCCCGCAAAGCCGCCCATAAGGGCGGCTTTTCCAAGAGCAATGCCTTCGTCGCCCGCGTCATGACCGGCTGGTATCGCCAGCAGCAGGCGATCCTGGCCCGGCCTGCTGCGCCGTTCCGATCGCCGCTGCATCCCGTCGCCTTCGCTCCGGGTGAAGACCCGGGGCCTTTACCTCCCGCCCTGGCGGCTCGGCTTGCCGAGACAGCCGAGGAAATTCGCGCCCTCTACGAGGCCGGCGAAATCGAGTGGACCGATCTGACCCCAAGTCGGGTCTGGGAAGCCGCTTTCGCCTGACGCCTTCCGCAAACTCCGCAACCGCCTTCCTCAAACACCTGGAGCACCCTCATGCACATCAGCACCCCGGATCACCGGACGATCAAGCACGCCCACCTGTTCTGCGGCCTGGGAGGCGGTGCCCGAGGCTTCAACCGGGCGACCGCCCGGGTCGGCTCATTGGAGGCCGACTTTCGCTGCCTTGGCGGCATCGACCTCGATGCTGCCGCCATTCGAGACTTTTCCCGCATGGCCGGCGTGCCGGGCACGTGCCTCGATCTGTTCGATCGCGAGCAATACCTCGCCTTCCACGGCTGCGAACCGCCCGCCGACTGGCGGGAGGCGACGATCGCCGACGTCCATGCGGCCTTCGGCCATGAGAACCCCGACATCGTGTTTTTGTCAGCGCCCTGCAAAGGCTTCAGCGGGTTATTGTCGGAGACCAAGAGCAAGACTGCAAAGTATCAGGCGCTCAATCGCCTGACATTGCGCGGGGTGTGGCTGACGCTGGAAGCCTACGCGCACACCACACCGATCCCGCTGATCCTGTTCGAGAACGTGCCTCGGATCGCCACGCGGGGCAGGGCGCTGCTCGACCGCATCACCGCCCTGCTGCGGTCCTACGGCTACGCCGTCGCCGAGACCACACACGACTGTGGAGAGTTGGGTGGATTGGCACAAAGCAGAAAGCGCTTCCTACTCGTGGCGCGGCACATGGCGAGCGTGCCGCCCTTCCTCTACGAGCCGCCCAAGCGGGCGCTGCATGGCGTCGGCGACGTGCTCGGCCGCCTGCTGCTGCCCGGCGATCTGCGCGCCGGGCTGATGCACCGGGTGCCATCGCTGCAGTGGCAGACCTGGGTGCGCTTGGCCTTCGTGAAGGCCGGCTCGGATTGGCGCAGCCTCGCCCAGCTCCGGGTCGAGGATGGCAAGCTGGCCGATTACGCCCTGGCGCCGGAGACGTCATGGCATGGTGGCGCACTCGGGGTGACGCCGTGGGACGAGGCATCCGGCACCGTAACCGCCGGAGGTCGCGTCGGTCAGGGCGCGTTCAGCGTCGCCGACCCGCGCCGCCAGGAAGGGCGGGCCGAGTTCGGCCAGTATGGCGTGAAAGCCTGGGAGGAACCCTCCCAGGTGGTGATCGGCAAGGCCGCGGTTGGTGCAGGCGGCTTCGCTGTGGCGGACCCACGCCATGGCGGGGCGCCGAAGTTCAACAACATCTACAAGGTCGTGCCGTGGTCGGCGACAGGACCGGCCGTGACCGGCGGCAAGAACCTGGCCGTGGCCGACCCGCGCGCCCGAGATGCCATGTTCCACAACGCCTTCCGCACCGTGCCATGGTCGGCCGCGTCACAAGCCATCACTGGCCAGCACGCACCGAGCAACGGCGCGATGTGCGTGGCCGACCCACGGCCGGGCCTGGACCGAGCCAAAGGCGATGACTGGTTCGGCGGCGGCCACTTCGGCGTCCTGCCTTGGCAGGCTCCCAGCGGTGCGGTGTCGGCAGCAGCCGGTTATGACAACGGGCATTGGTCAGTGGCCGATCCCCGCCTGCCGGAGCAGTCCGACCGCCTGGTCGCGATCATCCGCGCCTTGGACGGAACCTGGCACCGCCCGTTCACGACGCTCGAATTGGCGTCGTTGCAGTCCCTGGTTGATCCGGAGGAACACCTAGAGCTTGAGGGCCTGTCCGATGCCGGATGGCGGGAGCGAATCGGCAATGCGGTCCCGCCGGACGCTGCCCAAGCCATCGCCGAGACCATGGGCCGAACCCTGCTCATGGCCTGGAGCGGCACTGGCTTCATGCTGTCAAACCTGCCGATCTGGGTGCAGCCGATGGCGGTCGCGCTCAGCGTCAAACAGCCCGGCGAGATACCGGGGGAGGGCGGGTCGGCGCCATGACGGTGTTCTGTGGCTACTGCGGCGAGGGATGGAGCCGCGATCCTGCATCGGAAGTCACTTGCCCGTCTTGCGGCCGCGGCGCCGGCCGACGGTGCGTGCGTCCGTCAGGCCATGAATGCGACGTGCATGCTGAGCGAGATCGGCGTGCCATGGCCGAGGGATGACTCAAGCCCTGCTCGGCTCTTTCCATTTCCGTTCAAACAATACCAAGGGCTGGCCTGGTCTGCGAGAACTCTGGAATCGCGCAGATGACACTGCTCTAAATGGCAACGGCTCTCCAAACTTAGACCGAAACGTCCTGTCGATACTTCACCGGGACCTTCCAGCGCCCAGACCGACCGATGCCTGAAGAGGCAAGGGCTGAGATAAATTGAAATGGTGAATAGGAGATGGGGAGAAGTGTGTCGGAGCCCCCCGTGTCGACACGTCCTCTCGGGTTTGCTGCGGCCTGAACCGAACCGTCACGCGCCGCAACGGGTGGGTCCTCGCCATGCTCGCTACGCTTGCGCGTGGCTTTGGTCCCGCGCCCAAGAGCGCGCCATTGCGCCGCGGGCCGGCCCGGTTCCCAGGGGCCGCACCCGAGAGGACGTGCCGACACTGGGTCGAACCGCCTTTTGAGGAGAGATGAGGAATACGACGATGGCCGGTAGCGTGAACAAGGTGATTTTGATTGGGCGTTTGGGCAAGGACCCGGAGGTCCGCAACACCCAGGCGGGCGGTAAGATCGTGAGCTTCAGCCTCGCGACAAGTGACCAATGGACCGACAAGGCATCCGGCGAGCGCCAGGAGCGCACCGAGTGGCATCGCGTCGTCATCTTCAACGAGCAGATCGCGGGCGTCGCCGAGCGGTTCCTTGTCAAGGGCAGCATGGTCCACCTCGAGGGAGCGCTGCAGACCCGCAAATGGACCGACAATGCCGGGGTCGAGCGCTACAGCACCGAGGTTGTGCTAGCGCGGTTCCGCGGCGAGTTGACCTTGCTTGGCGACGCGCGCGGCAATGGTGAGGAGACCCGTCCGGCACAGCGCCGCCGTGAACCGGCCATGGCCGGTGCTGCAGGCGGCGGCCTGGGTGGCGGAGGCATGGACGAGGACATTCCGTTCGCCGCGTGCTGGCAGTAACGGCCAATCGATCGTCACAGCCGGCCGTCCCAGCAGGATGGCCGGCCACCGCCATTCAACCACAGCATCACGGGAGAGCTTTTGATGGTGTTGCGTTACGTCCTTGGCCGAACCGACAGCCCAGCCGTGCAGGCCGAACGCTTCAAGATGCTGGCTGGAGGGGCCCAGCTGATCGCGATCGGGATGCTGGCGGCGGCGATCGTCGCCCCCATCTTCAACTCAGGCTTCAGGCCGAGCGTTCTTGCCAAAATGGGCGGCGGCGCGTCCGCTGCCATAATTGAACTGATTGCCTGGCATCTTATGGGTTATGGTGTGCTGCCGGTTGTAAGCAGGAAGGAGGACGATCATGGGTGAATTACTGACGAACCTTGTCATCGTTGGCGGCCCTTTCGTTGCCGTGGTTTGGCTTGGCATCTACATCGAGACCCGCTGGATCGGTCTCCCACGTCTGAAATAACCATCGTTGGCCGGTTCCTCAGCCGACCCGACCGTCTGGCCGACGGGCTGACGCCGGAAACCTAGTCACCCAGGCATCATGCGCGGCGTCCGGCAACAGCCAGGGCGCCGCGCTGCATTCTGGCCCATTCTCATCCCTCTGTGCGCTCGCCCGGCTTCGCCGCGCGGGCCGCACTGATTCCGGAGCCCTTTATGGAGTCGACTATCCAACGCCTCTCGGAGGCCGGCGTGATCGATGCCATTCGCCAGTGGCGCACTGCAGCGACAAACCTGCGCAACGCCGCCACGGCTGGACACCTTAATGCCAAGCAGGAAGCCACCCTGATGCGAGAGGCGGAAGCGGCCGATCGACAGGCCGACTGGTGGTCGGACTGTCACAACCAGGAGTACGCCCCATGAGCGGCAACGCCGTAGACGCAGTGATTGCCATGGAGCAACGCATCCTACTGGCCTTCGCACAAACGGTGTTCCGGCCATGTCGCCTGCGGAGTTACAGAGCTGCGCCGCAGTCTCCTGGCGCCACGGTGAGCCGACGGTGTTTGCCACCGCCGTTCAGCAGATGGCTGAACGCGGCGCTCTTCGCATAGGCGCCTACGTCGCCGGCGACTGGCGCATCCCGGCCATCATGCCCAATCCAGACGTTGCCCTACCAATTTCCGCCGCCGCCGCACTCCGTCGCCGTTCGCGTCTGACGCTCGGCGACGATGTCGCCACTCGCCGGCCGCGCTTCGTCATCCCACTCGCGAGTGGCCCCGACACGCACTCCCTCTTCACGCCGCGCGTCTCGTCTGGACACGGCGACTGAGGGGAGCCAACGCGCCTGATGCGAACAAGTAAAAGTCGTTCGCATCGAAGCATAGAAGCATAGGATTTGCTTATCAAAATCACTGGTGCGGGACAAGGATGGTCCTTGTACATTTGTGCCAAACCGCTAAAGTAATAACTGTTCCAGACCAAGCATGAGGACAGCAACGATGCACACAACGCCTACACAATGCCGCTTTCAGAAAAGCGGCCCTCAACAACCCAGAGCAGCCACATGCACTGTGGCTGAACCGGAGACCGCTCAAATGCCGATCTTCACCGTCAGGCTCGTTGAACGGACGACGCAGCAAGGTTCCGCCGACTTCAGGGTGGAGGCCGCGACCGCTGTCGATGCCGCTAACCTCATCGCCAATGCCCACGACCATTCCCTGGAAACTGGAACCGGGTGGGTGACGCTTCCTGATGGTCAGACACAGATCGTAGAGGCGGAAACCGTGGTCGCCCGGGAGCGCAGCCTTCTGCTGCTTGATGATCAGGGAGCAGAAATCATGGAAATCCCCGTTCAAAAAGCACCAAGCCGTCCACAGTAGCCACCACCCGGTGTATACTGCGCCAATCAAGGAGACCGTGATGGATCAGGTTACACCCTCCGCCCACATCATCTCGGACGACGAGCGCCGCCGCCGCCAGAAGGCGATCGACTATGCTCGTGGCAGTGTCCGCCTCGAGGGCTTCACCCTCGATCCGGACATCGAAGCACTCAACCAACGCTACGTCGCCGGTGAACTGACACGGACCGAGTTGACCGCCGCGATCAAGCACGCCGTGGGCTAAATGGCGGCGGATCCTGCCGTCGAACGGCGCGAAGGCGCACTTACCGCCAACCGCATCGCCGAGCTCGCGGAGAACCCGATCAAGGGCAAGTTCGACGTGGACCACCTCAAGGCGGTCCATGCCTATATCTTCCAGGACCTTCCACACCATCGTCCGGGCGAGATGCGCAGCGACACCTCCGGCTGGAGCAAGTTTCGCGCGCTGGAGGGTCAGGTCAGCGTCCATGAAGTCCATTACGCGCACGATGCCATCGAGCAACGCGCAGCAACCATCCTACGTGACCTTGGCGGGCCGGCCGGCATTTCCGGCCTGCCGCCTGATGCCTTCGCTTCGCGTATGGCGCGGCTCTATGGCGACCTTGATCACGTCCACTCGTTCCATGAAGGGAACAGCCGTACGCTGCGGGAGCTAACGCGCTCACTCGCGCAGGAAGCCGGCTACGACCTCAATTGGACATCAAGCAGCGTCGACGCCGCGGAACGCAACCGGCTATATGTGGCACGCGATATCGCCGTCCTAGAACGCGCTTTTCCGGGTCTCACGCCGCAACGCGGCATGGAGACCAACGACCGAGCGGAGTTCGAAGCCTCGCTGGCACTGCCGGCCCTTCGACGCACCCCAGGCGCGTCGCTGGAGGCCATCATCCGTGAAGGTCTGACGCAAACGGCACCGGCGCTGCAAGAGTCCACACAAGCAACCGATAGCCCGACCGGACAGCCTACCAGGAAGCGGCTAGGTATCGCGGAAATGGCACTGGCTGCACTTTCGCGCCAGCAGACGACGACCGATAGCTCCGGCGCGCCAGCACAGCACACGTCGATCGCGGAGCGGACGCATCTTGCGCCGCACCCCGCACCGCCGCATCCATCAAACCCTGACTCAAAGCCTAGCACCGAACCTGCCCCTGGGAAACGGTCGGCCGACTATCGCCCCAGCCGAGACCCAAGCCCCTAAACTAGGCGGAGTTAGCACCAGGTGGTGCATCGCTAGGGAGCGGCGCTTCGATCGTTTGGAGTGGTGCCAGCAGGTCGGGTCCGTTGTTGCGAACGGCGTTCACCGCTGTGCTGATCGGCCATAATCTCAACACGTCCTCGTCCGCCGGCCGGAGAAGCGTGGCGGGATCGCCTTCGGCCTCTCCCAGCCACAACGGCCAGTCGGCTGGCTGCAACACGACGGGCATCCGATCATGCACCGTTTCCATAAGCCGATTGCTTGACGTGGTGACGATGCAGAACGTCCGCGTTATCTCTCCGGTCGCCCCCTTAAATCCTTCCCACAACCCAGCCAGGGCAAGCGGCGAGCCGTCGCCCCGCGCGATTGCGAATGGCTGCTTCGGCTGTCCTTCCGGTCGTCGCCACTCTTAGAACGCCTCGATCACCACGATTGCCCGCCGCTTGGCGAAGGCGCCCCGAAACGTTGGGAGTTTGGACACCGTTTCGGCGCGAGCGTTGATCGGCCGCTTTGCGTGAACCGGATCCTTGGTCCAACTCGGCAGCAGCCCCCACTTCAATGCGTCAAGGTGGCGCTCCGCTGTCTCGGGATGTCGCCGCACGACCAGCGCCTCCTGGGTCGGCGCAGTGTTCCAGTTCGGCCCGAGATTCGGCAACGCGTTGCGGGTCGCGAACAGCCGTGCAACCAGCTCCGGCGGCAGAGTGCTGGGGAACCGGCCACACATCAGTGGCCGTCGTTCGCCAGCATCATCTGGACACCATCAGGCTGACCTGCGATCCGCAAAGAACAACGCGTCGGCCGCTGCCTGCAGATCGAACGGCGCCCACGTCTCACCCCGCAGGGCGATCCCAATCGCCCGTGCCGTGCCTTCGGCCTCTTCGGCCCGCAGATGCGCCTCGACCAGCAAGCGCGCCGCTTCTGTCGTCAAGCGCTCAGCCCGCTCCTCCATCGGTGACAGCCAGTAACCACCGTCAGTCTGGGCAGCAACCACGCGCTGCTGCGCCTCGCTCGCCACCAGAGCTGCGTCATGCGCAGCCCGGCACGCCTCGACGCCGCGCACCACCATCGGTTCCAACAGCCCGTCCAGTTCGGCCCGGCGCTCAAGCCCTGGTTCCGGTCTGACATGGTTCAGAACGAAGTCAGCCATTTCGGCGTCGGCCACATGCCGGACGTCATGGCCCGGATAGGCCAGGTCGAAACTCTCGACCAGCTGCAGCACTTCGCGAACGTCTGGGGCAATGTCACGCAGAAGATCAAGCGTCGGATTAGCACGACGCTCGACCGGAAACCGGACCACATTGCTTGTGCCAGCCACCAATTCGATCCGCATCTTTCATCTCCTCATCTTGGGGGCACATTACGCGCTGACTGAGACGATAACAAACTAAATCATTGATAACAAACAACTTATTGCGGAGGTCGTCTAATCGCGCCGCACTGCTTCGCGCAGGCGGGCAAGCCGCCGCTGCGCCTTACCCTTCTGATAGGCGTTTGCGTGCAAGTGTGCCGCATACCGCTCGTCCAGCACGCCACGTCCATAGGCGAGCTGAGCCAGATTGAGATCACCACCCCAGTTCACCTCAAGCAGCACCGGGCCGCCATCCGTCAGGGCCACGTCCCAGGACTGCGTCCGCACCCCGGGAAAGGTTTTGGCCGCACGCTGCACGACATCGAGCAGTTCAGCCCAGTCCGGCAAATCGGTTCCTACCATCCGCTTGCCCGTCTCTGGATGATCGAAATCGACCTCCATTTCCATGCCGGTTCCCCGCACCACCCGCTCGATCGTGCCGGTCTCCAGGTTCAGGGCAGCAATCATATTGCCGGGACGCCAAAAATTGTCGGCCACGTTGCCACGAGCCGGAACTTTAGCAACGGCACGTGTGATCTCTGGCCCGTCCTCCGTTAGGAGGACGAGTAGCCGAATCGACCAGAGGCGATGGCCGAAGTCTCGTGCGATACTCGCCGCCGGCCGCAGTCGCCGTTGGATGAGCATGCCGTCCTTGTCGGCGGTCAAGTCGGCCGCAAGAGCGGCAGTGCTCCGGTCCGAACCGTCAGCAAGGTAGACCTTGTCCCGTGCGTCCAAGCGGTCGGCACTGATCGCGCCCAAGCTGTACGTCCCGGCGATCGGCTTGGCGAAGAACGGGTAGAGGGCCGGATCGCGAAGCACGCTCACGGTCGCCTCGGTTGTCACCAGGGCGGGCTTGCCAGCAGCATCCCGGCTCGAATGAACAACGGCCAGCAGCTCGGGCACCGGCAGGCCGGCGCCCGTCGCTGCCGCATGGAACAACAGCTTGTCCTGGGTCACGCCGTACCAGGCGTGGTCATTGCAGGCCACGTGGATTCCGTGCAGCGCCCTCTTACCGACGTATTGGGTTTTCTCCTCCAGGGAGAGGGAAGTGTCCCAGAGCCGATAGTAGAAATACTCGGCAATGGTCAGCTGACCGGGACCGCTGCGGAGGGCCATAATCTCCCGCATCATGGTCGTGAAGCGTTTGCCGGCGAACAATGCCGCGCGAATATTGCCGGCCACATCGACCCACGGCACGGCATCGAGCGACGCCCGGTCTGGGGGTGGAGCCACTACGATAACGGATGCGGACATGACGGACCTCCGGGTTGTCTGTCACTGGTCCTAGCGGCCTGCGGTGCGAACGGACGACGTTTTCTGAAGCCACGCCAAACGCCGGAGGTTCTTGGATTTCCGCCGGACGGCGAGTGTGCCGACACGATGATGGTTGGCAATCTCCTCCTTCCTGGTGGCGAGCACGGCCGGGAGCGCGACCAGCACCCAAGCGGGAAGCGTGGCCGCCCCGGCGATCCAGTAACGCACCAGGCGATTCCACAGAACGGCCCACGCCCGGCCGGGGCGGACCGAGCGCCCTGGCCATCAGGCTCTGCCAGGACTTGCGCCACGCCGCCTCGGCGAGGTCAACAGGCGGTTAAAATGCGTTGTCTGCACAAGGGGAGCCGGAAGCGTGGTGCTGGCGGAGGACAGGCCGGGGAGAAGGGTCGCGCTGGCGGGTCCGGAGATCCGCTACTGACGGCGTTGCGGACGGGGAGCATCCTTGATTACGGTTCCGGGATGGACGGACCTGTCACCCTGCCGCCGCAGCCGATGGTCGAGTGGCAACTCCTGCGTCTGCTCCACCAGAGTCGGTCCATGCCGATCCAAAGAGCCTATCAGGAGCTTGCGGCCCTACTGGAACTGACGACACAGCAGAAGAACCTCGTCCGCCCGGGTGTCGACAGGGAGAACGCCTTCGAGAACCTTTGCCGGTTCGCGCGCCGTCGCCTGGTCGACCAGGGATGGATGAACCGTGGCCCGCGTGGCGTATGGGGGATTAGCGAGAAGGGAGACGAGTTCGCCCGCGTCCGTGGCGCGACGTATCAGAGCTACACCATCAGCTTGGAGGAACTCGGGCTGTGACCGGGCACCCCCTTGCGACGATGCTAAGCCTCCGCCGCTGATGCCGCCACGCAATTCCACCGTGCGGACGTTTGCACCGGAGTTATGGGGCCAGGTCGACACCTTCTCGAACCTATACCAGGAGACTTACAAGTTCTCCCGGGAGGACGCCCGCGCCCTGGGCGGCGTCAGTCAGCACTTCGAGAAGTCCATGACGTTCATGGGTATCGCGACACGGATGGTTCCCTCGCTCGACCGAGACGACGAGGAGCTTGAGCGACTTGCCTACACCTCGGCCATCGCCTCCCGGGAACTCGGCATGATCCTGGAGGCAGCTATGCTGGAGCTCTACTCCTCCGTGGACTGCGCCGCGAAAGTCATCCGTGCGGTGCACCTCAAGCAATGCCGCGGATTCAAGGCATCCACGCGAAGTCTGTTCAACAATTTTGAAACAATCATCGGCCTTCCCGAGCAGATTAAGACCCCGTTGCGAAAAGCCACGTGGTTCAACCAACTTTGCTTCATCCGGGACGAACTCACCCACCTAGCTACCGGATCCTGTCGTCGCGACCTCGGATCTGAGGCAATCCGGTACATGCATGTCGGCATCAGGCAGGGCGATGGCGTCCTGGTGATTGACGACTTCTTCGCCTGGTTCAGGACGAAACATGCTGAGGTGAATGCGTTCTTGGGCGAGGTATTCCAATTTCTACTAGCCGGACTGAAGAGCACGCCCATACCGATCATGTGCGGCATGGTGGATGGACGTGCTCTCATCCGGTGGGTGATCCCCACCGAGAGCATCACCTTCGCGAGCGGGACATGTGGTTCCTGGCAGTGGTTCGAGTTACCGACTCTGCCGACATGCCCTCTAGTCGAAGCGTGCGGGGCCTACGCGAGAACCCGACCTGATGTGGTTCCCTCCACCATCCCGCCGTGGGCCAAACCGGAGTAGCGAAGCGATGCGCCTCCTCGCCATAGCCCTTGCCGTCGTTGTCACCTCTCTCCCGGCGCTCGCGCAGGAGACGCCCTACCCCGACTACTTCCACCGGGGGAAGCCGACCGTCGTGCATGGCGCGGGCAGCGACAGCTGCGGCTCCTTCCTGAGGAATAGGCAGCCCGTTAACCTTCCGACCAGCATCCACTACCAGGAGATGGCCTGGGTGATGGGCTACCTGCAAGGCCAAGATTCCTTCAACCCGTACGACGTCCGGTCCTACGACCAGGACGGACTCGATACGTGGCTTGCGGAATACTGCCGCACCCACCCCATAGATTTGGTGACGGACGCGGGACTAGCGTTCTACAAATACATCGGCGGTCGTGCTCCGATGAGCACCGACTACTCGATTTGGCAGCACATGCCCAAGTAGTGGCCTTTATCTGGACCCGCATCAACCTTATGTTCTCCGGATGCAGGAACTACCCGTCGGAGTCGCGATTCCACGGACCGCCAGGCTCCTGGCCATTGAGGACAGGTACGGCCCCCTCAAGGACGAGGGCCGTTGTGGCCTATGCGGCACGATGCACGGCAGGGGATACGTCACCCGATTCGAGGCGGACGGCGTAGAGGCGCGTGGCCTCCTGGGCCATGTCTGCGGCCGCAACAACTTCGGCGTCGACTACACCGAGGCGGAGCGGCGCTTCGACATAGCCCAACGCGGCGAGGAGGTCGTCACCGCAGTCGAGCGATTTCACACCCGGGCGGAGCGGATCCTCCCCGAGCTCGATGCCGCCCTCCCGCACCTGAGTTGGCAGCGGTCGGTCCGGGACGCATCGAGGCGAGCAGCTGGCAGGTGATGCGCGAGGCCGGGAACGCCGTCAGGACGCAGAACGGCCGCCTCCACTCCGGGCATCGAGCGCTTGGTGAGCTGGCGGCGCGCGACTTCCGGGCCCCGCAGCGCGCCCGCGAAATGAAGCTGGAGATCGAACGGTTCCGGGACTACCTGGCGAACGATGTCCGCAGGAAGGACCTGGGCCACCGGGTCGGCGTTGTCGCCGATATCGAGCGCCGGTGGAACACTATCGTCGTGGCCATGGCCGACGCAGACCTGGCGCTGCGGCCGGGGAACTTGGATAAACTGTTCCGCGCGGCGAACCGGATCCGGTTGGATCACCCGGAGCCGTGGGACTTCTACGATCCATCGATCATCGCGGAGGAGTGGCGGCTCCAGGTCAGGATCCGTGGCACACGGTTTGAGAGGATCCCGAAGCTGGAGGAGCGCCGGGAAACCCACCATGGGTGGGTCATGGAAACTGACCTTGCGACCGGGTCTCATCCATGAGCGATCGTCCCGGTGGGCCCGTCTTCCGCCGTGCGGAAAGCGAGGGTCTCTGATGCTCCAGGCCACCAAGGCGTTTCTCTGGCCTCCACGTTGCAGGATCAGCCTCTACACAGGGCGTGGTCGTCTATTGTGGAGTGACACGGCTCGCGACCTCGACCTGGCCGACAGCATCATGCTCAACCATCCGTATAACAGTCGGAAGGTCGGAAGGTCGTGCTGGGGATGTCGAGCGCCAGCAAACAGCCTGGATGGAGATCATGGGACGAGGCCAACCTGGCCCGCATGGAAAAGCTCATCTCCTACGACATCACGCATGACGGCTACCGCGTCCGCATCGCTCGCTTATCTGCGGTGGGGCAACCCGCTGTCGAGGAGTTCCGCTGGCTTCTGAACACCCGGACCGCCGGGTTGTGACCCCGCCTTGGCGTTCCGCGGTGGGTATGCGAGTGCCAACCTACGCCCGGATGGCCGCGTAGGGAGGCCCATGATGAGGCGTTCCGCCTGCACCACGGTGAGATTGAAGTGGAGGGTGGTGGTCGGGCCCGCCGCGATGATGACCAGGCCGTCGCGACGGCGGAGACACCGATTCCCTCGCGACGGCTCGACATGGAAGTCACCTCCAGTAGGGAGTCGACAGCAGCCGGGACAGGAGGGTTACTCCCCTTAGCGTTTCTTGCGGTGCTGGTGCAGTCCGCGGTACTGGGCAGCTCGTCCTCCTGCGGCCACGGCTTTTACGAACTGCAGGTGCGGCAGCCGGTGGCGACCGTGCTGGCGGTCTCGGCCCTCGCCCTGCCGGCGGCTGCGGCGTCCCGCGCCGTAGCGTGCGACTGGGCGCGGCTGACGATCGTGGCACTAACCGCACTGTTCCTGCTGAATCTGGGCTTCTGGGTGGGCTCGTTGTGGGGGGACGACCTGGACTGGCTGCACCGCCCGAACGCCGGCATCCCGGACGTGGCGTTCGAGTTGGCTTGGGCCGCGGGGCTGGCGGGGGTGAGCGTGTGGGCCGGGCGGACGGACCGGCGCTGGGCGCGACACCCGGGACCGTACTGTTGGCTGGGTTAAGCACTACCAAGCTTCTTCTACCATGAAGGTAGGCATCGTTCTCCTCGGGATTCCATGCTACTGAACAAGTCTCAACGGTTCGGCTTTTCCGTGCAGGGTAGTATGGGCCGGCGCCCGAAAGCCCTGGCATCGCATCCTGGAGGTCGCAAGGTTGTCTTCGGGCGGAGGTAGCGCGGCGCAGGCAGGTTTTCGGTTCCAGAACGAGGTAGCGGCGTATTTCGTCGTCCATCTGCTCGCGGCCGAGCCCGTGCAGCAGCTCGGCCTTGGTGACGGCGGCCGCCCGACAAGCGTCCATGCAGAGGTGTCCGCTCCCGTAGACGACCTTCTAGTCTTGACCGAGGCAGGAGGCCGCGTTTTCGTAAACGTAAAGCGCACCGTCGAAATTTCGATGCGCCCGCGAAGCGCCCTGTGGTCCGCCGCGGACCAGATCGTGCGACTTAAATTGATGACGGACACCGGCGGAGCTCCGCCGTGGGGAGGCGTCCTCGATCCAGGCTGCGACCGGCTGGTTATCGCGTTCGATTCCACCACGTCGGCTCGGCTGACGCGGGCCGGGGGAACCATGCGCGCAGTCGCTGGACGGCCAGCAAGCGTCCCCAGGGCAGATGTGCCGACGAACGCCGACGAGAGAGCTCTCCTGGATGCGGTCGAGCGCATTCTCGCCGACCGGTGGGAGGCCTTGACCGAGAGGCCGCCTCTCGATGGGCAGACTGATGCCCTGTGCAGGTTGATCAGGTTCCTCCCCTTGGACCTTGGCGGCGGCGATCTGGCTCGGGCGCACCAGATGCTGCGACCAACGCTAAAGCAAGCGGAGGACGCTCCTGCCGCTTGGTTAGTCATCTTGGCGTACTGCGCCAAACTAGCGATGGACCGCGCGGCGGCAGACCTTATTGGGGTTCGGGCCGCCTTGGCGCAGGCCGGGATACCACTGGCGGGCTCGCCGGCGCACCGAGGCGACATAGAGCGCCTGCGTCGCTTCACCCGAGGGACTTTGGACGACATGCAGCGGTTCTCCCGCTTGCCTGCCACGACGGCTCCGGGCGACGGACACCAAGTGACGTTGGAGCGAGAATGCGTGCCGTTGCTGTCCGAGGCGGCAGCCGCGGGGTCATTCCTGCTGACTGGGGCGGCGGGCGCGGGGAAGTCCGGCGCACTCTACCTCGCTGCCGAGCGCCTGGAGAGGGATGGCCATCCCGTGGTGGCGCTTGCAGTCGACCGGCTGCCAGCGGCATCCCTGCACGCCCTCAAAGACAGCCTGGGTCTGGACGGCGAACTTGCCGAGGTGCTGGCCAATTGGACCGAGGAGAAGCCGGGGATATTGTTTGTCGACGCCCTGGACGCTAGCCGCGGCGGCGCGTTCGAGCTCACGTTCCGCCATCTTGTCGCCGACGTGCGCCGTCTCGCGCCGAGATGGCGCATCGTCGCCTCGGTGCGCAGCTTTGACCTCCGTTTCGGCGTTGAGCTCCGTAACCTGTTCAGGGGATCGCCGGTCTCACCGGACAACCTCGAAATGGATTTTCGGGACGTCGCGCACCTTCATGTCCCACTGCTTTCGCTCGACGAAATCGCGTCGCTTGAAGAGAACGCGCCCGCCATTTGGCGCGCCTACAAGGCTGCGGCGCCGCCCATGCGCGATGTCCTTGCCTCGCCTTACAATTTGTCGCTTCTTGCAGGCATCCTGCAAGCCGAGGGGGAGATCAGCACCGCGGGCCTCCTCAACGAGGTCCAGCTTCTCGATCGCTACTGGAGCGCCAGGGTGGTCGCCTCTCGGTCCGGCACACCTCCGGCCACTCGCGAAGGATTCCTCGCGCAAGTCGCCGAGGAGATGATCGCGGCGCGGTCGCTCGCGCTTGATGGCAGGAGCGCGTTCCTGTTCGGGGCGGAGACACTGCGGGATGAGCTGTTCTCAAGCGGCGTCCTGGCAGCGCGTTTCGTCCGGGTGGACGGCGCGGCTCGGGACCTGTCCTTTGCCCACCATGCCCTGTTCGACTATGCCGTCGCGCGCTTGCTGCTGGAAGCCGGGGAAGCGAAGGATTTCGTCGAGCGCCTGACGGCCTCCGACGACACGGCCCTTTGGCTGGCGCCCGCGGCGCTGATCGCTTTCAGGATGCTATGGGAGCGGGACGCCGGGCGCGAGGCGTTCTGGGCGGCGGCCCTGGCGGTGGCCTCCCCGGGCGGCCAGGCTAAGTTTTGCAGGACGTTTCCCACCAGGGTCGTGGCCGAGGTCGCGACCGACATGGCCGACTTGTCGCCGGCGCTCCGGCGCTTGCAGGACCAAGCGGGGCCGGAACGCGAGGGAGCGGTGCTTCTGCTCCGCCAGGCGCTCGGGGCCGTGGTTGCCCGGTTGGTCCCGGCTCCGAGGGACGGCGTGAAAACGCCTTGGTGCGCGCTTACCGCGTTCATGACGGAGAGACACGCTGGGGATTTCGCATGGCCCACGAACGTCGCCATCCTGGCCTGGACCGACAAGCCGGAACTACTGTCCCACGGCCAGCGGGCGGATCTCGCCGCGGCATCCCGCTCGCTCCTCCGTCATGCCCTCGGCGCGGCGCGAGGAGCCGATTCACTGACCGCAGCGTCGGTCCAGGGCATTTGCCGCACGCTCGAAGCCGACCCCGAGTCGGGCGTCGCCGCGTTGCGCAGCTTGACAGTACAGGACCGTTCGGTGGATCACGGTCGCCGCGATCTGTTCTGGCTTGCTCAGGAACGGCGGCGCATTCTAGCAGCGGCGCCGGGGCTCCTGGCCGACGTCTTCCGCGCGAGCTTTCTGGCTCCCCTGCCAGCCCGGGGGCAGAGCCGGATGATGTACGACAGCCAGATACTCCCTCTCGTAACAGACACGCGACAAGACCGCGATCTCGTGAGGCACCTGCTGGCCGACGTCTTTGAGGGCTTCGTCCTGGCAGAGCCCAGGCTCGCCTCGGAGACGCTAGCAGCGATCCTCGACAGCTATGTCCCGACAAAGGGCATGGCGAAGCAAGAAGGCCGTATCGGTTTCGAGTTCGAGGGCGCGCAGGCAGGTATCGTCCCAGACGGCAGCTGCTGGTGGTGGAGGCAGGAGGCGGATCGGCGAGGGCAGGACTACGAGGTCGCCTTGCTGGACAAGTGGGTTGCGGGGCTTCGGGCAGCAGGCAAAAACGGGGTCGCCAACACGGTCCTGGCAAGCGCTGCCAACGCGCTCGCCCCAGGAACTCAGTGGGCCGTGGCTTGGTGCGCCCGCCTCTGGGCAGCCGTGGCGCACCCGGTGCCTCTTGGCCTCGCTCTGATTCCCTTCCTCTGCGACAGCCGGATCCTTGCGGTCCCTGACGTCATCCACGCTGCCGGGGATCTCATCCGCGCGCTCCACCCAGCGATGACGGTTTCCGATCGGCTCGCGTGCGAGGGAGCGATAATGGAATTGCCGCAAGCCCGGCTTCGTAGGCAGTACCTGGCTTGCCTGGACCCTCGGTTCATCGCGTTGCCGGGCGCGAAGGGCGAGCGCGACCTGGCTGAGGCCGGAGACGGGCTGCCCCTGCACGGGCCGCCGGTCCGATTCAGCACCGAGGTGCAGGAACTGGATCCCGACTGGTGGCTGCGAGAAGCGGGCGTAGACACCGAAGCAGAGCCCAACGTCTCGATCCTGGCCTTGTCCCGGAGCATCATGGAAGCGAATGCCGGAGGCGACGCGTGGCCGGACGTCACCCACCTGTTCGGCCTGCTCGCCTCAGCGAACGCGGTCCATGAAAGGGTCTCCGCGACGGCATGGCAAGCGATAGCGGAAAAGGTTTGCCTTGCGGCAGAGTCGTCGCGCTCGCAAGCCGACCTCGACAAGCTCCCGGGCATCCGCGAACTCGTGCTAAGGCTGGTGGATCCTTCTAACGAGCTGGCGCCCAACGGTGCGCCAGACGCGGAGCGGGAGCAACGCTTCGCGCAAAGCCCGAGCTGGCCTTCCCCCTCTCCGCGGGTCGAGGGAACGTGCGCGTTGATGGCCTGCCTGGGAGCCGCGCCGTGGACGCCCGAAGGCGAGCTGGTACGAGCGCTGCACCGCCTCATGCGGGACGGCGCGCCCGAGGTCCGGATGCAGGTGCACGCCAACCTCCACCGTCTGGCCAAGGCCGGGCCGGACGAGATGTGGAGCGCCTTCGAGTTCGCGTTCTCGCACGAGGGCAACCGCGGCGTGCTGTCCAGCACGGTCGCGTCGCTGAGCGCCGTGGCGCACCTTGACCCCGAACGGGCAGCCGGATGGATGCTCGCGCTGCGGGAACGCCACGCCACGCAAAAGGAAGGGGCGCAACGCGATCAGCTTAGCGAACAGCTCGTTGGCGGCCTGCTGCGGCTCTGGATCGCGTTCGGCGACGAGGCTGCCCAACACTGGGCCATGGACCTCGCAGGCGACCCGCTCCGCTCGGTCGCAGAGGTCGGCATCGTGGCCGCGGCGCTGCGAGATTGCATGCGACAGGGTCAGGCGCACGCGCCGGAGCCGCAGGACGAAGCTACCAGGGCGAGGACGGTCGAGTTCTTCGCTCGCGTCACGCGATCCACCGCCTTGCGCTGGGCAAACGCCATCGGGACGAGCGACCGAGGCGCTCTTCAAGACGCCCTGACAGTCCTGGATTCGATCTCGATCAATGTTTACTTCGGATCGGGTGCCTATGCGGCGCGCAATCCGGGCAACCAGCCTGACGTCCAGCCGGTGCTTGCGCTCCAGACCCGTTTCCTCCGTGAGTATCATGGCGTGCTCGCCGACCTTGCCGGGATCGGCCACGCCTCGGTGGCGCACCACGTGCTTGAGACGATCGAGGCTTTCGTGGCGGTCGACCCCGGCGAGGTTTTCTCCCTCGTCTGCAAGACGATCGAGGCCGGCAAACTGGGCGGCTACCAGTTCGAGCAAATGGGCGCCGACCTGCTGGTCAGGATAGTGCGACGGTATCTTGCTGATTATCGAGCGCTGTTCGCAAGCGACGAAGGCCATCGCCAAGGACTCATAAGCTGCCTCGACGCTTTTGCCGAGGTAGGCTACCCTGAAGCTCGGATGCTGGCGTTCGAGCTTCCTGTCCTGCTCCGGTAAACGATGGACCTGACGGCATTCAGGCGAGCTGTCGCGGAGCTTCGCAAGATGCTCGAGGGACAGCTGCTGCCGATTGCGGAGGAGAACGAAGCCGCGCGAAGCGGAAGGCCCCTGCCGGAGCTTCGAGGGTCCGGAGCCGAGTACGTGATCGAGGCCCAGACCAGATCCTCCCTCATCGACCCGCTTCTCCGAGCCCTAGGCTGGAACCTTGCCGACCCGCGGTCCATGCTCGTCGAGGACGGCCTCAACTCCGGGCAGGACGGAGCAGGTACCCGCAGGTTCCTCGACTACCACGGTCGCGCTGTCCTGTCCGAGCTGCGGAGAGCCCTTCTGATAGTCGAGGCGAAACGGCTTTCGGCAAGCCTTCCGGGGCGCCCGGGCAGCGATCCGACGCATATGTTCCTCGATGCGCTTGCAAGAGTCCGCGCAGGCAGTCTCCCGGCGGAAGATTTCCCCGCAGCTTGGTCCGTTTGGCTTGACACGTTGCGGGACTATGCCGAACGCTCCAGATTGCGGCACAGCCACCTGCCCCTTCGCGTCGCGATCAGCAACGGCATCTGGTGGGTCGTGTTCAGGAACCCGGAATGCCTGATGCCGGAAGGAAGGGTCCGCGACGGTGACGTGGCAGTCTACACCGACCTTGATCAAGTGCGCGCGGACGCACGTGGGTTCGGCGACATGCTCGGATATCGCGAGCTGTCCGGCGAATTGCCGCCCCAGCATCCGGCCGCGCTTGCAAGCTTGGTTCCTGAACACGGCACGGCCGATCTCGCCGTGGGGATCGTCGTGTCGAAGCGCGCCTTCGGCGAAGTCGAACCGGTCATGGCATTGAGGGTCGTCGCGACCATGCCTACGTCGATGGGTGCGTCCGTCACGTTCCAGAAGGATTTCGGGACAAACTTCGTTCAACTACATCAGGACCAGGGTTTACTCGACGGTGCACACCGCCTGCTGTCCAGTCGCTTAGACGATCTGAAGCGAGAGCTTGAGCGATCAGCGGCAAAAGTGAGGTGGCTCACGTGCATCGAACTTGAGGCGCATCCCGCGCGCCCAAAGCTTTGCCGCCCCCTCGTCGATGAGCATCTTGTGTCGACGGGCGACCGGCCCTCCATCCTTTCTGACGATGCCCATTTCGACACCTGTCCCTACCATGACTGGACCGCTTGCCGTCGGGAAGGGAGCGGAGCGGGCACCGCCCCGATCATGGCGCCCAGTGTCGATCCTCCTGCTTTCTTCGCCAGCGGTTCGAATTACCATTGCGGCCATGAGGCCGTGCGAACGGGCAAAGCGGGACGATGCTTGCTTGTGGAGATCGACGGCTATCTGTGCTGCCGTCGCTGCGTGTTCTTTGATAGGTGCTGGGGCGACGAGCTCGCTGCACTTCCTTGCCTTTCGAGCGGCCCTGAGACTGAAAGGTGAGGCGACGGCTGCGCTTTAACGACTGTTACTAAGGATGATGGCGGGAAAGGCCAAGCCGCTGGTGTGCCTGTCGCGCAACCGAAGAGCTCTAAAACTCATGCGTTGAGCCGGGGACGGTGTGCCTGTTGCGGAGGGTGAGAATATCACTTCAGAGCCGGATGGACAGAGCGTCGAAGTCCGCTTTCCGCACCCTGCCTCTCCATAGCCGACGGTCCGCTTCCGGCCAAACCTCACCATAAGCCGAACGTCCGGTTCAGAACTCCCCGACCCGACAGCAGACAGGCCGTTTAACCACCAAAGTCAGCAATTGTGCAGCGTCTGCTTTTCGCTTGCCTGATCGTAGAGCCGACCGTCCGCAAGCCACCAAAATACGGAGGTTGTGTCGCGTTTTACAGTCTGAGGGGCGGGCGTCCCCTTTGGGACGGGCTCTACTCGCTACGCTCCCCGAGCCGCCAAGCGGCGTCTCGTCCCTGCGGGTGACGATCCACGCTCCGGCTGCGCCTGCGGTCTGACGCAATCATGTCGGCGCAGACGCGCCTCAACTGCGGCCTCCAGATGGACGCCGCAGCGGCTGCCCTCTTGGTCGTGGACCGGGCTGTCGGCCAGGCCAAGGTCCCGGTGCCTTTCTCCGATAGCCCTTCTGCTTGGCTGCAGACGCAGCACGTCGGTCAGGGCTTGGCCCCTCCAGCCATCCTCTCGTCCGTGTCGGCAGAGGCAAATCCAACACCCTCGGCGGGGTCCGGTCGTCCGGTCCTGTCCATGTCGGCGGCAAACCTGCCGGCGCTGCCCGGCTACACCCACTCATCCTGTCAGAGTCCTCGCCGCGAACGTCGCCGAGCAAGGCAGTGAGCCCGGCCAGGGTGCCCGTCGTAGCAAGCCCAGCCCCTATGTCACGCTGGACGTGCCGACGATCGACCGGTGCAAGCCGGGCCTTTCGAGCGGTCAGCCATTACGGCAAGGACCAGGTGCTCCAGCACGGTGACAGGCTGGGATGCCAGTGCCGGCGGGACGGCCAAAGGGGGTCCGAGGTTGGGCGAGGCCACGGGCAGTCGTGTGGTCAATTCCAGCGGGTGCCTTCGGGGGCGGATCAGTGCGGGTGGCGGACTTCGGCGGCAGAGCGGGCCTTGCTGGCCATGACGTATCTCGATCGCTTTCACCCACGGTCCGCCTGTCAGCCCTGGTCCGGCTCACCGCTCGGGTTGTGCGTGGTCTGGACCGGGCGTCACTCCCTCCAACCCCCGCTTTGCCAAGCGGCAAAGCGCCTGCGGTTCGGACGGCACCGTGAAGTTGCAAGCGCAACTTCCGCACCACTGCCGTCCTCAGGGGTTTCCGATCGCGCCTTGCCCGGTCCTGGTCGACCACACCCGAGGGGGAGAGCCAGCACAGGGCAGGCGAACCTCACGGGCGAAAAGAGAGATCGAAATCATGGCCAGCAAGACCCGCACCCAGACTGCCGCGAAGCCCGCCACCCGCACCGCCCAGGTCCGTCAGTCCATCACCCTGGAACTCGCCATCTCGGTCTGCCCCCACAGCGGCCTCGCCGAAAACCTCTCCCGCACCTTCGGCCTCGAGCCCGTCGACACCGCCGGCATCCGCGAGTCCACCGAAGAGCACCTGGCGCTCGCCGCCAAGAGCCTGCCGCTTTCCGAGAAGGCCCTCGAGATGCACCTGCAGCGGATCGTCGGCGCCTACGTCAGCTCCGCCCACGGTGCCGGGCAGTTCTACTCCAACAAGGTCACCCAGGCCCGCGATCTCACCATGAAGCTCGCCAACGAGGATCGCGACGAGGACCGCGACGGTGTCAGCGGGTTCGAGAGCCGGGCCGAACGCGCCCGCATCTTCGCCGCCGAGATGGGCCTGCAGGCACACGCCCTGGTGGCCGCCGCCGAGGGTGCCGTCTCCGCCTACGCTCACCTGACCGGTAGCGAGTGGAAGCCCTACGAGGCTCCAAGCCAGGCCCCGACCGTCAGCCGCGGCAGCGCCACCGCCCAGATGGGCGCCTTCGGGGGCTGAAACCACGGCGGGGCTTCGGCCCCGCCTCCACCCAGTCCGCGAACCGGAGAGGGCGTCGCACACCGCGGCGTCCATCCGCGTGTCGGCCACCGAAGCAAGCAAGGGCTGGCACAACGGGCATTGTTCGACGGGCAACACCGTGACCTGCCCCTCGACCCCCCTTCCGTCCGCGCCCCCCATAAGCATGGGGGGCTGCCGGTTTAGATAGGTCAGGGCACCCGGCGAGGTCGGGCTACGCAGCAACGACCAGAAGCCATGTCCTTAATGAACCATCTTCTTGACCCCAAGGCGTGTCAGGTCGAGCTCGCCGACATCGACGATGAAGCCGGCCGCCTGCCACGTCTCCATCCCCGGCGCCATGCTGGCAACCAGTTCGGCCGGGATGTGACGCATCGTTCCCGCCACCGCCGGATTGTGCCCTTGTTTCAGGAACTCGGGGGAAATTACCCTATCCTCATCGAACTCGCACTCACCGAGCTTGGCGTAGGCGATCTCCAATAATCGCTCGGCGTTGTCCTCAACGAACTTTCGGTCAAACGTGGCCAGTCGCTTTTCCAATTCCGGCGGAAGATCGACGAAACAGGCATGCGCGTCGGCCCGACGCACGATCATCAAACCCAACAAATGATTGCCGCCATTGTCCCAACACATGACTGCCACGGCCGATTCCGTGAACAACGCCCCGATCATCCAAGTCGTCTCCTGAGTAACACCCTGGCTCCCTATACGGCCGTGCCGTTGCGACTTCCCCGACCTAGACGAAGTGGACATCGTAGGAAATACTGCGCGCTATAAAGAATCGTTCTTGCGTCGGAGTCGGACCAAATCCTGGTGCTCCTCGCGACGCGGCTCCCCCGCCGCCACAGCCTCGACCAGGCGCAGCCAAGCTCTATCCAGCATCTGCGGGTCATGCGGCCGCGGCGGGCTGTCCCGAAACATCTCGCAAAGCCGGTCGATCGGCACCACGAGGTTCATCAATTCCTCCGCGAAAGTCGCAGAGCCGGCCGACACGACGTAGCCGACGATCGGCACATCATACCCCGCAACGGCTGCCTCGACAGCCTGCCGATGACGATGATTTTGGTGCATTGGGTTCTGGAACGGATGACGGACCTCCCCACGCAGGAGGTGCTGAGTCCATTCATCGCTGTGCCGAGTGCCGGTAATGTGGCCGCCATAGGTCTTCGTCTCGATGACGACGATCGCGTCCGGTCCTCTCACCACATGATCGATCTGCGTGAGCCCGAACAGATCAACCAAGATCGCGTCATGCAGCGCCGGAAGGCCCAACGCAGCCACCTCGCGCTCCACAGCGCCTTCACCTTTGCGCCCAATGATGCTGGCCTTGAACTCGCTAAATGCGGCCCACCCTCGCTCGTCGACGAACGTAGTCCGTCGCCTGCGGCTGTGGGCAGTCATCTCGTCTTCCATTGTCACGTCCATGGACAGTTGCTGGTACGGCGGATGCTCCTTTGCCTTGGTGCGAACTGCGAGGGAGCATTCGCCGTTCGCACCACTTTGCTCGACGCAACTCCTATGGAACCGATCACCGCGCTGGACCCGCTTGGCGACGCAAGGCATACTCAGCCGGTGGGCATCGCGGTCGTAGACAGACCTTGTGTCCAAAATGGACACACGCCGCCCGAACTACCTTTCATGTCGCCTTATCGTCTGTCGTTATGCTTGTTGACGCTTGGCTGGTCCGAGCGGGAAGTGGCTCGAAGGACAGGGGAACATCGCAACACGCTTCGACGCTGGCTGGCCGGAGACAGCGCTATCGACCCAGAGGTCGCCAGCTGGCTGGAGGTCTTGATGGCGGTCCACGTGGCGAACCCAGGGCCCAGGCGTAAACTCCCTCCCTTCTTGATGGCAAGCCAGCAGGAGGCTTTGCAAACGCCTCGGACCTGACGTCCAAACAGCCGCTACCAGCGAGCCACGCCTCGGAAGCGCTGACATCGGTCTCGTGATCCACGTGAGATCTCGTGCAGGTCGCGACGGAGGGCGGCTCCCTGGAGAAAAAAAGCCTCCGCTGCTCTTCTATCGTAATGCCGGCCAAGGTCGCGCCGTATCAAAGGGTGGGTCCTCGCCGTGCTCGCCATGCTCGGCCGAAGCCGGCCTGCGCGTGGCTCCGCGCGGCTCCGGTCCCGCGCCAAGAGGCGCGCCTTTGACACGTCACGAAGGCCGTCATTGCCGCCGCTCAGCAGCGATCGGGCTGCACATAGAGCAGGAAGCAAGACAATGGATCAGACCCTCACGCACGACACCCTGGCGATCACGTCCACGGCCGGATGGATGTCCTACGAAGAGTTCGCGGAAGAATACTACGAGACCACCATTCCTTACACCCGCCCGACCCCGGTTGTGATCCCCGAGCACGAGCTGCCTTACTGACGGAGCGGCCGGGTCCGAAAGGATCCGGCCTCCTCGCGTGCTCACAGATCCCCTGCGCTGCGTCGGCTCAGCCTGGTGTGCCAACCGGATCGGGCATGCACTGCCCACTGCGGACCTGTCTCCATCATGGGCGGAATCTCTCAACGGGCAGCGGCCGTTCGCACCGGCCTTTCTTACCCTGACCCCGTCGATGCGATCCTGCTCGATACGACGTTTTATTCGGAGCCACGCCCATGGACGGAGGCAACCTGCTTTTCGATCTCCCGCCACAAGATCGACATTCTCGCAAAGCCCGCCGAGACACGCTGGTCGCAGCAGGCCGGCCACAACCCATCCGCGACGCTATCCTCGGAATGCTAACGGAGCCGCGCACTGTCAAACAGATCGCCGAGCACATCAATCGCAGGACCTGCATCGCCACTGGTCATCTGCGCGCCATGCAGGCCAAAGGGCTTGCTGTGCGACTAAGCTGGGGTGTCTGGGTGCGCCAGGACCGATGCTCGAACGCCCCCGATCCCGCCAGGATCAGGCGTAACTATCCGACGCAAGATGTAGTGCTGATACACCTTAAGGAGCCTGGGACTTTCGAGGACTTGCTCCAGAGAACTGGTCAGTCCCGATCGACCCTACAGCATTCACTGATAAAGCTGCTGGAGCGCGGCATCATACATCGTAACCCGGCCGACGAGTATACCAGGACTACGCGTTAGTCTATCTAGCTGGCGGCGCCACGATCGCCGCCAGCTGTCGATACTCATCGATATTAGTGGGTCGTCTGAAATCCGTAGCGGCCATTCGACAGCAGGACAGGTGAACATCTTGCATTTGGGTTGCTGACGGCATGCCACGGCGCGATCGCGTCGGTAGAGATCCATACGGTTCTACCGTCGGCGAAAATCATTTGCGTCCGCCCACCCGTTGGATGCACGGGATCGGGCACAATTATTGATCCTCCAGCCACGCCTATTTGAGCCGCATTAGATTGCGGGCCGGCATAGACATAGACCGGCAATGGCATGGGACCTTCGCCGTCCCACTGCTTTGCTAACACCATGCACTGATAGCCCGGCAACGTTTTGACTGTATGCACCTGTTCGGCCTGGGCCTGAGAGGCACCCGACACAAGCGCAAGGGCTAATAACAACCCCGAAGACTTGGACATTCGTATCACCGTTCGATTAACTGGTTAACACTGACGCGCTTGCCGCGTTGCCGATCTTGGAGGTGACTGAACTTTGCCACTGACCGACAGTCTCACCGGGTGTGATCCCATTCTTTGCCAAGGTCGCGGGAGAGTACCCGGTCAATGTGTCGGACATCAAAGCGGTAGGTTGCGCCTGGGCTAACTGCGCACCGCCTTGTGGACCAAAATTGTAGTATCCGCGAACGTCTAACACAGTCGGGTTAGCGTCACCTTGACCCTGCAGATACTGGGCACCTTGCTTGAGATAAGCAGCCGCCGCGATCGCCTGAGTTGCCGGGTCGCTCTGGCCGGCAAGTCCAGGCACGATATTAGTCGCCAAATTCGGGTCCTGTGCTAGAGCGGATGCAAGGCTGGCTGTATAGGTAGATGCAGTCATCTGGAAGGCCCCAGTGATCGTCCCGGTGCCGGAGACGTTTTGACAGCCACTCTCCATCACGCATGTTGCCGCCAACGCTGAGGCATTGACACCGAGCGCCTGGGCGCTTTGCTGCGCCGACGCGCCCCAAGGGGTGGCCAGCATGGTGTCCAATGCACTGCTGTCCGTTGATGTCCCTGAGCCTCCACTCGATCCTCCCGCTCCTGAGCTTCCTCCATATAAGGATACGGTTCCGGTCGGCATTGTGAAGGCCGGTAATCCGACCTCAGCCGCTTGGGGCACAATCTGCTGCGGCACGCCGCTCATCGTTTGCGGCGCAACATCGGCCAGTGCCCCGGTCGTCCAAAGCCCAATCGCCGCCGAGGATGTGATTAACAGCCGGCCAGGCCGAAGCCGCTGGTGACGCCGGCCCTCCGGCCTACGATAATAACTGTACACGGGTTCACCCTCCATCTTCGTGAACCGCAATCGTCCAAGCTGCCGGAGCGAACCAACACCCTCAGTTTTTGAGGAAATCGCTGATTTGACAAAGCCGCTGCCCTTTGTCATCGGCCCACTTAGACGTGACCTGGCAGCGCTCGACCGCGGCTCCAACACTCTCGATTCGGCTCGCCATACCCCAGTCCGACCATGTGCCCCACACATAGCCGGACACGACCAACGCGAGCGCGATGCCACCGGCACCGAGAGCACGCATCCACTCCATGTTTTGGTCGCGACGGCGTTCCTTGATGACCAGGGCGTCCTTCACCCCCCGAATCATGTCCGGGACGATCCGCTCGACTAGCTGCGTGGTCACTTTGGTCTTCTCGACCTCCAGCCTGGCGAGCGCATCGCGCCCACCTTTTTCCATATTGAGGATCGCGTCGTTTGCGTTTTCCAACACAGTCCGGGTTTGCTGGGTTAGAACGCGCTGGCGTGCCAGCTCATCCTCTGCCGCCGCTCGTGCTTCCGATACCACTGTCTGAAGCAGGTCTGCGAGCGACAGTGCCAAGTCGGAGAATCCCGCCTGGGTCCTGAGCATGGCAGAGACGAACACGCCTTCTGGGTAACTGGGGCGGATGCCCCAGTCCCGGGCGGCCGCCTCCACGGCCTGTGTCCGTGCGGTGAAGTCAACCCGCAGTTCAGCAACCGCCTCGTGCAGCGCAGCACTGGTCCGCTTTACCACCCCTCGCTCGTTGCTCGGTTGCCCGACGGAGCTATCCGGCACGAGCGCTCTCCACATTTTCGACTGTTGCTTCAACTGCCGCCTCTGTGTTGACCGAGCGCGTTGTTGTCGCCGGCAACCAGTCTGCAGGGATCGTCGTCAGGAACTCGGGGATGGCCCTCTGCCACCAGATGGCCACGCGCTCTTGATCAAGGAATGACATCCTGCCGAGTTTTCCCTTGGAGATACCTTCGGCAGCCTCATCGAACGTCAGTCCTCGGTCTGTCACTTTGGACATGCAGGTCAGCGCCGGCATCACCGCCAAGCGGGCTCCCCGGCTGATCGCCTCTTTAATAACCGGATGCTCCCTTACCTCGGCGAAGGCGCCCGCAATTGAGCGACCTGAGAGAACGAGTCCACCATTCAACACGATGAGCGTGGCTTCGGGGGCGAAGAGATCGTTTTTCATGTAGTGCTTGAGGTAGTCCACGTCCGCCTGATCCGGTCCGATGACGTGAGCTAGCACTACGCGGATGCCTTGCCGGGCCGCGCTCCTGACAATTGGAACTTCACGGACGAGGCGGCTTAACGGCGTCTCGCCGCCTCCGACGTCAAGCATGACGTCATACTGCCCTTCCATCTGATCCTCGATTCTCTCCTCCAGCCACGCCTTGCCATCCTCGAAGTCCGACGACTTCGGCTGCAAAGCGTCACCGTGGAAAACCGCCAGGTTGTGGGTGGTGTTCAGCTGGTCGGCATTCCAGATTGCGATCTCGGCGCCCTGCTGCCGCAGCGCCTGGATCAATACGTTCATAAAAGTCGTCTTACCGACCCTTTGACGCCCGACTGTGATGAACAGAACAGGCCGGTGTTCACCTGCAACGTTTGTGGCTTTGACAGTTTTCGACATCGTCTATTCCTCGTCTGGTTGTTGAATGATATGGCGGTCAATGTAAGCAAACTGGCGGTCAAGCGCTGCCAGTTGAGCTTCGACGTGCGCAGAACCCTTTTGCGTGTTTGCTGTGGGCGGCGCCGGGGCGGTTGACGATGGTCTTGTCGGCTGGCGTACCGTGTCACGACGTTGCACTTGAGCCACGGGCGGCTGCCAGTCTGCTCGCTGCCGGGATGGTGGGGACGGACGCAGGGCGCGGCAGGCTTCCTGCCGGGCTTTCTCAACGTCATCTTTTACTCGGCCCCACGTCTTCCGGGCCGATTGAACAGACGGTGCCTTTCCGTGACCATCCAACAAGCCGAGTGCTTCGAAGTCTCGCACGAGGTCTGTCCAGACAGTGACCCGTCCCCGAGCCGCTGCTGCCGCCATCTTGGCGTGGTTGGTCGCCATCCACTTGTAGAGAGGCGTCTGGTTTGCCTCACGGACCTTCCGCAAGATGCTGTTAATCGTGGGTGGCGGGCTTTTCATACCCGCAAGGCTCCCGCCCGCCGGAGCGAACGGCCACCCCCTATTTTTAAGCTGAGTGGTTGCCTCGCGGTCGATGGGTGGTCGACGGGTGGTCGGTCAGTGGTCGATGAGCGGTCGACGAGTGGTGGGCAGAAGAAAGGTTTCCATACACCATTGCACCCGTGGTGCAGGGCGGCCGCTCTTTTCGAGGGTCGCAAACAAAAGTCCACTCCGTTCGCTCCGGCTCCTGGGATGCTCACCCGGTCAACGGAGAGCATCATGCCGACGACTTCGACAGAGATATTGGGCCAGCTGACACTCGGTCAGGCCGACATCAAAGCCGGGCAGACGGAGATCATCGAGACCCTCAACACCCAGGCCCAAGTCCTGCGCCTGATCGCTGAACGGCTTGGTGTCATCATCGAGAAGCTTACCCCGGAGGTCGGCGAAGGCCCTAGCTTGCAAGAGCTGCTCGCCGAGCTGGTGGTCCGGGTGGGTGATAATGCTGCCCTCCTTCGTCGCATCGACCGCCGGACTGAGAGCATGGCGATGAGCCTGCCGGACGACGTCGTTCGCGCCATGAAGGGGCCACCCGGCGCGAACGGGAACGGCGCGAACGGTCACGGTCCGAGCGGAGACACCGCGTCATGATGACCTTCCGCAAGCTTGCCGCTGATTCCGCCGGCAAGCTGATCCGCGCCTATTTCACCGAGAACACTCCGCAACCCACCCACGACTTTCGGATTGACCTTGGTAAGGAGGTGGATAGCGGCGGTCGGCTCACGTCGTACTACACTGGCCGCGACGGTCGGGCGACCTGGCGGCCTGACATGCCATCGAATGTAGCCGAGGCACTCGGGGTCGACACGCGCGTCATGCCAAAGAACGACGAGCTCGATCGCTTGTTCGAGGCCAAGCGCGGCGATACCGCAGAAGCCTGGACCGAGCACAAGCGTAAGGTGAGCGCCTATGACCTGACCCTAGCTCCGCACAAGTCTGTCACCTTGGCGGCTGAGTTTGCGGCTACGCCCGCCGAGACCGCCATGATCTGGCACGCCATCGACCGGGCGAACGACGCCACAATGCGCTATGTCGCCCGAGAGGTTGGCTGGGCGCGCAAAGGCCAAGGCGGCGAAGACGGCGCCGATCCCGGCGACGTGGGCTGGGTCAGCTTTCGCCACCACACGGCGCGGCCGACGCTGCCGGTTCAGGATGGCCCAGCAGGTGCGACCTACCTCGCTCAGTCGCCCATCGGCGGCGACCCGCACACCCACATCCATAATGCCCTGTTCAACATGGTCGTCACCGAGGATGGCCGCGTCGGTTCCCTCGACACCCAACGTTTGCACAGCCGCGTCCACGAGTTCGGCGCCTTCTTTCAGGCGCGGTTGGCGGACGAGCTCCGGCTCCTTGGCGCGCGCATAGGCTATGACAAAAACCAGCAGGCGGTTGTGCTGGAGGCTATCCCCGAAGCCGCCGTTGACACCTTCAGCAAGGGGCGTCGTCAGGTCCTTGGCTCTGCCAAGGCGTACGCTGCCGCCCACGGCCTCGAGTGGGACGAGATGTCGGCCGAGGGTAAATTCAAGATCCTGTCCACAGCCGGGCTTGCTGCACGCCTGAAAAAACATGGCGACAAGAACGACCACGAAATCTGGCGTGAGCAGGCAGACGCTATCGGCTGGGCCCATAAGACGGTCTTGGGCCATACCAGGCACGAGGCTCTTTCGGACGCCGATCGGTTCGACCAGGCCTACCGGTTTGCGGCCCGCCACCTCGCGCAGGAATTTCATACGGCGGCCGTCCTCGACCACGACAAGCTGCGGACGTACGCAGCGCGTGGCCTGATCGGCGTCGGCATCGGGGGCGGGGTCGATGACATCGATCGCGTCGTGGCGTTAATCCAGGAGCGCGGTCTGAAGCTGAAGGGGGAGCACGTGGCTCTCATCGTCGGCATGTCCGACGACAAGGTGCGCGTGACCAACACCGCCCAGGTTCGGATCGAGCAGAGCCTCGCCGCCGAAGCCGGCCGAGCGGCAATCGACAAGTCCGGCGCCTTACCCCATGCAGCCATTCGGGACGCGATCGCAGCTTCCGGCCTGGACTTTACCTCTGACCCCGACCATGGCGCCGCCCAGCAAGCGGCGATTTACGCCCTTGGCCAAGGCGGGGCACTGTCCCTGCTGACCGGCGTAGCAGGCGCAGGCAAGACCACCTTGCTCAAGCCTTTGGTCGCAGCCTGGAAGGCAGACACCCGCATGGATGCGGGCGGCCGAGAGGTGATCGGCCTTGCCACCGGTTGGAAGCAGGCGGACGCGCTAAAGGACGCCGGCGTCGATCGGACCCTTGCCGTGGAGCCGCTGCTGCGCTCAATCGAAAGTGGAGATTTCCAGGCCAGCCGCAACACCGTCCTGGTCATCGACGAGATCAGTCAGGTGGCGCCCCGGGCAATGCTGTCTTTGCTGCAGCTGCAACGGCAGACCGGCCTTACCATCAAGGCCTTGGGCGACCGGGAACAGGCGCAGTCCGTCGAGGCCGGCGACGCCATCGAGATCATGCGCCGGGTGCTGCCCAAGGAAGCCATGGCTGAATTGCTCAGCACTGTGCGTCAGACCGGGCGCAATGCGGCCGAAACCCGCCGCCTGCGCACCATCGCCGGCCTGTTTCGGGGAACGGAGCCGGACCCGGATTCAGTGGCGAACCTCCCCAGCAAACAGCGTGGCCGGAAGATCAACGGTCCGCGGATCGCCAACGCGAATGCGGCGGCGGAGGCTGTCGACCAGCAGAACCACCACCTGAAGGAAGTGCAGCAGGCCCTCGCCATGAAACGACAGGACGGCACCGCCCGCTTTGTCGGCGGTGACCAGGACCAGGTGATCGGCCGCATCGCTGATTTCTACATGGAACGTCGTGACGCCCTTAAGCTGGCCGGGGCAAAGCGGGGCATCACCGTCTCCGCCCTAACCAACGCCGACACGGCCGATCTGAGCCGCGCCATACGCGACCGCATGAAAGCGCGCGGAGAGCTGCGGGACGACGAACGGGTCTACGACGCCGTGGACCAGCGGGGCGAGCAGTACCGCCTGCCGATCGCCACGGGTGACAAACTGCGCCTGTTCCGCCGCACCTGGGCGAAGATTGACGGCAAGGGCGGCTCGATCGGCAATAACGGCGACATCGTGGAGGTCGTCGGCCGGATGGCCATCGGCTTGATCCTTCGCGACAAAGACGGACGGGTCGGCGAGGTAGAATGGCGCCGGTTGGAGGATAACAAGACCGGGCGGCTGCTGGCTGGGTTTGGACACGCCATGACCGTCGATGCAGCGCAGGGCATTACCTCCGACGAGCACATCAACGCTCTCCCCCGCGGAACTGCCGGCATGACCGGCTTTACCGCCTACGTGGCGGAAAGCCGCGCCCGCGGCACCACATGGACCATGATATCGGATGAAGCCACGTTTGATGCAGTCCGCAGCAAACGGGCGCTTGGCGATCTGACCCCTATCAAAGCCGATGATATGTGGGCGAAAGTTGCCGAGGACATGGCCGCCAAGCCCTACAAGGCTCTCGGCATGGACCTTCTACAGGGCGTGCGCGAGGACCGCGATCTGGCAGTCCGTGCTTTCATGCAGAGCGGCCACAAGCTTGAAACCATGGATCTCGAAGGCCGCGATCTTGGCCGCGAGGTGCGGGATAGGCTCCAGGCCGAGGCGGTACGGAGCAGTATCCCGGGCCTGATTGCCTCCTTGGACCGTGCGATCGTGACCGCCGAGACAAGCCTGACAGGTCCCATGTCAGACCAGGAGGCTCATCTGAGGAGCATCCGTATCGACGCTGAGTTGGGCCGCCGACAACTCGATGACGCGGCATCCCGCCCACCTTCCTCACCGTCACAGGCAGTCAGTCTTTAAACCAATATTACGTCAGCAGCCGCCACTTGAGCGCCCATGCTCTGCTGACGTGACATTATCGCGTTGTCCGTCTACCCGTCCGACAATTAATCTGTCCGTCTTCTCGTTTGCCGTTCAGCGTTTCCGGACGAATGGCGTGTGACCGCTCAACGGTGGTTTGTCGGACGGCCGAACTCGGGCGCGCCGGGGTACCGCAAGATAGTGACTGGTTGGAGATAGCCCTGACGAAGGTGCCCGGCCGCGGTCAGCGTATGGAGAGAGCCATCAGCACCTCATCGTGGTAGTCGTTGCCGATCTTAAGCGCCCGCTGTTCCAGGCCATACCGCTCAAAGCCAGCACGTTCGTAGAGGCGGATCGCAGCCGCGTTGGTCGCGACGACTGTGAGGCGGACTTCTTCGACAGTTTGCCGGGCGTGTTCCAGCACTCGCGCGACCAGTGATGGTCCGAGCCCTGTTCCTCTGGCTTCCGGGTGAATGAACATGCCCCAGAGCACCTCTTTGTGCTGCTGCTTGATACCGTTTGGGATGTAGAAGCCTACGATGCCTCTCAGGGTCACTGCCGCCGTCTGCTCTGCGCCGAAGATGACGTTACGATCCAGCCGGTCTTCGAACCACGCCAGGGGGTGAGCGGCCTCTTCCTCCCACGAGGCGCCAAACGCCTCTGGGTGCGCCTGGAGCCCGGAAAGGCGCAGATCACGATAGGCCGCTGCATCCAATGGGGAAAGGCGGCGAACCTCGGAAAGAGCCTTGCTTCCATTTTCGATCACGACAGCACCCTACCGGGCCAAAGCAATGTCCGAGAAGTGTTTGTCGCTAGCAGCCGTCACGCGGAATGACGAGGTATGGTGGTTAGCTGACCCTCCACGGGCCATTCCTACTTCGGGAAGACCGCGAGCACGACGGGCATTGCGACAGTGCCGTAGGGCCAACTCAGTAGTTTAGCGCGAGTTCCTTCGACTTGCGCCTCCCATCGACCGTAGGATCGACGCTCAAAGCCATTCAGTGAGATACCCTGGCTTGCCACCGGCCCGCCGTCGAGATTCAGGGCGCGAGTGAGGCCGAGCGGCGACTTAAGTAGAAAACTGGCGAAGCGGTCGAGTGTGAAGAAGGCGTCCGTCGTAGTGCCGATAATGACCTTTCCTCCTCCGTCCTGCCCTACGAAGCTGCGATTAGCGAGCCAGCGGCTTGGACGACCCACCCGCGTTGTCCCGTCAACTACCAAAAGCGGGTAGGACACCATCGCGTTCTCGGCCCCTTGAAAGGCCAATTGCCAGGCCGTGTGATCGAGGTCGCGAATACTGGCGGAGCTTGCTGACGCTACAAATGCTCCCGCTTTTGCGTCGTAGCTCCGAGGTCCGAGTTGGACACCGTCGCTGAGAAGGGGCGTGTCAGGCTTGCCGTTCCGCGCGTAATAGCTGCCGTTGACGACAAGAGCCGCGCCAAGCTGCGACATCCACTGATCAAGGTTCTTGTCGCCGTCAGACGCGCTGCGGACCACGAAGCGGAAGTAGGCTGGATCGATCCGGGCCAGCAGCACATGGTCTACTGCTCGTCCACCAACTATTGCCGTCAAGTCAGCCACATCGAAGCCTGCGCTTACCGTTTGCCACTGTAATCCCCCCGGCATGGCCACTGGAGCAGTGCCGAGTGCTAATCTCATCGATGACGAGAGCCAGGAGCTATCAGTTTCAACCGGCAGCCACCAACTCCCGCCATGCCGGACCAACACGTGCAGTCCGTAGACGCCAGCATAGGACCAAAGGCCACCTAGGGCAGCCGACGCCACTATCAAGCTGCTGGCGAGAGCACCCACTAGTAGCCTTCTGCTGCGCTTCGCGTGTTGCCCACTTATGCTCATCGCTGAGCAAACATTACCATGAAGTCGGCGAAGCTAAACAGCCAAACTGTCGCCTTGCGACTACTGCACGACGCACGTTTCCTCTAATGGGTCGGCAGCAGCCATCATTCGGAATGGCGAGCTATGGTGGCGACGCAGACGTACAAGGATAATGCTGGCATGGATGGCGCAACCAAGAGTTCCAACTCCGACGTTATTCACCAGGGTGCCAAGCACATTTTCAGTCTAAGCCTGAAGCTCGGCGCTCTCGCTATCTGTCTGATATTGCTGATCCCGTGCCTTTGGGCGGTGTTCAGTGCTTTTGAGCCAGAAATTATTCTCTACCAAGCTAGCCGTATAGCGGGAGATCGACCCTACTGCATCGTTGTTACCGATAAAAACGGCGCAATGACTTACAAAGAGGTTACTACTAAGTCGGATATGACATTTGAGGATCTGACTACCACCCTAGCCTGGGGAGGCTCCGGCGAGCCAATGCCCAATAATTACTATGCCTTACTCATAATGAGAAACCCAGATGATGTATGGAACTGGTCGAAGACCGTCATGGACTTCAAAGATGACGTTCAGCTTAACCAGTGGAGTCTCTACAAGCGTGATTACAGGAAATTCTGTAATGCGAAGCGAGACTTTGCGAGGTTGATCCCGTTTTTCGGTTGAGGGTTGTGTCGCAAGAGGCGGCGGGACCGTGGTGGACCAAGGCGTCTGATTTGGGGTTGATTGGGTTAAGAATTTCCGCAAATACCGTCGACCATGCATTGAGTGCAGTTCAGGGCGTATAAGCTAGTGAAGTTGCAGACAAGGTCCGTTTCGCAGCAGCGCAAGAACTCCGTACGTCAGCCATTACGGCCTTTTTCGACACAATCAGGTCAAGAGCGGATCTGCCAGAGCCGGGTGTCCGCTAATTGTTGCTCTGGCGGACATAGCGGTCGGGCCGTCCGACCACGGGTGGTTTGACGAAAACTATGAGTTCAGGCGACCGTCTCGCCCGTCGTTGCCAGTAGGAGAGCACCGTTGTGAGGCGTAATCAGCGGTGACGGTCGCCTATGATGCCCGGGGGAACGTCTATGCGGTCGCAACGCCTAACGCTGTGCGGGACATGGGAATTTTGCTGCCCGCTGATCCCGTGATGGCCGCCCAACAAAGAACACTCTGGGCGGCGCCGGCCGTCGCAGCATTTTGTGGTGGTCAGCATCGAGGCGATGTCGACGCAACGGTCAAACGCCATGGCACAGACGGGCTGCTCGTTGGCCCCTTCGGAGCCGGAACAGCCTTCGACCTGCTTATCATGAACACCGATGGCACCCTTGCCGAGCGGAGTGGCAACGGCTTGACGATTTTTGCCCAGGCGCTTGCCGACCAGGGCCTTGTCCAGCTTGGTGCAAGGTTTGCTCTTCGCGTCCACCACGATGGAGCCGGCGTTCAGTCGCCTACGACGACGGAAGCCGAAATGCTGCCCGAACCTGGCGGCGCAGTCACCTTCTGGCTTGATCTCGGGTTGCCATGCTTCGGGGCGGCAGCCGTAGGCGCCCAGGGTTCGGACGTGGTGCCAATCGAGGGTGACCGTGCGTGCCGGGTCACGCGACTGGCGGAACTGGACGAGGCCTGGAACCGAAGCTTATTCGTACGCGTCGGGAACCCGCACTGCGTCACCTTCCTCCCCGACGCAGCCAGCCTGCCGAGCATCGAGGCTTTGCGAGAGCCGGGCCGCCACGCCGCGCTTGCGCGGATTGCCTTCGCGCGGGCTCACCGCCACGGGAACACGGGAGAGGGCGGCGAAGGCGATCCCTGCCCGGCAGGAGTGAACCTCCAATGGGCGACCGTCCTGGGCGAGGGCCGGATTGCAGCTAGGGTCTTCGAGCGCGGCGAAGGCGCGACTGCGTCTTCGGGATCTAGCGCGGCTGCGGTCGCCTGCGCGGCTTGGCACCTCGGCTTGGTCCAAGCCGGGGAAGTGTTGGTCGAGATGCCGGGAGGCACGGTGCCTCTCGAACTCACCGGTGAGGGCCGCAATCTTCATCGCGTTCGCCTCCAGGGTGTCGCCACCCCGTGCTCGCCAGTCCAGCGCTGAGCCTGGCAAGAGGCTTCGCGCGTCAGAACATGATTTCGTAGCGCATGTGGTCGGTCCTCTTGGCGACCTGGTCATACGCCTTGCGCGCCGGTACGTTATCTGCGTTCGTGATCCAGTAAAGCCGATACCAGCCCTCTTGGCGACCGAGGTCGGTCAAGACGGATATGAACCGCGTCGCCAACCCGGTCCGGCGTGCACCTTGGCTGACGTAGAGGTCTTCCAGGTAGCAGACCGTCTGATCGCTCCACGTGTTCGGATGGCATACGTAGTGGCAGAAGCCCAGCAACGTGCCCACCCGGTCCTCCGCAACCAAGCCGAAGATCGGCCCGCGGCCCGAGGCGATCCGCGACCAGGTGGCGTCAGTCACCCGCTCGGCAAGCTGCACCCCGTAGAAGCGGCAGAACTCGCCCCAAAGCTGGCGCCAGGCATCGCGGTCGGTTTCTACAACCTGCCGGATCAGGGGTGCCGCCAAAGCGTGGTCCGGCACTACGCGGCGTGCAGGGCGGGATTGAGGCTGCCCCACGGTCTGTTGCGCGGGACCGCCTCGACGGCTCCGGTCTGCGAATGCCGCCGGAACAGGATGTGCGACTTGCCGGAAAGCTCGACGGCCTTCACGACCTCACCGGAGGGCTGCTTGACCAGCGTTCCAGCCGTCACGTAGCAGCCCGCTTCGACGATGCAGTCGTCGCCAAGCGCAATCCCAGTTCCGGAGTTAGCGCCTAGCAGGCAGCGTTCCCCGATGGACACGACCTGCTTCCCGCCGCCGGAGAGGACGCCCATGATGGAGGCGCCGCCGCCAACGTCGGTGCCGTTGCCGACCACGACGCCCGCGCTGATACGCCCCTCCACCATGGACGTCCCCAGAGTGCCGGCGTTGAAGTTGCAAAAGCCCTCGTGCAGCACGGTCGTGCCCTCTCCGAGATACGCGCCCAGCCGCACTCGGTTGGCGTCTGCGATCCGCACACCCGCTGGCACCACGTAGTCCGTCATGCGCGGCAGCTTGTCGATGCTGCGGACCTCAAGCGTGAGCCCGGCAGCGCGCGCCTCCCATCGCAGGGCCTCGACCTGCTCGGGTAGGCACGGCCCGAGCGAGGTCCATGCCACGTTCGCGAGCAGGGAGAACATGCTATCCAGGTTGGCCCCGTGCGGGCGGACAAGGCGATGGCTAAGCAGGTGCAGGCGCAGGTACACGTCGTGGGCATCGCGCGGTGGCTGCGCCAAGTCCTCGATGCTTGTGCGGACTGCGACGATGGCAACGGCACGGCGCGGGTCAGCGCGGATACAGGCCATGGATGCGGCACCAAGGGCTGATCCTACCTGTTCGGGGGTCAAGGCAACCGTGCTCGCCGGACCGGTTGCCACCCCGATTTCCGGTGCAGGATACCAGGTGTCCAAGACGGTGCCATTGTTCGCGACCGTGGCCAGGCCATGCCCAACCGCACCTAGTCCCTCGATTGTCGCCCCAGCCAGCATGACCTTCGCTCCGACGTGAGAACGTAGTGTGCCGGCATGTCCCCAAGTTGCCCAGGGTGGATGGGTGTCAGTTCATAGAGGAAGTTGCTTTGGTCCTCCACACACCTGGGCTGACTGGATGTCCGCCTATTGTTCCCTTGGCGGACGGTATCCGTCCGGTCGGGGGTCGTTTGACGGACACCCGTTATGCCCGCCCCGTTGCCGTCCAGCGGGCGACGGACCGCTTACCATTCACTTGTGCCTGTTGCGCGGCTTGGTCCCAATCGTAGGCGACGGCGTGCAGCTCGGCCGACCACCTTCCACCCGGCACTCGCGTGACCACGGCATAGCGGGCGTGCGGCGTGCCGGTCTCGATTGCGTGCGGAACCGGGCTGTCGTCAGCGTAGGCCGGCATTCCGATGCTGCCTGGATTGACTACAAGCACCTCACCAACCTGGACGACGCGCGGCATGTGCGTATGGCCGCATAGGACCAGGCGTGCGGGGCCAATGCCCTCTAGCCGGCGCCTGATTGCGCTCTCGGAAGCAAGAAGCGGCCGACCGCTCTCTACGTCTTCGAGTAGATAATCGAGATCGCCGCCCGCCGGGCTGCCATGACAGGCGAATACCTCATCATCCATGAACCGCAGCGTCTTGGGCAGGGCCTTGATCCAGTCCAGGTGAGCTGCCGACAGACGAGGCCGTGCAAAGGCGACGGAGGGGCTGGTGTCATCGCCTTCCAGCAGGTTGCGCTCGTGGTTGCCGGCCAGGGTCGGGCACCCCAGGCCGATCTGCACGTCGGCGCTGCCGGAAGGGTCGAAGGGGCCGGTGAACAAGTCGCCCAGGTTCACGAGCAGATCGGGTGCAGCCTTGGCGCGTAGGTCGGCAAGGACGGCTTCGAGGGCGAGCAGATTGCCATGTGCGTCGGCAAGGACGGCGACGCGCATCAAGCTGCTCCAACGGCTCGTCCGGTAATCGCCCCTGACCGACCTAGGGCCTGTGCGAAATCGGCGGTCAGGTCCCGAACATCTTCGATACCCACAGATAGGCGGACAAGGCCCGGGCTTATGCCCATCTCTGCCAGACCCGGCTCCCCCAGCTCGAAAAAGATCGTGGACGCAACCGGGATCGCCAGCGTCCGGTTGTCCGCAAGGTGAGTTGAAAGCACGACGATCCTGAGGGCATCAAGAACCCTCAATGTGTCGTCTGCGTCCGTCAGGTTGAAACTGAGTAGCGCGCCATAGCGGCCGCCGAACAACTCGGTTGCGCGCCTGTGCTGGGGATGAGAGGCCAAGCCGGGATAATAGACATTGGCCACTTGCGGCTGGGCCTGTAGCCAATGCGCAAGGGCGACGGCGTTGGCGTTGGTCTGCGTGATGCGAAGCCGGAGGGTTTCCGCGCCCAGGCCGATGCGATGCGCGTCCTCCGGTCGCAGCGCGGCGCCAAGGTCTCGCAGTCCCTTCCGTCGTATCTGCACTGCGCCCCAGTTGGCCGAATCACCGGTCCGGTAGAGCGGATCGATGTTGGGAAACGCGCGCCAGTCGAACAGGCCCGTGTCGCTCACAGCCCCGCCCATGGCGTCAGCATGCCCGGCTATGCCCTTGGTGAGGGAGTTGATCACCAGGCTGGCGCCGACCGCCCGTGGCTTGAATAGCTCAGGCGTGGTCATCGTGTTGTCGACGATGAAGACCACTTCCTTTCGGCGGCAAAGATCGCCGATCGCGGCAAGATCCGCTACTTGAGTGCGCGGATTGGCGATCGTCTCCACAAATACGAGCCTGGTGTTAGGTCGCAGCGCTGCCGCGACCTGAGAGGCATCGGTGGAGTCGACATAGCTGACCTCCAACCCAAAGCCTTCGAGCGTCCGGAGCACGCCCACGGTGTTGCCGAACACATAACGGCTGCTCACCACATGATCGCCGGCACGCAACAGGGCGAAGAACGTGGCCGAGATCGCCGCCATGCCCGTTGAGAAACAGATGGTGGCGCGCGCCTCCTCCAGCAGGTTGAGCTTGGCTTCCAGCGCGGCGTTAGTAGGGTTGCCCTGACGCGCATAGGTGAACCCGGGCTTGTGGCCCTGAAACACCTCCTGAAGCTCCTGCGCAGACCCATAGCCATAGAGCACGCTTGTGTGCATGGGAGCATGCACGGCCCCATGGCCAACGTCCGCAATCCGATCCGCATGCAGGATTCGAGTAGAAATCGTCGGTGCATGGTCGGCGCCTGCGCCGATGTCATGGGAGAGATCTGTGGTCATGCGTTCGCCCTCGTTGCAGAGGAGAACAGACGCTGCAGCTTAGCCCGTATAATTGCCGGCCTGGCCACATCCCCCCTTGCGGGGGCGCCACCTTGCTCGGGGAGCAGGTTGGCGTTGGGCGTCTGCCCAACTCTTGATGTGCCGTGGTTTGTAGAGGAACCGCCGTGGCCTTGCAACCAGCTCGCACCTGGCGCGGTGCCCGCCAATCGTTGGTTTTCTGGACGCCTACCGCTGCTTTGAGTGGATTGCGTTGAAAAAGGCTGATTTGGTTTTCGGCTGAGAGGCGCTGGTGCCTGCTGGCAGGCGGTCGTGCTGCGGCCTTTCAACGTATTGCGGCCGCTGGCGCCGTCATTGGCTTTAGTTTGGCCAGCTTGCGGAGGTTCTGGGCGGCAGCGGCGAGGTGGAACTCATCGCGGGCGCCGCAGGGTCCTCGAAGGCGTAGTCGGTCCAGCCGCAGGATGCGCTTGAGATGGGCAAACAGCATCTCGACTTTCTTTCGCTCGCGCCGCGAAGCCACGTATGCGTCAGTCTCGGCGATGCTGCGCGCTAGATCCCGGGCGCCCTCATGGATGGACCGTAAAACCTTGCGGGCAGGCTGCCTGGGACAACAGCGTTCCTTCAGCGGACAAGGACCACAATCGCGCATGCTGGCTCGATAGCGCATGAGGCCTTCAGGATCGATGCCCACTCGCGGCTGCTCGAACTGGCGGCGGTATTGCCGCAGTTCCTTGCCGTTAGGGCATATGTAGAAGTCGCCCTGATGATTGTAGGCGAAGTCGGATCGGCTGAAGGTGCCGTCCTTGCGGGTCGACTTGTCGAACACCGGGATGTGCGGTTCGATTCCCTGCTCATGCACCAGCCAGTTGAGCATGGCCGCCGAGCCATAGCCGGTATCGGCGATCAGGCGCTCGGGCCATAGGCCGAACCGGTCGGCGGTGCGGGTGAGCATAGTCTGTGCGGCACCGACCTCCGCCTGGCGCACAGCAGTGGTGGCTTCCACGTCCACGATAACGGCGTGCTGCACGTCGATTAGGTAGTTGTCGCAATAGGCATAGGCTGCCGGACCACCGGCGGCCGCGGTCCAACGCGCGGCCGGGTCGGTCGGCGAGATGAACTTGGGTACGACCGCGGTCGCCGCGCCGAACGCGGCATCGTCCAGCACGGCCAGATATTCGGTGACGGCTCGGGTGGGGTTCTCAGGGTCCAACTCCTCGCGGCTTGTGACGCCTTTCTGCCGCTGCGCATCGGCCCGGATCATGCTGGCGTCCACCGCAAAGCCCTGGCCACTGACGATACCCTCCGTCATGCAGCGTCGGACCGTGGCCTCGAATAACTGCCGCAGCAGATCGCTATCGCGAAATCGTCCGTGCCGGTTCTTGGAGAAGGTCGAGTGGTCCGGCACTGCGTCGGTCAACCCGAGGCGGCAGAACCAGCGATATGCCAAGTTGAGATGGACCTCCTCGCACAGGCGCCGCTCGGAGCGGATACCGCAGCAGTAGCCGATCAGGAGCATGCGGATCATCAACTCGGGGTCGATCGAGGGACGGCCGATGGCGCTGTAGTAGGGCGTAAGCTGGCGGCGGATGTCGGACAGTTCAACGAAGCGATCGATCGAGCGCAGCAGATGATCGGCGGGCACGTGCGCGTCCAGGTTGAAGCCAAAAAACAGCGCTTCCTGCCGGATCGCTCGCTCGCCCATCATGGCCGAATCCTCGTTACTGCCCCGAGAACTGAATCAGCCCTGCCGCGCCGCTACAACCGCCTTTTTCAACGCAATCAGTGGTTAGCGGACACTCACCGTATTTACTTGGAAGGTCGTTTACTGGCCGTGCTCCGGAGCTTCCAGCCAAGATTGCCAGTTAAAAATATTGCCCCCACGATCGCAATGACCACTCCGCCCCTTGTATGATCTGTTTGCGGCTGGTGGGTGGCTGCGAAGTATGCGAGTGAAATGAGCGCCAGAGAGGTGGAGCAGCTGCCTATTATGTAGCGCCGCCGCAGCGAATTAGATGCATCCGCAGCCCAAACGTATGCGTCTATACTGTATCGGACCTTCAGGCTATTGAAAGGAAGGAGCATCATCGTTGCGACCGTATGCTGAACACTGAGGATACATCCGCCAGCGATGCAACCGAAGACGATGAAAAACAGCAATCCCATCACCTTGCCCTTCTATCAACCCTGCCAACGACCATCGCGTCAGGCTACTTTGTATTGCGAGCCATTGATGACCGCTATCGGGTCGACAGAAGACCATCATGGCCGAGTGTCCGCCTGACGTTGCTATGACGGACCTGGCGGTCGAGCCGTCCGGTCGCGGGTCGTTTGACGGACGGGCGAACTCCGACGCCGGGGTACCGCAAGATACTGACCCGGCAAGCTATGACGTAGGTGGTAATTAGCAGTCTGTCCGCTTTTCAGGATTTGTGATCAGAACTGGACTTTTTGCCAAAGCACGAGAGCCGACTACTTCGCTTCTTCAGAGACTAGTATGTCTTGCAGTATTGGATCGGCGCCGACTTCAGCCAATTGGAATTTCAAAACCATCATTTTGCGCGCGCTTTTGCAGGAAAGGATTGTTGGGCGTCTATGGCCAAGCGGCGCATTAAACAGCTCCCTTGTGATGGCCATATACTCGTCAAATTCCCGGTCCTTGTCTTCTCGGCATGCCCGTCCAAGAAGGGGAGCGATTACGCTGCGGCGGGTACCCCCATAGTCGGCCTGGAATACCACAGAGAGGCTCGCACTGACTATCTTACCGTCCTTCACATCGCGCCGCGGCTCGAAGCGAACTTGAGGAATGTCGAGATCGGGCCGCCAAACCGTCGTCGGCGGCTCCATATTCTTGAAGTCCGTCGTGTAAATCTGCTCGCTCCAGTCTGCACCCGGCGGCTTTTCCGAACGCAAGCGTTTTACGGTCGCAGCGCCGGAACGCCTTTCCAGGTTGTCGTTGGAATAGAAATCCTCCCGTAGCAGTTCATCCCGCTCGTAGATAATGACCGCATTTTGAACGAGTGCCTCGGCCGTGTGCGGATGATCAACAGGAAGTGCGGCACACCGGCAGCACACCAGCAGGATGAGAAAGCTGGGCAAACGGCGCAGTGTCAGACCCCTTGGTATTGCGCGCGAAGGTAACGCGACGGCAGACTAGGCGTGAAGATCGCCACCGATTTTAAGCCTCCGTTGCCGTCCGGCTGGGACGTCTTGGCGGCGCCCGGTTATAGGTTCTCGTTCATCCTAAGGGAACGACTGAGATGGGGTCGAGAGTGGACCTGCCAGGGTGTCCGCCAACTGTTGGTTCGGCGGACACCGCACATTTCCAGTTGACCCGGCCCCTGGGACCGCCCCGATAAGGACGGCGGTCAGCAACCGAGGTGATACGTGAACCTTTCCGCCCCCTTCCTTAGCCCGTCCGAAGCCGCCAGGCGGCTTGGCGTGTCCCCCAAAGCTCTCCGTCTCTACGAGCAGCGCGGCCTTATGGCCTCGGTCCGCACTGGTGCCGGGTGGCGGGCCTATGGTCCAGGCGAGATGGCCCGCGCCGCCGAAGTGGTAGCGCTGCGTGTACTTGGCCTCAGCCTCGCCCAGATCGCGCGCGTGCTGGAAGGTGACCCTGCCAGCCTGGAAGCGGCTTTGGCTGCGCACCAGACAGTTCTCGAAGGCCAGCTTCACCAGATTTCCAGTGCTGTCGAGAAGGTCCGTAGCCTGCGGGTCGGACTTGCCGAGGGCCGGGCCCCCGCTACCGATGAGTTGGTGCGCCTCCTGGAGCCAGCCGCCGAGCCCAGCGCCGCCTTCGACCTTCCCTGGCCGTGGGGTGGCGAAAGGTTCGAGTTGCGCGGCGTCCGTTCGCTCACCTACATCATCGGCCCGCTGGGAAGCGGCAAGACGCGGCTGGCCCAAAGCCTGGCCGAGGCCCTTCCTGACGCTGCCTTCGTGGGCCTGGACCGATTGGTGGACGAGGGCGCTGCGGCGCGGGCTCTACTGGACACCGATCCGGCTCTAAAATCGCGGGTTGATTACATTCTGGCCTGGCTGACCGGGGACGGCGCCACGGCATCGGCGGCGCTGACCGCGCTGCTCGCCGAACTGGAAGCAGATGGCCCGGCCATTCTGGTCATAGACATGCCGGAGCAAGGGCTGGATGGCGCGACGCAAGAGGCCTTGATCGCTCACCTGCGCGGCCGTGGGCCTGGCGGGCGGCCCCTCTTCCTGCTCACGCGCTCTTCCTCGATCCTGGACTTGGAGGCCGTGGGCACCAACGAGGCCATTATCCTTTGCCCCGCCAATCACAACCCGCCAACACTCGTCACCGCCCGTCCAGGCGCCTCCGGGTATGAGGCTGTTGCTACCTGCCTGGCGTCGCCCGAGGTGCGGGCACGGACGGAAGGCGTTATCGCGTGGCGCCACCAAGTTGCATGAGGAACCGTGGCAGCAGGTTAATATCCTGAACGGGATTGACAGCGTCGGGCAAAGCTACGGTGAAGGTGGTTCAGGCGACATTTGGGACGGTTAGGATGCTGGATCACGTCACGATCGGAGTGAACGACATTGAGCGCGCAAAAGCCTTTTACGACCGGGTGTTGCCCGTCCTCGGCATCAGCCGATTGTATGCTGAGGGCGAGAGCTTTGCTGGCTACGGGGCCGAGAAGAAGGCCTTCTTCTGGATTGGTCAACGCAGAGGTCAGCAGACCAGCGTGCACGTGGCGTTCACCTGCCGGTCTAGAGAGGATGTCATTAGCTTCCATGAGGCAGCCCAACTAGCCGGAGGCGTTGACAACGGCGGTCCAGGTCTGCGCCCTCACTACCATCAGCATTACTATGGAGCTTTTATCCTTGATCCGGATGGACATAATATCGAGGCCGTTTGTCATCTTCCGCTGGACTAAAGCATAATTGGACGGCTTCGGCTTGTATTCGGTTGCCGTGAGATAGTTGGCGCACTCGCTTGGGTGGAAGGCCGGGAGGGCGTTGCAGATCGCGTCCAACAAAGCAGGGGTGGTGCTTCCGGCGGCCCGACGCAGAATCACCGTGCTGGACAGGCAGCCGTCCGATCAGGAGGCGTTTGCCGCGATAGCTAAAATGCCAGAACTATCGTTGCGGAGGATGGAAGCATTGGTTCAGAGTGCGAGCCTGTACCGTAATGAGCGTTCCAGCTCCGCCAGGGTTGTTGTGAAATCTCTACGATCGGTGACCAGCAGTAAATCACTGAACGGTCGCGCACCATAGCCTTCGGCGATCATGACTTGGATGCGGTCGTGCTCCTCGGTATTAAAAGATCGTCCCCGCCGCTCATCGACAATCGCGTCAAAGGACGCCTGTAGGCCAACAAAGAATGGGCGTGCACCAGCCTCAATGAATTTTCGCCGAAAGTAGATCCAGTTTATGCATCCAAGTGGGTAAGCGACAACGACCACGTTTGCGGTTGCCAGCATTTCCACACCATGCTGGACGATGGACCGGCTCGTTTGCAGTATCGAGCAATACCAGGGCCGATCAGGGTCCGCGAAATCGTCACCGTCAATAAACCTGCCAGATAGCCGTTCCGCGAGGGCACGTCCAAGCGTTGTCTTGCCTGTTCCGATCGCACCGTCGAGGAAGATCGTGTATTTCGCCACTCCTGGTATTTAGCACGACTTCGGCCGCGAATGTGTCTAACGGGTCTTGGGCTGAGCTGCACGGCGTCCGCCAAATGTTCGTTTGACGGACAGGGTGGCCCGCCGATCACGAGTCATTTGACGGACTGGTGTTCTGGGCAAGACTGCGCACGAAAGCCGACTATCAGGCGGCCAAGCGCCCTATCAGCTGCTCGATCAGCGACATCATCTCGTCAGCCGACAAAGCAGTCGGCCGGACCGGAGCGGGCCATGCATCCACCGCCCGATCGCGCTCGGCCAAAGCCGCCAGGCTATCCCGGCGGGCCATTTGGCTATTGTTGGACGCGTAGAACTCGATCGCCATCAACGCCCGCATCGCGTCGGCACTGACGGGGCTGGCCGGCATGCCGGGATCGGCTGCTTCCCGCCGTGAGGCGCCCCCAGTCGCCTCAAGCATGGGGAGCAGGTCGGTCACGGGCGGCTCCGCCCCTTCGCCGCCCTCGGGATTGACATGACCTTCCCGCAGCATGGTGATCTGGGCCTCGCCGGCCGCCACGATCGCAGCACTCGCGCCTACCGCCATCGGGTGACCGTCTTTGAGACCGGTCATGATGGCGTCCAGCATCGCAGCCAGCACAGGCGACTCTTCCACGCGGTCCGGACCCGCCGTCCGACCAGACACCAGGTTGTCGATTATCGTCCGTGTGGTGTTGACCTCGCCGCGGATGTCCTCGCGCTTCGGTGCAGCCAGCATCACAGGGCGGTTGAGCCGTGTCGGGCCTGACGTGTCCAGCTTGGCGTAGAAGACTTTGGCGTAGATGCGCCGGCCGCCAAACATGACGATCGCCTCGCCTTCGAGCAGGCTCTGCAGATCTCGCCAGTCGATGCGGGAGACTTGCTTGACCTCAGCGTGCTGGGCCTCGCGGTATTGCCCGACGCTGCCACCTTGATAGCTCGTGGCTTGGGTCACGGAGACCTCCCCGGCCGTTTTTTGCAACCAATCGCGTGTGCGCTCCGCATCCTGCTGGCGCATGGCGATGGTTAGGTTGGCATTGCCGAGCAGGCTTTGCGTCTTCTCGCCCAACCGTGCCCAGATGCCGGATACCTCTTGGAAGGCAAGCCAGAACACCACGTTCAGGCCACGTCCCATCGCCAGCATGCGATCCATGCCACTGGTGGCGTAATACGCCACCTCGTCGAACACGATGTAGAACGGACTGTCGCCGGCGGTCGGTTTCAGGGCGAATATCTCATCCGCCTTGCCCTCCAACCGGGCACCCAGCAACTGGGCCAGCATGCCGCGTAAGCCGGCCACAACGATCTTGCCCAGCGCTGCCAGGGTATCGTCCGAGTTCTCCAGCGCTGGAAGGTTTACCACCAAGATGCGTCGGTTGAGCACGACATCGCGCATTTCGACATCGCCGCTCTCGACCTTGAAGATATGACCCAGGCTGATCGACATCTGCGCAAAGGTGCTCAGGAAGTATAGGACGGCATAGCCATGCTGCTCGGACGGCTTGTCACTGCGCTGTTCGTTGTAAGGGACACTGATGTCGTAGCCGGGCAAGTCGCCGAGATAAGCAAGCAACGGATACACGATGTCGATTGGCATATCTGGAACCGGTATCTCGCTCACGTTGCCGGTCATCGGATCTCGGACCAGAAAGATGTGGTTTTTGGCTAAGGTGTAGATCCACGGCATCTCCAGCGAAAAGCGGATTTTCTCAATGTTGATGGTGACGCCTTTGTTGTCACGCATCCAGACAAGCACCGGCGCCAAGGTGCCGATCAAACCGACGGCTCGGCCGCGGAACAGACCATTCGAATCGTCGGGACGTTGCTCACCGAGCTGGCTTGCCAGCATCTCGCGGATCGCGTCCGCGTTGCCGGAGGCAAATGGGTTGAAGGTGTTGGATTCCTTCACACCAGAGGCGACCAGGAAATTCAAGGCAAGCACGTCGTCCTCTCGACCAAAACGACGGGCTAGAGCCAGCACTTGAGCATAAAGCGTGTTGTCGGCTTTGCCGTCGACCAACACAAAGCCGCTGCCTTGCGCCAATGCGTTTGCCAGCATGCTGAGGATGGAGGTGGTCTTGCCAGCCCCCGTCGTCCCTGGAATGGCAGCATGCTGGCGCATGTCGGCATTGGTAAGCCATAGTTCTTGGCCGGTGACCGCGTCCGTGCCGACATGGAAGCGGCCGTCGGCGGTCTGCGGTTTCCGGTGTGCGGGGTCTGGATAGTTATAATCTAGCCTTTTGGCGCTGCGCGGGAGCCGGAGGGGCAATACGACGCGTCGTGTCAGCACCCAGGCGGCGTATAACGCCGAGATCGGCAAGGTCAGGTTCACCGAAGCCGGGTAGAACCATGTCGCTCCCGCCATACCGCACAAAACCAACCCCGAGGCGGAGCTGCGGAGCGCATCGGACAAGCGTGCCGTAGTTGGCCTAACGTCCCGGAAGCCTTCGCCGCCCGCCCGTTCGAACTGCGCTTGCGGGCCGGTGATTTCACGACGGATCATCGCTCTAACCTACTGCAGCGTATGTGGAAGCCAGATGCGCCCGCACGTTGACCCTGGTGCGGGGCTTCACCCGTATCAACGGGATGCCAGAGTGTCCGAGCACGGCGTTGACCTCGAAGTCTCTTTGCTGCCGGTCCCGCCGGTCATGGCTTTTGTCATCGAGTTCAATGACAAGGGCCACACGACCACGCTCATCGATGATGGCAAAGTCGACCGACTTTGCTGCAACCCGGTTGAGAGAAGCCCGGAACTGAGACCGGTCCCTCGTTTCCACGTTAAGCATGTCCTTGAGCCGCACTTGAGGACATGCATAGAAGCCGGCGGGCATGTCCCGTCGTAACTCTGCGAGGATTGCAATCTCCCAAGCCGACAAGAGCGGTTTCGCCCTGTAGTCCGCTGCACGGAAACCGTTGCCACGGTTTGGCTTGCCCCGGGCAACGGTCAGCAACAGGAAGACGACTGCTAGTGCGATAATAATGGCGGGGAGAAAGGGGCTACTCGACATTACGATCTGATCTCGCTTCGTCAGAGGTCAGCGTTGCAGACCGAACGGATCCGGGCTGCCGGCCGGTGCCCTTACACCGGGCGGGGCGGTGATCGTTGGCGGCTGAGCGAGTTGCTGGCGAATACTTGGCGGAAGCTCGCTCGGTGATGGCAGCGCAGCACGCTGTTGCGTGACGCCCGGTGCCAACCCGTTGAGGCCGGCGCCTTCTACCTGTGACGCAGCAAGGGCACGCGCGTGCCCCTCAGCTGTCCGGGCGCCAAGGTCATAAGCACCAACCACAATCGCTACGCCTGCGATACCGAACACGACGGACCACGCGAGCCTTGTCCCCGATCGCCCTTTGTCTCGGTTCTGCTGCTGATCGGCAGCTACCAGGGGAGCCTGGGGCTGCGCCTCGGCGCCGAGATGCAGATGGATGTGAAAGTCGGTTGTGCTGCGCGGCACATCGATCGTTTGCGACACGAAGCTGTCGCCTTGATCGAATACAAGACGAAGTGGTGTTCGGGTCATAGGGCCTCCGGAAGATTGCTGCTCGCATCATCCTGGCCGATCGCGGTGCGAACGGCGCTGAGGGCTCGGTTGACTGAAGGAATAATCAGCGGTCGTCCGGCCACGCGTTCCGCCGCCCAATGGTCACGCGCTCCCGCTGCCTCGACCCTTGGGTTAGGATGGGTCGTCTGGCCGGGGCCATCCCCCTCAAAGCCAAGGGAATGTAGGGCATACCACAGACCCCGATCGACCAACTTGAGGCAGGCGAACTGGCTCGGCGCCAAGACACCCGAGCGCCGCCGCGCGGCCGTCAGCAGGCTCATGAGGGCAGGGACGGTGTAGGCGTGTGCGGCGGCGATCCGGCCAGCCTGCTGCATTGTCTCGGTCGAACGCAGCACCGCATTGGCCTGAGTAACGGCGCTAGCCGGTACCGCGTAGGAGCGTGCAGGGCCGGCAGTGTCGGACTGCTCGCCAGATGGCAGCGCAGTCGATAGCGCCACCAGAAGGTCGCATGCCTCGGGACGTCGCTGCTCGAGGTGCAAGGCAAACGCCGCATACAGAAGCCGGACATGGTTCGACGCGTTGTCTACGCCGCGCCAGATCGGACCAAGCTGGTTGGTAAAGGCCTGGATGGCCCTCTGCTCATCCATGCCAGCGACCTCCAAGGGTTGGACGCTTCTGGCTGGACTGGCGAAATGTTGCACCCACTCACGGGCATGCAGGGCTGGGTCGCTTGGGCGTAGAGCACCTGACTGCATTGGCACCAGGCGCAGGTTGCGCCGGGCAAAGGCGGCGATGGAGCCAAAGGTCGGCGTCAGCTCCTCTATCAGTCCGTCGAGGTCGAGTGCGCGGGTGAACTTGGACGGCGCGGCCCGCGTGAAGCACAAAGCCGACAGGATCAGGATGAACACAACAACTGGGATGCGCAGGTAGTGCCCGATCTGGTTCAGCACGCCCAGGATTTCCGGCACCGTTACGGCATTGAGGTTGGCGGCCACGATAGTCCGGTCGAGGCCATCCAGAGCCGGAGTGAAATGACGGACGAGGCCGATTTCCCAACGCGCCACGTGCGCGACCACGTCTGAGACGACGGCGTGATAGTTTGTCCAACCGAGCCATCCCAGGAAGCCGAGACCGATCACCACCACGGCAAGACTGAGAAAGGTAAAGTCGTCGTTGGAGGGCCACGCAGCCCGATTGCCTTGACCGCCGGCCATGTCGTCAGCTTCCTGCTGGAGTGATTGGTAGCAGCGTTGCCTGCCTGAGCGCCTGCGTCTGCAGCCGGAGGGCCTGGCGGAGCACTTTGCGCAAGTAGTCAGCTTTGTAGCCAGGGTCATGAGAATGATAGAAACCGACCCCTTCCCAGAAGTCGCCATGTGCCTGATCCATGGCTTGATGCAGGATCCACGTCCCGGCCTCGACATTGGCGCAGAAGTTGTCGCGTAACGCTGCATAGGTCTCAGCCGACGTGGCGCCCCAATGCTTGGCGACCAGAGGGACCCATATCGTGTTGACCTGCATCGGCCCGATGTCGACTGTGCCATTGGCGTTCTGGCTGACATGCCCGAGCGTGCCGCCTTCGACGGACAGCAGGATCAGCACCACGGCAGGCGGCAGGCGGTGCGCTGCCGCCGCAGACTCGATGCAGCGGACAACCGGAGGAAGACTTGGCTCCGCCGCATGCCCGGCAACCGGCTGCAGCGCCAGCGCCAGTGCCGCGACGCCCAAGAGCTTCATGCCGACACCGGCACGCGAGCAGCGCGGGCGATCCGGTCCTCGGCGTCCTGCCAGACACGGCCCAAATCATTGACCAGAAGCGTCCTGGGCTGGGCGACCTGCTCGATCGCCTCCATGACTGCGAGCATGACAGTCGCAAAAGTGCCGCCGTGGATGCAAACGACCGTGTAGCCGAGCACTGTACTCGGGTGGGTGACGATCTCGACACCCAGGCTCTTCCCGGTCGCCTCCCGCCAGACGGCATCTGCCGCACTCAGGAAGGCGGGCAACAACCCGGTTGGAGCGGCAGCGCTGTCGGCTGCATAGCTCAACGTGCGACGGGAAGCGCGGCAATCGTAGAGGATCGACCGGTCGCCTTGCTCCAGCAGGCGCTGCAGGGTCCGGCTGACCAGACCGAGGTCTACTCCGTTGCTCATGCGAGGCGCCGCCGCTTCCAGGCCGGCACAGCTGGCCGGATGCCACCCACAAGCCCGCGTCGGATCACCCGCACGACGGCAGGGACGGTCAGTCCAAACCAGGAGATCACCGTGAAGAACACCACCCCCACGATGGCAATGTAGGCGGTCGTCCAGCTCCAATAGAGCACAAACACCAGCACCGGGATGCAGGCCCGTGCATCGAGGATCGCGACTTTGACCGGCAAGGCCGTGTATCGCCACATCAGCCAATCTCCTTGAGTTCGACGGCCGCGGTCCGCGGCGTGATGCGCCCCTCTTCCACCGCGCGGCGAATTGCCACGGGGTAGGATTGCCCCTGCTCCTCAACCGCCTTGCGGGTCAGTGCCGGCCAATCGGCCGGACTGGTTTGCAGGTACTGCGTCCGCAGTTTCGCATCGAAGACGAGATATTCGCGCAGCGCCGTGCGGCGGCCGTCCGTCGAGATGGCCAGGCGCTGATTGATCACCAGGCGCAGTGACTGCGCGACGGCGCTGATGAGGTTATCGCGCTCATCCGCCGGGCACAGGCTGGCGATGCGCTGCATCGTCAATGCCACGTCGGGCGCGTGAACCGTCGTAGTCAGCACGTGCCCCGAAATGGCAGCCTGCACCGCTGCCGTCATGGTCACGCCATCACGACACTCACCGACGATAATATCGGTCGGCTCGCGACGCATGCAGCCGCGGATGAATGCCTCGAAGGTGGGGAGGTCGCGGGGGATTTCGGTCTGATTGATGGTGCTCGACGGGCTTTTGACACGATCAAGCAAGAATTCGATCGGCGCCGCACCTTCCGCGATGTTGTAGTGCCCCAACGGGTCCTCCAGCTTCGCCATGGTGAAGCCTGCGATCAGTGTCGACTTGCCCGAGCCGGTAGCACCGCTGACGATGACCATTCCCTCACGCGGCCGGAACGCATCCAAGATCCCGGCCTCGACCAGCTGCGCCGCCAGGGTCGGCGGCATATCCGGAATGGGCCGCAGCACCACGTTGGCGCCGTCACGCCGGCTGGTGCGGATCGGCGTGGCATTGAGACGGAACCGTAGCCGCTTGGTCCGGGTGCGGGCGATCTCATACGACACGTCGAAGTCTTGGCCGCCTTGCAGCCGCGCCGTGCCGTCGGCGCCGTAGAGATGGTTGGCGACCTGGGCAATTTCCGCCTCGTCGAGCGAGTGCTGGGTTGCACGTCGGTTGCGACCATGGATGCGCAGCCACACTGGGTGCCCCGTCGTGAAGCCGATGCGCGAGGCGCCGAGGTCGTAGGCCCAGGACAGCAGGGAATCCAGGCCAGGAGCAGCCTTGCGTGGGTCGCTGACCCAGACTGTACCCTCGTCGGGCCAGAACTCGATTGGGGCCGAAGCCAGATCGATGGGAGAGAGCGCGTTCATGGTTCACTCCTTGCCGGCGCTGGTTCCTGACACAGTGAAGATGGGCTGCCGTATGGCTCGAAGACGATGGTGGAGCAGTCCAGCCCAGGCAGACCGTCCTCGAGCAGCCACGACCGCCTAACCCCGGCAGCCCCGCTGACGATGACCAAGTCATTGTAGGTTTGGGATGCGCCTGCGGCACTCACCGGCCTCATTGGCAGCCATACCCGTTGCCTGCACGCCGGCCCTGCAGCCCAGGCTGGTCGGTGATCCGCACCACTTTGTCGCCCACGTGCAATGTGTCGCGGCCACCTTCCGTGGCGCGGCTCTGGAACACGACACGCGGTTGCTCGACCAATCCAGAGCGCAGCAGCACCCGGTATCGCGCCATACCGGTGATGTCGCGCTGCAGGCGGCTCAGGTCAGAGAGAAAGATATCGACGGCCTGCTTCTCGCCGTGGCCCCAGCCCTCCGCGACCCACTTGTTCCAGTAGGCCACTTCCTGATCCGAGCGCGGCAGGGCGGCATCGGCCGGACGTTGCGGGGCGGCCCAGCTGCGAACGAGATATTCCCGCCAGTTCGGCGGCGCCGAGGTCAACTGCGCCTCACGGGTAATCTCGTAGATGCAGGCGGTCTCGCGGGCGACCTGACCGCCTTCGCCTAGCGCAAACGCCAGCTGCGCCTGACTGATGATCGGCGGTCGCATCAACGTCTGACCGCCGCCGACCGGCAACACCAGGGAGCGAAAGTCGAACGTCGTGTCGAGCACCGGTTCATAACGGCGCAACATCTCGTTCAGCGCGAAGGCGCGACCGGCCAGGCCGCCTTGCGCGCCATACACCATCGCCGACTGCCGCAGCTCTTCGGCGCGGCCGGGCTTGAGACCATCGCCATGCTGATCACCGGGGCGCGTCGCCTGCAGCGCCTCGAGCGAGGGCGGCGCCTGGCCACCGACGACGCTCGGAGCCTCCGCCGCCCCGGTAACGGGCTGGTTCGTGGAGTTGCCGAGGCTTTGCGTCGCTTGGTCGACCTGGGCTGTGGACGGCAACGGCGGCACAGGGTTGGCGTAGATCGCGCCCTGCGCCCGCCCGGTTTCACTGATCGCCAGCGACGACAAGACCGTGGCCGCGCACAACAGCGCCTGAAGTCTAGACATGGTGGATCACCTGAACCTGACGGTGCTGCGGATCGACCTGGACGGTCGCGGTCGTGCCGGCCTGATCACCGAGTGCCCGGAAGGCGCCGATGACCTGGCCATCGACGTTGACGGCAACGCTGACCAACTGGGCATTGTCCGGGGCGGACACCACGACCGTGTAGCCGATGCTGCTCGCCAGCTTCCGGACCCCAGCATCGAGCGGGCCAGTCCAAACGAACTGCACGGGCTTCTGCAGCTCGCCGGGAAGAACGGGCAATGCAGCGGTTGCCTCGGCATAGCTGGATGGCCGCATGCCGCCGATCTGGGTCATGTCACCATTGACCTGATCGAGCGTGCGCCGGAGAGATAGCTCTGCGTTCGGCATGCCGGTCATCGACACGTCAGTCGGAACGACGGTTGAGGCGCACCCAGCGAGAAGGCCGAGAGCCAGGAATGCCGCGGAGATCTTCGCTCTATCGACGTTCATCACGCCCTCCATGTTGGTGCCATGAAGGATGATCTGTGGCGGAGCGAACGGGACGACCTTCTTTTTGCAAGAAGTGCCGCTCTGCCTGACACCGAGCCGGCTCTACTCGGCCGCCAAGAGCATCGGCTGCGACCCTTCGATGTCAGGGTCACGCAACTTCATGCCGATGCCGTGACCGTCAAGCAGCTCGCCCGCGAGTTCATCGATGACCCCGAGTTCAGCCTTGGTGTCGAGTTCGCCACGGATCAACCGGTCCTTCTTGCGCCGATCGATCTCCTTGAGTGCCGAGCCGCGTGGAAAAACCTTGGACAGCCGCCGCAGGCCCTCGCTGAACCCGACCCGATCATACAGGCGGTTGCGCAAGCCGGTGTCGCCGGGGGTGGTGCTTAGAGCCCACAACTCGATCGGCCCGAGTGAATTGACCAGCATCTGCTCGTACTTCTCGCCGTCCGCAGTCAGGATGGCGAGGAAGGGCGCGCCTTTGGGACCCGGACCATTCAGGCCATAGCGGACGATACCGGCGCTGGCCTCGGTCAGGTTGAAGCGGGTGATGATCTCGTCCGCCTCTTTCTCATCGCCCGCGCGCAGAATGAACCGGCCGGTCGCCTGCGACGTGATTCCGTCACCCATGTCCTGCAGACGCTGCGAAGCGAAACCGAGCTGGATGTTGTGCTTGGGTCCTTCGCGTACGTCGAGTTCAGCCTGGGCACGGACCTGCGGGCTGCGCTCCGTGCGATGCCACTCATCATAATCGAGGCGCTTGACGCTCTCCATCACGTCCTGAAACCGCGCCAAATGATACTCGCGCACGGCGGCCGGAACGTATTGGGCATAGTCAGGATGCAGGAAGAAATTGCGCGCCAGCAGGTGTCTGGCCAGCATGTACATCATCTCGGTCTGCCGATTGGCCGAGGCGGAGCCGGTCGGTGCCACGGCCGCCAGATCCAGACCGATGACCCGCGCCGGGCCAAAGTCCAGCTTCGTCGGGCTGTTGAGGGTCGGGTACTTGCGGATGATGTCGTAGATGTAGCGCTCGAACAGCGAACACGAATCCTCGTGCGTCGCGTCGATCTTCAGCTTGTTGAACATATCCCGCACCTGATCTGTGCGAGCAGCGCTGATCAGATCCTGCATCGTCGGCACTGCGTAACGCTGCGCCACTTCAGCGAGACGATACTCGCCCAGGCCGATTAGGGCGTTGACGACGTCACGCCACCAAGGTTCCTCATGTTCGAGATCCACCTTGCGGTTCTGCAGCATCGCGTCGACGTCGGGTTCGACGCCGACCCGATAGCGCTTCGGCGAGCCGCCCGGAACATCAGTGCAGAGACGATAGGCCTCGTCCAGCACCAGCCCGATCATCTGGTTGATCCCCTCGAACGGGGTCGTCGTATCCGGCGGCAAGGTTGCCAGCGCCATGAAGTTCTGCAGGAAGGCTTTCTCCAACGGCAGCGGATACTCGCATCCGACCTGCAGGTCGAAAATGTTGACCTCATAGCCGCGGCCGAACTGCATGGTGACGAAGATCGCCTCATGCCTGCGCTCCGGACCCAGCGCCTCTTGCAGCAGACGAGTGAATCCCTGCACGGACGGTCCGATGTCGACCTTGCCGATCAACGGCAGCTTTGCCCCCTTGGAGCCCATGACAGCGGTGCTGAGGCAGAGGCCGAGATTGATCGAGTTGGCCAGCACCGATTTGCCCGAACGGGGCGGTGCCACGAAGATGTCGAGCACTTGAGGACGCATGGAGCCGCCAGCCGGGTCGTACGGCCAGATAGCGCCATCCGGCCGGCGGAAGAGCACGGAACCACCCTCCCAAGGCGAGGCGGTCCGGTTCCACGGCATCATCGAGAGCGCATCGCCCAACAGGGCCAGGGACGCCGTGCCCGTAGAGGTCAGCGCCAGTCCGGGCACGCTGCTCATCGCGCCTTCTAGAGGATCGCCACAGACACTGGTGGCGCGGCAGTTGCCCCACCCCTCGATCCGCTGGCTCAGGGTCGAGGCGCGACGACGCAGCTTGCGATTGTCCTCGATCGGCGCCCAGGTCGCGAACGAAGCCCGGAGCTTGACCGAGATATGGTTGTTATCGATGCGCTCCTGGCGCAGGGCGGCGAACGCACGGCGCAGATCACCGTTGCTCGGGAACATGGCAAGGAAACTGGCCCCCACCTCCTTCATCGCCATCAACGCTTTGCCGCCGCCTTCGATCAGGATGGCGCCGCGCCACGGGATGCGGTCCTGACCAAGGGCCGCAGCCAGCTCGATGAACGGGCGCGGGTCTTCCGGCCCAACTGCCATGTCAACCGGTGCATATTCATAGTCGCCGATCTGCACCCGCTGTCCGCCCTTGGTGACGGCATCGGCGTGGAACACCTGGCTACGGATCGAGGGCCACAGCAGATGCTCCGGCCGGGCCTTTTCGTCGTCCTCCGGGCACCGTGGCATGGCACGGTCACCGAGTAGAACCGGCCGCCAGGCGGAGCCTGCGGTCTCGCGATACAGAGCCTCACGGGCCAGCGTCAGCGCAGCGTGTGCGTCCAGTTCGAGGGTGGCCACATCGGAATTGCGCAACGACGCCGTGACCCGCGCCACAAAGGCTGCGTGGCGGGCTGCCATGATCTCAGACCGCAAGTAGAAGCGCTGGCTGTCGCCGACGCGGGAGAGCTCCCGCGCCATGGCGTCCTGCTCCTCCTTCATCTGCTTGCGCTCTTCCTTGGTCAGCACCGACCTGCGGGTGAACAGCACGTAGTAGGCAGCCTCCCAGCGCATGATCGTCGGCCACAGGCGCGCACGCTCATCAAGAATATCGGTCAGGTCCATGTTCAGCTCGCGCGCCACGGCGCGGCAGCTATCCATGTTCAGCCGGTCGATCTCGACGGCCGACAGCTCGGGGTCTGACGCGAACCAGCCAAGGATCGCATGGCCCTTGCCCTCGAGTGATCCCGAGAGCTCGATACGCTGCGCGAGCGCCATGCGCGCGACATCCTGGCGGGTTGCCATCTTACGCATGCCATCGACGCGGATGAAGGAGATGTAGTCGCTGTGTTTGGTGACCAACGCATCGCCATGCGTGGTCTCGACATCACAGAAGCTGTAGAGCGGCTGGCGCAGGCTCAAAGAAAGCCCGGCAAGCATCTTGGCGAAGGCGCCGATCATAGGTGACCTCTTGGCTGGTTAAGTCGCTGCACGTGACGCGGCACGCGGCAGCGCCCAGTCGCGGAGCATTTCGGGGTAAATGTCGCGTTCGTCCTGAAAAAAGCGGCCGGTCGGTAATAGGCGAATGCCGGCGAGAAGCTTCGTACGACGCTCGTAGTCCGCCGGCGGCAAGTCCAGCAATGCCGCTCCAAGCTGTCTCGGAGATGTCGTTCCAAGCCGCAGCTCGGCTGCGGCCCGACGCTCATACAGCGCGCGAAATGCGTGAAATCCGGCGAGCGCCCTGGCTGCCGGACCGCGAGCGGATTGGGCATCGTGCGGCGCAAAGCCCGCCGCAACACAAGCAAGATGAATATGACGGGCGAGAACGCTGATGGCGCCTTGCGCCATCTCGGGAAGCCAGATCAGCACCGCCTCACTGTCGATCTGCGGTCGGTTGAGGTGCTGTGGCAAATGACAGAGCGGGCAACTCCTCACGATGTTGGCGGGTGTGTTGTCCGTGTGGTCATCGTTGAGGTGGTAAGGCACCTGCCAGCCTGCGGTCAGCTGACCGCAGAACTGGCAGACGGTTAGGTCGGGGGTGCCCGCCATCCGCCCGCCCGACACGGCTTCAGCCGTCCAGGCCGAGGGATGTGCCGAGAGGACGAGGGGAGGGCGAGCCACCGGTTAGCCGCCAGCGCCGAAGGTGACGGTGCCGGCGGTGCTGGAGATGCTGGAGTTGCCGCCCGACGCCGTGTTGGCCGCCTTGTTGATCCAGGTGCCGCCGGTCGCGAACAGGCCCGCCAGCACCAAGCCCGCCATGCCCATGGCGACGCGGCCGCTCTCGCGGTTCTGCGGCTGGCGTGACTGCCACAGTGCCCAGGCGCCGCCAACCATGCAGATCAGGGCGGCACCGTACATCGCCGTCGAGCCGACGAAGCCGCCCGTTGTCGAGCCTTCCTGCGCCATCTGCTGCAGCTGGGCGCCGATGCCAGCGGTGCTCGGTGTCGCCGCCTGGGCCAGCGCCGGGCCGACGAGAGCCAGCGACGTCAGCCCCGCCGACACGAAGGCTGCTGCCAGGTGGCGCACACGGGCGGGCGGAAGACGAATGCCACGCGGCTGGACCCCCGCCGGCACGATCGAGTTGTTGTGGGTGATATTCACTTGGGTGCTCTCCTTGCCGAGGGACCGTCCCTCTGCACTGGAGACTGACCGGAGCCGGAGCGAACGGACGCAGGGCTTTTTGGCTAGACGGTGAAGATCCCAACCAGCCACTGCGACACCGTGTAGATATTCATCAGCATCGCACCGAACACGAATTGAACGCCGCAGCCGCCCCACTGCCGGTTACTGCGACCACTGACCGCCGCCCGCCAGGCCATCATCGCAAAGAAACACGTCATGGCGCCGAACACCTGAAAAAAGCCCTGGAACGCCTGCACGATGTTCAGCACCGTGGCACCAGGTGTCGCACCCAGAATGTTCGTCGTATCGACGGTCGTGTAGCTGGTGAGACCCGCCACAACCGACATCGTGACGGTCGAGCCGCCGCTGATATTGACCTTGTTGAGGATAGTCGGAAACGACGCGCAAGCACCGCTTATGACGAGGGACAGCCAGGGAACCCAGGGCCGGCCGCGGAACGGATTATGCGGCTGAGCCTGTTGCCAGAGTCCCCAGGCGGCGAACAGGAACAGGCCGATGGCGCTGAGATAAAGGAAAGTCGGCAGCAGGACGGCGAGAACAAGCGCCACCTGCTGCGCGAAATTGACCAGTCCTTGCATGGCCTGTCTCCTACTGGATCAGACCACGGTCCGTCTTCACCACCCAGGATGTCCCGCGCTGAGCGATGCTCACGACCTTTCCCCAGCCTGGCACGGTGTCCCCGGGCGAGATCGGCAGCTGCCGCTGCTCGCCGCCGGAGGTATCCAGTTCTGACAACATGGCCAGGCCCGGCGATGCGGCCTGCACATGATAGCGGTGGGGACCGGTATCGACGGGCGCAGACACCGGGATCGGCACCGCCACTCGGGCTGCAACCGGTGTAGCGATCACCGGTGCCGCGCCGGCCGCCTGGATCGGCCGGGGTTCTCCCGCAGCCGCGCCAAGGGCGCCACGCGCTTCTGACAACGAGATACGCCGCGTGAAATCGTTGAGCGAGCTATCGACCCGCTCCACTAAGTTCTGCTGGTCCTGGCGCAACTGGGTAATTTGTGCCCGCTGGTCCCGTACTAGGGTGCCGAGCTGGGTCACAAGATCAAGGACCTGAATTTGCTGGGCGTCGGTCATAGGCGCCGGCCGTAGGGCAGCGATGGCCGTAACAGGATCATTTGGAACGGTGGCACTTCCTCCGGCCGGATGCTGTTCGGGGGCAGCCGTTTGCGGCGCGGAGTTCGCGTGCTCCACGATGGCCGGGGGCAGACTTGCAACGACGGGAGCCTTTGGCGTAGCCACAGCGGCTGAGGGGACGTGCGGGTCAACACCCGCCGGGTCTTGGTCATGCGAAGCAAGTGCCTGCCCGGCAGGTGGTTTGCTCAAGACAGACGGCGGCTCAACTCGCTTCGCCAGAGCCGGGGGTGCCATGGCTGTCGTCTGTCCGCCGAGGCGAAGGAATTCAGCCATATCATCACCGATTGCCCGTGGCCCGGCCAAGACGGGTGGTGGGACCCGCAAAGGCGTGGGCGCGGACGGCTCTGGCGCACGGGCCAAGCGAGCTGCAGGAGCAATCGGCGCCGGCAGCGACGGGTTTTGCCCGACTGCGCTGTGGATCGGGGTTAGCACGGCAGTTTCTGCTCGGCCTGCCACTCGCGTAAGATCGGCCATGCTGGTGTGATTGTAGGGCGATATCCAAAACACACCGCCGGCAGCGGCTAGCACGACAATCGCGCAAGCGGTGATCATCAGGCCATTACGACGAGACTTCCGAGCCGGGGTTGGCGCTGTCGCTTCAGGTGGACGCGGCTCACCTTCGTTCAGAGAGCGGAAACTGCTCAGGCGGTCTGTGTCCGGACCGCCTGTCGCGTGGCTGATAGCTTCCTCCGTTCCTTCGACCTGGATCTCAGGCCGGTCCGTGATGTGCGTGTCCATGGCGATCCCGCTTGCTGAAACTGATGCCAGGATCAGGCAGGCCGGAGCGAACGGCTGTTGGAAACTCGGCTTAGCGGCTATTTTCCGTGACGGGTGCCAGGAACATGACGCCTACGTTCACATTGGCATCCACATGGATCGTGGGTGAGCGAGGCGCCTGCTGATTGAGGGTGTTGCTGAGCTGTTGGGCTGCGACACCGGCACCGACACCGAGCTGTTGCGGAAAGTTCAACTGCGTCGAGTAAGAGGTTCCACCAAGAGGGCTGAGGACGCTGTTCGTGTTGGAGGTTGTTGCCAAAGCCTGACCCAGCCCCGAGACAAACGCCGCCGCCGCCGGCAAAGCGAAACGCGCAAGATAATGCTCGTCCACGCTACTGGCGACCGTCGTCTCCATGGTGTCGGGCGCCGTGACGATCGCGTTGACGCCGATCGTCTGACCACGGTGCTCGATCGAGTTCACCCGGATGACAAGGCGATCGGAGGAGCCAGCCCCATTGGAACTGGCTTTACCAAATGTCCCAATCATCCTGTCACCGTTCAGCGGCCCTGAGTCCGCTTGCAGCACCACGGGACCCTCGGAGTCCGACGACACTGCCAGTACCGTATGGGCGAAGATGCCGCGACCAGCTGGCATCAGTAGCCGGCCAGCTGTCGTTCCGCCGCCGTTGGCGTCCAGTCGGGATCCGAATGAGGCATTTCGGGTCGCGCGATTATCGTCTCCCGACCGCCCTGTCCCTGCCTGTGTACCAGCAGCCGCGTCAACAGAGCCTAATGACGGGTCTACAACCACATCGGTGCGCGGGGCGCGACCGTTCCAACCGCGCAGCAAGCGATTAACGGCGTCGGTATATGTCTGTTGCTCCTGCGGGTCGTTTTGTACCGCCTGGGTTACTTGGGCCGTTTGTGCCACCTGCCTCGCCATGGGATCGGGCCGATATTGGATTGGCTGTGACACGACGGTCGGTGCCGCAGGCGATACCGGACGCAGCGCCACGGTAGGCGCCGTGATCGGCGCGGGTTGCGGCGTGATGATGGGTGCCGGTGTCGTCGTCTGGCTGGCGGCTATCGGCGGCGTATAGGAGAGACCCCCTTGAGCCGCCTGCTCGGCCTGCTCCTGGTTGGTCTGCAGAGCTAGCTTGTTCTGCTGAGAATTGCCATTCAGTCCGCCCGGCAGCGGATTAATTTTCGGGAGCCTCCCAGTCTGCGAAACCAACGGCTCGGTCGAACCCGACATCGAGACGTACGCGATTGCGCCGGCCACGCCAACGATACAACCGCCAATGACAAGAAAACGGCGCGGGCCTGCATAGGCCGAACGATTGAACACGCTGCCTATCTGGAGCTTGCTTGCAAAACCGGACATCAGCGGGGTTCCTTCAACTCGGCGGATACGGTGCGAGAGTCGGCCGAAAGCAGGACGACCGGCGTGCTTGGAATGGCATAGATCGTGGTGCCGCCTTCCCCGCTTTCGGACGCGTCCCACGCGGGCGACATCAAGGTGTATCGGGTGCGGATGTAAGTCTCCCCGCCGAGGCGCCATGCCCGCACCTCATCCGGCGACACACCCGATACGTCCAAGGGGATGGCATCGGCCGGAGCCACGCCGGCCAACATCGAGTTGAGGTAAGGCGCTCCGGTTACCGGTGCGCCCGGTCGTGTATCCACCATCACCTTGGCATTCGGCCCGCGATCGGAGACGTGAACGCTCATGTCCGCATCGTAGCGATCACGCCCGGAAATCAGCAAGAACGAGAGCGGCTTCGGGGCATTCTGCAGGTTCACGACCAGACCGCCACGAGGCACCAACGACATCGGCGTGATCTCGATGGTGTTGCTGCCCTTGACTGGCACGCAAACATAGAAGCCCACCGCATTGACAGATGGGCTGCCGTCGCCGCCAGAGCCGGACTGTGAGGAATTACAGTTGGTTCCGCCTGAGACATTGGCGGCGTTGCTGTTCGTGTTCCAACCAATCGGCCAGGGTTGTCCCGTCGCATCGAAGAAACTAATTGCGGTCGGGTAGCCACGTACCGTTTGGATAATGTTCGTCGCCTGACCCGGCGCGAAGGCAGCATTGACCAAGCGGTTGACTGGCGACGCAATCAGCTGTGTTGCCTGTTCCTGGGCTCCCTGGACCGCACCATAGCGACGTTGCAGTTCCTGAATCATCTCTGGCGTGAATGGAATGGCATTGTGTACAGCACGCTGCCCGGCAGCATCGAGGCCATCGAGCCCTTGGCCGACCGGCGGTTCACCAGTCGTATCGGGCGCAGGGGCAGGGCCGGGGCCGGTCTGCGCGACTGCACCTATTGGCACCAACCCGACGAGCAATACCGTGGCCAGGAGATAATCTCGACGCATGTTGAGCTCGCTTTCAAAAGGCTTTGGCGTTGAGTTGCTCGATGGCCAGACCGTCCGAGTGATCCTGATCATTCATGCGAATGATTGTCGCCGTCATCATCAGGTTCGACGTGCTCTGCTGATTGACGTTCTCGCAGGTCTGCACCATCGGGAACTGGATCTGATATGCCAGATGCCCACCAATGACTGATGTTTGGCGAATGACCGCACTCCGCTGCGCTTGTGCATAACACGTCAATCGAGCGTGCTGCATTTCCTCGAAGTTGCCGCCTTTGATGTAGCTTGCACCAAAGCTACTCCAACCATTTTTGGTATAGTGCCGGCCTGCGGCATTCAACTGCTGCGGAAAGTCGTGATAATTGACATTGTAGGGCGCCAACACCCACTTGACGGACCACTCCAGCAATTCCGTGTCGTCGACAATCGGACTGTCGAGCGGCACCGCCGCGGTCGGCGGGTTATGGCCGTCAACAAAGAAGTACACAGGCTGCGCAGGGTGCGTCCAGACATAGCCATCATGAACCACGAACACGGCCAGCAAGCCGGAAAGGACGAGCACCAGCAGCATGCTGTTGCGAACCACCCAACCTTGGAAGTCGGGGTCCGATAGTCTGCGGCTGACCGCATCGGTCTGATTTTGCATCGGCGTGTCCTGGTCTAGCAGTCAAGGCAGTGTCACCGAGGCCGGTGCGAACGACAGCCGAATTCTATATAAACGCCATCTCGTAGAGCTTGGCCTTGACGTCGCGTCGGCTCTTCTCGCGGCGTAGCCGATGTGTCCAATAGGGAAATCTGTTATCGGAAACGCAGAACGTCATCCTGTATCGGGCTTCAGCCATTCTGGCTTCGCCGATGGACGGGTCGAAGTGGTCGACCTGCTGGCTCCGCGGCGTCGATGGAATTTGCAGCCAATGCAGCTGCGACGTGATGGTGCGGTAGGAAACGCCGTAATCTTCTGCAATTTTCGACGGCCGCTGACCGGACCAGCAGCGCAAACCGATATCGATCAGAGCGCCGGGGCTACCAGGCCAATCGACTTCAGTGCCGTTGCGCTTGGATACTAAGTTGATCGGGCTCTGTGTTCCGCGTGTCGACCAGTGATCCGGAAGCTTTGTGGATGCGCTCGGTTGGGCGATGATGTCTTGAAGCGCCGGCGTGTGTTCTGGCCATACGAGCGACTTACGATCACGACGCGGCAAGCCCATGCGCTTCGTCTTGGCCCAGATACTCCCGCGCGTCCGGCCCGTTCGTTCAGCAATGCACAACGTCGGCCAATTTGCCATCCAGCCTAACAACAGCGTTGGATATTCCAGCGCGGACCAGGCTCGCGTGCCCCCTGAATGGCGATACGCCGAGTCGTGCGGCCGAGGCAGGTCCAGCAGCACGACCAGATCGAGCAAAGCATCGCGCGTCAGGGTCAAGAACAGGCAGATCGCCTCTATACCGTGACCTTGCCCGATCATACCGGTCAGCAACTGCCGATATTGAGCTGTGGTGAACGGTTCTGTCGCTTTCGGTCCAATGTGCTCTGGTACTGCACCCGTCGGTAGAAACGAGCCTTGTGTCGTCGGCGATGAGCCGCCCGCTTCTAAACCACGCATTGACTACCTCCCGCGCTCCTAAGCATGACTATAACCATTCGGCACAACCACATGTCCATAGGAAACCCGGTTGGCAGTGAAGATAGCTGATTAAGGCCGGGTTCTATGGGAAGTGGGTGTTCCAGGTCAGATACCGTCAAAACGACGACGATCAGGCCAATGCTTGCGCATCGACAGTCGGACCTTAACGTCTCACAGCTTGGCGCTACGTTGAGCCCTGATAGGGCTCAGCCTTGGGACCGAGTGAGTTTAGCCATGACCGAACATGGTCCGTCCATGCTTAACTGGTGCGAATGAGAAAAACTTTGTGCCGCTGCGGCTTACGGCTTTCTTTGATGGGCAGCGAAAGGCGGACCGAAAACAGGAGTGGCGCCTCTCGCTGCACTATCCAACGCGACTGACGCGCGTTGGTGCTAGCCAGCTACTGCTGGGCGTCGTCCTTTATTTCTGCCGCGAGGCGCTCGAGTGATCTGACTTGGATCGCGAACCTGCCAGCCAGATCCGTCAGCACTTCCGAGACCTCGGCCATCTTCGCAGCATTTCGCGGTGTGCTCCGCGGGAAGAAGTCGCTGACCTGCAGGTCCAATGCGGCAGCAAGCAGAATCACGCTTCGGATCGTCATGTTGTGCTTCGCGCCTTCGACCATAAAGATAGCAGTCGAATTACACCCTGCCTTTTGGGATAATTGAAGCTGAGTTAAGCCCATCTCCTTTCGCCTCTTCAATACGGCTTTAGCCATATAGATTAGCAATGGGTCAGGATCTATCTCTTCTTTCGTAGAAGAATCGTTGGCTTGTTTAAGCTTGGTCCGACTAGTCGTTCCGCTCTTTACTTCGACAAGCCCCAGGTCAAGCCCAGCTTTACCCGTCCTGGGCTCCCTGTCAGTCGACGGCATGGGGATAGTCTTTGTCAGTTTAGCCATTTAGCCCTGCCATGTCGTACACTAAGCTTTTCCTTCCAATGTAAGCAGCGGCACCGAACTTGGCTTCCACTGGCGAGACAGACGACCAAGTAAGTACCGTTCGTTCACCTTGCCTCTGTCCTCCCTCCAGCAACCAACCATGCCCGCCTCGTTCGCACCGTCACCGGGTAGGCTCTATATAGCGGAGGATAGCATGGCAATCGGGGTAGCTTTGGGGCTGAGTGGTGCATTCATGTTACTACAGCCAGTTCAAGTCGACTTCAAAATAAATGGCTCTCCCTCGCCGCCCGTGACCGCCTCGGCGCCGGCCACACCGTCCGGATACGGCCAACCCCTTGCCTTGGATGCTCCGATCAAGCCGCCTCGAGCGATTTTGCGTCCGGTCCTAGCAAGGGGCTTTGGTCACGACGTGCCACTGGCGTTTGCGATCCGGCAGATCGTGCCGGCCACTGTGAAGGTGGAGTATGGCAGCTCCGTCGATCGGGAAGTACGGGTGAGCTGGATCGGCGGCAAGCCTTGGCGGCAAGTGCTGCACACTACCTTGTCGCCACTCGGCATCCATGCAGCTCAGTCCGGCGACACGATCAAGATAACCGAATAAGTCTACGTCCGTTCGCACCGGCCAGGACCAATCTCACGCAGACTGAGTGTGAAGGAGGACCCGACCGTGCCAGACCTAGCCAGAACATCCGTGCTCGAATGGCTGCGCGTTGAGGAACCAGACAAGCCAGAGCTTGCCACCGATCCGGTAACCGTCGTCGAGGCAGCGCCCGTTGTCGAGGATGCCCTGGTTCGGCTTGGAAATGCTCTGGATAGATCCCTGCTCGAGGGCACGGAGAGTCTGGCCGCGACCCTGAAGGCCGATCCGGGGCGCCAGGAGCTGAGGACGGTAATAGGTCAACTCGGGCTGCCGCGAAGCCTCCGCGTCATGCACTGGATCATGCAGGCCGGGATTCCGGACGGTGATGCCGTGCTTGCTGCCGTGCTGGAGGGCGACGAGACCGGGACTGGTCAGTTCCTTCAGGCGACCCTGGCCGCCGCCGTGCGCCCGTCCTTGCTGGCGCGCCTCTATGCTCCGGAGCGGCTAGCACTGCTGCTGAGCGCCTGTCAGCCAGCTATCCAAGCTCGGGAGGCCGCATGATGCACAAGACCATCGCCGGTCTGATCTTCACTGCGGTCCTGAGCCCTGCCGCCGCCATGGCTCAAGCCGCCACCAGCACGACCGGCAGCCAGGCTTGCGCCACCATCGTGCAGGCCGCGGCTAATGGCGTGAGCTCACGCATTGCCGCCGACGACGCCAGCATCAACCCGCCGCAGAGCGTCACCAAGCTCTCCTGCCTGCAGAACTTCTTCAGCGGCGTCGGGCTCAACGTTATCACCAACCTGCTAAACCCGAGCAACCTGCTCACCGCCGTCGAGGGACAACTCTGCCAGGCCGTGAACACTGCGTGGCAGAGCGCGCTTGGAAGCGCCCAATGCGGCTTGACTGTTACTGGGTTCAACATGGGTTTCGGGCTTGGCCTCGGCAGCGGGATCATGTGTCCGAAGATCAGCTTTGGCGGCGGCGGCCCGCCAATCGGCTCAGTCGCGACTGGATACAACACACAGCAGGGCTACGGCCTCTACATGAACGGTGCGCCGACCGCTCCGACCGGCTACCCGGTCGTGCAGTCCGGCGGCTTGTACTAGGAGTCGGAGATGAACCGGAACACCTTGTTAGCAACGGTCGCGGGTGTCGCGATTGGTGGGATGCTGTTCGGCGCCGTGCCGGCCCTTGCACAGATGGCGACAATCGATGTCGCCTCGATTGCTCAGCAAATCAAGTCGCTTGCCCAAGAGACAGGTATTCTCGACGTCCTCAATGCGATGAATACGGTTCAGAATACTGTCTCCAGCACAATGAAAGACATCAACACCGCTATTGGCAACACGACCTATGGCGATACGAACACTCTTCTACTGCGAGGCTTCACGCAGAACGCGAATTACTCGAAGGCGCAAGTGGGCGCTCAGCAGCAGATTACGGATGCCTCCAACACCGCCATGGCTCGATTTCAGCGGGATGTTCGCAATAGCGAAATCCGCGACCAGCAGACACCCAACGTGCAGAACTGCACCGCGATCGATAGTGGTCAGGTCGTCACGGCCGCAGCCCTGCAAGGCTGGCGCACGGGGCAGACCATCGAGTCGGTGATGGACCCCCGTGGCGAGGGGCTCCCAGGCACGCCGGCCTATTACGGCGCCGGCCAAGCCATGCAGGCATCCGGCATGATGCATCTTAGCCGCTACTGTTCCGCCACTGAAAATGAGGCAGGTCTTTGCCCGGGCGGCATAACCGCTCAGCAGAATGCCGACCAACGTGTCTCCAGCCTGTTCGGAGCCGACAACCTCACCGATCAGAACGGGATCAACGCCGCCAACGACTTCGGCACCAATCTGATCCAACCCATCGTTCCGGCCGCCCTCCGCATGGACCAGCTAACATCGATCAATGGTCAGGACGCCGCAGCCCGGCGCCGGTCGTATAACGCCCGGATGTCCCTGGCCCGAAGCGCTATCAATATGGCGATCGGCCAGCAGACACCCGGCGTCACCCTCACCGCTCAACAGCAAGCGGTGCTCACCAACGAGGGCTTACCTGTTCCGGCCAGTGGCTCCTGGCTCCAGGCCCTTAGCCTCGAAGTTACGCGGCGGATCAGCGACGTAGCATGGGCCGCCGGTCTGCAGGCTATGCCGCCGGCCTCGGTCGAACGCGAAGTCGCCACCGAACTCGCTCTCAGCAACTACCTGGCAATGCAGAACTACCGGGTCACCCTGCTCAACGCGACGCTCTCGGCCGCTCAGCTCGCGGCCAACGAGGAAGCCAGATTCAAAACAACGACCCCAATGCCCTCACCCTCTATGGCTTCAAACTGACAGGAGACTTCGATGCCGGATGGAAGCACAATCCCGGTTACGCCTGCCGGCCCTGAAAAGGCCAGCGGCCGCGATCCGATCCACGACCTGGTGACCCGACTTGACCGCGACGCTTCCACAATCGCAGCCAAGGATCCCGACCTCAGCCGGACCATCCATCAACTGGCCCAGACGGCAGGCCAGCAGCCCGAGCGTACGCAAGACGCTGCCTTCCGCACGCGGGTCGCGTATGCCCTGCAGGACATGGAAAAACTCGGCGGACCGATCTCGTCCGTCCCGCAGGGCTTGCGGGAGGAAATGGGACGCCTCGCCGTCACCGCCCCGGGGCTGCAGAACGACCGTCTCCAGGAGATGATGCGTGCGACACCTTCGATGGATGATGCACGCCTGGTCGGTGATATACGCAAATTGGCCGTGAACGTCGGAGCCCGTGCCGCCGACCAGAATAGCCCCGACATACGCGATCGCGTCGAAACCCTGGAGAACCGCGTTCGGCTGGCTGCCAGTGCGACTACAGCGGCTCCGGCAACGGACACGTCTGCAGCACAGGCCTCTCGTCCCAGCCCTGTTGGCACTGCTCCTGTCAATCCGCAGCAAGCTGCTAGATCGCCGGGCAATCAGACCGTCGAAGATAAGCCTGCGTCTTCATGGCCGCCGCAGTTTCGTGAACCGCAAACAACAGCTCCGAGCCCCCCGGCCTCACCACAGGCGACGGTTACAGGGCGTGGACCTGGCGTTGTGGCCCAGGCGCTTGCTGCCCTGGCGCGAAATGTCCAGCAAGAGAACCCGAACTGGGATCGGCAGCCAACTTCTGTTGCAGATCGATCGGAGCGACACGAGAACGTCTTGCAGCAACGCCGCGATGAAGCCACCATTCAGGGAGCGGAGAAGTCTCAGCGGGCGGCGCTGGAGGCCATACAAGCTTTTGCCAGTGGTCCCGGCTCCAGCATCCTTACCAAGATACAGGATGCGGCGAAGACTGAGCCCGGCGGCATGCAGGCTGTCTTGTCCGAAATGCGCGAGGGTGGACGCTTTGCCGGACTGCGGTCCCAGTTCAACGCCGACCTGGTGATGGAGCGTGGCGCCGCGGCCGCGTGGGAGAAAATGGCTGGCGGCCTGCAACAGTATGGCGCCGATCGCACCGCGGTTGCCGCCATCGGTACGCGCCAGAACAACGCTGCCGCTCTCGAGGGACGGTTCGAGAAACTCGACGCCGAGATCGGCAAAGCCACCTCCGCAATCCCGAGCAAGCAAGATGGCAAGAGCGTCCTGGACGACCTCGGCGAAAAGCTCAAGGAAGTCCTGGATCGCGCTGTCAGCGCCGTGAAGGCCGCCTTCACGCCCTCGGCGGACCGGAGCGCCCGCGCTTCCGCCAGCCCGTCCCCCGCTCCGTAGACACTACTCCGTTCGCTCCAGCGCGAAGCATCCTCGCAGGACCCACTCTCCCGCGAGGATGTCATGCGTCGTTCCTGGCCTGTCCTGCTTGTCGCACTACTCGTCGCGGCGGCCGTCCCCGCAGTCGCCCAGACCTCGACCGGAAGCGGCTTCAATCTGAGTTGGAGCGCCCTCGATCCGGGGACGGATTGGGCCGCTCAGGTCATTCAGAATGTATTCCCCATCTCGGGGACGAACGGCGTCTCGACAACACAGACCACCGTAATCAGCCAAATGATCGGCCAGCTCACCGGCTTCGTTGCGGCGATCGCCATGGCCTATCTCTGCTACGCGACCATTATGCAGATCCACCGGGGCGCTGAGACGTCGCGCCTCCTCGGCAACAACATGACCGGCATGTTTATCGTCCGGTTGGGCTTTGCCGCGATCATGATGTTCCCCGTGCCGACCCTTGGGTTTAGCGTCGGTCAGGCGGCCGTCGTGAAGGTCTCGCTTTGGGGGGTTGGGATGGCAAAGGCCGTCTACACCAACGCGGTGCAGGCAATCGGACCGGACGCTCTCGTCGTTGCCCAACCTATGGTGCCAGGGACGGAGACCATCGTCGAAGGCTTGATTCAGAATGAACTGTGCCGGTCACTGGTAAACGCGGCCTCCAACACGACCAACGCGATAACTCAACTCGTGCCAGAACCTACGCCGGTCCAAATCGGCGGCCCGACAGGACCCATGACGATCCTCGGCTATACTTTATCGGTCGGAAATATCGGCTCGGCACCGGCTTGCGGAACAGTGACGATTGCCGCTCCCCTGTCGGGCGCAGTGAACCTCGCCGGGGTTGCGGTAGATCAAAGCTCCATCCAGCAACAGGCCCTGACCAATGTCCTCAACAACGACATCACGACCCAAGTCCAAGCTATTGCTTTACAATTCTTCGCCGACAGAAAGGCATCTGATCTTAGTGGTCTGATGGGTGTTTTGACCAATGCAACCCGCGACTATACCACGCAGCTGACGACCGCTTCAGAGAACATTACCAAGGCGTTGCGTGAGTCCCTCCAGACGGGCGGCGCTGCCGCCCTGTCGAACAGTAGTATAAATCAAACGCAACTCAGCGCCTGCGGATGGACCTGCGCCGGCGCGTACTACCTGGAGTTCGCTCGCCTCAATGGGCAGACCTTGTCGCTGCTCAGTGGCGTGCCGCAGCTCACACCCCCGAGCTATGACGGCTTCGGACCCTCTCTCTCCAGCGATCTGGCGCCTCTGATCCAGTCGTCGCAGGCCTTCATGACAACGCTCTCGAACTACGTCACGACCCAGGATGGTTTGAGTGCGCCAGGTGGTCAGGGTGATCTATTTTCAGGTGCTACGCCCGGCCAGGATGGGTCCGGGGTGATCGAGCAAGTTTTCCGCCGGTTACATCTCAACGACTACATGCTGCAGCTTATCCAGACAGCCATTGCGCCGAATGGCAATAACTGGACTGATCCATTTTCAGCCTTGATGAGCCTCGGCAACACCATGGTGACCATCGCCGTCGCCGCCATGGGGCTGGCTGCGCTAGCCGCTTCGGGAACGGCATCAACGGCCACAACCGCTTTCCAAATCCTCACCTTGAACTTTACCGGCGCCGGCATGACCGTTGCCGCCCACTTTCTGATGAACTTCCTCGGCACGCCCATTTTCCTACTACTGCTCGGCCTCCTGATCCCAGGCCTCACCATCGCATTCGTGCTGCCGATGATCCCATGGGTCATGTGGATGGCCGGCGTCATGGGATGGTTGATCCTCGTGTGCGAAGCCGTGATCGCTGTCCCGCTTTGGATGCTGGCGCACATGACCATGCAGGGTGAAGGACTGCACGGGAGAGCCAACGAGGGCTACGGACTGCTGTTCAATGTGCTGTTCCGGCCGACGCTGATGCTGTTCGGCCTGTTTCTCGGCTACTTCCTCTTCTCGTCCATGTCCTTCCTGATCCGGCAGACCTTCGGCATCTCTGCCGGCTTCGTGCTGGAGCATGGCTGGATCGTCACCAATGTCCTTGGTGTGGTGGTCCTGCTGTCGATCTTCGTCATGACCCATGTGGTCGCAGCCATGATGTCGTTCCGGATGATCTCTTTGATCCCGCATCATGTGCCGCGTTTGCTCGGGTTCAGCGGGGGCGGCCGGGTAGATATGGATGAGTTCAGCAGAGATGCCGCCGTTGTTGGTGTTGCCGGGGCTCTAGGGACAATCAACAACAGCTTGCTGACTGCGATGGAAGGGGCCGGAAAGCCGGCACAGATCGGCAATACTATGGGGTCAACCCCACTGTTAGCCGCCCCTGGCGCCGGATCGGGAGCATCCGGCGGCACAGGTGGAGCTTCCAGCAGCCGAGCGAGCAGTGGTATGGATACTACCCTGAGAGCAGCAACTGATTTAGGGTCTTCTCCCGAAGAGGAAGGGTAGGATGTCCGACGAATCGCCGAGTACCGGGCTAAGCGGCTGGGCTGGTATTGCACTTGGTCGTATGTGGGCCGAACACGACCGGACCATGAGACAAGCGGGGAGTTGGTTCGTCGGCCGTCATGGCCAGGGCGCAAGCCTTGCTGACTTCCAGGCAGCAAATCAGGAACTTGCCGCCCAAAATCAGGCGCTGGCGGCTGAGAACCTGCGCTTGCGAGAAAGCTTGGCTGCCTACGAGTATAACTACAATAATCTGGATGCCTGGGCTGATCGTGCAAAAGCGCGGATCGAAGAGCTCTTGAACAACCGGTCCTAGCTAGAGATCGGGGCCGTTCGCACCGGCCTATAGCATGGTGCTCTCGTTCAATCGGGAGAGCGCCATGCGATCGTCTTTCGCCCTCGTCGGGCTTGTGTTGCTAGGGCTGACGGCCTGCGCAACACCACCCAACCTCAAATCTGCCAGCCACTATAATGCTCCGGCTGCCCCGCCGGTTAAGCATCCCCTTTATGATCCGTATGCCCCCTACGGCCAGGCGAATGCCACATGGCGCCCGCCCGTCTTCAACCGAGCCGGCACCATCGTCAGGCCGGTGGATCCATCCGTCGACCAGGGGCGGCCTGATTATGAACATGCTGACTGGGCGACCGGCGCCGCCGGAGGCAGCGCATCGGCTCCCCCCGGCACGTTCTAACCTTATTGCGGCAGAAAGGGCTCGGTCGTCCGCAAATAGGCGACGGCTGAGCCCATGCGCAGTGTCCGCAGCTGCCAGTTCATCCAGGCGGACTTGAACGACAGCAGGAAGAACAATACGCAAAACGGCAGGAACTCGATGGCCGACAGGATGCGACCGCTGCTCATCCTGATCTGCACCACGCCGTACAGCCACAGCAGCAACGACAGGCAGCCCAACGCGAACGTCGTGTATGCTGCTCGGACGGTCTGTTCACGCCGTGCATAGATCCGCTTCACCATTTCCTCGGGACTAACGCCGAAGCAGAAGGCGGTCGCAACCAGGTCGATCGAGCCGTCAACATCCGCCTTTAAGCGCTCATCGGCTTGAGGGCCCCCGCGGACAACGCCGAAGAGCTTGTCGATCAACCTCGCCCCACCCGAAATTTCCTCAAGGCCGATCGAGGCGATCGGGCCGCCAGCGACGAAACGGGCACGGCGCCAGTTTCGTCTCAAGAAGGCCGGCTTCGCGCCGCCCTCCTTTCTAGCTGCCTTCTGCGGAGGATACAGATCCACGGCGCTAGCTCCCTACCGACGCGATCAGCGCGTTCACATCCGGCGGGACACCATCCAGACGGCCGACGGTTCCATCCGTCTTCCGCCACACAAACGTTGGGGTGCCTTGAAGCTGGATGGATGCAGCAGCGGCCATGTTTGCGTTCAGTCTGGCGCCGGCATCCGGAGAAGCAGAGCCTGTGACGCGACCGGTTTTCCAGGCGATGACCATGTGGTCACTGGGCTCACTGACCAGGCTGATAGCGTTGCGTGTGCTCAGACCATTGTCTTCCGCGTCGAGGAAGGAAAGCGGGATGACATTCAGCCTGACCTTCCCCGCAGCGATGGCCGGCTCGAGCTGCTGCATCGCCCGCACCGAAAAGGAGCATTGTGGGTCGATAAACATCCACAGCTCCGGTGCCGACGCATTCCCGATGCTGCCATGGGTGGTACCCTGAGCGACAGCGAGCAGCGCGGAACCGCTGAGTGTCGGCGTGGAGGCGGAGGTGCCATCGGCGCCAGATGGCGTGTCGCCCCCGATCGTCACCGTGGGCACGGTGCCCGGGATGGAAGCGATCTGATCCTGCGTAAGGTTCTTCCCGGCAACGTCCCACATCACGCCCGGAATCACCCGCTCACTGTCAGGACTGGCGTAGAACACCTGATAGTGCGCGCCGTTGTGCAGAAAGAAGCCTTGAAGGCCATGCTGGCTTGGGAGTTCGGTGACATCGGCTGCACCCATCAGCCGTAGTTGCTCGACGGAGATGTCCGTCATCAGCCCTGCGACGGTCGCCTGACCGTCGGGTGTCACCTCGAACACCATGACCTGACCGCCATTGCGGGCATAGATTGTGCGAAGGCCATGGGACGTGCCCAAGTCAAACATGTTGGCGCCGGCCGTCGCGATATGGACGAGAACGGGGATCGCCTTGATCTCGTCCGGGGTCATCAGCTGACGGACTGGTTTGTCCGGCGTCGCCGAGCGACTTGCCAGATAAGCTGGCTCGGCCGGTCCGACTGGATTGCCCTGACTTGCAACCGAGACGGGTGTGGGATCAGCCGGCAGGGGTGCGACAGCCCCGGCCCTCGGCATCAAGGGCACAGGCGGACCGCCTACGGTAATTGCTGGCGGCAGCTGTATCGTGGGCTCAATCGCTGTTGAGATTGGCCCCGGCACCGCACACTGTGGCTGTGCCATTGCCGCGAACGGAAAGACGACCAAGGTGGTCGCCAGAAGAACTGAACGCATAAACCCTCCACTGCTAAGACTGGGGAAAGCGTATGGTTCAGTGGTGCGAACGAGACTCGAAATCTGGCGGCTGGTTCAGCCAGTAAGGCGAGCAGACAGGCCAAAGCATCGACTAAGCCAGCCCGGCTGTGCGCGGGCCACTAAGGGTAGGTGCAATGCTTTCGTGACTTCGGCCCGGTCTCGGTCGATGGAAACGCGCAACGTCCACAATGAGTCTCGCTCCCAGGAAGCCACCGCAGTGAGAGCATCAAGAGCGTGGATCTTGCCTTCGATTTCGCCATCGCTTGTGGCAGCCCTATCTGCGATTTGCCCTGCCAGGTATTCGACGCGATTGATTATCGCGGCCTGCTGACGCCGAGCGACCGCAAAGTCAGCCTCTGACCCGTTACGTGCCTCGACACTGTTATATGGACCGTCAGGAGAATTGCTTTTGGCGATCAGACCGACAAGTTCGTCACAGTCGCCCAGGAGCGACGTGTCATAGCCGCATCGCCGTGCCAGAGCCCCCTCTTGATAGCTGCCGTCACCCTGAATGCTCATCTCGCTCATAGCGGTCGTTCTCCATGTGCGCCGGGCCGTCCGCAAGACAGGTCGGGCGGTAATTATGGTAAACGTCTCAAACCAATCCTCAGTGCTGAACTAAAGTGTCACGCGCCAATGCCGTTTTCCTTCGGAAACATTGCTGGCGCGTTTAAGGGCAATAGTGCCGGTAAATCTATATTCAAACCTCAGTAGCACCAGTAAGCGGTCGAGGTCACAAAAAAACCGCGGGCGAGCGGGCCAATGCACGTGAAGCACGCAATAGCCTTTCCGCCAGTTTGTTAGGAGGAAGACTGCATACTTCGGTTGTTTGCTGTCGTCCTGTGCCTCGAGAACTGCTCCACGTATATGTCCGCCATTCTTAAGTCTTTCCGCGATTTCAGCGTGGGTAACTGGCCGGCAGGTCTGCAACAGGATCGATCCATCAGAGGGTGCGGCGGGATTAGCCGCTGCATCCGCAGGCTGCCTAAGATCATCGTCGACCAATAATGCCACAGCCGATCCTCCACCCGATAAACCGGTCACGTCATTGCGATATTACAATCACCCAAAGTTTTATAAGTGCGGGATGGCTCGAGCTCAACCACTCATACCTTGGCACAACTGCCCTCCAAGAAGAGATTGGCGCCATCGTCCATGTCGGCAAGGACAGGTTGGCTTTGGCGTTAAAATGCGGGTTAGACCGCTGTTTCGTTCGTTGGGAAATTACTAAGTCCCCAAAAATGTCGTAACACACCCTGAAGCGCAATCGTCGATCATCCATCGGCAGCGAGCTGTCACGATTTTCGTGATCGATGCATCCGAAACGTCTGCAAAGTCGCCCAATACCTCAAAATGCCGGGGGGCGGCCAACGACGCATCCGGGGTGATTTTGCGCAGGTCGTTGTCCGAGCCGCTGCAGCACCGCTGCTGACAAATCATGTGACGATCCGACTCATAAGCTCGAACGATTTCAGCAGTCGGCGTGCGCGGTCGATCGCTTCGTCGGCGTAGGCCGTGGCCGCATCCAGACCGCTGTAGTCGATCGAATGACGCTCGATCGGGCTTAGCGTCGAAAGCGGGCGGAGGACGGGGTCGTCGATGGCGGTGACGCCCAGCACGTAGCAGACGGCAGAGTTGGCAGCCGATCCCCGGCCCTGGAACAGGATGCCCTTCGACCGAGCATACCGTACAATGAAGTTCACCGCCCGGAAGTAGGGCGTGTAGTCGAGGGAGCCGATCAGGGCCAAATCGTGCCACAGTCGCCTGTCCACCTCGGGCTGCAGGCCGTCCGGGTAGCGCATAGGTGGCGCTGCCCGTGCGGGCTGAATGCCGACGAAGATGACAAGCCCGGCAAGGATGAGGGCGGGGATTTGGCGCATGCACAGAACGTAAAGTGAACAGTGCCGTCGAGTCGAGAGAACTTTTTGCGCCTGTCGCTCTTGCCCGGCAAAGTCTCTGTTCTCGACACCGGGTGGAGCAGGCTACGCCGGTTCGCCCCGGCAGGCGCATCGCGGGATGGGGCGGACGTTGCCCTCCTCCTAGAGTAGGGGTTGCCCGCCGTTCCGCACCGAATAGCCGGTTAGGCCACAGGCCGGAGATGCAACGCGCACTTGCGGGATCGCATCAATCGAGCCGCTCGATGCGGCGACGTGCCCACCGATATGCCGGCGCCGCAGGATCAACCACCCCTCCGCGGACGGTCGACTAACGGGCAGGATGGGCCGGGAGCGGCCGCAGCTGGCCCACGCGCTGGCCCGGATCAGGAAAGGCGACACGCTGGTGGTGGCCCGCATCGACCGGCTGGCCCGGTCGCTGGCGCATCTACTGGAGATCGTCGAGACGCTGCGGGGCAGGGGGGCGCACTTTCGCTCCCTTCGCGACCCGATCGACACTACCGGACCGAGCGGCGTCCTCGTGCTCCAGATGCTCGGTGCCGTCGCCGAGTTCGAGCGTAGCCTCATCCGCGAGCGCACCAAGGCTGGGATCGCCGCAGCCAAGGCCCGGGGCCGGTATGCCGGTCACCCCGGAATGAGAAGCCGGGACCCTGCCGCCCAGCACCGGCTCGCAGCAGCACGAAAGAGCAAGCGCATCGAGCGGCTACTGCCCCAGCTCGACGAATGGCTCCCAGTGGTGCGCCGCCTGCGCCCGGCCCAGAGCTGGGAGAAGGTCACCACCGCCGTGAACGCCGCGCTGCCGGCCGGCCGTGCCAGGTTCACCGAGAAGCGCCTGACCGGCACGGTGGCGATGCTGGCGCGGGAAGGGCTGGTCGACGCCGCCGTCCTCGAGCGCGCGCCGCGGCCGACCTGGCGCAAGGGAGACGGGGAGCGCCGCCGCACGATGGAGTTGGCCGCCTCGTTCGTGAGCGGAAAGCCCAAAGCGACACTGGCCGAGGTGGGTGCGGAGCTGGCCCGGATGAAGGTGCTGCCGCAAAGCGGCCGGGCATGGGCCCCGTCGAGCGTTAAGGCGCTGCTCGACCGGGCGAGGGCGGCGGGGATGTTGGGGTAGTCGCCGACCTGCGGTTTCGGCCCGAGTGGGCTTTAAACGTCTCGCCCTAGTCTGTTAGCGGAATGGCGATCCGTCGGGAGCCCTTTGAGAAATCGGGCGGTTCCGATAACAGCCGTTGACACCCATCGAGACCCCTATGTAGAGTTTCTACCATGAGCGATGAACCACGCATGACAGGGCCGACCATCAAGGTGGTTTCCGCCCTCTTGGAGACCTTTGGGGGAGAACTGTCCGGCGCCTCCATCGGCGTTCAGGGAAAACTCCCTTCCGGTACACTCTACCCCATTCTGGCTCGCTTAGAGCGTGTCGGCTGGCTGGTGAGCCGATGGGAGGATGGCGATCCCCGTGATTTGGGGAGGCCACGGAAGCGTTTCTATCGCCTGACCGGGATTGGCTCGACCAAAGCGCGCGCCGCGTTGAACGAACTTGAACCCGCTTTTCGGAGGCTCTCATGGGCCTAATTTCGATGATCGCGTCGCGGCTATTAGCCGATGAAATCAAAGCCAAGTTGCCCACCTTGACATCCTGGGTGGCCCAGCGGGCCGTGAATAGGCTGCCTGTGGAACAGCGGGATCGCTTCCGTGAAGAATGGGAGGCGCATCTGGACGAGACGACGGGCGACGTCAGCAGGTTGTTGGAAGCGTGCGGGTTCTTGTTTTCGGCTTACCGCACCACACCCTGGTACGTGCCGGAGTGGCGGCCCACGCTCATTTTCCGAAGCCTGCGCTATGAGCGTGATGTAATTGAGGCAATGTTCCAGCTCAGCCAAGCATCTGCATCTACGAAGCTTCCGCCGGACGCTGCATTGAGGAACGTTCACGTTTCCAGCATCGATGGCTGCATACCGCGGTCCGGGTTGCTGAAGATGCGCTTGTTGGCGGTGTTCCGACCAACCCGTGACTGGGCTGTGAACTATGGTCGCTTGCAGGTGCTGACCGTCAGAGAGGCTCTGATCAGGGCGGAGAGGATACCAGGCCGATGCTGTGGCCCTCGAGACGAGACGCATATCAAGGCGCGGAATTTCTGGCTCAAGGAGAAAATCCTGCGCTCGAACAGGGCGACAAGTTGTAAGTCCGAGCCGGGGGCCGACTTCTTAAGCACGTCTCTGGATAGCTGGATCGCGGCGAACGGCGGCTGCTGATACGTTGTCGCTGCTTCTGGCGGACCGAAGAGAACCGAGGGATACGATAGCCGATGCTTCGCCGGTTTCTATCGGCTGTCCGGCCCCTATTGCGCGCTCAGCGGGCGGCAGTCGCTTCAACAACGGACATCCGTTCCCGAGAGGGTCTGCACTTGCCTGGGACAGAGCCCAAAGTCGATAAGCCATCTGAGTTCGGAAAGAACCGGGCCGTCGCTGATGCCGTCCTGGAATACTGTAGTTTTCCCCACGCCCAACAGTACGCCATCATGCTCGACGGCAAATGGGGAAGCGGAAAGACGCATCTCATCACCGCGCTCAAGGGAGCCTTGGATGAGCAATTCGTTCCAGACGAGAAGAACCGCCCTCTGTATGTCTCTCTCTATGGTGTGACGGACGCTGCCGGGATCGGAGAGCAGCTATATCAGCAGCTGCATCCTGTCCTATCCAGCAAGGGCATGCGCTTAGTCGGCGCCGTTATGAAGGGGCTGTTGAAGACGACGGTCAAGATCGACCTGAGCGAATTGCACAAGGGGGATTTGTCGCTTGGCTCCCAGTTCCCGGATTTGAAAGTGGCCGAACTGCTCGACGGAGCGAAAAGCCGAGTCATCATCTTCGACGATTTCGAACGAGCCAAAATGGACCCGGTCGAGATACTTGGCTACATCAATCCGCTCGTTGAACACGATGGTTGCAAGGTCATTATCCTCGCCAACGAGGAGGAAATCGCCGCGAAAAGGCCGGAGCAGATCGCCGCGAGGGAGGAATACGAGCGACGCAAAGAAAAGACCGTTGGGCAAACCTTCGTCGTCGTCCCTGACGTGGAAACGGCATACGAGGCTTTTCTTGACGAGGTCGACACCGATCCTGTTGTTACGTTTTTTGCAGATAACCGCCAGGACATCCTGCAGGTCTTCGCCGATTCCAAATTGGGCAATCTACGCCTTCTCAAGCAATTCCTGTGGAACTTCGAGCGCCTCTACAACCTGCTCGATGAACGGTATCACCAGAACGAGGTGGCAATTCTCCGCATGTGCACCTTCCTCCTGGCGACCTCCCTGGAACTTCGCTCCCGCCAGATAGCGCTTCAGGATTTCGGCGTACCGAGTATCAACGTGTTTATGATGCGGCGGCGCTCAGAGGAGGATGGAACGGCGCCGACCACGCGGCAAATGGACGATGTGACCAAGACATACCCGACGGTCGACTTCTCGGGCGAGTTAATTACCTTCGACACTGCGGTTCAGATCATCACGAAGTCTATATACGACATGCCGGAGATCCACCGGCAGCTGGATGCGCATCCGTTGTTTACGCCGGTGGAAAGTCTTCCATCCTGGCGCGCTCTATGGTTCTCCACGGAACAGCCGGAGAGCGAGGTCTCCTCGATCGTGTCTCGCTTCGAGAAGGATTTCGCCGAGAGGCGCGACTATGAGGAAAACGAGATACCGCACATTCTCGGCCTCGGCCTGTGGCTTGCCGACATCGGGCAAGCAGGCTGGGATAACGGTGACATCGAGGGGCGACTGAAAAGCTTCATAGACGAGATTTACGATCACCGTCCCGCAACGGCCGACGAGGCCGCTTCGTCGTTCACCATAGATCGCAGCATGAATGGAAGCCTTGGCCTTCAGTTCAAACGGCACGATGATCCAAGATTCAAGACCCTTTGCGAGTATCTCGAGGCAAAGGCGGTGTCCTGGCGAGAACGGTGTATGCCGGAGGCGGCCGAGCACCTCCTGTCGGCACTTGAGCGCGGAGAGGTTGAAACGTTCTGTACGGATATCTACCTCGCTCCAGAAGCTCGCCGCGGTATTTATGTCAGCGTGCCGGTACTGAGGTTAATGTCGCTCGATCGGTTCCTAGCCGCTTTTATGGGGTTGCACCCGCCGGAGCGACGTCGCGTCTTCAAGGCACTAACCTTGCGATATGATCACCTCTATGCCTACCGCCAGCTGTTGGACGAAGAGGACTGGATCGCCGAGTTGAAGCGTCGGCTGCTCGAGCGCGCAGACAATCTCCCCCCGATCCCGGCTGATGCCTTACGGCAGCATACGCGACATTACCTTGGCCAGCTGCCAGGGAAGTTTGCGGACATGAGGCGAAGGATCGAGCAAGAGAAGGCGAGCTCATAAGGATTCACCGCATCACTGCGTCGGCACCGCGCACGTCATCCAGCGCATCAGTGAAGTGACATCGACGAGGGTCGCTGCTACCGTTCCGGTATGATCCAACACTCCAGCTTGTTCTACAACCGAGATTGAGACTGAGCCGGTGACCAAGCCGCCGCGAAAAAAGGCCTCCTCGGCTTATAGGACTGTGGGCAAGACCTATGACGGCGTGAAGGTCTTGGCGCCAAAAACCAAGTCCAAGACCTTCACCGCTGCCGAAGTGCGTCGGGCGATACAGAAGGCCTTGGAAGAGGTCTCCAAATCCGAAGGTAAGACACCGCTGCGCGAAAGCGGCGCTTTGCGGGTCGAGAAGCGTGAAGATGGCCGCTTTGAAGTCCGGAAGCCCGGCGCAAAGCGTGCCAGCGCCGTCCTCGACACCCAAACGGAGGCACTCGCGAAGGCGCGAGAGCTTGACCCAGGCAGAGCTCCGATCGCCAAGCGCATCCGTAAAGCGCCGGGCGCTAAGAGGGGCACGTGGCGCAAAGGATGAGGACAGCCTTACGTCAGGAGACACGCAAGAGGCCTGACACGGCGCTCGACGTGTTTATCAACTGTCCATTTGACACTGAGTTCAAGCCGATTTTCAATGCAATTGTTTACACTGTGGTGCGGTCGGGTTACCGCGCCCGGTGCGCCATGGAAACAGACGACGCAGCTGAAAATCGGCTTGGCAAGATAATCAAAATCATCAGCGAATGCCCGTTTGGGGTACACGATATTTCAAGGACAGAAACTAGCGGCCACCCACCGCTGCCCCGCTTCAATATGCCGCTAGAGTTGGGCCTCTGGCTTGGAGCTCATCATCTTGGCCGCAACGACCAGATCGGAAAGCGGTGCATCGTCTTCGACTCGGAACAGTATAGATATCCTAAGTTCATCTCAGATATCGGTGGCCAAGACATTCACGCCCACGAGAGCAATATCCCGAAGCTGATTTCAGAGCTCTCGACCTGGCTCAGACACCTCCCTAGTGGCACCAAGGCAGGTGGAGGAAAGTCTATCCTTCGCGAATACAAAGATTTTGAGCGTTTGCTGCCAACACTTTGTGCGAATAGAGATATGACGCCCGAGGAGTTATCCTTTGCGGATTTCAATCTCATGGTCACAGAGTTCGTTGCAAGCCTGCAGCAGGAGCCGGTGGTGATTTGAATTCGGCGGCTCGGAACTTGAGCTACACCAACTCACTCACCCGACCGCAGCAGACGAGGAACAGGATGCGGACTGAGTTTGGCGGGACGCCAGATGCCTGAGCCGTCGGACGCCAAACGAATCGCGCAGGCGATCACTATCATCAGTGACATTCGGAAGGTCGCGCTCACAACTTTTCTCAAGATGACGGAAGACCAAGATACCGCTTCCAACGAAACAAAGGCTACTCTCGCTGCCCACTTCAAGCACCTCACCACCGTATTTCCGGAGCTCGTAACGTCGAGCAACCTTGGTAGACACATGCATTTCGCGATGCGACAGGACTTTAGCGACATTCTTCTTAACGATTTGCCAGCCGTTGAAGGCGCCCTGCTAAAATGGGCTCAGGCGCTGCCAGAGCGGCCCTCGCAGAGTTACGGCTTCGAGGACCTGCTACATCCCAGGATAGTTAAGCACAGTCTCCCACTGTACGCGGACCATCATCACACGGAAGCGGTTCGAAATGCGTATTCCACGGTGTTCGAAGAGATCCGTCGGAGGACCAAACGGACCGATGACGGCTCCAACCTGGTCAACGCCGTTTTTGGCTTAAGCAAGCCCCTTCTTGTTGTCGGAGATCTCGCAACTGAGACGGGCCAGAACGCACAAAAGGGACTGTTGAGTCTGTTGCAAGGGGTGTTACAGGCGTTTCGGAATCCCCTGGCTCATTCTGGACCAGCAACCATGCGTGTGTCTCCGGAGCAAGCGGCACGACATATGATTCTCGCAAGTTTGCTGCTGAACAGGGTAGATAATGGCAGGCCACCTGAGGCCTAAGGGAAACATGACGCGCATAACGCCGATAGCCGTGATCGCCGCCACACTTCACGCCTCGCAGGCCCTGGCCAACCCGTACGACGACTGCATCCTGCAATACATGGCCGGCGCGCAGAACCAAACGGCCGTTTACGCCATCGAGCGGGCCTGCATCAGCAAGACATCGGTTCCCGTGCCGGACACCTACCAAGCGGCGCTGAACGCGGGTTCAGGCGCAGCCTACGGCACGTTCAACATCGGCAGCGGATCGCTCGAGACGGGCATCCTGATCAGCATCAAGAACTCAACGCCCTTCGACATCACCGAAGCGAGCGTCAGCATATCGAACAAGACAACGGGCGTGGCCAAATACTACGACGTGAGCCGCTTCATCGGCATTTTACCGGCCGGGACGTTTCTCGGCGGCCCGGCGGAGCCGGCGTTTGAGCAGGTCATCAAGGCCGGTCAGTCTGCCAGGTTCTTCGTTCGGCTCGACGAAGTCGTGCCCGCCGCGGCTCAGTTCGATAAGCTGTATCAATGGGGGATTGCGCCGGTGAAGGGAATTCCGGCGAATTAGCCGGACGCCTCCGAAATTCCTGCGGCCTCGGTGAGGCTGGATGCGAGCACGTTCTTCTCGTCAAGCCAGTAGACGGCCTTTCCTTCATGGGGGTCCGGTAGATGCCGTAATGGGCCTGCAGCGGGCTGACATCCCGGGCGGGTCTCTTCCAGAGTGATGGCACAACGCGGGCCCGAACGGTTCGGGTCCGTCCATCGGAGGGCGGTCATGGAACACCATGTTGGGATCGACGTGTCTCTGGAGTTGAGCAGCTTGTGCGCGCTGGGTAAGCGTCGCGACGGCAGCATCTGGCGGCCGATAGCTGGCTCATGATCTGCTCTGAGCATGGACAACAAGCATCATCGTGATGACAGCGCCCGACCTGAGATGAAGGACGAAGCTGGCGACTCAAGCAGCCAGTTGGGTGTCCAGGGTGGACTGGAGGGTTTTCCAGTTCCAAGGCAGCAGGGTGTGCAGGTCTTGGGTCTTGGTCTGTCCGCTTACGACGCGCTCGAGCACATCGGTCAACCAGGCCATGGGGTCCACGGCGTTCAGCTTGGCGGTCTGAATCAGCGTCATCGCCATCGCCCAATGCTGCGCCCCGCCATCGGATCCAGCGAACAAGGCATTCTTGCGGGTCAGGGCCATTGCAGGGCCATTCTGCCCATATCGGGCAAGAGGTCGTTGTCCATTATCGGTGGCATGCGCTGTATGGGAGCCAGCTGCGCCGGCAGCGTGGCGAACGCCGCGCCGGCGGTGACGTGGTCTATGTCGAAGTAGCGCCCGGTGTGGTGACGGTGGTCGCGGCCTGGATGCTGGACGCAGTTGCCTGCGCGGAGATGGAGATCGGCGCGCCACGGGTCGCCGTCCCGGCGCTGGCGGACCTTCACCGCCTGCTGATCACGCTTGGTTTCAGGACAGACTCCCAGGGCGACTCGACCGTCGCCCTGGGGAGCAGCGATGACATCAACACAGCAGAAAGCGCCGCCGTCACCGCGGCAGACGACAATGCCGCTGGACGGCAAGAGCCTATGGGGGATGACGACGGTCGAGCGCGAAGTCGCGGTCGGCGCGCTCGCCAGGCTCTTGCTGGAGGCGGCCGGCATATCGGCCGGGGAGAGCCGCGATGACCACCGCTGACGCCCTGCCGTCCTCGGTGCTGCGCCGCCGGGCGGTGGTCTACGTGCGACAATCGAGCCAGTCGCAGGTGCAGACCAATCTCGAGAGCAAACGGCGGCAGTACGACCTGGTCGAGGTCGCGCGGCAGCACGGCTTCCACGACGTCGAGGTAATCGACGATGATCTGGGCCGCTCGGCCAGCGGCACGGTCGCACGGCCCGGTTTCGAGCGCCTCGTGGCCTGGCTCTGCGCCGGCGATGTCGGCGCCGTGCTGTGCTTCGACGCGTCCCGCCTCGCCCGCAACGGGCGCGACTGGCACCATTTTCTCGAACTCTGCGGATTGGTGGAGGCCAGGGTGATCGACATGGAAGGCGTGTATGACCCGTGCCGTCCGAACGACCGCCTGCTCTTGGGCATGAAGGGCAGCATCAGCGAGTTCGAACTCGGGACCATGCGTGCCCGCATGCTGGACGCCGCTCGGCAGAAGGCCCGGCGCGGCGAGCTGCGCATTTCCGTGCCGTTCGGCTATCTGTGGCACCGGGAGGTCGGCCTGGGCCTGGACCCGGATCTGCGCATGCAGGAAGTGATCCGCCTGGTGTTTACCCGGTTCAGGGAGTGCGGCAGCGCGCGCCAAGTGCTGTTGCGGATGACGACAGACGGCGTGCATTTCCCGCACCCGTGCGACGGCAAGCGCATGACCGCCTTGGAATGGTGCCCTGTCCGCTACCGCAACATCATCTCGGTGCTGAAGAACCCGTTCTACGCGGGCGCTTACGCCTACGGCAAAAGCGAGAAGCGCACCGCCATCGTCGATGGCCACGCCCGCAAGAGCTATGGCCACGGCAAGCCCTTCGGCGAGTGGGAGGTGATGCTGCAAGGCCACCACGAAGGCTACGTCAGCTGGGCGGAGTATGAGCGCAACCAGGCCCTTCTTGCGGCCAACGCCTTTGGCAAGGCAGGCGGCGCCAAGTCCGGACGTGGCGGGCGGGCGCTGCTGGCGGGGCTGCTGACCTGTTCGCGCTGCGGTCGCCACCTGGCGGTCGTCTATGCTGGCAAGGCGCCGGGCCGGCCGGTGTATCGCTGCGACCGTCCGAACCTTATGCTCGGCCTGGCGCGCTGCCTCGGCTTCGGCGGTACCCGCATCGATGCCGCGGTCGCGGCCGAGCTGGTGCGGGCCGTGGAGCCGTTGGCGGTCGAGGCGGCGCTGCAAGCCGGGCGGATGCACATGGAAAGCCAGACGGAGCGGAACCGCATCGCGGAATTGGAACTGCAACAGGCACGTTACGAGGCCGGACTCGCAGAGCGGCGCTACGCGGCCTGCGACCCGGACAACCGCCTGATCGCCGCGCAGTTGGAGAAGAACTGGGAAGCGGCGTTGCGCCGGGTGGAGGCGTGCCAGACAAGGCTGAACACCGGACGGGCGCCGGACCCAGCCACGCCAGCGCCGGACCTGACGGGCCTTTCGGCAGATCTGTCCCAAGCCTGGGCGGCGCCTGCCACGAGCATGCGTGCTCGGCAGCGTCTCGTGCGCACCCTGATTGTGGATATCGTGGCCGACGTCGATGAGGCTGCGCGCGAGGTCGTGCTGGTGATCCACTGGAAAGGCGGCCAGCACTCGCAGCTGCGGGTCAAGAAGCTCAGGACGGGCGAGCACGGGTGCCAGACCTCGGACGACGCTTTGGCGGTGATGCGGAGCATGGCCGGACGTTGGGACGACGAGCATATCGCAGCTTCGCTCAACCGCATGGGATTGCAGACCGGCCAGGGCAAGACGTGGACGGCCAAGCGCGTCGGCTCGCTCCGGCGAGTTCATGACATTCATGCCTACCGCTCCGCAGAGAAGGACGGCGAGTGGCTGACCATGAGTGAAGCCGCCGCTGCGCTGGGCGTCACTGCTCACGTCATCCGCCGCCTGATCCAGGACAAGCTGCTGCCAGCCGAGCAGGTCGTGCCCGGCGCACCCCACCAGATCAGGGCGTCCGACCTGAAAGCCGACCAGGTCAGGGAGGCCGTCCAGCGGCGAACACGCCCGCGTCGCATTGGACAGCAGAACGAACTTCCAATGTTCGCAGGCACTTGAGAAGGAGGGGTACAATGAACGCATCGTCGCGCTCGGGCGGATGGCACGCTCGACGACGTTCGTATCCATCTCGACCCGACCGTCATCGAGGAACACCACTAAGCCGGGCCAATGGCGGATCGCGTAGCGGATCGCCTTGGCCAGGTCGGACGCGACGGACACGCGACCGGCCTGATCCTGCAACCAGGCGTGCAGCGCATCCACGATCGGTCGACTTCGATCCTGCCGGATCGTTCTGCGGTATTCGGCGGGGTGGCCGCGTATCTCGGCCTCGATGGCGTAGAGTTCGCGGATGCGCGCCAGCACCTCCGCCGCCAGCGGCGACTTCGTCGAGGTGAAAAACTCATAGAACGGCCGCCGCATGTGGGCCCAGCAGAACGCCAGCGTTATCGACCCGTCAGCCCGATCGCCGGCCAGCCGTTTGAACCCGGCATAGCCGTCGACCTGCAACACGCCGCGGAACCCGGCCAGATGCCCGGCCGGACGTTCGCTCTTACGGTCTTCCGAGTAGACGTAGGCTGCCGCCGGATGACCGGGCCCATCCCAGGCGCGGTCATCGACCGCGTAGCACCACAGGCGTCCCGTCTTGGTCCGCCCGCGGCCAGGATCGAGCACCGGCAACGTGGTGTCATCGGCAAACACCTTGGCCGAGGTCAGCACCGTGCTGAGCATCAGCTCGTAGAGCGGCGTCAGCCACCAGCATGCCCGACCTACCCAGTTCGCCAGCGTCGAGCGGTCCAGCTTGATGCCCTGGCGCTCGAGCATCTGCACCTGGCGGTAAAGCGGCAGGGAGTCCGCGTATTTGCTGACCACCACGTGCGCGATCAGCGCCTCCGTCGGCATGCCGCCATCGACGGGGCGATCCGGCGCTGGCGCCACCTGCACGACATCCTCGCAGCCGCGGCACGCGTAGCGCGGCCGCCGGGTGACCCGGACCCGCAATTGCGCCGGGGCGATATCGAGTTGTTCGGTGCGCAGCTCGCCGATCGGATGCAGGACGTGGCCGCAGCAGGGGCAATCGCCACCCCCGACGTCGATCACCACCTCGTAGCGCGGCAGGTGCGCCGGTAACGCGCCGTGGTTGCGGCCCACCGGCTTGGCGCGAGGCGGGCGGGTGTGCTCGGCCGCAGCGGCCTCCTGCGCGGCCTCGTTGGCAGCGATAGTTTGCTCCAACTCCTCCAAGCCGAATTGCAGCTGGTCCGGGCTCAACTGCTCGGACTTTCGACCGAACTGCTGACGCGTGAGGCGCAGGATCAGCAGCCGCAGCTTGTCGTTCTCGGCATGCAACGCGCCCTGTTGGTGCAGCACCGTCCGCAGCATCTGCTGCAGCACCGCGGCGTCGCTCGGCAGGGCATCGAGATCGATCTGCACGACGGATACAGTGCACGACGCCGTCGCGCCGCCGCCAGCCTTTGTGTCCAGAACAGGCCACTTTACCCGGCTAATTCCGGCCGGCGCACCGGAGCCGGCGCTCGCCACTCGCATCCGTCCAGCAGAGCCGCCAGCTGCGGCGGCGAGAGCGCAATCCGGCCCGACGATGTCGTGGACGGCCAGACGAATTGGCCGTGTTCCAGCCGCTTGGTCAGCATGCACAAGCCGACCCCGTCATGCCACAGCAGCTTGATCAGCCCGGCGCGGCGTCCTCGAAACGCGAACACCGCCCCGTCGAACGGATCAGCGGCCAATCCTTGCTGCACCAGCATTGCCAAGCCCGCCATCCCCTTACGCATATCAGTCGTGCCACACGCCAGGTAGACCCGGATGCCTGACGTCAGTGCGATCATCGGCCTTCCAACGCACCGAGCACCCGACGTAGCGCACGAGCATCGACGTTGGCATCCACCCGAACCGAGATCCCGCTAGGCAGCACGACCTCGATCAACCCCTCCAGCCGCGGCGACTTCTCAGGTGAAGGACACGGGGGCAGCTCCGGCGGCGGCGGATACGCCGGCGTGCAGGCTGACGCCAACTCGACCGCTGTAAAGTGCGGGGTGGTGCGACCGACCGTCGAACTCTTGTAACTCAGGAACTGCTGACGCCACGTGTATATCTGGCCCGTGCTGATCCCGTGCTTGCGGGCTACTTCAGTCGGCGTCAGACCCGGACCAAGGCTCTCACCGACAATCGCCAGCTTCTGTTCGGCCGTCCAGCGACGCCGGCGCTCAGCGCGGGGGAGAACCTCGACACGGGCCGAACGAGCGCTCGTACGACCGATCGTATGAGCGCTCTCAACCGTGTCGACCAGATCCGGCACCATCGTATCCATGCAGACAGCAGATCATACACCGGCGCCAACCAGCCAGATGTCACCACCGCGACGCTTACCGTGCTGGACGTGACCGGGAAGGTCATCCGGGAGGCGAAGGTTGCGAGCGAACCGGAGGCGCTGGTTGCCTTCCTGCGCGACCTCGGCGTGACGATCGTCCGCGTCGGCCTGGAGGCAGGGCCTTTGTCCCAGTGGTTGTATGACGGCTGCATGAAGCGGGCTTCGAGGCGGTGCTGCTCGAGACGCGCCACGTCAAAGCGGCGCTGTCGGCCATGGCTATCAAGACCGACCGCCGTGACGCCCGCGGGATCGCTCAGTTACTGCGCATGGGTTGGTATCGTCCCGTGCACCGCAAGTCGGTTCCGTCGCAGGAAGTCCGAGCGCTGCTCGCCGCGCGCAAGCAGATGCAGATCAAGGCCATGGACTTGGAGCAGA
>CAXTCJ010000001.1:0-209509 GCA_964242215.1 uncultured Acetobacteraceae bacterium | reverse complement strand
GCAGACCCCAGAACTGCTTGGGAAAGCTCTCCCGCGAGACCGGCCACAACCGGCTGCCGGAGCCGCCGGATAGGATCACAGGCACGACGAGGCCGCTATCCGTGGCTGCTGGTTCGGCCGAGGTCTGGGCAGACGAGGCTTGGGCGGGGGAGATCACGTTCATGGCTGACCATAGGGACGGTTTGCCGTTCCCCCTAACCGCCGCCGTCGGGCTTGTCCATCAAGAACGGGCCTTGCCATCGTGGCACGGTAGGCGCTCGCCGCAAGGCCGACAGCTCACTTCAATAGCTGGGAAGCCGCAACGAGCAGAACCGCCGCCAGCAGCAGCCGCAACAGCAGTTCCGGGAGGCGGAACGAGAGTAGGCTGCCCAAGATCACGCCCGGCACGGACCCGAGCAGCAGCGATCCGACCAGCCCGAAATTCACGTCGCCGAGGAACCAGTGGCCAAACCCGGCCAGCAAAGTCAGTGGCACGGCGTGGGCGATGTCCGAGCCGACCAGGCGGACGACGGGCGAACGCGGGTACAGCAGGATCAGCATCGTCATGCCGAGCGCCCCCGCTCCGACCGAGGTGAGGGTGACCAGGCAGCCCAGCACCGCCCCCGTGGCCACGGTCGCGACCATGATCTGCTTCGGGCTCAGCCGCTCGATCGGGGCCGCGAGCAGGCCCAGCAGAACCTTGCGGCTCAGCAGCACGATGGCGGTGAGCAGCAGGACGATCCCGAGCGTGACCGACAGGAATGCCGATTGGTGCCCGCTGCTCGGCCACTGGGTGAGGGCTGCCAGGGTAAGCAGCACGGCGGGAACACTGCCGGTGGCGAGACGGCGGGTGATGCGCCAGTCCACGCTGCCGTGCTGGCCATGCACGGTGGTGCCGACGACTTTGGTGACGGCCGCATACAACAGGTCGCTGCCGACCGCGGTCGCGGGATGCACCCCGAACAGGAGGATCAGCAGCGGCGTCATGAGCGACCCGCCGCCGACCCCTGTCAGCCCAACCAGGCAGCCGACCACCACTCCCGAGAACACATACAGCCAGAACGACATCGAATGCTTCCGCTTGATGATGGCATAGCCGCCGCGCCCGCTCGTTGCGTGCCCGCTCGTTGCATGCCCGACTTGTGCACACGACGCACTCTCGCCGTGGTTTGGACGCCGTGGCAAGCTCTGCCCGGTTTGCCAGGAGAACGCCCTGATGAAGATCGCCGTGCTCGATGACTTCCAAGACGCCGCAAGAGGGATGGCGGACTGGTCCGCCCTGGACGTGACCTTCTTCACCGACAATGTCACGGGCGAGGCCTTGGCGCAGCGCTTGCAGCCGTTCGACGTGGCGGTGCTGATCCGCGAACGCTCCCGCTTCTCCCGCAGCCTGCTGGAGCAGTTGCCCAACCTGCGCATGATCGCGACCCTCGGCATGCGCAACGCCGCGATCGACCTGGACGCTTGCCGGGAGCGTGGCATCGCCGTCACCGGCACCGAAGGCGGCGGGGCACCGACGGCCGAGCTGGCATTCGGGTTGATCCTGGCGCTCAGCCGCAACATCGTGGCGGAGGACCGCAGCCTGCGCGCGGGCACCTGGGAGACGCGCCGCCTCGGCAGCGTGGTCCATGGCAAGACGCTGGGGCTGGTCGGTTTGGGCAAGCTCGGGGCCGAGGTGGCGCGGATGGGCCAGGCGTTCGGCATGGACTGCCTGGCGTGGAGCCCCAACCTGACGCCGGAGCGCGCCCAGCAGGCCGGCTGTCGCGCCGTCGACAAGGCGACGCTGTTCGGGTCGAGCGACTACATCAGCCTGCACCTCGTGCTGAGTGATCGAAGCCGCGGCATCGTCGGTGCCGCGGACATCGCGGCCATGCGGCCCACGGCGTGCCTGGTGAACACCAGCCGCGCCGGGTTGCTGGACGAGACGGCGTTGATCGAGGCCTTGACCGCCGGGCGCATCGGCGGCGCGGGGCTCGACGTGTTCACGGAGGAGCCGTTGCCGACGGGCGCCGCGATTTTGTCGGCGCCGAACACGATCCTGACGCCGCATCTCGGCTATGCCACGCGGGAGAACTACGCGAACTATTTTCCTCAAGTGGTCGAGTGCATCCAGGGCTGGCAGGCCGGGAAAAGCATCCGTCCGCTGAAGTGATAGTTGCCACATCCTCCCTCGCGAAGCGGGGGAGGGGGACCATGCGAAGCATGGTGGAGGGGGCTGTTGGGCACACACCGCGCGCCCCCTCCGTCGGCTTCGCCGCCACCTCCCCCGCCAAGCGCGGGGGAGGATGATACTGTACTACGTCACTGGACCGGGGATGCTGCCCGGGGCGATGGCGCGCGTGACGAAGGCATCGGCCTCGGGCGCGTATTCCTCCCAGAGTGCCCGCATCGCCGCGATCGGTGCGTCCGCGGCGTCGATCCGTAGATCGACGTAGGGAAAGCTCTGCTCGTGCACGATCAGGAGGGCCGCGGACCGAACCGGCTTCAATTCGCCGCCGGCCGCATCCCCGGCCTCCAGCGCTGCCAGTAGCCGCTCCGCGAGGGGGCGGTTTGGGTCCGCGGTAAACGCAGCCACCATTGCGCGCGGTACCGCCGCATCCCGCAGGATATTGCCGATCGCGACGCACCCTGGCCCCATCGCAACGCCGCGGGTCGAGACGATGTGCTCACCATCGAAATGGGCCGCGATGCCCCGATGGTCGAGCACCGCGAGTTGCCGCCAAGCTGCATCCGGCGTGGACGCCACCAGCGCTGCGACGGTGGCCGCCGGATCGCAACCGCCCTCCAACAGCATCAACCCGCGCAGCCCGAGCCGCGGGTCGGTGCGATGTTGTGTCAGCACCACCCCCACTCCGGCGCGCGCATACACGCAACGGCTGCCGACGGCGATGCTCGATGTGGCAATGACGGCCCCCAGCATGCCGGTCCGGTCACAGCGCCCCGCAAGCGAATAGGTCATGGTCGGGTCCTTGAAAGCATGCCCAAATTACCGACCCCCGCGTCCGTGTCCAAGATCTTCTCCTTCTCCCCTTGTCTGGCTACCCCTCCCCCCGGCCCCCTCCCTCAAGGGGAGGGGGAGAAGAAGAACTCAGGCGATTGTGCCTGCAAGGCTGGTCCTAAGCGCGTCTTCGTCCAGCGCGCCGTTGCGGGCGATGAACACCAGGCGGACGGCATCGACGATGGGAATGGACGGGGCAGGGGCGATCGTCGCGCGGTCGCCGACAAGTTGGAACAGCATGGGCCGCCCCGGTTGCTCCGCAAACTGCACAATCCCCTTGGCCCGCAACAGCCGGCCCGCAAGGCGGCCGATGACGGCTTGGAACCGGGGCAGCGACAAGGCAGATCCAGCCGTCCAACTCACGCTCTGGAAAGCCGGTGTCGAGAAGCCGGGTTTTGCCGGCCGCGTGGTCTCCGGCTGGTGCAGCCCGGCGGAGAACAGCAGGTCTGGCGGCATGCGCCCGTCCGCGGTGTCCTGGATGACCCGGGCCGGTTTGAACCTGGTTAGGCCCTGCCTAACCGTCTCCAGCTCCGCCGGGGTGACCAGGTCGGTCTTGTTCAACGCTACGAAATCAGCGGCGCGAAGCTGCGACTGGCACAAGGGGTCGTCCAGCAAATCCGGCCGGTCGGTCAGATGCCGCGCATCGGCGACGCAGATCACCGCGTCCAGCGCGGCGGCCTGCCAGATCACCGGGTCGAGCAGGCTGCGTACGATCTCCGCCGGGTCGGACACGCCGCTGGTTTCGATGACGATCCCGTCGGGCGCCGGATCCCGCCGCAGCAGGGTGGAGAGCGTGCGCAACAGATCGCCCTGCAAGCTACAGCAGATGCAGCCGTTCTTGAGGCTGACGATGTCATCGCCGACGCTGGCCAGCAGCGCGGCGTCGATGTCGATCGCGCCGAAATCGTTCACTACGGCGGCAAGCCGGCGGCCGTTCGGCTCGGTCAGCAGGTGGTTGATCAGCGTCGTCTTGCCCGCCCCCAGAAATCCGGTGACCAACAGGATCGGAACCGCCACGCGCTACAATCCGGCCGGTTCCGCAAGCTTGCTGCCGTCCACCAGGCGCTCGTAGCGGAACGGCGCCGGGTCGACGATCGGCGCATCGCCCGCAACCAGGTCGGCCGCCAACCGTCCGGCGGCAGGGCCGATGCCGAAGCCGTGGCCGCTGAACCCGGTGGCCAGGAAGAACCCGGGCAGTTTCCCCACCGGGGAGATCACCGGCACCGCGTCGGGCGTGTGGTCGATCCAGCCGCCCCAGGCCTCGGTCGCCTTGATGCCGGCCAGTGCCGGGTAGGTTTTCACCAGTTCGCCCAACGCCTCCTCCACGATGCCGGATACCGGCGCCGGGTCCAGCACGCGGATGCGTTCGAACGGCGACACGCTGTCCAGCCGCCAGCGTGCGATCGTCTCCGGCCCACGAAAGAAGGATTGTCCTATGCGGATCGGCATCGTTGAGGAGCGGTGTTTCTTGAACAGCGGCAGGAACTGGCGGGCGTAGCGGATGCCCTGCGGCGTCACCTCCATCCGGCCGCGGTCACGGATCGCGACGGTGTAGCCGCCATCCAGGCGGCGGCGCATCGTGAAGCCCGGCGTGGACAGGCCACCGGGCGTTACCTCCGCCGCCGGGGTGGTGAAGAACGCGGTGGACCGCACGCCGGCTTGCGGCAAGCTGATGCCGTGGTGGCGGCAGAACATGGACGACCACGCGCCGGCCGCGCACAGCACCCGGCTGGTGCGGATCGTGCCCATCTCCGTTACCACGCCGGAAACCGCGCCGGCCGACAGTTCCAGCCCGCGCACCGCGCACCGCTGGTGGATCGTCGCACCATGCCGCCGGGCCGCTTCCGCCAGCGCCGGCGCCGCTAGCCCGGGTTCGGCGCGGCCATCGGTCGGCGAGTGCACGCCGCCGATCCAGCGCTCCGTCGCACCCGGTGTGAGCGCCTGCGCTTCTTCGGCCGACAGCATGTGGCTGCGCACCTGGTAGCCCTGCGCCATCGTGACCCAGCGCTCCCACTCCGCCAGTTGCGCCGGGTCCTTGGTGACGTAGATCAGCCCGCTGCGGCGGAAGCTGGATTCGGCGCCGATCTCCTCCGACAGGCGGCCCCACAAATCCAGGCTGTGCTTGATCAGCGGGATCTCGCGCTCGTCGCGGTTCTGCTGCCGACACCAGCCCCAATTGCGGCTGGATTGCTCCCCGGCGATGCGGCCCTTCTCGAGCAGCGCCACCGAATGTCCCTTGCGCGCCAAGTGATACGCCGCCGACACCCCGGCGATCCCGCCGCCGATCACCACGACGTCGGCCGCCTCCGGCAGCTTGGCGTCGTTCTGCACTAATTGGACCGGTGGCGACATCTTCACGGCTCCTGCTGTGGCCGCTGAGAGTAACAGCCGGGCGCCGGAGGTAAACCCGGGTTGACGGGCGAGGCGCGGCTGGAGTGAGGTCGCGCGGCACAATCGAAGGACCCGCCTGTATGATCCGCTCGCTCCGTCTGGCCGCCGGGCTCGCTGTCGGTTTGCTTGCGGCCCGCACCGCCTCGGCGGACACGCTGGTGGTGTGCACCGAGGCGAGCCCCACCACGCTGAATGCGATGCTGTCGACCGCGAACACCGTGTTCGACGTGGCGGCGCAGATCTACGACGAGTTGGTGGAAACGCAGCGCGGCGGCTCCACCATCATCCCGGCGATCGCGACGTCGTGGGAGATCGCACCGGACGGTTTGTCCGCCACGTTCCATTTGCGCCACGGCGTGAAATTCCAGTCCAACAGCCGCTTCACGCCGACGCGGGACCTCAATGCCGACGACGTGCTGTTCAGCTTCAACCGCATGAGGGACAAGGACGGCGCCTTCTACAAGGTTGGCGGCGGCACGTACGACGAGTGGGACGCCCTGTTGCGGGACCGGGTCGCCGGCGTCACGAAGGTCGACGACGACACTGTTCGCTTCGACCTGAAGGAGCCGGTGGCGCCGTTGTTGGGCATCCTGTCGATGCCGTCCTTCCCCATCATGTCGGCCGAATATGGGGCGGCGATGCTGAAGGCGGGCACGCCCGAGGCGATCGACACCAGCCCGATCGGCACCGGCGCGTTCTCGTTCGTGCGCTACCTGCGCGATTCGGACGTGCGGTTCCGCGCCTTCCCGCAGAACTGGGCGAAGGCGGCCGGCATCGACGATCGCACCGCCAAGGTCGACAACCTCGTGTTCAGCATCGCCCCCGACCCGGCGGTGCGGCTGGCCAAGCTGCGCGCCAACGAGTGCCAGTTGGCGCGTTACCCCAACCCGGCCGACTTCGGCTCGATCAAGTCCGATCCGGCCTTGTCGCTGCTTAGCGCGCCGCTCGCGTCCATGGGCTACATCGCCTTCCGCGCCGACAAACCGCCGTTCGACAAGCTCGAGGTGCGGCAGGCCCTGGCCGAGGCGATCGACCTGAAAGCGCTGGTCGCCGCCGTGTTCCAGGGCACCGGCACGCCGACCGGCGCCATGGTGTCCGCCAGCCTGTGGGGGCATGACGACCACGTGCAGCCGCCCACCTACGACCCGGCGGCGGCCAAGGCGCTGCTGGCGAAGGCCGGCTACCCGGACGGTTTCACCACGCAGATCTGGGCCATTCCGGTCGCGCGCGCCTACATGCCGAACGGGCGCCAGGCGGCCGAGCTGATCCAGGCGGACTGGGCCAAATTGGGCGTCAAGGCGGAGATCGTCAGCTACGAGTGGGGCGAGTACCTCCGCCGTATCCGCGGCGGCGAGGCGCCCGTCGGCATGCTGGGCGGCACGTGGGATTACCCGGACCCGAGCCAACTGCTGTACGGCTATTTCGCCTGCCCCAACGGCGTGCCGCGCCCCGGCGATTGGAGCCACTGGTGCAATGCCGAGTACAGCGACCTCGTCAGCAAGGCCAACGTGATCAGCGACCAGGCCGAACGGGCGAAGCTATACATCCAGGCGCAGGACGTGTTCGCCCACGACGTCCCCGCCGTCCTGTTCGCCAGCAGCGACGCCTTCGTCGCGGCCCGAAAGAATGTGGTGGGCTTCAAGGTCCACGTGCTGGGCGGCACGCCACTCGCCGGGGTTAGCCTGCAACCGTGAGAGTCGCCGTCGTCGGCACGGGCGTGTTCGGCGCCAGTTGCGCGTTCCATCTGGCGCGGGCCGGTGCGGAGGTCGTCATGATCGACCCGGCGTTGGAGGGGCGCGCAACCGCCGCCGGCGCCGGGATCATCTGTCCCTGGTCCTCGGCGGTCAGCGACGAGGCGTATTACCGGCTGTCGGCGGCGTCGGCGCGCACCTACCCCGAGCTGATCGCCGCGCTGCACGAACATGGCGAGACCGACACGGGGTACGGCCGGGTCGGTTCGCTGAACGTGCCTGCGGATGCTGCGGATCTGGATGCCCTGGAGCGCAAAGTCCGCGCGCGTGCGACTCAGGCGCCGGAGGCGGGTGCCGTCAGCCGCTTGACCCCCGCCGAGGCCCGCGCGCTGTTCCCGCCGTTGCGGGAGGATCAGGCCGCGCTGCACATCGAGGGTGCTGCCCGCGTCGATGGCCGCCTGCTGGCAGCGGCGCTGACCGGGGCGGCCGTCCGCCTCGGGGCGACCCGGCACGCCGGTGCGGCAGAGCTGATCGTCGAAGGTGAGCGGGTGACCGGGGTCACCGTCCAGGGCGAGACCGTCAGCGCGGACCGGGTGGTCGTGACGGCAGGGGCCTGGGCGCCAGCCCTGTTGCAACGTGTCGGCGTGCACGACCCGGTGCAGCCGCAGCGCGGCCAGATCGTCCACCTGCGCCTGCCCGGCGTGGACACCTCGTCGTGGCCGGTCGTGCTGCCGATGACGAGCTATTACATGCTGGCATTCCCCGACAGCCGGGTCGTGATCGGCGCCACGCGGGAAACCGGCTCCGGCTTCGACTACCGGGTGACCGCGGCGGGTATGCTGGAGGTGCTGCAAACCGCCCTGCAAGTCGCCCCCGGCCTGGCCGCCGCGACGATCCTGGAGACCCGCATCGGCTTCCGCCCGGCTGGGCAGGGCATCCGTCCGGTGTTGGCGCTCGCGCCCGGCATCGAAGGCCTGGTGCTCGGCAACGGCCTATGGGCGGGTGGCCTGACGGTCGGACCATACGCCGGGCGGCTGCTGGCACAGTTGACGCTAGGAATAGCAACCGACATCGACCTTGCGCAGTTCTCTTCTCCCTCTCCCCTTGCGGGAGAGGGCCGGGGTGAGGGGGGCCATAGATTCGGTGCGTGACCCTCACTCCGACAGAAGACTTAATCTCAACGACGATCCGGAACCCGATCGATGATCAGCCTCGACGACTATCACCGCAGCCTCGCCGATGCGGCCCCCCCGACCGGTCTCGACCTGGCGCAACAGGCGCTGTGGTGGGTCGGCAAAGGCGAGTGGGATCGCGCCCATGAATGCGCCCAGCAGCACGAAGGCGAGCCGCGCTGCGACTGGGTGCACGCGCATCTGCACCGGGTAGAGGGCGACTTGCCGAACGCAGGCTATTGGTATCGCCGCGCCGGCAAGCCCGTGGCTACCGGGCCGACCGCCGACGAATGGTCCGCGATCGCGCAATCGCTCGTGCCGGCAGCGCAGCATTGACCGCAATACCGGCCGTCGTGCCCGAGGGCTGGGTGCGGGTGCCGACGCAGGCATTCGGCACCCATGTCGGCCCGTTCTACCGCCCGGACGGCAACAAGCGGGTGTGCGGGTTCGTGGCGGACGAGCGGCATGGCAACAAGCGCGGCGTCACCCATGGCGGCATGCTGGCCACGGCGTTCGACATCGCTTTGGGCAATGCCTGCTGGGACGCTGCGGGCGAGCAGCCGAGTGCGACTGTGCAACTCAACATACAATACGTGGGCGCGCTGAAACTCGGCGAATTCGCAACGATCCATGCCGAGATCATCCGCACCACCCGCAGCATGGTCTTCGTGCGTGGCGTCATGACGGTGGGTGATCGGGTCGTGGCGACCGGCGAAGGGATCTGGAAAGTGCTGGCCTGGCGGGGTGAGCCCTACGTGCCACCAGCACCCGTCGAGTGAGTGCCGACAAAACTAGCAACTGATCGGTGCGATGCTGCACGAACGGGCATTGCCTGGCCTAATGCGGCGCCTAATTGGGCAGCGTCGGCGTTGGCGCGCTTGACTTCATAGGCACGGGTGCGATCCATTGCCGACGTAACGGCATCGGCAAGGTTCGTCCGTCGCATGCCGGACCGGGATGGAACGCTCAGGCTCGACAAGCCGCACTATGTGAGGGTCCGTACCATGCCTCCGACGCGCCAGTTTACCTGAACCGTGCTCGACGATCTCAGCGCCGGGGCAACCCAGCTCCACGAACTCGGGCTTCTGCAGGCCGCACGGCTGCTGGAGCAGCGGCAGATCTCGCCGGTCGATTTGACCCAGGCTCTGCTCGACCGCGCGGACGCCTTGGACCCCCAGCTCAACGCCTATTTGCTGCTGACCGGCGAGCGTGCGCTCACGCAGGCCCGGGCCGCGGAGGCGGAGATCGCGTCCGGCCAATACCGCGGTAAACTGCACGGCATTCCGTTTGCGCTGAAGGACATTTTCTCCACCGCCGGCATTCGCACCACGGGTCATTCCCGCGTCTGCGCCTACACCGTACCGACGCGGGATGCGGCGGCGGTGACGCGATTGTACGAGGCCGGCGGCGTGCTGTTGGGCAAGCTGGCGACACATGAATTCGCGCATGGCGGCCCGTCGTTCGATCTCGCCTGGCCGCCCGCGCGCAATCCGTGGAACACCGGGCATTTCACCGGCGGCTCGTCCAGCGGGTCCGGCGCGGCGGTCGCGGCTGGGCTGACGCCGGCGGCACTCGGTACCGATACCGGCGGCTCCATCCGGCTGCCGGCGGCGTTGTGCGGGATCGTCGGGCTGAAACCCACCTATGGGCTGGTCAGCCGGCGGGGCGTGTATCCGAACTCGTTCACCTTCGATCACGCCGGGCCAATGGCGTGGACTGTCGCCGACGCCGCAATATTGCTGCAGGCGATCGCCGGGCACGATCCGGAAGACCCGGCCAGCGCCGACCGTGCCATTCCCGACTATCTCGCCGGCTTGCAAGAAAGCCTCGCGGGCATGCGCATCGGTGTGGTGCGCCATTTCCACGAGACCGATATCGACACCGATCCGGAGGTCGTCGCGGCGTTCGAGGAGGCGTTGGCAGTGCTGCGCTCGCTGGGTGCCGTCATCGAGGACGTGCGGTTGCGCCCGGCCAAGCAATACAGTGACGTCAAGATCGCCATCGCCGAGAGCGAGCTGTACAGCATCCACTCTGCCACCTTCCGCACCCGGCCCGGCGACTATGGCGACGACTTCCTGGGCCGCGTCCTCGGCGCCGTGCTGATCAGCGGCAGCGACTACATGGATGCTCAGCGCGAACGCCGGGTCATGCTGTCGGAACTGCGGCCGGTTTGGCAGCGCTACAACGCCCTGGTCACGCCGACCGCGCCGGGACCGGCGCCCGCGTTCGGCGCCTGGCGGACGGCGAATTTCTGGACCAAGGCGTCGTTCACCACGCCGTGGAACATTTCGGGCGGCCCGGCGCTGTCGCAGTGCATGGGGTTCAGCCGCAGCGGCCTGCCACTGGCCTTGCAGATCGCCGGCCGCCCATTCGACGACGCGACCGTGCTCGCCATAGGCCACGCCTACGAGAGTGCGACCGCCTGGCGCGGTCGCCGGCCCGCCTTGGTGCCGGGCGAAATGCCGCCACCGCTGCCGCCGGTCCCGGAGCCGTCCAGTGATCTCGGCCCCGTGGCGCGGGACGCGGTCGCTCAGGCCTGCCGCCGCGCCGGGCTCAGCTTGACCGACCGCCAATTCGAGATGGTCTGTGTCGCCGCCCCGCTCGTCGAGGCGTTGACCGCACGGTTGCGCCGCAGTCGGCCGTTCAGCGATGAGCCGGCCAATATCTTCCAAGCTCCCGTCTAGAGGATCTGCGCATGCAACTCGGCGTCTTCCTTCCGATCGGCAACAATGGCTGGCTGATCTCCACCACATCGCCGCAATACAAGCCGTCCTTCGACCTCAATCGCACCGTGGTGGAGAAGGCAGAGCAGTTCGGTTTCGACTTCGCGCTGTCGATGATCAAGCTGCGCGGCTTCGGCGGCCCGTCCGAGTACTGGGACTACAATCTCGAGTCCTTCACCATGATGGCCGGGCTCGCGGCAGTGACCAGCCGCATCCAGCTGTTCGCCACCATCGGCGTTCTGACTATGCCGGCGCCGATCGTGGCCCGCATGGCGGTGACGATCGACAGCATCTCCAAGGGGCGGTTCGGCGTGAACGTGATCTCCGGCTGGCAGGAGGCGGAGTATTCGCAGATGGGCATCTGGCCCGGCGAGGCGCATTACCAGCGCCGCTACGAATATTGCGAGGAATACGTCACCATCATGAAGCAGCTGTGGTCGACCGGCCACTCCGACTTCAAGGGTGAGTTCTTCACCATGGACGATTGCCGCTGCAGCCCGCTGCCGTCGCGGCAGATCCCGATCGTCTGCGCCGGGCAGAGCGATCGCGGCACGAAGTTCGCGGCCGAATATGCCGACTACAATTTTTGCGCGACCACGGGGCTGAACGAACCGACCAAGATCGCCGGCCCGGTTGCGCGCCTCGTCGAAGCCACCGCCGCAAGCGGCCGCACCTGCGGAGCGCTGGTGCTGACCATGGTGATCGCCGACGAGACGGACGAAGCGGCGATGGCGAAGTGGGAGCACTACAAGGCCGGCACGGATTACGAGGCGCTGGCCTGGCGTGACGGGCAGGCTGCCAACGACAAGAAGGCGGACAAGGATGCCACGGTCGGCCGGTTCGCGCTGACGACCAAGCAGAAGCTGCCGACCAGCATGGGCGTGCTGGTTGGGTCCTACGCGCACATCGCCGCCATGCTGGACGAGATGGCCGCCGTTCCCGGCGTGCAAGGTGCGATGCTGACGTTCGACGATTTCGTCATCGGCATGGAGCAGTTCGGCACGCGCATCCAGCCGCTCATGCAAAGCCGGCGTGACCTGAAGCTCGCAGCGTAACCCCATAGCAGGAGACAGCCATGACAGACGACACGACTGGCCTTTCGCGCCGCCGCCTGCTCACCGCCGCCTCCGCTGCGGCGGGTGCGGCCGCCGGGTCGGGCGCGATCCGCGGCTTCCCGACGATCTGGGCGCAGACCATCAAGGACATCGAACTGAAGCACGCCGGCCAGCCGGTGACCGCGATTCAGGCGATCGGTGACCAGGCGCAGAAGGACCTCGGCTTCAAGGTCACCATGCAGGCCGCCGAAAGTTCGGATCTGTTGAACCGCTTTCTGACCCAGTCGGCCAATATCGACATCGCCGATGTCAGCCTACCGTATCTGAAATATCTGGTTGGTCGCAACGTGCTGCAGACCATCCCGGTGTCGAAGTTCCAGAACTGGGACGCGACCTATTCCCTGTTCACGAAAAGCGTCTACCCCGATGGCCGCAAAGCCTCGACCCAGGGCATCGCGCCGTACACGGTGATGTATGCGACAGACGCATCCGGCTCCAAGTTCGCGACCGAGCCTACCGAATTCCTCACCAGCGTGCCCACGATCACCAACGCGGACACGCTGGGCATCCGCCCCGACCTGGTGGGGCGCCCGGTGAATAGCTGGGCCGACCTGATCAACCCCGCCTTCAAGGGCAAGTCGGCGCTACAGGACAATCCTACGGTCGGCGTGATCGACGTCGCCATGGCCGTCGAGGCTCGCGGCGACATCAAATACGCCAACAAGGGCAACATGACCAAGGCTGAGATCGACAAGACGATCCAGCTGATGACCGAGATCAAGCAGTCCGGCCAATTCCGCTCGTTCTGGGGTAGCTTCGACCAATCGGTGAACCTGATGGCGTCGGGCGAGGTGGTGATCCAGTCCATGTGGTCCCCTGCGGTCACCGCGGTTCGCACGCGGGGGATTCCCTGCACCTTCCAGCCGCTCAAGGAGGGCTATCGCGGCTGGGGTTACCAGTTCGGCATGATGAAGCACCTGACCGGCATCAAGCTGGACGCCGCCTACGAGTATCTGAACTGGTACACTGCGGGCTTCGCCGGTGCTTTCGTGGCGCGTGAGGGCTACTATTCCGCCCAGCCGCAGAACGCCAAGAAGTTCCTGAGCGCCGACGAATGGGGCTACTGGTACGGCGGCAAGCCGGCCGCGGAAGACATCCACGACCCGTTCGGCAAGCTCATGGAAAAGGCGGGCCGCGCGCGCGACGGCGGCTCGTTCGACGAGCGCATGGGCAATATCGCAGTCTGGAACTCCGTCATGGACGAGGACCGCTACCTGACCCGGCGTTGGAACGAATTCATCACATCCTGACCGAAGGCTGACCCTATGAAGCTCGGCGTATTCATCCCGATCGGCAATAATGGCTGGCTGATCTCCACTACCTCGCCGCAATACATGCCGTCGTTCGACCTGAACCGCACGATCGTGGAGAAGGCCGAGCGGTTCGGTTTCGACTTCGCGCTGTCCATGATCAAGCTGCACGGCTTTGGCGGCCCGTCGGAGTTCTGGGACCACAACCTGGAATCGTTCACCCTGATGGCCGGGCTTGCCGCCGTCACCAAGCGGATCGAGCTGTTCGCGACCTGCGCGGTGCTGACCATGCCGCCGCCGATCGCCGCGCGTATGGCGGTGACGATCGACAGCATTTCCCATGGGCGGTTCGGGGTGAACATCATCTCCGGCTGGCAGCGGGCGGAGTATGCGCAGATGGGCATCTGGCCAGGCGCCGAACACTATCGCCGTCGCTACGAATACTGCGCGGAATACGTCACCATCATGAAGGAGCTGTGGTCGACCGGCCACTCGGACTTCAAGGGCGACTTCTTCCAGATGGACGATTGCCGCTGCAGCCCGCTGCCGTCACGCCCGATCAAGATCATCTGTGCCGCGCAGAGCGATGCCGGAACAAAGTACGCCGCAACGCATGCCGACTACAATTTCTGCGCTAGTTTCGGCGTGAACCAACCCGCCTCGATCGGCGACAGCGTCAAGCGCCTCGTGGCCGCGACTGCGGAGACGGGACGGCATTGCGGCGCCATCATCCTGGTGATGATCATCGCCGACGAGACGGATGACGCGGCCAACGCCAAGTGGGAGCACTACAAGGCCGGCACCGATTACGAGGCGCTGGCCTGGCGCGACGAACAATCCGACGACGACCCCAACAAGGGCACATTCTCCCGCGCCAATCGCCGCAAGCTGGGCGGCGGCGACAAACTGCCGACCAACCAGGGCATCCTGGTGGGCAGCTACGCGCACATCGCCGCCATGCTGGACGAGATGGCGGCCGTGCCCGGCGTCGAAGGCGTGATGATGACGTTCGACGATTTCGTCATCGGCATGGAGCAGTTCGGCACCCGCATCCAACCGCTGATGCGCTGCCGCGAGACCCTGGTGCAGGCGGCCTGATGGCATCGGACACCACGGCCGGTAACCTTGCGGGCACCCGCCCGCGATGGGCCCGGCCGCGGCTGGCGCCCTGGGCGGTGTCGTGGCTGCAGGTCTCGCCATTGGCGATCATCCTGATCGTGCTGTTCGCGTTGCCTACGATGCTGTTCTTCGTGATCAGCTTCTTCGATTACGACCGGGTGGGGATCTACCCGGCCTTCATCCTGGACAACTACCGCGACCTGCTCACCACGCCGGCGACATTGCGGATCTATGCCAGCTCGCTCCAATTCGCGGTGATCGTGTGGGCTGTCACGCTGTTCGTGGGGTTCAACCTCGCGTATTTCCTGGTCTTTCACATCCGTAACGGCACCACGCGCATGGTGCTGTTTCTGCTGTGCGCGATCCCGTTCTGGACCTCCGGCATCATCCGCACCATCGCGTGGATTCCGTTCTTAGGACGCAACGGCGTCTTCAACACCATGCTGATCGACCTGCACGTCACCAGCCGTCCGCTCGACTTCCTGCTGTTCTCCAACTTCTCCGTCATCGTCACGTACGTGCACCTGTATACGCTGTTGATGATGGGGCCGATCGCCAACTCGCTGAGCAAGATCGATCGCGCCCTTGTGGAAGCGGCGGTGGATGCGGGCGCCAGCCGGTGGCAGGTGATGCGCCACGTAATCATCCCGCTCTCGCGCACCGGTGTCACGCTCGGCTCTATCCTGGTGTTCACGCAGGTGATGGGCGACTACTTCGTCGTCAAGCGCATGAGCGGCGGGCAGAGCGCCTCCATCGTCTCGGCACTGTCCACCGAGATCCAGGCCATGCAGTACCCGCCGGCATCCGCCAGCGCCGTGGTGCTGGTGTTGTTCGTGGCGCTGCTGGTGGCGGGGATGATGCGTGTGGTGGATGTGCGGCGCGAATTGGTCAGCTGATGGCGCGCAACCGTGAACCGCGGCCGTATACGTTCTACCTGCTCGCCGGGTTGATGGGCTTGTTCCTGCTGTTCCTGTACGGCCCGATGCTGGTGATCTACGTGCTGTCGTTCCAGGGGCCAAATGGGGGCGTCACCTTCCCGATGGTCGGCGTGTCGACCCAATGGTTTGCCAACATCATCAAGCCCGGGCAGATGGCGAACATCCCCGCGTCGTTCACCCGCTCGATCGAGTTGGCGGTCTTGGTCAGCGTTTTGACCGTGGTGATCTCGGTTGCCGCGGGTCTCGGCTTTCGCCGCCGTTTTCCGGGTGCCGGGCTACTGTTCTACATCGCGATTGCGAGCCTAGTGATGCCGAGCCTGCTGGTCGGGTTCGGTATCGGCCTCGGCTTCCAATTGCTCGATCTGCCGCAGGGCCTGTTCACGTCCGCCCTCGGCGCGCAGCTGACGTGGACGCTGCCGTTCGGCCTGCTGACCATGTTTGCGGTGGTGGCGCGATTCAATCGATCCTACGAGGAGGCGGCGACCGATCTCGGCGCCTCGCCGTGGCAGCGGCTGCGCTACGTGACGCTGCCGATCCTGTTGCCCGGCATCATTGGGGTCGCGGTCGGCGCGTTCACGTTGTCCTACGACGAATATGCCCGCACGACGCTCACCATCGGCAGCTACAACACGTTGCCGCTTGAAATCTACGCGCTGATCTCGAGCGACAGCACACCCACATTGTTCGCGATCGGCACCGTCACCACTGCGGTGTCGTTCGTGCTGATCGGCATCACCCTGACGCTCATCCTACGCCTGCAACGCCGCCGCCGCGCCATCGCATAGCTATCACTCACTTATCCTCCCCTGCGCAGCGGGGGAGGGGGACCATGCGCAGCATGGTGGAGGGGGCTCTTTCTCACGGACGGTGCCAGCGCCCCCTCCGTCGGCTTCGCCACCACCTCCCCCGTAAAGACGGGGGAGGATGCTGACTCACTACAAGGAGCCCACCATGGACCCGCGCTTCGACGTTGAACTCGTCTCCGTCACCAAGCGCTACGGCGATGCCGTCGCGGTGGACGCGGTGTCTCTGCGTATTCCCAAGGCCAGCTATTGCTGCTTGCTTGGCCCGAGTGGCTGCGGCAAGACCAGCACGTTGCGGATGATCGCCGGGCACGAGAGCATCAGCGACGGCGACGTGCTGATCCAGGGCGCCAACGTCACCGGGCTGCCGCCGATCAAGCGTGGCACGGCGATGATGTTTCAGAACTACGCGCTGTTCCCCCATCTCAGCTGCGTCGACAACGTCGCCTTCAGCCTCAAGATGCGCGGCGTCGCCAAAGCCGAGCGCATCCGGCGTGCCAAGGATTTCCTGGCTCTGGTGCATATGGAGGCATTCGCCGAACGCCTGCCGGCACAGTTATCCGGCGGCCAGCAGCAGCGCATCGCGCTCGCCCGCGCCCTGGTCAGCCAGCCGCGTGTGCTGCTGCTGGACGAGCCGCTGTCGGCGCTCGACCCGTTCCTGCGCATCCGAGTACGCGAGGAGCTGAAGCGGCTGCAACGCGAATTAGGCATCACCTTCATCCACGTCACCCACAGCCAGGACGAGGCGATGGCGCTGGCCGACATGATGGTGGTGATGGAGGACGGCCATATCCGCCAATCCGGCACACCTCGGGAGGTTTTCAGCTTTCCCGCCAGCAGCTTCGTCGCCCGGTTCATCGGCGGGCACAACGTACTGCCGGGAGCGTCCGGCCCGATCGCCGTGCGCGCCGACCGCTGCCGCCTGGCGCCCTCCGGCGAGGGCCTGGCCGCAAAGGTCGAGGCCGTCGAATACCAGGGCGGCACCGTGCGCATCGCCGTCATCGTCACCGACACGGGCGAGGGCGCCTCGGTGCTGCTGCCGGATTCAGCCTACGACGCCGACCCGGTGCAAGCCGGCACGCCCACCCGCCTCGTCTGGTCGCCTGAAGACGAACGCCGCCTAGCCGCTTGATCGGGTGAGTGGTAGGCCCAGTGCCATAAAAGCCCAGGAGCACTTCGAGTGACCAAGCCAAAAGTCGCCTTCATCGGAACCGGTGGCACAATTGCCTCGCTCGGTAGCGGGCCGCTCGACATCCTGGACTACGGCGCCTCCGAGAACCGCATGCAGGCCGACGCGATCATCGCGATGTTCCCGCAATGGGCCGAGGTGGCCGACGTGTTCGCCGTGCCGTTCGACAATATTCCCAGCCACAATATCTATTTCGACGCCTGGAAGCGCCTCTCCGCGCTGTGCAGCAAGATCGCGGCGGAAACCCCGGATCTCGCCGGCATCGTCATCGGGCACGGCACCGCCTCGATGGAGGAGACCGCCTATTTCCTCAACCTGGTGCTGAAGGTGGACGTGCCCGTCGTCATCGTCGGCAGTCAGCGCCCGGCAAGTTCGCTGTCCACCGACGCCGGCATGAACCTGGTGAACGCAGTCCGCACCGCCGCGTGTCCGCAAGCGCGCGGCATGGGCGTGCTGCTGCTGCTGAACGACGAGATCCACGCCGCACGTGAAGTGACGAAAACCTCCACGTTTCGGTTGCAGACATTTCGCACCCCCGATTTCGGCGTGCTCGGCCATGCCGACGGCGACAAGGTGGTGTTCTACCGTGCCCCACTGCGCCGCCACATGCCGGACACCGAGTTCGACATTGCGGCCATGGACGCATTGCCGCGCGTCGACATCCAGTACGCTTATGTCGGCTCCGACGGGACGGCGGTGCGCGCCTTCTTGGCGGCCGGTGCGAGGGGCATCGTCTCCGCCGGCTTCGCACCGGGCTTCCCGGGCTCCGCCGACGCCGACGCGCTGATCGAGGCCGTGAAGCAGGGCGTGGTGGTGGTGCAATCCAGCCGCGCGGGTAGTGGCCGTACCTTCCGCGGCAAGCGTGCGCGCGAGAGCGGATTCCTGGTCGCCGACAATCTCAATCCGCAGAAGGCACGCCTGCTGTTGGCGCTAGCGCTGACCCGCAGCAGCGACCCGGCGGAGATCACACGCATGTTCGAGACGTATTAAGGTCGGAGTTAGAATAACAGCCTCAATCAATGACACTTGCCTTACTTTGTAGGATGCAATGCGCTTTGGCATTGCATCAGACGAGCGCGCCGATCATTGCGACGTGAAGGTGCAATCCTCCAAGCGGATTGCACCCTACGCCCGTACGCCTACTTCCGCGGCAGCTGATATCACGCGGGGCTGAGTTCGCTGCGTTGCAACGCCTGCCACACGCGTTGTGCGGACGCGGGCATGTCCAGGCGCTTGACGCCGGTGGGGTTGAGCGCGTCCAAGATGGCGTTCATCGTCGTGGGAAGGGAGCCGACGGTGCCGGCCTCGCCCACGCCCTTTACGCCGAGCTGGTTGTTGGGCGAGGGCATCAGCATCAGGTCGATCGTTACCTTCCGCGCCAAATCGGCGTGCGGCATCGGGTAGTCCATGAAGCTGCCACTCAGCATCTGGCCGTCCTCGCCGTAGACACAGATCTCGCCGAATACCTGGCCCAAGCCCTGTAACAACCCGCCCCAGATCTGACCTTCCAGCATGGTGCGGTTGATCACGGCGCCGCAATCGTCGATCGAGGTGTAGCGCACCAACTCGGTCATGCCGGTGTCGGGATCCACCTCCACCTCGGCCACGTGGGCGCCGGAGGGAAAGGCGCGGGGGGAGGGCAGTTCGGCGCGGCTGTCGAGCGCGCCAGGATGCAGGCGGGCGAGGGCGGTCAGCTCGATCGAACGGTCTGTCCCGGCGATGCGATACGCGCCGTCGGTGTAGGTGATGTCGGCCTCGGCCGCTTCCAATGTTTCGCTGGCCAGACTTAGGCCCTTCCTTATCACCACGCCGGCGCACTCGACCGAGACGGAGCCCTGCGACATCATGCTGCGGGAGCCGAACGCGCCGCCGCCCTTCAACGCCGGGCTGTCGGCACGCCCGGCGCGCAGGGTGATCAACGCCGGGTCGATCTGCAACGCGCGGGCGGTGAGTTCCGGCAGGATCGTCTCGTGGCCCTGGCCAGAGGAAATGGCGACTTCGTGCAGCAGTAGCGTGCCATCGGGCTCGAAGGTGATGGCCGCCTCGTCGCTTGGCGATACACCGCCGGCGGGTTCGATGAACACGGCACAGCCGATACCGAGCAGCTTGCCGCGGCGTGCGGCCTCCGCTCGACGCGCCTCGAAGCCGGTCCAATCGGCAAGCTCAAGCGCCTTGTCCAGCAGGGCCGGGAAGTCGGCGCTGTCGTAGGCGCTCGGCATCGGTGCGGTGACGATCTTGTAGGGGAATTCGGAAGACGCGATGAAGTTCTGCCGGCGCAATGCAATGCGGTCGATGCCGCTCTGCCGGGCTGCCTCCTCCACGATGCGCTCCACGGCATAGGCCATGTCCGGCCGGCCGGCGCCGCGATAGGCGGTGATCGGCACCGTGTTGGTCACTGCCAGCCGGATGCGGCCATACACGGCGGGGATGCGGTAGGCGCCGGCCGCCATCAACGACGCGTTCAGCGTGTTGGTGCCCGGCCCGGCGGCGGAGGGGTGGGCGCCGATGTCGCAGACCCAGTCGTGGCGAATCGCGAGGAACTTGCCGGTGGCGTCCAGTGCCAACTGCGCCGTCATCTGCACGGCGCGGCCGTGATAGTCGCTGAGGAAGGTCTCCGACCGGCTGGCGACCCATTTGACCGGGCGGCCCACCCGCTTTGCGGCGAGTGCGAGGGCGGCGTGTTCGGGATACGCACCGCCGCGGATGCCGAACGCGCCGCCGACATCCTGCGCGTAGAGGCGGATCTTGTCCGGCGGCAACCCCGTCAGTCCGGCCAGCGCGTCGCGCAGGGAGGTCATGCCCTGGCTGGCGCTCCACATTTCCAGCACGTCGCCGTCCCACGAGGCCAGGGTAGCCTTGGGCTCCATCGGGTTGCCGACGACGCGGGGGCTTTCCATGTCCAACTGGACGACGTGGGCGGCCTGGGCGAAGGCGGCTTCGACGGCTGCCGGGTCGCCGAAATCGAAGTCGAAACAGAGGTTGCCCGGGATGCTGTCGTGCAGCTGCGGCGCGCCGGGGGCGAGGGCGGCGCGGCCCTCGGCCACGGCGTCCAGTTGGTCGTAGTCGACCGTGATCAGCTCTGCCGCGTCCTGCGCCTGGTGGGCGGTTTCCGCCACGATCAGGGCCACGGGCTCGCCGACATAGCGGACGCGGCCGTGGGCCAAGGCGGGCGACACCGGGGAGAGCAGGGGCTCGCCCCGGCCTTTGTAGGGCACCATTGCCTTGCCGCGGGTGTATCCGGCCGCAACCATGTCGGCTGCCGTCAGGACGGCGACGACGCCGGGCGAGGTTAGGGCGGCGCTGATGTCCGTTCCCGTGATGGTGGCGTGCGCGCGGTCCGAGCGGAGGAACACGGCGTGCAGCTGTTCGGGACGGTTCCAGTCCGCGGTGTAACGGCCGTTGCCGGTGGTGAGCCGCTGGTCTTCCCGGCGGCCCTTGTAGGTAAGTTCCATGCTGGCTGCTGGTCCTGTCATCTCCCGAACATGGGGAGGAAGTGCACAGTTGGGAGGTGCAACGCTGCGTCTAGTATCCTCCCCCGTTCTTCACGGGGGAGGTGGCGGCGAAGCCGACGGAGGGGGCGTGGCACGGTCGGTGCCTACGCCCCCTCCACCACGCTTCGCGCGGTCCCCCTCCCGGGTGAAGAACGGGGGAGGATGAGGCTTATGGCCGTCAGCGGATGGTGAACATGCCTTCGACTTCGACGGCGGCGTCGCCGGGCAGGGCGGGGACGCCGATGGTCGAGCGGGCGTGGCGGCCGGCATCGCCGAATACGGCAACGGCCAGGTCGGAGGCGCCGTTCATCACCAGCGCGTGCTGGGTGAAGCTCGCCGGCGACGCGATGAAGCCGCCGAGCCGCACCACTTGGGTCACGCGGTCCAGGTCGCCCTCGCAGGCGGCGCGCAGGTGCACCAGCACGTTGATGAAGCTGAGCCGGGCCGCCTCCTGGCCGGTTTCGACCGAGACGCCCTCGCTCAGCTTGCCGGTGTAGGCGATCTTGCCGTCGCGCGCCGGCACCTGGCCGGACACCACCACCAGGTCACCCGTGCGCACGAACGGCACGTAATTGGCCAGCGGCGCCATCGGGGCCGGCAGGGTGATGCCCAGTTCGGCGAGCTTGGCGTCGACGCGGCCGGTCATGCCGCCACCACGCGCAAATTGGCCCGGCGGCGGCTGGGCGGCAGGTCGAGAGGCAGCATCGGAGGCTCCTGGGGTTGGCTGACCGGCTCGGCCTGGTCAGCGGGGACGACCCGGCCAAGATAGCTGGCGGCGAGCGAGCGCACCACATAGTCGGGGATGGAGCTGGCGCGGTCGACCCCCGGATCGCCCTCGACGGCGCCGGCCGGGGTGAAGCGGGCGTGGGCCAGCGCGTCCAAATAGGCGTCGAGCGGTGTGCCGTGCTGCAGCCCTACGGACACCGCGGTGGCGAACGCATCGGCCAGGCCGCGCACCGCTGCACTCTCGCGGGGCAGGGCCAAATCGATCTCACCCAGCCGGCCATCGGCATACTCGCCGGTGCGGAGGAACACACGATGACCGCCGATCGCCGCCTTCTGCGTGTAGCCGCGGCGCCGGGCCGGCAGTTCGGTGCGGTGCGTGTCGTTCGCGGGCACCGGGATGGCTGACGGGCGGGACGGCATGGCGTTCAGATACGGGGCGACCGCGTCGTGCATGGCGGCGTGGTCGGCGGTGGTGGCCAGCGGCACGACGCGTTCACCGGCCAGGGCGGCGGCGAGGGCCGCCTCGGTCGAAATGCCCCGCGCGGACAGCCAGGCGCGGGTGGCGCGCAGCAGGCCCGCGGCGCCGACGGCGGCGAAGCAGGGTGCGATGCCGCCCGTCTCGATGCCCAACAAGGCATCGGCGGCGCCGGGTGGCAGGATGGCGGTGCCGGCGCGCGCGTTGCCGGACCGCAAGGCCGCGGACCGAGCCGATGCCGCTTCGGCTGCCAATTCGGGGACCATCGTGCTGGAGGGGGGTGCCGGCCAGGACGGGATGGCAGCCAGCAGATCGAGCTGCGGACCAGCCAGCGCGGCGTCGACCCGGCCGCGCAACACGGCGGCCAGGCAGCAGGCGACATCGCGCGCCGGCTTGCTAGCGTAGTCGAGCCCCAAGGCGGCGAGCAGCCCGGCCAGGTCGGCCATGGCCACGGCATAGCGCGGCGCGTGCGGGGCAAGCAGGGACAATGCTTCTGCCGCGGTCGTCACGGCCCCGGCGAAAGCGGCGACGTCGAACCCGGCCACGGGATCGTGGAACGCCGGCAGGTTCAGCACGAAGGACGGCGCATCCCCGGGGCTGCCGCGCCAGATGCACGGGCCGGGCGCTCCCTGCCGGTGCAGCAGCAGCGCGTGCAGGCGGTCGGCGAGGCCGGCGATCCCAGCCTCCTTCGCGCGGGCCGAGAGCGGCAGGATCCAGGATTGCGCCAGGGCGGGCAGGGACACGCGGCTGGTGCCGGGGGCCAAGTCGCACAGGGCGGCGGCGGCGGCATCGTCCCAAGCGACCGGCAAGCGGACCAGCCTGGTTGCGCTATCGGGGTCGGGGGCGGCCTCGATCTGCCGCAGCCGCACGCCTTGCCAAGTCCGGTCGGTTTTCATGGCTTGACGCTACCTCGCGACTCGGGCGGTGGAAAGGCGCATTTTGCGTCCGCGGCGGGTGGGGGCACAAAATGCTGTGGGTAAATCCCAGATCGACGGAGGGACGCAGCCCGGCTAGCCTGCTGGCCGAACAGCTGTGGGGCGACACATGGCGACCGGCAGCGCACTGCCCGTGATCTACGCCACCGCCTCGATGGATGCGGTGGCGGGCTTTGCCGCGGCCCAATACGGCCTCCGCGGGCGGTTGGATTGCACGTTCCTGAACCGCGGCTTCAACGACATCTACCGGCTGCAGACCGAGGCCGGCGATCGCTTCGTGCTGCGCCTGTCGACACCGCGGGCCCGCGGCCCGGCCGATGTGGCGGCCGAGACAGCGTTCATCGCCGACCTGGATCGCGCCGGCTTGCCGGTTGCCGCGGCGCTGCCGGCGCTCGACGGCACGCTGTTCAGCGTCGCCGCGCTGCCGGAGGGGCCGCGCCCAGCCGTCCTGTTTCACCATCTCGACGGGCGCCGCCCCGACCTCGATGCACCCGGCGATGCCTGGATCCAAGGCGTGACCCTGGCGCGCATCCACGACCAGGCCGAGCGCTATCCGGGTCGCGAGGCGGGGCGGTACCGGCTTGATCTCGACCATCTGCTGCACCGGCCGGTGGCCGCGATGCTGGCGCGGAACCCGGATCCGTCGCAGCCGCGGGACGATCTGTTGGCGTTGCAGGCTCGGCTTGCCTCGGCAGTGAAACAGCTCGACTTGACGCTCACCCGCTGCCACGGGGATTGCCACGGGGCGAATGCGCGCATCGCGACGGCGGGGCGCCATGCCGGGCAGGCGGTGTTCTTCGATTTCGACGACGGCGGGTTCGGCTATCTCGCCTACGACCTCGCCGTGCATCTGTGGGCACAAGTGTCGTTTGGGCGCAGCCGCCAGGCCATGTGGCACGCCTTCCGGCGGGGCTACGAGTCGGTCCGCCGCCTGGGCCCGGACGACGAGGCGGCGATTCCGATCTTCGTCGCCATCCGGCATCTCTGGCTGGTGGGCAGCTGGGCCGCCCAACTTCCTTTCTGGGGCACGGAGGCGATGTGGCCGGACTGGTTTGCGCGGGAAATAAAGTTCCTGCTGGGCTGGGAGCGCGACCAGCTTTTGACCCGCCTGTTATGATACTTGCGCCGCCGGTGGACCCGCCTTCGTACGCTGCTATAACGGCGCCATGACCCTCATGATGCGCCTCGTCACCTCGCTCACCGGCCGACTGGTCGGCAAGGACGCCGCCGGCAACATATACTACGAGGCGAAGCGGGCGCCGCGTCCGCAGCTTCGCCGTCGCCGCTGGGTGATGTATCGCGGTGAAGCCGAGGCGAGCAGCATTCCGCCGGAATGGCACTCGTGGCTGCATTACACGACCGACCTGCCGATCCCCGAGACGGTGCGGCGCGCCTGGCAGAAGCCGCACGAGCCGAACTTGACGGGGACGCCGCTCGGCTACCGCCCGCCGGGCAGCGACTATCTCGGGGGCAAGCGCGCGGCCGCCACCGGGGATTACGAAGCCTGGACGCCGGGTAGCTGAGTATGGCGCGTCGTTCCGTAACCGAGATCGCGGCGGGTGCCGTGGTTCTGCTGGTGGCTGCCGGGTTCCTGTTCTACGCCGTGGCGAATACCGGACGGGGGGCGGTCGGCGGCTACACCCTGCATGCCGCGTTCGATAATGTCGGCGGGATTTCGCCCGGGGCAGACGTGCGGATCGCCGGGCTGAAGGTCGGCAGCGTGTCGGGGCTGTCGATCGACCCGAAATCGTATCAAGCGGTCGCGACCTTCACCGTGCAGTCGGACATCAAGCTGTCGGCGGATAGCAGTGCGACGATCGCGACGGGCGGCTTGCTGGGGGGCAACTTCGTCTCGCTGTCGCCGGGCGGGGACGAGAAGACGCTGGCCGACGGCGGCACCATCACCATCACGCAGTCGGCGGTCAATCTCGAGGACCTGCTGGGCAAGTTCATCTTCAACGTCGGCAGCCTGGCCGATGCCTCGCAGAAGCAGATGGACCTGATCAAGAAGACGACCACGCAATGACCGAGGACCTGGTCTGGCCCGGCGTCGATGGCGCACCGGTCAGCTGCCGGGAGAAGCTGCGCACGCTGACCGAGAACCACGCCGAACTGCAGCAGATCATGCAGGACGCGTTCGAGGACGCGGTGCTGATGGGCGTGGACGAAGCTGCCATGCGCCGGATCCTGACCGAGGCCGTGGCCCGGCTTCGCAGCCCCAAGCGTCTCTGATGCGGGTCGCGTTCCTGGCGGTGGCTCTGGTGATGGCGTTCCCCGCGTTCGCACAGACGCCGCCCGCCAAGCCGGAGTCGGCCCCGGCGTCCTCCCCCGACACTTGGTTGCCGCGCGACACCGCCGACGTGCTGGTGCTGGACAAGGTCAACGCCAAGGCCACCAGCCTGACGTTGAAAGTTGGGCAGGCGGCGGAGAATGCGTCGCTGTCGATCGCGCTGCGGTCGTGCGAGACCCGGCCGCCGGACGTGCCGAAGGACTACGCGGCCTATTTCGACATCACCGACAGTCGGCCCGGCGCCCCTGGTTTCCACGGTTGGATGCTGGCGAACGAGCCCTCCGTCTCGATGCTGCAGCACCCGATCTACGACGTGCGCCTTGTCGACTGCCACTGACACGCTGCCGCCGTTTGCGCGGACGGCGCTGCTGCTGGACCTGGACGGCACGCTGCTCGATTTCGCCCCGACGCCGATGGACGTGATCGTCCCTGCCATGCTGCCGCCGACCCTGGTGCGGCTGCGCGACGCGTTGGATGGGGCGCTCGCCGTGATCACCGGGCGCCCGGTGGAACAGATCGACACGCTGTTGCCCGGCATCGTCCCCGTCGTCGCCGGCGAGCACGGCGGTGCGTTGCGGCCCGCGCCCGGCGCCGCGCTGCAGCGGCCGGACCTGCCGTCGGTGCCGGCTGACATGCTGGAGCAGGCGGGTGCGCTCGCCGCCGCGCATCCCGGCGTGCTGGTGGAGCGCAAGGCCCGCGGCTTCGCGCTGCACTATCGCCTGGCCCCCGACGCCGGGCCGGCGGTGGAGGCGGCGGTGACGAGTTGGGTTGCTTTGGTCGCCGACCAGTTCCAGGCCCTGCCGGCGCACATGGCCTGGGAGATCCGCCCGCGCGGCGCCGATAAGGGCAGCGCGGTGGCTGCCATCATGGCGCTGCCGGCCTTCGCCGGACGGCTGCCGGTGTTCATCGGCGACGACGTAACGGACGAGGATGGGATGGTCGTGGCGCGCCAATTGGGCGGCGCCGGGCTGTTCGTGCCGCACGTCTTCGGCACGCCGGAGGGTGTGCGGCAGTGGCTGGACCGATGCCGCTCGGACTGGGGCGCACTGCCGCTCGTAGAGTAAAGGAACCCGCGCCATGGACCTGGTCGTGCAAGGGGCGATGCTCGCGGACGGGTCCGGCCCGGTCGACATCGGCATCTCAGCCGGCCGGATCGTCGCCGTCATCGCCGGGCTTCAGGCCGACGCGCCGGTGGTGCCGGCCGCCGGCTGCCTGCTGGTGCCCGGCCTGGTGGAGACGCATTTCCACCTCGACAAGACCTGCATCATGGACCGCTGCTCCCCCGCCGAGGGCACGGTGGCCGAGGCGGTGCGGCTGACCTCGACCGCCAAACGCGACTTCGCGCCCGAGGACGTCTACGCCCGCGGCGCCCGCGTGCTGGAGCGTGCGATCGGCTGGGGTACCACCCGCATGCGCACCCACGTGGAGGTCGATCCCGGCATCGGCATGCGCGGCTTCGAGGGCGTGCAGGCCCTAGCACGGGATTTCGCCTGGGCCATGGACATCGAGTTGTGCGTCTTCCCGCAGGAAGGCCTGCTGAACAATCCCGGCACCGAGGAGTTGCTGGTCGAGGGACTGCGCCGCGGTGCACGGGTGATCGGCGCCGTGCCCTACGTCGACACCGACCCGGCGGGCCAGATCGACCGCATCTTCGCCATCGCCCGCGAGTGGGACGTCGACATCGACATGCATCTGGACCTGGCGGACACGGCGCTCGGGATGCAGACCGAGTACGTCTGCCGCAAGACCGAGGAATACGGCTGGGGCGGCCGCGTGGCGATCGGCCACGTGACCCAGATGTCGCTGCTGCCCCCGGCCCGGTTCGCCGATTTGGCCGCGACCCTGGCTCGGGCAGGGGTGGCGGTGACGGTGCTGCCGGCGACCGACCTGTACCTGATGGGCCGCAACCACGACCACGCCGTGCCCCGCGGTGTGGTGGCAGCGGAGCGGTTGCGGGCGGCGGGGGTGACCTGCTCGATCGCGACCAACAACGTGCTCAACCCGTTCACGCCGTATGGCGACGCCAATTTGCTCCGGATGGCCAATCTCTACGCCAATGTCTGCCACGTCGCCCGGCCGCACGATCTGTCCGGTTGCTTGCAGATGGTGACGACGGACGCCGCCCGGTTGATGCGGGTCCGCGACTACGGCGTGCATGTCGGTGCGCCCGCCGACCTGGTGCTGCTGGACGCGTCCGGCCCGGCGGCCGCGGTGGCTGAATTGGCCCAGCCGCTGTGGGGCATGAAGGCCGGCCGCATGACGTTCACCCGCGCGCGCCCGGTGCTGCACCGGTAGGGCCCTCATCCTCCCCCGCAAGGCGGGGGAGGGGGACCATGCGAAGCATGGTGGTGGGGGCGCTTGGGCACGGACAGTGCCCGCGCCCCCTCCGTCGGCTTCGCCGCCACCTCCCCCGTAAAGCACGGGGGAGGATTGGCACATGCATTGCTACGTCAGTGCATGGCCAGTTCCGCAGTTAACGACACCTTGGTCGGCGTGGCCTCGCAGTCGACCCGTCGCGCCGTGCCGAAGCCGGGCGGCCCTGTCCTGCTGGGGGCGCTCTCGGTCGCGGCCATGGTGGCCGTGTGGTGGGGACTGAGCGCAACCGGGGCGGTGCGCGCGGATCTGCTGCCGTCGCCGCTCGCCGTGTGGGATGCGCTGGTGGAGGTCGTGACCCAGGGCTACCGCGGCACCACGCTGTGGGGCAATACGGCGTCCACGCTGGGCCGGCTGCTGAGCGGGTTCGCTGCGGCGACCCTGCTGGGGGTGCCACTGGGCCTGTGGATGGGGTCCAACCGGGTGGCAAACGCCGCGCTGGACTGGATCATCCAGTTCATGCGCCCGCTGCCGCCGCTGTCCTACATGATCCTGCTGATCCTGTGGCTAGGCACGGGCGACCTGTCGAAGGCCATGCTGCTGTTTCTGACAGCGTTCCCGATCATCGTCGCGTCGTCGGCGGCAGGGGTGCGGGGGGTGAAGCAGCAGCGCATCCAGGTGGCGCTGGCGCTGGGGGCCAACCGGCGGGCGGTGTTCCGCCACGTCATCCTGCCGTCCGCTGCGCCGATGATCATGACCGGGCTGCAGATCGCGCTGGCCGCCGCGTTCTCCACCGTAGTGTCGGCGGAGCTGCTCGCCTCCACCGACGGGCTGGGCTGGATGGTGATCTCCGCCAGCACCTTCCTGCGCAACGACATCATCATCCTGTGCATCTTGGTCTTGGGCCTGCTCGGCGTGGCGCTGGCGTCGCTGCTGCGGGCGGCGGACCGGCACGTGATCCATTGGCGGGGCCGCGAATGAAGCGACCATTGCTTGGGTGGGTTATACCCGGGTGGGCGATCACGCTGCTCTCGATGGCGGTGCTGGTCGCGATCTGGGTCGGCATCACCAGTGGCGGGCTGGTGCGGGACCTGTTCCTGCCCGGGCCATCCGATCTGTGGGACGGCTTCATGGAATTGGTGGACGACGGCTACAAAGGCCGTCCGCTGCTGCTGCACGTGGGAATGAGCCTGTTCCGCGTGCTCACCGGCTTCCTCACCGGCGCCGCGGCGGGCACGCTGCTGGGGCTCGGCATGGGGTATTGGCCCAAGCTGAACGCGCTCTCCGCCCCTTTCATCGAGTTCCTGCGCCCGTTGCCGCAGCTGGCCTATCTGGTGCTGCTGATCATCTGGCTGGGGATTGGTGAGACCAGCAAGATCACCATGCTGTTCCTGGCGGCCTTGCCCGTCTCCGCCATCGCGGCGCGGGACGGCGTGGCCAACGTGCCGCCGGAGCGGGTAAGCGTCGCCCGCGCGCTCGGGGCGAGCCAGTGGCAGGTGTTCCGGCACGTGATCATGCCGTCGGCGCTGCCAGAGATCTTGGTCGGCGCGCGGCTGGCGGCGGGGATCGTGTACGGCACGCTGATCGCGGCGGAGATCATCGCCGGGTCGAGCGGGATCGGCTGGATGATCATGGATGCCGGGCGCTTTCTGCGCTCCGACTACGTGTTCAGCGGCATCGTCATGATCGGAGTGGCCGGCATCACGATCGACCGCTTGCTCCTGCTGCTGGAGCGACGCGCCGTGCACTGGGCCGGCCGATGACCCCGTCATGCCAGGGCTTGACCCTGGTATCCACGGGGCTGGGTTGATGACGTTGAGCCAGTGTTTGCACCACCGCATGCAATACGGCGGGGCCGGTGTCTGCGGAACGCCGTGGATACCAGGGTCAAGCCCTGGCATGACGGAACTTATTCTATAATCGTAACTATTCAGGAGAAAGACATGCAGAACGCACTCATCACACGGCGCCTTGCACTCGCCGGGACCGCGGCACTCGGCCTCGCCGGCCGGGCATGGGCCGCCGCGCCCGCCACCGTGAACATCGGCTTCTTCACCGAGACCAAGCCCACCATGCTCGCCAAGGGCGAAGGCTGGTTCGAGGCGGGTACCGGCGGCAAGCTGAACTGGACCGAGATGGGCAGCGGCGCGGACATCAACACCGCCATCACCGCCGGCAGCTGTGACATCGGGCTCGCCACCGGGTCGGCCGCGACTGCCGCGGGGATCTCGCAACAGCTTCCGTTCCAGCTGATCGGCATGGTCGACAACATCGGCCCGGCGGAGGAGATGACCGTCCGCACCGCCGCCAACATCAAGACGCCCGCCGATTTCAAGGGCAAGAAGGTCGCGACGCCGTTCGGCTCCACCAGCCATTTCCGCCTGCTGGGCTTCCTGAAAACCAACGGCCTGACGCAGCGCGACGTGACGGTGCTGGACATGAAGGCCGCCGCCATCGTCGCCGCCTGGAGCCGGGGCGATATCGACGCCGCCTATGTCTGGGCGCCGGCCAAAAGCAAGATCCTGGCCGATGGCGGCGCCGTGTTCCCGACCTACGAGGCGCTGGACAAGGCCGGCTACGTGATCGCGGACCTGATCGTGGTGCGCAACGGCTTTGCCCAGCAATATCCGGACGCGGTGACCGGGTTCCTGAAAGCCTATGGCCGCGCGTTGGCCATGTATCGCTCCAACCCCGACCAGACCGCCGATATCGTCGCCAAGCAGGCCGGCGTGACGCCGGCGGTCGCGCTGTCGGACATGAAGGAATACGACTTCGTCCCACTCGCCGAACAGGCAACGCCTACGTGGCTGGGTGGCACCCCGCAGGACCCCGGCAAGTTCGCCCATGTGTTGAAGGGCACGGCCGACTTCCTGGTCGAGCAGAAAAGCATCAAGAGCGCGCCCGGCTTGGACGCGTTCCAGAAGGCGACCAACACCAGCTTCCTGACCAAGGCGCTGGCTTGACGGCTTTCGTCCAGTTCGACGACGTCTCGGTGCACTACGGCACCGGGGCGACGGCGGTGCGGGCGCTGGAGCGAGCCACTCTCGGCTTCGAACGCGGCGATTTCGTGTGCGTCGTGGGCCCCTCCGGATGCGGCAAGACCACCATGATGCAGACGCTCGCCGGCTTCCTGCCGCCGACAATGGGGGTGGTGAGCGTGGACGGCCAGGCGGTCACCGGGCCGGGGCCGGAGCGGGGTGTGGTGTTCCAGCAGCCGGCGCTGTTCCCGTGGCTGACGGTGGCGGGCAACGCCGGGTTCGGTCCGCGCATGACGGGGCAGGGACGGTCGGCCAGCGCCGGGCGGGTGGAGCAGTGGCTGCGCACGACCGGGCTGTGGGAGTTCCGCGACCGCTACCCGTACGAGCTGTCCGGCGGCATGCAGCAGCGCCTCGCGATCGCCCGCGCCCTGTGCAACGAGCCCAAGGTGCTGCTGATGGACGAACCGTTCGGCGCCCTGGACGCGCTGACCCGCGAGCGCATGCAGGAGGAACTGCATGCGGTATGGCGGCGCACCGGCATGACGGTGGTGTTCATCACCCACAGCGTGGAGGAGGCGGTGTATCTCGGCACCGAGGTGGTGGTGATGTCGCCCCGTCCCGGCCGGATCGTGCAGCGCTTGCCGATGCCATTCGCGCGCGGCCATGCGGCGGAGGGCATCCGCAGCGTGAAGAGCCGGCCGGATTTCGTGGCGGCGCGGGAAGAAGTGCTGTCGCTGATCTGGGCGATGGGCGACGACCATTAGCTCCCGCTTGTCCCCCTCTCCTTGAGGGAGGGGTTAGGGGAGGGGTAGGCAACGGCACAATCTTGGACGTGGGCACCAGATCGTTTGTGGCCCCCCCTCACCCCGACCCTCTCCCTCAAGGGGAGAGGGAGAAGAAAGGCTTGGCCTAATGACTCTGTTCCTAACCCTAGGCGCCGCTCAACTCGGGCCGATCGCTCGCACCGATAGCCGGCAGACGGTCGTCCGCCGGCTGATCGATCTGCTGCGCCAAGCCGCGGCCGCGGGCTGCAGTGTCGTGACCTTCCCGGAAATGGCGCTGACCACGTTCTTCCCACGCTGGCACCTCACCGACGATTCCGAGATCGACAGCTTCTTCGAAACCGAGATGCCGGGTCCCGACACCCAGCCCCTTTTCGACGAGGCGGCCCGACTCGGGATCGGCTTCTATCTCGGCTACTGCGAACTGGAGTGGCGGGACGGCATTCGCCACCGGTTCAACAGCTCGGTGCTGGTGGACGCCACCGGGCGCATCGTTGGCAAGTACCGCAAGGTCCACATCCTCGGCAACCGCGTGTTCGACCCGGCGCTGCCGTTCCAGCACATGGAGCCGTACTACTTCGAAATCGGCGACCTCGGCTTCCCAAGCTTCCCCGCCTTCGGCACCCGGGTCGGAATGGCCATCTGCAACGACCGCCGCTGGCCCGAGACGTTCCGGTCGCTCGCGATGAACCACGCCGACCTCGTGCTGCTCGGCTACAACACGCCGGCCCAGCTACCGGACTGGCCCGACCAAAACGAGTTGCGCGTGTTCCACCACCTCGTCGGCATGCAGGCGGCGGCGTATCAGAACGGGCTGTGGATCGTCGCCGCCGCCAAGGCCGGGGTGGAGGAGGGCGTGCCGCTGCTCGGCCACAGTTGCATCATCGCCCCCAGCGGCCAGGTGGTCGCGACCAGCCAATCCCTGGGGGACGAGCTGATCGTGACCCGCGCCAACATGGACCTGTCGGCGTATTACCGCGCGTTCCTCAACCCCGCCGAGAACCTGCAGCCGCAGGCCTATACGCTGTCAGTAGCCCCGCGCCCGATCGAATAGGTTGGGCATCGGCTTGCCCGCCTCGAACAGCGCGATATTGGCGAGGAACACGTCCAGGCTGCGCGCATTGTAGGCAGCTTGGTCGTCGCTCGACACGTGGGGCGTCATGATCAGGTTCGGCGTCGTCCACAGGCGATGACCCTCCGGCACCGGCTCCGGCACGAACACGTCCAGCACAGCCCCCCCGAGTGCGCCGCTATCCAACGCGTCGCACAGCGCGTCCTGCTCCACCAATCCGCCCCGGCCGACATTCACCACCCCTGCACCCTTCGGCAGCAGCCCGATGCGGCGGCGGTCGAGGATGTTGCGGGTCTGCTCGGTCAACGGGCAGGCGAGCACCAGGAATTCGGTCTGCGGCAACACGCTGTCCAACTCCGCTGTCGGCAGCACGCGCTCGCACGCCGGGTGCTCGGCCGGGCGGGCGCGCACGCCGGTGACCCGCATGCCGAAATGGGCTGCCTGCTCCGCGATCGCGCCGCCCAGGCTGCCGAGGCCAACCACGGTGACGGTGCGGCCGGCGAGCAGGGTGGAGTGCCGCCGGTCCCACTTGCCGGCGTGCTGGCTGGTCACCAGAGCGGGGATTTGGTTGCCCAGCATCAGCAGCGCCATGATGCCGTATTCACCGGCTTTCGGGGCATGCACGCCGCGGTTGTTCAGCACCTGCACATGCGACGGGATGCTGTCGAACGGCACCGGGTCGAGCCCGGCTGAGGTGCAGAACAGCACTTTCAGCTTCGGCGCTTCGACCGGAAACAGGTCCTGCGTGCCGCGCGTGCCGGACACCAGCGCCTCGACCTCGCCGATGGCGGCGGCAAAATCGTCCATGTCGTGGCCCAGGGTCACATGGTGGCGGTCGCCGAGATTGGCGCGCTCGGCGGCGGCCTGCCACTCGGCTTCGCTGATCGGCTCGCCGAACATGCTGGGCAGGTTCTGGATGTGGATGCGCATGCGGTTCTCCTGTGCAGGGTGCGGCTCTAGACCGCGGTGCCGGGTCTGGCCATATCTGTCCGATGTCCACGCAAGCGCCGCGCCAGATGCATCTGGGTGCCTTCCTGTTCAACCTGGGCAACCATGTCGCCGCGTGGCGTCACCCGGACACACCGGTGGCAGGGCTGATGGGGCTCGGCTTCTACCGCCGCCTCGCGCAGGCCGCCGAGCGGGGCAAGTTCGATTTCGTGTTCCACTCGGACGGGGTGGGGATCAACGACACGTACGACGTCATCGTCGGCCATACGGTGACGATCCGGCCGGAGCCGATCAGCCTGCTGTCGGCCCTGGCCGCCTGCACGGACCGGATCGGGCTCGCGGGCACCATCTCCACCACCTACAACGAACCCTATGCCGTGGCGCGCAAGTTCGCGACGCTTGACCATCTGAGCGGCGGGCGGGCGGCGATGAACGTCGTCACCTCCTCGACGGTGCAGGAGGCGCAGAATTTCGGCCAGTCCGGCCACATGGACCACGATGCCCGCTACCGCCGGGCTGCGGAGTTCGTGGGGGTGGTCCGCCGCCTGTGGGATAGCTGGGAGGACGGCGCAATCACGGCCGACAAGGCCACTGGCCAGTTTGCCGACCCGGCGCGCGTGCACCATCTGGATCACCGGGGCGAGTTCCTGTCCGTCCGCGGTCCGCTGAATGTGCCGCGCCCGCCGCAGGGCCACCCGGTGGTGATCCAGGCCGGCACCTCGCCCGCCGGGCTGGCGCTGGCGGCGACCGAGGCGGATCTGGTGTTCACCGTCAACCTCTCGATGGCCGACGCGCAGGATCGCACCCGCCGCCTGAAAGCGCTCGCCGCGGCCGCGGGCCGGGCGTCTGGCAGCCTGAAGATCATGCCCGGCCTGATGCCGGTGGTGGGCCGCACGCAGGCGGAGGCGCAGGAGAAATACGCCGCGCTGCAAGCGCTGATCCCGGCCGAGATCGGTATTCCCTATCTGTCGGACCTCGTCGACCACGACCTGACGCGGTACGATCCGGATGGGCCGTTACCCGACCTGCCGGCCATCAACGGCGGCCAGGGCCGGTTCAAGATGATCGAGTTGCTGGGGCAGGAGGGCTTGACCCTGGCCCAGATCGCGCACCGCATGTTGCTCGCGCGCGGCCACCTGACGATGATCGGCACTGCCGAGAGCATCGCCGACGAGATGGAGCGCTGGTTCGCGGGCGAGGCGTGCGACGGGTTCAACATCCTGGCCCCGACCCATCCGGACGGGCTGGAGGCATTCGTCGACACAGTGGTGCCGGTGCTGCAGGACCGCGGTCTATTCCGGGCGGATTATGCAGGGGCGATGCTGCGCGACCATTTGGGGCTGACACGGCCCGTGAACTCGTTTGCTCGGTGATCGTACTGTACGCTCGGCGAATGGCGCCCCGCTTATCCGCCCTATGCCGCTGCTATGCTGGTGTCCAAATAGCGGCTGGCGGTATCGCAATACCAATCCACGAACCGTAGCACCAACGACTCTGCCTGCTCCGAGTACGGACCCGGCACGAACCCTTGGCTGTTCACCCCGCGCTGGTTGTTCTCCGCCAGCTCGCGGTCCTGCAAATTCGTGCGGTCCCACAGTTCCGTCAGGCCGGCCACGGTATAATCCTCGCCCTCCACCGCATCGGCGCTGACCAGCCATTTGCCCGTCACCACCGTCTCCTCCGGTCCGGTCGGCATGGCACTGAACATGAACACGTAGTCGCCGAGCGCGTGGGCGAAGCTGTGTGGCTCCAGCGCCCAGCGCAGGGAGCCGACATCGCCGTTGCCCACGTCGCCGATCGTGCGCTTCACGCAGGGTTGCCCGTCCAGCGTCAATGAACTCGTGCCCGGGTTGAGCGAGAACCGCCCCGCCTGCCACCAACTGCCTTCTTCCGGGCCACAGGGCAGGCCTTGCTCGGCCATCCGGGCGGCGAACCCGATTTGCAGGTTGGCCTGCTCCTCCTGGCTGAGCGAGCGGCGGCCGACCGGGAAGGTGACGGATAGTTCCGGGTGGTTGACGGCGCAGTGGTAGCATTCGCGCGCGTTCTCCATCACCAGCTTCCAGTTGGCCTTCTCCACCAGCGTTGCCACGTGCGCGACCTTGGTCCGGCCGAGCTGGTGCGGCGCCAGCAACGGCTCGAACCGGTCGTGGAAATCGTCGAACTCCGGGGGCTGTTCGCCGAGGCAGATGTAAACCGTGCCCGCCACCGTGCGCAGCGCCACCGGGTTGAGGCTGTGCTCCCCCGGTTGGAACCAATCCGGCATGCGCGGGGCGTTCACCAAATGGCCCTCGAGGTCGTAGCTCCACTGGTGATACGGGCACACCAGGCGGGGGCGGCGCGCGGCCCCGGGTGCACAGATCTGGGCGCCGCGATGGCGGCAGGAATTGTGGAACGCGCGCAACGTTCCGTCCCGCCCGCGCACCACCACGACCGGGTTGCGGCCGATCGTCAGTGCCAGGGTGCAGCCCGGCTCGGGCAATTCCGCCTCGAACCCGGCCATGATCCAGCTGCGGCCATAGATCGCCTCCATGTCGAACTGGAGGATGTCGGGGTCGGTGTAGAATGCCTGGGGCAGGGCATGGCCGGGCCGGCGTTGGTCGAGCAGGCGGCGGATACGCGCGAGGTCCAGCAAAACGGTGCTCCTATCAGGCAGCGATGGTCAGGCAGCGATGGTCAGGCCGCGATCGATTGGCGCCAGCGCGGCGTGGTGGTCCGCCCGGCCGCGAGTTCGGTGACCTCGGCGGCGGGCATTTCCCCGGTGATAGCACGCCCGACCAAGTCCCCTATCAAGGAACCGAGCTTGAAGCCGTGCCCCGAGCAGGCGCTGACCAGCCACCCGGCGGCGCCCGTCGGGTGGACCAAGAAGCCCTCGTCCTCGGTCACGGTGTAGAAGCAGGCCTTGGGTTCGAGCACGGCGTAGCGGTCGAGGTCGCGATAGGTGGCCCGCGCCGCCGGCCACAGCCGCTCCAGGTCGTGCGCGGTGGCGACGCGGTCCTCGTCCGGGTTGCCAGTGCGGGAGAACACGTGGTCGCCGATCTTGAGCCGGGTGCCGCGCCGCGGCGGCAGGGTATACAGGCCGCCCTCCGCCTGCAGGTCCAGCATCACCGGCGCCTCGGCCCAGGCTTGCGCCAGGTCAGGCGGCGGCGACAGATACAGCACGGCCTGCCGGGACGGCACGCCCACGCCGCGCAGCCCCGGCACCAGCCGGTCCGCCCAGGCGCCCGCCGCCACCACGACGACATCGCCCTCATGGGTCGTGTCGCCCACCCGCACGCGGCCGTGCTCGGGGTCCACCTCGTCGACATGCGTGCCGGTGCGCAGCGTGACGCCTAAGCGGCCGAGCAGCACGACCAGGTCGGTGAGGATGCGCACGGGGAACAGCATGCCCGCGCCCTCGGTTTCGACCACGCGCAGCAGGCCGGCGGGGTCCACCATGGGGAAGCGCCGCTCCACCTGGTCCAGCGGGACGTCGTGTTGCGCGATGCCCATTTCGCCCAGGGAGCGGCTGACGGCGTCGTGCCAGCCGTCCTCGCGACGTAGGAAGTACACCGCGCCGCAGGGTTCGTAGTGCGAGGTGCCGGTCGCCTGCCACAGCTGGTCCCACACCCGGAACGCCTCCGGCATCAGGTGCGCGTAGCCCTCCATGCGGCCATAGGCGTGGCGGGTGATGCGGTGCTCGTCGTAGGAGGAGGCGCGGGGGTTGGGCAGCGGCCCTTGCTCGAACAGCTCGACGGTAACGCCGCGCCGGGCCAGTGCCCACGCGGTCGAGAGCCCGGCGATTCCGCCGCCGACGATGAGGGCCTTCATTGCGTGCTCGCCTCCGCTGTTCGCGCGCCATGCTCGACCCAGGCGCTGTCGCAAGCAAGCCGGGTTGCGCGCCCATGCCGTTTTGGGCACGGTAATTGCTACCCTATGTTTCGTATTCCGCCCCTTAGGAGCGTCCAAGCAATGCGCCGTTCGCCCCATTTCTTGGATCGCATCCGCGCCGAAGCGACCCCGCTGCAAAACCATGTTGTGGACGAGTTCCTGGCCGGCCATCTGGATCGGCGCTCGCTGTTGCGCGAGGGCAGCCGGTTCGGATTGGCGGTGCCGCTGCTGGGTGGCCTGTTGGGCGTGGACCTGCTCGGCACGGGACGCGCGCGCGCTCAGGGCAAGGCCGACGCCACCATCCGCGTCGCCGCCCCGCTGCCCTCCGGCGCCATCGAGCCGGTCACGGTGGCGAATTCCGGCGGCGGTCTGATGCTGATGCAGACGGGAGAATTCCTCGCCATCGACCAGCCTAACCTGGTGCTGAAGCCGTGGCTCGCGCTGTCGTGGACGCCGAACGACGACGGCTCGGTGTGGACGTTCAAGCTGCGTCCCGACGTGAAATTCCACAACGGCCACGTGCTGAATGCCGACGACGTGGTGGCCACGATGGACCGTTTGGCCAACCCGAAGAACGGATCCAATGCGCTGTCGGCGTTCCGCGGCGTGCTGTCGCTCGGCGGCACGCGAAAGGTCGACGACCTGACGGTGGCGTTCCATCTGGACGCGCCGAACGGGAACTTCCCGTATATCGTGTCGTCGGACAACTACAACGCGATCATTCTGCCCGCCGATTACGCCAGCGATTTCGAGAAGAACTTCAACGGCACAGGTCCGTTCAAGCTCGAGAAATACACGCCCAAGGTCGGCGCCAGCTTCGTCCGCAACCCGGATTACTGGGGACCGAAGGCGTTGCCGGCGCGCACGGAATTCACCTTCTACGCCGACCAGCAGCCACAGGTGCTGGCATTGCAGGGCGGCCAGGTGGACGTGATCAGCATCCTCGCCGTGCAAGGTGCGCAGGGCATGATCAACGATCCGGACGTGAAGCTGATCAAGCTGCGCGCCGCCACGCACCGCGCCGTGCACATGCGCACCGACGTGCCGAAATTCGCCGACAAGCGCGTCCGCCAGGCGATCGCGATGACCTTGGACCGCCCGGCCCTGGTCGCCGGCTTGTTCCGTGGCCTGGCCGAACCCGGTAACGATTCGCCATTCGCGCCAGTGTATCCCTCGACCGACCCGGCGGTATCACAGCGCAAGAAGGACATTCCGGCCGCCAAGGCGCTGATGGCCGCCGCCGGCGTGCCAAACGGGTTCGAGGCGACGTTGACCACGGAACGGGTGCAGGAAATCCCGGACTACGCCGTGCTGATCCAGAACGCGGCCGCGCAGATCGGCATCAAGATCAACCTGAAGATCGAGGCCGATAGCGCGTACTACGGCAAGGCCCACCCCGGCGAGTCGGACTGGCTCGACTCCGAGATGGGCATCACCGATTACGGCCATCGTGGTGTGCCGAACGTGCTGCTTGGCGCGCCGCTGCTGAGCACGGGCGCCTGGAACGCCGCGCATTTCAAGAGCCCGGACTACGACAAGCTGGTCGCGCAATACATCGCCACCACCGACCTCAAGACCCAGCGGGAGACCGCGGGCAAGATCCAGACGCTGCTGCTGGACGAGACGCCGGTGATCTACGCGTATTTCTACGACTATCTGGCGGCCACCGCGTCCAACGTCAGCGGCGTGGAGATTACGGCGATCTCGCAGGCCTTCCTGGCCAACGCGACGATTACCTGATGCTGTCAGGCGCTCTGCGAACCGCCGTGCGTAGGCTGGGCCTCAGCCTGCTCACGTTGGCGTTGCTGAGCGTCGTGGTGTTCGTCGGAGCCCAATTGCTGCCTGGCGATGTCGGGCGCGCCATTCTCGGCCCGCTCGCCGACCCGGAAGCGGTGGCGGCGATCAACCACCAATTGGGTGCCGACCGGCCGCTGCTCGATCAGTATTTCGGCTGGGTCGGCCATTTCCTGATCGGCGACATGGGAAAATCCTACACCTTCCGCTCCCCCGTGGCGCCCTTCGTCGGCACGGCACTGCTGAATTCGCTCGAGCTCGCCGCGGTGGCGTTCGTCATCGTGGTGCCGCTCTCCATCGCCGGCGGCGTGTATGCCGCAATGCGCGCCGGGCGCTGGCAGGACCGCACGATCAGCATCGCCGGACTGTCGCTAACCGTGGTGCCGGAGTTCGTGTCCTCCATCATGCTGCTGCTGGTATTGGGCGTGTGGCTGCGCTGGCTGCCCCTCTCGGCGGCGACCCGGCCCGGCACGCCGCCGCTGGAGCATTTGCGTCGCCTGATCATGCCAGCTTTGCCGCTGGTGCTGGTGCTGTTCGGATATATCGCCCGTATGGCGCGGGCGGGGACGGTCGAGGCGCTGGACGCCGACTACACCCGAACCGCCATCCTGAAAGGCCTGCCCCACGCCACCGTCATCGGCCGTCACGTGCTGCGCAATGCGCTGCTGCCCACGATCACCGTGATTGCCTCGCAGGTCGGCTACATGATCGGCGGCCTGGTCGTGGTGGAATCGCTGTTCCGCTACCAGGGGATTGGTAGCCTTATCCTCACCGCAGCCCGCGGTAAGGATTTCCCTATGCTGGAGGCGGGCGTGCTGGTGGTCGGCGCGATCTACGTCCTCACCACCCTGTTTGCCGACACGCTCTACACCGTGCTCAACCCGCGGCTGCGGCGATGAGCGCCACCGTCATGCAGGCCCGCCGCCGGGTGCCGCGTGTGCTGCGGTCCGGGCCGTTCCTGGTCGGGGCGGCCACCCTGCTGTTCTGGGTGTTTTGCGCCGTGTTCGGCCCGCTGGTGACACCGTTCAGCCCCTATGCCGACGACCTGTTGAACACGCTCACCCCGCCCAGCGCCGAGCACTGGTTCGGCACCGACCAGATCGGCCGCGACATCTTCTCCCGCGTGATCGTCGGCGCGCGCCCGATCCTGTCGGTGGCACCGCTCGCAACGCTGATCGCGACCCTGCTGGGCACGACGGTGGGCCTGGTGACCGGCTATATGGGCGGATGGCTCGACAGCGTGATCGGACGGCTGATCGAGGTGCTGCTGGCATTGCCGCTGATCGTCGTGGCGCTGCTGGTGCTGGTGGCACTCGGCCCATCGTCGCCCACGGTGATCGCCGTGATCGGCATCATCTTCACGCCACTGATCGCGCGCACCGTCCGCGCCGCCGTGCTCGGCGAACGCTCGCTGGATTACGTCGACGCGGCGGAACTGCGCGGTGAGACCGCGTGGCACATCATGTTCGTCGAGATCCTGCCGAACGTGCTGCAACCGATCCTGGTGGAGACCACCGTGCGGCTCGGCTACGCGATCTTCACCGTGGCATCGCTGAGTTTTCTGGGCTTCGGCATCCAGCCGCCGTCGGCCGATTGGGGCCTCACGATCTCGGAAAACTACGGCCTGATCGCCGGCGGCTACTGGTGGACCGTGGTGTTCGCGGCGGCCGGTACCGCCTCGCTAGTGGTGGCGGTGAACTTGGTCGCCGACGGCATCCAAGGTGCGCTCGAGTGACAGCCGCGCTCGAGTTCCGCGACGTGGTGGTGGACTATCGCATCCGCGGCGTGAACCAAACCGTTCTGCGCGGCGTGTCCTTCGCCATCGCGCCAGGAGAAACCTACGGGCTGGTGGGCGAGAGTGGTTGCGGCAAATCGACTGCAGCGTTTGCCGCCCTGCGTGCCTTGCCCCGCAACGGCAGGATCCGCTCGGGCCAGGTGTTGGTGGATGGGCAGGACGTGACGGCGCTGGACGCGGCGGGGCTGCGGCAGTTGCGGCTGCGCAAAGTCTCGATGGTGTACCAGGATCCGGGTCGCGCGCTCAACCCGTCGCTCACCATCGCCCGCCAATTATCGGAAACCTACGAGGCCGCAGGCATCCGCCAAACGGAAGCACTGGCGCGTTCCGAGGCGATGCTGCTGAAGGTGCGCATCCCCGCCCCCGGCCGCGTGATGGCGGCCTACCCGCACCAGCTGTCCGGCGGCATGCAGCAACGCGTCGTGATTGCCATGGCGCTCGCCAAGGACCCGGCGCTGCTGGTGCTCGACGAGCCGACCACGGGGCTGGACGCCACCGTCGAAGCCGAGGTGCTGGACCTGATGACGGCGCTGCGGGATGAGTTCGCCACCTCCATCCTGTTCATCAGCCACAACCTGGCGATCATCGAACGCATGTGCGACCGGATCGGCGTGCTGTACGCCGGCAGCCTCGTGGAGGAAGGTCCCGCGGCAAAAATCCTCGCGCGCCCGTTGCATCCCTACACCATGCGTTTGGTGCGCTGCTTGCCGGTTGCCGGGCGACGCAAGTCGGATGGCGCGCTCGACACCATCCCGGGTTTCCCGCCCGCGCCGGGCAGCCTCGCCACCGGCTGCGTGTTCGCACCGCGCTGCGAGTTCGCCGACGAACCCTGCCGCACCGCCACACCGCCCGTGGTGCAGGACGGCGCGCAGATGGCGGTGTGCTTCCACCCCGACCGCGTCGCCGGGTCAGCGCGATCGCCACACCGCGTCGCCGCTGCGCCGCACGCAAACCGCGGCCTGCCGGTGCTGCAAGCCGAGCATTTGTCCAAGACCTATCGCGTCGGTGGATTGCCGCTGCAGGCCGTGCGCGACGTGTCGCTGACCCTGGCGGAGGGCGAGACGCTCGGGCTGGTCGGCGAGTCTGGATCAGGCAAGACCACGTTGGCCCGACTGCTGCTGGGCCTGGTGGAGCCCGACGCCGGCGGCACGACGCTGCTCAACGGCCAAGCCGCCGCCGGACGCGCGCGCAGCCGGACGCGTGCCGACCGCAAGGCGCTGCAGATCGTGTTCCAAAACCCGGACTCGGCGCTGAACCGGTCGCACACCGTGCGCCACTTGATCGATCGGTCACTGTCTCGCCTAGCCGGGCTGTCTGGCCGCCAGCGCGACGACCGGCTGGCCGCGCTGGTCGCCGCCGTCCGGCTCACCCCGCAGCATCTGCCGATGCGACCGCGCCAGCTCTCCGGCGGGCTGAAGCAGCGCGTCGCCATCGCCCGCGCCTTCGCCGGCGACCCGCAGGTGGTGATCTGCGACGAGCCCACGTCGGCCCTGGATGTTTCGGTGCAGGCGGCGATCCTGAACCTGCTTGCCGAGCTGCAGGCCAGTGCCGGGGTCAGCTACATCTTCATCAGCCACGATTTGGGCGTAGTGCGCTATGTGTCGGACCGCATCGCAGTTCTGTATCTCGGCCGCATCGTTGAGATCGGCCCGGCGGAGGCGGTGTTCGACGGCCCGCACCATCCCTACACCGAGGCGCTGCTGTCCGCCGTGCCCGACCTCTCCGGCCCTCGCACGCGCATCCGGCTCGAGGGGGAGATGCCGAACCCGCTGAACCCGCCACCGGGTTGCGTGTTCAGCAGCCGCTGCCCGCGCAAGATCGGGACGGTGTGCGACACGGTCGAGCCCGATCTGCCCGCGGACACCGATCACGCCATCCGCTGTCATCTGCCGCGCGAAGAACTCGGCCGCCGGACTGCGGCAAAAGCAGATGAGGTCGCCCATGCCTTCCAGTAAGAAACATCCTCCCTCGCAAAGCGGGGGAGGGGGACCGCGCGAAGCGTGGTGGAGGGGGAAGGCCGCACGCACCCCATCAACACCCGCAACTCTCCGGAGGCTGCCGTGACCACTCCGCGCGTCATCGATCCCCGTTCCACCGCCAACGCCACCCTGGCGGTGACCGAGCACACCGACCTGCTCGTCATCGGCGCCGGCCCGGCGGGCTTGGCGGCAGCGATCACCGGCGCGGCGCGCGGCCTAAGCGTGGTGCTGGTCGACGAAAACCCGGTGCCCCCCGCCACGATGGGCGACGACGTGCCGCTGCATTTTGGCCAGCGTATGAGCGGCGCCGTCCGCAACCGCACCGCAATGACCGAGGCGCTGCTGGCCAACCGCCCCGCCTTGGCAGACGCGATGGAGGCTGGCGTCGACGTGCGGCTCGGCACCATCGTCTGGGGGCTATACGGCAACGGTCCGAGCGTCGGTTGGCTGCCGGGCATGGTGGCGGGCGTGTCCGACGGCGAGCGTTCCTTCATGCTGGGCTTCAAGTCCGTGATCGTCGCCAGCGGCCGGCGCGACATGGGGCTGGCGTTCCCCGGCTGGCACATCCCCGGCGTCATGGGTGCCACCGCGGCGGAACGCCTCGCCACCACCTACGGCGCCCTGGAAGCACGCCGCGCCATCGTGCTCGGCAGCTCGGCCGAGGCGTTGCTGGCCGCGCGTGCGATGCTGCAGGCCGGCGTGGACGTTGCCGCCATCGTGGAGCAGGCGGCCGCCCCGATCGGCCCCGCCGCCCTGCTTGCGGAGTTGCAAGGGGCAGGGGTTACGCTCCTGACCCGGCATGTCATCGCCTCGGCCGAGGGTGGCCCTGCCGGCGTTACGACGGCGATGCTGGCGCGGCTGGATGCGGCGGGCCAACGCCTCCCCGGCACGAGTCCGATCGCCTGCGACACCATCGTGCTTGGCGTTGGCACCATCCCGGTCGTCGAGTTGCTGGACGCGATGGGCTGCCGCTGCGCCTTTGCGGCTGAGCGCGGCGGGCACGTGCCGGTCACCGACGCGGCGCACATGACTTCGATCCCGGGTGTCTACGCCGTCGGCGACTGTGCTGGAATCTGGGCTGCCAAATCGATCGATCCGGCCTTGGCGGAAACCGAGGGACGGCGCGCCGCCGAGCAAGCCGCCGCACAACTGGGGCGCGAAACGTTGCCGACCACCACGGCCGACGCACCCCCCGCAATCGACGCTGCCGCACTGTCGGATTACCGGCTCGCCTGGGTGCGGGCCGCCGTAATCGATGCCGCCATGGTTCCCGGTATCGCCGAAGCCCATGTCTGCCAGTGCGAGGAGGTGACCGCGCGCGAGATCCTGGAAGTACGGCCGCCGCGCTACCTCGGCTGGAACGGCACACTCCGCAACAGCACTGACCTCGCCGCGCTACTCGGCAACGGCGACCCGAACCCGGACCAGGTAAAGCGGCTGACCCGCGCCGGCATGGGGTTGTGCCAGGGACGCCGCTGCCGCGAGCAGGTGGCGGCGCTGATGGCGCTGGCCGCCGGGTCGCCGCTGGCCAACATCCCGCTCGCGACGCATCGCGCGCCCGTGCGGCCGATCCCGCTCGGCCTGGCGGGGTCGCTGCCGGAAACGCCCGAGATGGCCGAGCACTGGGACATCTGGTTCGGCATCCCCGGCCAGGTGACATCGCATTGGGACATCAAGGCATGACGGAGGATATGCCTAAGGGTGCCGCCGTGATCATTGTGGGCGGCGGTGCCAGCGGATTGAGCGCCGGCTGGTGGCTGGCCCGCGCCGGCGTCGACGTGCTGGTGATCGACAAGGGTATCGTCGCGTGGGAGGCATCCGGGCGCAACGGCGGCGGCTGCACCCATGGCTTCAGTCCGCTGTTCGTGGAGGAGCAGCGCCTGTGGCCGCAGATGGACGAGCTGCTGGGCTATCCGACGGAGTTCTCGCCGGGCCGCATCCGCATCGCGCTGACCGAACGGCAGTGGTCCGATTCCGACCGCATGGTACGCAACGGCGACCATCACGGGATGCGTAGCGAACGACTCGATACGGCGCAGTTGCGCGAGCTCGTGCCGCTGGTGGATGAAGCGTACGGTGCGTATTGGCATCATTTCGGCGGCCACGCGAACCCGCACCGGACGGTGCAGGGTTATGCCTGGGCGATGCAGGACCATGGCGGTCGGATCATGCAGCACACGACGGTGCATGGGTTCGAGCTGACCGGCGGCCGCGTCACAGGCGTGCAGACGGACCGGGGTACGCTAGCCTGCGATCAACTGGTGCTCGCCGCCGGGCCGCAGACGGGCAAGCTGTCGGCGATGCTCGGCGTCACCATCCCCGTCGTCTCCGCGCGCGCGGAGATGATCGTGACCGAGCCGCTGCCGCTGATGCCGGTGGGCGGTGCCGACGGTAATGGCTTGTACGGGCGGCAGACGCTGCGGGGCAATCTTGCGTACGGCGGTGGCCCGCACGAGTGGCTGGAGGACGGGGCCGACATGGCCGCGCCGCCGCGCAGCGCCACGCCGCTGATGGGCAACATCGCCGCCCATCTCGCCGACATGTTCCCGCGGGCACGCCATGCCAGGATCATCCGCAGCTGGGCCGGCATCATCGAGAACACGCCCGACGGCCGCCCCGTGATCGACCGCCTGGCCGACCCGGCGAACGTCACCGTTGCCACCCTCTCGTCCATCGGCTTCGGCCTGTCCCCCGCAACCGGCCACGCCGTGCAGCAATTGGTGACGGACGGCGCTTGCAGTTTCGCCGACCTATCCACCCTGAAACTATCCCGCTTCGACGGGTTGGAAACGGACTGGGCGGCGCAGCGCGGATGGCTGCCGAGCGGGACGCTGGATCACGCCAACGCGTGAGTTGCGTCCCGGCGCGTCGTGTAGCGGTTCTCCGGCACGCCCAGGCCTAGATTGGCGCGGAGCGTCTCGCCCTCGTACTCGCGCCGGAATACGCCGCGCCGCTGCAGTTCGGGGATCACCTGCCGGCTGAACTCCTCGAACGGCACGGGGTAGTGGTTGCAGATCACGTTGAAACCATCGGCTGCGTCTTGCTTCAGCCAGGTTTCGAGTTCGTCGGCCATGTAGTCGGCCGTTCCGACCAGTACGCGATGCCCGGTGCCGGCCGCGGTGTGGCGGGCGATCTCGCGCAACGTCATGTTCCGCTCGCGCGCGGTGCGGACCACCAATTCCTGCCGGGCCTTCGCGGCGTTGGACGGCGGCAGGTCGGGAAGCGGGCCGTCCAGCGGAAACTGCCGCAGGTCCAATCCACCGCTGATGTGGGAGAGCGATTGCAGCGCCACGTCGTCCGGCAGCAGCGCCTGCAACGCGTCGTATTTCGCCCGCGCCTCCGCCTCGGTGCGGCCGAGCACCGGGGTGATGCCGGGCATGATCTTGATGTCATCCGGCGAGCGGCCATAGCGCGCGGTGCGGGCCTTCACGTCGGCGTAGAAGGCGCGTGCGCGGTCGATCTCGGTCTGTGCGGTAAAGATCACGTCGGCCGTCTTGGCCGCCAATTCGCGTCCCGCCTCGGACGAGCCGGCCTGCGCCACGACGGGGCGGCCCTGGGGGGAGCGCACCACGTTCAGCGGCCCGCGCACTTTGAAGTGCGGCCCTTCGTGGTCGAGGAAGTGCACGCGGTCGCGGTCCAGGTACACGCCACTATCCTTGTCACGCAGCAGCGCGCCGTCTTCCATGCTGTCCCACAGGCCGAGCACGACGTCGTAGAACTCACTGGCGCGTTCGTAGCGGCTGGCGTGCTCCATATGGGCATCGAAGCCGAAATTCTCCGCCTCGTCCTCGATCTGGCTGGTGACGAGGTTCCAGCCGGCACGGCCGTCGCTCATCAGGTCGATGGCGGCGAAGCGGCGGGCGATGTTGTAGGGCTCGTTGTAGGTCGTGGTCGCGGTGGCGATCAGCCCAATATGCGTGGTGATCGCAGCCAGGGCGGCCAGCACCGCCGTTGGTTCGAGCTTGACGGTGCGGCTCAGCTTGGCCCGGCTGGTATCACCGCGGGCGAGGGCGCGGCTGCCGTTCACCGCGGCCGTGTCCTGGAAGAAGATCATGTCGTAGCGCGCCGCCTCCGCGACCTGCGCTAGGTGCACGTACTGCTTCCAATCCATATCGGCGGTCGGAACCGCATCCGGATGACGCCAGCCGGCGAGGTGGTTGCCGGGCGTGCTCAGGAACGCACCGAGATGCAGCATGCGCTCAGGCATGGGCTGAAAAGCTGTTCGGTGGAATAGGAACGCCCAAATTGGCTCGTAAGGTCGAGCCTTCGTACTCGTTACGAAATATGCCGCGCCGCTGCAACTCCGGCACCACCATGTCCACGAACTCCTCCAGTGGCTTGGGGTAGTGGGCGAACAGCAGGTTGAACCCGTCGCACGCCCCGGCCTCGAGCCACTCCTGCATGTCGTCGGCCATCGAGGCGGGGGTACCGTACAGCACCCGATGCGCCTGCGACATACCGAGTACGCGGCCGATCTGGCGGATGGTCATACCGCGCTTACCCATTGCGACGATCATCTGCTGCCGCGCCCGCGCCGCATTGGACGGCGGCAATTCCGGCAGAGGACCGTCCGGATCGAGCGAGCCGATATCCAAGCCGCCGGACAACCGAGCCACGCTGCGCAACCCGGTCGCGTCGTCCACCAACTCGCGCAACTCCTCGTACTTGTCTTGGGCCTCGGCAGCCGTTCGCCCGACGATCGGCATGATACCAGGAAAAATGCGGACGTCTTCCGGGCTACGGCCATGAGCCACGGCCCGCGCCCGCAGATCGTCGCAGAAAGCCTTGCCGTCGGCGATCGTGGTCTGCGCGGTAAACACCATGTCGGCGGACCGCGCTGCCAAATCCATGCCAACGGGGGAGGACCCGGCCTGCGCCACAACCGGCCGGCCCTGCGGCGAGCGCGACACGTTCAGCGGCCCGCGTACCCGAAAATGCGGCCCGGCGTGGTTGAGGATGTGCATCTTGTCCACGTCGAACCAGATGCCGCTCTCCTTGTCGCGCAGGAAAGCATCGTCCTCCCAACTATCCCACAATCCGCGCACCACGTCGTAGAACTCGGCGGCGCGGTCGTAGCGGGCCCCATGCTCGAGATGGGCGTCGAAGCCGAAATTCACCGCCTCGTCTTCGGCCTGCGAGGTGACGAGGTTCCAGCCAGCCCGGCCTCCGCTGATATGGTCGATAGTGAGAAACCGGCGGGCGAGATTGTACGGTTCGTTATAGGTCGTGGTGCAGGTGGAGATCAGCCCGATGTGGCTGGTGATCGCGGCCAAACCAGCAATCGCGGTGACCGGCTCGATGTGCGCCTGCCGGCCGTTCTTCGGGTTGAATGGCGCGTGGCCATAGGCGACGTTGCTGCCCGGGATGGCGACGCTGTCCTGGAAAAACATCGCGTCCAGCTTGCCACGTTCCGCCGTGCGCGCCATGTGCGCGAGCCAGCGGAAAGACGTGTCGGTCTCGGTGATCGCATCGGGGTGGCGCCACCCCGTGGGATGGCAGCCCGGCACGCTGAAGAACGCGCCGAAGCGAAGTTTTTTGGGCTCGGTCAAACCGCCATGTCCAGCGCGCGGTGCGCCTCCCGCAGGGCGTGCAGAACGCGGTTTCGGGCGCGCACTGCATCCACCGCTGCGAAGCGCACCGCGTCGGAACCCTCGGCGACCGCGAGGGCACGCACCGGGTCGAGCGCAGGCCAGGGCGCCTGCGGCAAGGCCGGGTCGTGCCGGAACCGGTCGCCGCTGGTGTAATCGACCGGCACCAACGCACGCGACACCGCCATGAGCGCGCGGTTTCTCGCCGCGTCGTCACCGCGCAGAGTGCCAGCCTGGTCCCGCAAGGCCTCTGCGGCCTCGACCAATGGGGCAAGCGACAGGCGGTCGCCGAGCTTGCCGGAGAGCGTGGCCAATTCCTGCAGCAGCGCCTTGGCAGTCGCCGCGTAGTCGAGCGGCAACACCGGGTCGGTCAGCAGCCGCCACAGCGCGCGGACGAACACGCGGGTGTCGCGCGCGAGGTTGGCCTGGTCCACCTTATCGATCAGGTCGTGCGGCGTGTGCCACCACCATCCCAGCGGGTTGCGCATCTTCACCGGGCCGGGTGGCTGGTGGCTGAGGCTGCCGAACAATGAGGGAATGCCTACGCCCCAGAACGACATGTCGCTGTTGCGGCCGGTGCGGCGGCCCTCATGCGCCTCGTTGGTCTCGACGCGGATCACGTCCGCGGCCAACGCCGCCAGTTCAGAGGCGACCGCGCTCTCGGTCAGCACGTTGGCGCCGATACCGCCGGTGGAATCCACGTTCACATGCACGGCGCAGCGCCGTTCCAGCTCGTCCCAGTGATTGTCCACATACCAGCTCGATCCGGAATAGCGCCCGTGCGAGTGGCCGGACCAGAAGCAGAAGCGCACGCCGCGCCGCCACTTCTCGCGCCCTTGCGCCAGGACGCGGGCGCATTCGAGCATGGTGGCGTTGGCGCTGCCATTGTCCATCACGCCGTAATACCAGGTGTCGTGATGACCGGAGAACAGGATGAACTCGCCGTCCGGATCTGGCCCGTCCATGTCGGCCACCAGGATCGGCGTCGGCCGCCAGCCGGTATCGACCGCCGCGTGCAGCACCACCGCCGGACTCTCGCCGCGGTCGAGCCGCGCCCGCAACGCCATGCCGTCGGCGTTGGAGATCGTGCAGGTGACGGTCACCGGCAGGTCGGCCAGCGTGCTGGTGGACGGGCTGCCCCAGACGGGGGAGATGCACATTTCGTGCAGATGCTCGTGCGGGCTGATGTGCAGTTGGCCGACGGCGCCGGCGCGTGCGGCGCGTGCAGCCACCGCCGGACTGGCGATGCCCTCCGCCAGCACGATGCAGCCCCGAAGATCGCGGCCGGCGAAGTCAGCGGCCCCGCCCTCGCCGACGAAGGCCAGTCGCGCCGACACGCCACCGGGCGGCGAGGCGACCCCGAACGAATGGGTGATCGCCTTCACACCCACCCCGTCCACGGTCACGGCCGCCTCGCCCGGCAGGCTGATGAAGGCATCGTGTTTCAGCAGCGTGGTGCGATAGCCATAGCTGTCCAGAGCTGCCTGCACCGCGTGCATGCTGCTGAGTTCGTCCGCACTTCCCGACAGCTTCACCCAGCGCGCAAATTCCGCGCAGTGGCCCATGAGGCGGTGCCCGTCGACAGCCTCGACCAACGAAATCGCATTATCGTCCATACCGGGACCCTGCTCCTTGGGTAGGCGTGATCCTCTGACCCCTTTTAGTCACGCGTCAACCCGGGTCGGCGGTTTTGTTGCTGACGGCGCGGCGTTGGCGCGCTTCTTGCTGGTTTCAGACGCGCCCAAACGCCTGTCGAACGGGGAATTTACCATGCCGACCCATCTACGCCCTACGCGCCGCACCGTGCTGGCCGGCTCCGCCGCCGCGTTGGCGACCGCCGCTACGGGCGCGCGGGCCCAGGCCGCCGGCGACAAGATCCGCCCGATCGTGCTGCTGTCCAAGCCGCAGGCAAGCGACCCGTCGTTGTTTCAGGCGGCGCAACTCGCGGCCCAGCAATGGCGCAAGCTCGGGCTGCAAGTGTCGGTGCAAGTGATCAGCAGCTCGGAACAGAACGCGGTCGTTTGGAACGAGCGGCAGAAATGGGACATGACGACTTGGGAGATGGTCGGCCGACCCGAACGCAGCGATCCGGACGAGTTGGTCTACAGCCTGTTCAACTCGGCCCTCGCGCCGAGCGGCTACGATTTCGTCGGCTACATGAACCCGGACTACGACGCGCTGGTGCAAGCGCAGCGGCAGGAACTGGACCGGGCCAAGCGGCAGGCGCTGGTCAAGCAGGCGCAGGACGTCATCGGCAAGGACGTGCCTTACATCTACTTGGTGTACCCGCGCCGCTCTGCCGCGTTCAACAACCAGGTCTGGAAGGCGGACAGCATCGTCAACGAGGCGGGGATCGGCATCCGCAACTTCTGGACCTTCGTCGCCGCCGAGCCGCTGGGCGCGCAGAAGGACATGGTGCTGAACGCCAACAACGAGATCGACTTCATCAACCCCGTCCGCATGGACGCCATCGGCAGTTGGGTCACCGACCTGCTGTGGGACAAGCTGACGCGCGTTGGCCCGGACGGCGAGCCGCGCCCCTGGGCTGCCGACAGCTTCAAATGGACCAGCGACACCACCATGGAAGTGGTCGTGCGCGACGGCATGACCTTCCACGACGGCTCACCCGTCACGATGGAGGACGTGCTGTATTCGTTCGACCTGCCGTCGCATAAGGACAAGACGCCGCAGTTCTTCCCCTTCGTCAGCAACATCGCCGGCGTGAAACAAACCGGCCCACGCACGATCGTCTTCACCCTGCACGCGCCGCAAGCCTCGTTCCCCACCACGACGCTGTCCAAGATCAACCTGGTGCCGAAGCACGTGTGGGACCCGATCGTGACCGGCATGGCGGGCAAGCCGGACATGGCGGAGAACTTCAACGAGGAGAAGCACATCGGCTCCGGCCCGTTCCGCTTTGTGCACTGGCACCACAGCGAGGAGGTGATGCTCGAGCGCAATCCCACCCACTGGTCGGCGCCGAAGATGGAGCATTGGGTGCTGCGCATCGTCCCGAACCAGGAGGCGACGCTCGGCATGATGAAGACGGGCGAGCTCAATTTCCTGGCGCTGTTCACCGGCGACCCGCGCGTATTGGCGGAGGTGCCGAAGCAATCCCCGCATGTGACGGTGGTCACCACGACCGATCTCGGCTTCCAGTTCCTAGCGCTCAATCTACGACGCGCGCCGTTCGACGACCCGGCGTTCCGTCGTGGCCTGTCGGCTGCCGTCAGCCGCAAGCTGATGGCCGCCGCGGCGTATAATGGGTTTGGCGTGCCCGCCGGGTCGTGTGTGTCCACGGCGCTGCCGTTCTGGCATGCCGACGATTCGTTGATCGATGGTGGCGACATGAAGAAGGCCGCACAGATCCTGCAGGACGCTGGCTACACGCTGGACGGCGGTGCGCTGCACTACCCGGCCGGCAAGCGAGAAACACTCGCCAGCAACTAATGCTATTTTACGTCAGACGCATCGCCTACACGGTCTTCGTGCTGTGGGCGATCGCCAGCATCCTATTCCTGATGTTCCGCCTGCTGCCGGCGGACCCGACGCTCGCCTATCTGGACCCGTCCTTCACCGAGGACCAGCGGCGGCAGATCATGCACGAGTTCGGGTTGGATCAATCGCTGTGGCGACAATACGTGCTGTATCTCGGCAATCTGCTGCATGGCGAATTCGGATTGTCCTTCCGCCAGCGCCTCCCGGTGACCGGGCTGGTGTTGAGTGTGTTGCCGAACACGCTGGTGCTGACGCTGGTTTCGCTGTTGGTCGCCTATGGCTTTGGCACGTTGTTTGGCGCGGTGCTCGCCTGGAAGCGCGGCAGCCTGTTCGAGACGATCAGCATTCCGCTCGTGTTGGTCACGCGCGCGGCGCCGGAGTTCTGGGTCGGCATGGTGATGCTGGCGATCTTCGGTTTCGGGCTGGCCTGGTTCCCGGCTGGGGGTGCCACCGCGCCAGGTGCGGTGTTCCCGTCGGCGCTGGCCAAGTTCTTCTCGGCCGATTTCGCCCGCCACCTAGTGCTGCCCGCGATGACGCTGGCGATCGTGTATCAGGGGCTGCCGGCATTGCTGATGCGGTCCAACATGCTGGGAGTGATGGGCGAGGAGTTCGTCTCGATGGCGCGCATGAAGGGCTTGCCCGAGCGCACCATCATGCTGCGTCACGCCGCGCGCAACGCCCTGCTTCCCGTGGTGACCGCGTTTGCCCTGGGCTTCGGCAACTCGGTCGGCGGTAACGTGGTGGTGGAGACGGTGTTCAGCTGGCCCGGTCTTGGCCGTATGCTCGTGGACGCCGTCAGCAGCAGCGACTATCCGCTCGCCCAAGGTGCGTTCCTGCTTATTGCGGCGATCTTGGTGACGATGAACCTGGTGGCGGATGTGCTATACGGCCTGTTGGACCCGCGGATCGCCCATGCCCGCCAATAGCACCGTCATGCCAGGGCTTGACCCTGGTATCCACGGGGTGCCCTCGACACCGGCCTGTCACGTGATCGCACGCCAACCGGGACTGACGTCATCAGCCCAATCGCGTGGATACCAGGGTCAAGCCTTGGCATGACGGTAGACGTGGCGCCCGCGCCCGCGATCCGAACCCGGCGCCTACCGCGGTTCGATCCGTACACCGTGATCGGCGTCGGCATCTACGCCTTCTTCATCGTCGCCGCCCTCTGCGCCGGGTGGCTCGCCGGCTACGATCCGACCGAAATCCTGTTCACCGATGACGGTCAGTTGGCCGCCTCGCTGCCGCCCTCGGCCGAGCACTGGCTGGGCACCACCAATCTTGGCCGCGATATTTTTGCGCAACTGATCATGGGCGTGCGCCCCTCGCTGTTCGTCGGCGTCACGGCCGCGATCGGCGTCGCATCGCTCGGTACGGTGGTGGGCGTCGTCGCCGGCTATTTCGGTGGTTGGGTCGACCAGGTGCTGATGCGGCTGACGGACATCGTCTTAGGCATCCCCTTCCTACCCTTCGTGATCGTGCTGGTCGCCTTGCTGGGTCCGGCGTTGCAGAACGTGGTGTTCGCGGTGGCAATCCTGCTGTGGCCGAACGCAGCGCGCGTCATCCGGGCTCAGGTGTTCACCGTCATGCAGCGCCAATTCATCGAGGCCGCCCGCGTCACCGGCGCCGGGCATGGCCGTGTGATGCTGGTGCACGTGCTTCCGACCATCTTGCCGCTCTCGTTGCTGTATGGATCGATCGCGGTCGGCTGGGCGATCCTGACCCAGGCGAGCGTTTCGTTCCTAGGCTTCGGCGATCAGGAGACGATCTCCTGGGGGTTCATGTTGCAGGACGCCTATGCCTCGCAGGCGTTGAGCCAGGCGCAATACAACTGGTTCGTGCCGCCGGGTCTGTGCATCGTGCTCGTGGTAGTGGCCGGTTTCTTCCTCAGCCGCGGCTACGAGAATCTCCTATTTCCGAAGCTGGAAAGCTGATTTGACGGACGTTCTTTCGGTCCGCGACCTCGTGGTCACCTACCGGACCGCCGCCGGGCTCGCCTATGCCGTGGACGGCGTAACGCTGCAGGTGCCGCAAGGTGCGATGCTGGGGTTGGTCGGCGAGTCGGGATGCGGCAAGACCACGCTGGCGCGCGCGCTGACCGGCGTGCTGCCAGGCAATGCGCGCATTGCGACCGGGACGATCACCCTGGACGGAACCGATCTCCTGTCGCTGTCGCCGTCACGCCGTCGCGCGCTGCTCTGGCGCAAGATCAGCTTCGTCCCGCAATCCTCGATGAACTCGCTCGACCCGGTGTATCGCCTGGGCAAGCAGATGCGCGAGGTGCTGTGTGGTCGCGGCGGCTTGTCCCGCTCCGTTGCCGACACGCGGGCTGCCGAGTTATTCGCGGCGGTGGGTTTGAGCCCGGCGCGGCTGGCCGACTATCCGCACCAATTCAGCGGCGGTATGCGCCAACGCGCCGCGATTGCCCTGGCCCTTGCCTTGAACCCGACACTTCTTATCGCCGACGAGCCCGTCACGGCGCTCGATGTGATCGTGCAGCGCCAGGTACTCGACTGCCTGCGCGGGTTGAGCGCGGACATGGGCGTGGCCGGGCTGTTCGTCACGCACGACATCTCGGTGGTGGCGTATCTCTGCAACATCACCGCAGTCATGTATGCCGGGCGCATCATCGAATACGGCCCGACCAGCGAGGTTCTTGCCCGCCCGGCGCATCCGTACACGATGGGGCTGATGAATGCGTTCCCAGACCTGGAGACGCCGGATCAGACGCTTGCCCCGATCGACGGCGTGCCACCCGATCTGCACGCGCCACCGCGGGGCTGCCGCTTCGCCCCGCGCTGCCCGTTCGTGGCGCCGATCTGCACCGAAGTCGACCCGGCGAGTGTCACCGTCGAACCTGGTCACTGGGCCGCTTGCCACCGCGCCGTCGAGGCCGCTACTCTGCGCGCCGAGGCCGAGAAGGTCAGCACGTGGCAGCACTGATCGAGGCTGCCGGCGTCACCAAACGGTATCCGCTCGGTCGCAACCTCAAGCAGATCATCGGCCGCCAGCACCCGGCGGTGCATGCGACGGATGGCATCGATCTCGTCCTGCAGTCGGGGGAGAGCGTCGGGCTGGTGGGCGAATCGGGGAGCGGCAAAACAACGGTTGGCCGCCTGCTGCTAAAGCTAACGGAGCCCACCGCGGGTACTATCCGGTTTGGCGGTAAGCCTCTCACTGGATTAGCCGGAGCCGCGCTGCGTGAGTTCCGTCAGCAGGCGCAATTGGTGTTCCAGAACCCGTTCGACGCGGTCAATCCACGGTTCACGCTGCGTCAGGCCGTGGCCGAGCCGCTGGTCAACACCGGCGTGCCTCGGGCGGAGCGGGACGCGCGTGTAGCGGAGGCGGTGCGGCTGGTGCATCTCGGCGATCTGGCGCGGCTGGGCGGCAAGCGGCCGCGCGAGCTATCCGGCGGCCAGTTGCAGCGCGCGGTGCTGGCCCGTGCGCTGGTGCTGCGGCCGAAGTTCCTAGTGGCGGACGAACCCGTCTCGATGCTGGACGTGAGTGTGCGGGCCGGCGTGTTGAACCTGATGCGCGAGTTGCGGGACGAATTGGGCCTCACGGCACTGTATATTTCGCACGATCTAACGCTGGTTCGGTATGTCTGCGAGCGTACCATCGTCATGTACATGGGCCGCATCGTTGAGGACGGCCCGACGGACGCGGTGGTGCGCCGGCCCGGCCATCCTTACACCGTGGCCCTGATCCAGGCGGCGCCGCGACCCCGCACCGACCAGTCCCACGCGCCGTTGCCGCTCTCGGGATCGCTCGGCAATGTTGCCAATCCGCCCTCCGGCTGCCACCTGCGCGATCGCTGCCCGCACGCCTTTGCGCGCTGTGCCGCGGAGGTTCCGCCGCTGGTGGAGATCGCGCCGGGCCATCGCGCCGCCTGCCATCTGCACGCATCGTGATATTGCATTCCGGCCGCCGTCGCCGAGAATAGGCGCATGACCCGACCCTCCGACCGCTTCGCCACCACCGGCGCCGCCAACGCGCCCTCGTTCTCCTGCGACGGAGGGACGGTGTTCCATCTCCGCGGCGCCGGGATGCCGCAGCTTTGGGCGATGGGCGTGGACGGAAGCGGCGCTCGCCCGCTGGCGGAACTCGGCGAAAAAGTCGGGTTCGTGCGCCGCGCGCCGAAAGACGACCGGTTGGTGTTCGGCATCGACGCTGGCGGCGACGAGCGCCAGCAGCTTTGGCTCGCGGACCGGGAGGCGGTGTATCCGCTGACCGAGGCGCCCGGCGTCATCCACGATTTCGGCGCTTGGTCGCCGGACGGTACTGCCATCGCCTACACCGCCAACGATCGGGACGAGGCGCATTTCGACGTCATCGTCCACCCGATTGGTGGGGTGGCACGGCGGCTTTATCAGGGTAGACATCAACTCGCCGTGTCCGCTTGGCACCCGGACGGCGACCGCTTGCTGCTGCTGGCGGATGAGGCGGAAGGCGACCAGGTGCTTTCCGTGCTGCACATCGAAACTGGAGCCGTGCAAGCCGTGCCGCATCCCCGGCCGGTTGCATTCAAAAGCGTGCGGTGGGCGAAGGACGGCAGCCACCTGTTAGGCCTGTCCGACGGCGGTGGCGAGTTCCAGGCGCTGTGCCGCATCGATCCGCAGACCGGGTCGGTGACACCATGGGTCGGTGCGCCGGACGCCGATGTGGAGGCTTGGTCGCTGTCTCCCGACGGACTGCAACTCGCCATCATAGAGAATGACCGCGGCTACGCCCGGCTGCGAGCGGGTCCTGCGGCGGCGGCATTAGCCACAGTGGATTTGTCGCCCGGGATGGTCGCCGACCTCGCTTGGTCGCCCGACAGTGCAACCTTGGCGTTCAGCGGCAGCGCTCCGACGCGGCCGCCCGGATTGTTCTTGTACGATGTGGCATCGGCATCGGTGCAGACTTTATTGCAGCCGGCGGCACCGTCCGGCGTGCGGCCGTTCACCCTCGTGGAGTGGCCGAGTTTGGATGGCGGCACAGTGCCGGGCTGGCTCGCCATGCCGGCGGGAGAGGCCCCGCAAGCAGGCTGGCCAGCGGTCGTATGGGTGCATGGCGGCCCCGCATCCCAAACGCGGGCGAATTGGCGGTCCGACATGCAGATGTTGCTCAACGAGGGCTATGCCGTGCTGATGCCCAACGTCCGCGGCAGCACCGGCTATGGCCGCGCCAGCACGGCGCGCGACGACGTCGCGCTCCGGCTGGACAGTGTGCACGATCTCGCGGCGGCGCATCATTGGCTTGCCGCGCAGCCCGGAATTGCCCCCGGGCGCATCGGTATCATGGGCCAGTCCTACGGCGGCTACATGGTGCTAGCCGCGATCGGCGAATACCCGGCGCTTTGGAAGGCGGCCGTGGACTATTACGGCATCGCCGACTTCACGACGCTGCTGACCGATACCGGACCTTGGCGCCGGGCGCATCGAAGCCGCGAGTATGGCGACCCGGTCCTCGACGAAATTCTGTTCGCGCGCATCTCCCCCATCCGCCAGGCGGGCCACATCACCGCACCCCTGTTGGTGCTGCATGGCACGCGGGACCCGCGTGTGCCGTTCGGCGAGAGCGAGCAGATCGTGGAGGCACTTCAGGCGCGCGGGCAGAGTGTCCGGTTCGAGCAATTCAGTTACGCTGGCCACGGCTTCATCCGCCCGGCGGATCGCTGCCGAAGCTATGCCGCCGTTGCAGAGTTCTTCCGCGCGACACTGTAAGGCACCGCGATGTAGGGGCAGCCTAATACCTGCTCCCTCTCTCGTCCTCCACGGGAGAGGGCCGGGGCGAGCGGATTTAGCCACCCACCGAATGGACGGCTACCCCTCACCCCGACCCTCTCCCTCAAGGGGAGAGGGAGAAGCATTTCCCGGTTGGCGTGCGGCGGCCTTCGCGGCCATACTCTCCCCATGGATCACAACACCCAAGCCCAACCCGCCGTGATCGGCTGGCTGCAGGCCCGGCAAGGCGATATGCTCACGCTGCTGGAGAGCCTCGTGAACAGCGACTCACCGTCTCGCGACCGAGCCGCCGTGGACCAGACCGGCACGCTGCTGAAACAGTTCTTCGAAGCGCACGGCATTCAAGTGGAAACCGAGCCGCATCCCGAGTTCGGCGAGGCCATCCACGCCACCCTGCCGGACCCATCCGGCCGCAACGTCAAGCCGGTCGTATTGCTCGGTCATCGCGACACCGTCTTCCCCCCGGGGGAGGCCGGCCGTCGCCCGTTCCGCATCGAGGGCACGCGCGCCTACGGACCCGGCGTTGCCGACATGAAGGCCGGGCTGGTGATCAATGCGTTCGTGCTGGCCGCCTTTCAGGCCACCGGCGAACAGCCCGGGCCACTCGCCGCGTTGATCACATCGGATGAGGAGATCGCCTCGCCATCGTCCCGTCCGGTGATCGAGCGCGTCGCGCGCAACGCCCGCGTGGTGCTGAACGGCGAGCCGGGCCGGGCGAGCGGCAACGTGGTGAGTGGGCGCAAGGGCAGCGTGTTCATGCGCTTCACCGTCACGGGCCGTGCGGCGCATTCCGGCGGTAACTTCGTGGAGGGGCGCTCAGCCATCGGCGAGTTGGCGCACAAGGTCATCGCCCTTCACGCGCTGACCGATTTGGACCGCGGCATCACCGTCAACGTCGGTACGATCAGCGGCGGCCAGGGCGTCAACACGGTCGCTCCGCACGCGACGGGGGAGATCGACCTGCGCTATGTCCGTGCCGAGGATCGCGCCTGGGCGCTGGAGCGGGTCGCCGCCATCGTGGATGCACGCACGGTGCCCGACACGACCGCCGCATGGGAAATCGCGGGCGAGTTCCTGCCGATGGAGATGTCGTCGGACGCGCAACGCTTGCTCGATCTTTATGTGGACGTCTCCGCCGGTCAGGGTGTCGCGGTTGGTGCCGAATTCACCGGCGGTTGCGCGGATAGCGGCTTCGCGGCGGCGCAGGGCACGCCGACGCTCTGTGGCCTGGGGGCAGTCGGCGGCAAGGCACACACCGTGGAGGAATATATGGAAGTTCCTACGCTCCTCGCGCGTGCGCAGGCTTTGGCCGGGCTGATCCTGCGCCTGCCGGAGACCGGCCTCTGATGCCGGACATGCCGGTGGCCGTTCAGGGTGATCACCTGTGCGACCCGGTGACGCTGGAGATCGTGCGCGGCGCCATCCGGGCCGCTCAGGCCGAGATGGAGGCGTTGCTCGAGCGCACCGCCATCAGCGCCTTCATCCGCGAGAAGAAAGATTTCTACACCGCCCTGTTCGATGCCGCCGGGCAACTCGCGGTCGGCTCCAACGTGCCGATCTTCGGCGACGTCGCGACCCCGGTGTTGGACCGTTTCCCGGCCGCCACGATGCAACCGGGCGATCTGTATTGGTTCAGCGACTGCTATGGGTCGCGCGGCGCCGTGTCCCACAGCAACGACCAGGTGTTCCTGGCGCCAGTCTTCCACGAGGCCGAGTTGTGCGCGTTCGTGATGGGATGGGCGCATTTCGCCGATATCGGTGGATTGCGCCCCGGCTCGATTAGCCCCGACACGACCGACATTTTCCAGGAAGGCATCATGATCCCGCCCACCCGGCTAATCGCGGCCGGGGTGGTGAACGACGCGGCCTTGGAAATCTTCCACCGCAACTCCCGCTACCCGGCGCAAAGTCGCGGCGACACCAGCGCGCTGATGGCGAGTGTCATGCTGGGCGTGCGTCGGATGGAGGAGATCGTCGTCCGCTTCAGCGCCCCCGTGCTGGCCGACGCGCTTAGGCAACTCCTTGCCCGCACCGAGGCGCTGGTCCGCCGTCGCCTCCGTGAGGTGTTCGCGCCGGGCACGCACAGCTTCACCGATCGGATCGATTCCGACGGTCACGGCAACGGGCCGTTCCGCATTCGCTTCGCCCTCACGCGCACGCCGGACGACCGTTTCGTGCTCGACGCCTCGGCTACCGATGACCAATCGCCAGGGCCGGTGAACTTCCTGATGAACAGCCACGTGCCCGGCACCGCGCTTGGTTTGTTCTTCCTCGGCGGCGACCCGGCGCAGGTCTGCAACGCTGGCGGCCCGAAGGCGCTGGACGAGGTGATCCTGCGCGAGGGCTCGCTCCTGCAACCGCGCTTCCCGGCGCCGCTCGGGATGCGCGGGCTGACCATGATGCGGGTGCTCGCCGCGTTGAACGGCTTGGTGAATGTGGCCGGCGGGGCAGCCCCTGCAGCGCATTCGGCCTATGTGATTCTGCTGCTGCGTGGGACTGCCGACGGCGTGCCGTTCCTGATGTCGGACGGCGTAGGCGTAGGCTACGGCGCCCGCCCGGCGGCCGACGGGATCGACGCCGTGTATTTCGTCGCACAGGAGAACTACCCGGTCGAGTTCCTCGAGACGGTCTATCCCATTCGGCTGCTGCGCTACGCCATCCATCGCGACAGCGGCGGCCCCGGTCGGCAGCGTGGCGGCTGCGGGTTGGTGCGCGAGTACGAGGTGATGGCCGAACGCGCCGTTCTCGCCATGCGGATCGACGGCGTGGCGAACCCACCCTGGGGCGTGGCGGGCGGCATGGGCGGTGGCACCGGCCGGGCTGTCGTCAACCCGGGCACGCCGAACGAGCGGGTGCTGGCGCCGCTCTCCGACGGCAACGTTCTCGTGCGTGGCGACATCCTACTGCTGGAGACCGGCGGCGGAGGCGGCCATGGCCATCCGTTCGATCGCCTGCCCGACGCCGTGCTGGGTGACGTGCTGGACGGCTTCGTCTCCGTACAGGCCGCCGCCGACCACTATGGTGTCATCATCGCCGATGGCCGGCTCGACCACGACGCCACCAACGCGCGCCGGGCAGACCGCCCCGTCTCGGGTGCCTTTCATCGCCGGAGCTATGTCGAACATCTTGACTGACAAAACACTGATCGTTGCGGTCGACATAGGCGGTACCTTCACCGACGTCACCGTGCAGGACGCTGCTACCGCCCGGGTGATGCGTGCGAAAACCCCGTCCACACCGGGTGATCCGTCCGAGGCCTTCCTGACCGGCGTGCACTTGGCACTGGAGGCCGCGGGCGCTGGGCCGGAGGCGGTCGGGCGGGTCCTGCACGGGACCACGGTCGCAACCAACCTTATCCTCGAGGGCAAGGGCGCCACGACCGCTTTGGTCACCACCGCCGGGTTCCGCCATGTGCTGGAGATCGGGCGGCAGGATATTCCGCGCGCGTCGAACCTGTACGCCTGGATCAAACCCGCTCGCCCTGTGCCGCCGCGGCACATCTTCGAGGTGACGGAACGCATCTTGCCCGGCGGCGCCGTGTCGATCGCGCTTGATGAGGCCAGTGTTGCCGTGGCCGTCGCCAGTATCCAAGCGCTCGGCGTGAGCGCTGTTGCGGTCTGTCTGCTGCACTCCTTCGCCAACCCGGCGCACGAACGCCGCGTGGCCGACCTGTTGCGGGCGGCGCTGCCCGGCGTCGCGGTGACGGCGTCGGTCGACGTGCTGCCGGAAATCCGCGAATACGAACGCTCGTTGGCCACTGTCTTGAACGCCCGCGTCATGCCGGCGGTGGCGGACTATGTCGGCCGGCTCGAGGCTCGGCTGCAGGGCGCCGGAATTGCAGCACCGTTGCTGCTGATGCAATCCAATGGCGGCGTGGCTGGCCCGGCGGTGGTACGGCGCGCGCCTCTGGTCACGGCCTTGTCCGGACCGGCGGCCGGGGTGGTGGGCGCCCGCGACGTGGGCCTGGCCGCTGGGTTCGGCGACCTGATCACCGTCGATATCGGCGGCACCAGTGCGGATATCTGCCTGATGAAAGGCGGCGAGATCGCCCTGACGCAGCGCGGCAAAGTCGGCGCATGGCCGCTCCCGCTGCCGATGGTAGATATGGTGACGATCGGCGCCGGCGGCGGCTCCATCGCCCGGGTCGAGGACGGCGCCTTGTTGGTCGGCCCGCAAAGTGCGGGCAGCCGCCCCGGCCCGGCGTGCTACGGAACCGGCGGCACCGATGCCACGGTGACGGACGCGCACGTCGTGTTGGGCCATCTGCCGACGAGCTTACTCGGGGGCCGCATGGCGCTGGACGCAACGCTCGCGGCGGAGGCGGTGGACCGCATCGCCGGGCCGCTCGGCCTGTCGCTGCATGCGGCGGCACGCGGCATCCTGGCGATTGCGGACAGCACGATGATCGGCGCCATCCGCGTGGTGTCGGTGGAACGCGGGCACGATCCACGCCAATTCGCGCTGGTGGCATTCGGTGGCGCCGGACCGCTGCACGGCTGTGCGCTGGCGGGCATGTTGGACACCGGCACCGTGTTGATCCCGCCTGCACCCGGCGTACTGTGCGCCGACGGATTGCTCGGCGCCGACCTGAAAGCCGAGTTCGGCCGCACGGTGGCCGGTGCCGAAGTCGGCAGCGTGTTTGCCGCGTTGGAGGACGAAGCGCAGTTGTGGCTGGCCAGTGAAGGCATCGGGGCTTCCGATCGGCGGACGGCGCGCGTGGCGTTGATGTGTTATGAAGGGCAGGGTGGTGAACTGGCCGTTCCCTGGGCCGGCGATGTGCCTGCAACGGAAGCAGCGTTCGCCGCGGCGCACCAAGCGCTATACGGTTTTACCTTGGCCGCATCGGTGCGCTTGGTCACGGTGCGCGTCGAGGCGCGCGGCGTTCTACCGCCCCCCGTGCGCCCCGTGCTGCCACCGGGAACGGGGGCGCGTTCGTCCGGGTCCACCGTCGTGCACTGGGCGAGCGGGTCGGCGACGACGGCGTTGTACGCCCGCACCGATCTGGGTGCCGGCGACGTGTTTGCCGGCCCGGCGATCGTGACGCAGCTCGATACGACAACGCTCGTTCCGCCAGGTTGGCAGGGGCGGGCGGATGCGAGCGGGGCGTTGCTGCTGACCCGCCCGCACTAGCGGTATTCAGGGCGGGGGTGGAACGTCCACCCAACGCTTCTGCGCCGCGCTGCGGTAGGCCGCCTCCGCCAGCTGCACGCCTTTGACGCCCTGAAGCAGGGTGTAGGGGAACGGGGCATCCTCGGCCACGTGACGCAGGAACAGCTCCCAGCCGGCGCGATAGCTGTTCGTTGCACCGGCGTCGACGGGCGTTGCTTGCCAGCCGTCCATGAGGCTTTGGCCCTGCGGCAGGGCCGCCGAGATCGGGCCGCCGGGTGCCTCTGCCAGGCTTTGCTGCCAGCAGCCGAACGGCCCGGCGATGGCCGATCCCTCGGTTCCGTCCACCTGAACCTGGATCGGGAACTCGCGCCGCGCCCGGGTCGCCCAACTGCTATTCACGGAGGCAATCGCGCCGCCCTCCAGCTCGAAATGGGCGAACACGCTGTCCTCCACGTCCACGTCGTACGGAGTACCGTGCTCGTCGCGCCGCTTTGGCGTTTGGGTGCGGTAGACGGCGCTGACCGCGCGGATTTCGCCCGCCAGCGCGTCGATCATGTAACGCCAATGCGGAAACATATCGAGGATCAGCCCGCCGCCATCGCGCTTGCGGTAATTCCAGTTCGGCCGCTGCCCCGGTTGGTCGAAACCGTCGAAGATCCAGCGCCCCATCTCGACCCGCACCTCCAGCACACGGCCGAAAAACCCGGCGCGGCGTAGCTTCAGCAAAGCGGCAAAGCCAGGCAGATGCAGCTTGTCCTGGACAGTGCCCGCTTTCACGCCAGACGCTGTGGCCTCGGCATGCAAGGCGAGCGCATCTGCGAGCGTGCCGGCGATCGGCTTTTCCAAGTACAGGTGCTTGCCCGCCGCGATGCCCTTGCGCGCGGTGGCCATACGCTGGCCGGATGGGGCTGCGTCGAACAGCAGCGTGTAGGCCGGATCGGCCAGGGCGGCGGCGAGGTCGGTCGTGCTGCGTATGAAGCCGGTCCGCTCCGACACGCCAGCCAGTTTCGCCGGGTCACGCCCCACCAGCAGCACGTCCGGCACCAGCGTCGTTCCGTCCGAGAGCGGCAATCCGCCCTCGTCGCGCATCGCCATCAGGGCGGGCAGATGTTGCCGCCCCGCCAACTCTCCCGTGGCACCGTTGAAGACGATGCCGATGCGCCGCGCCGTCAGGACCGGCCGCCATCGACGGAAAGCACCTGACCGGTGATCCAGTTCGCCTGTTCGCTGGCGAAGAACATCACTCCGGTGGCAATGTCCTCCGCCTTGCCCAGCCGGCGCGTGTGCAAGCTGTTCATCATCCGCATTTGCCCGTCCGCTCCATAGCTCTCCCACTGCTTGTGCGTGGTCGGGTTGGACAGGATCAGCCCAGGCGCCACCGAGTTCGCCGTGATGCCATATTGCGCCAGCCCGACGGAGAGCTGCTTCGTCAGCCCGATCAGGGCGTGCTTGGCGGCGGTGTAGGCATGCAGGCCCGTCAGGCTCGGCCGCAGCCCGGCACCGGACGAAACGGTCACGATGCGTCCCCAGCCCGCCCGCTGCATGATCGGCGACGCCGCCTGCGATAGCCACAACACGCCTTTCACGTTCGCCGCGAAAACCTGGTTCCAGCCTTCCTCTTCGATATCGGCCAGCGCCAAATCGGCCTGCCCGCACACGCCCCCGGCAGCGAGGGCGAGGATGTCGAGCTGGCCTTCCGTCGCCGCAATCTTTTCGACCAACGCCGCGCACCCGGCGCGCTCCGATAGGTCCAGCACGTGGGCGGTGCCACCGATCTCCTCGGCAGACCGGGTCACCGCCGGGTCGATGTCGGCCAGGTGCACGCGCGCGCCTGCGTCCCGGAAGCCGGTGGCGATCGCGCGCCCGATCCCCTGCGCCGCACCGGTGACCAGCACTACGCGTCCGTCGAACCGGATATCCATTCGGGTTGCTCCTTCGTTGCACCGGGGCGGACGCTTCCACGGCCCCCGCGATGCGTCAAACCGAAACTGGCGCTGTTGCGGTGCCGCCGGATATTTGCGCAGGATCACAAAGCAGCACGGGGATAGTCATGAGCGAAACGCAGCATCCGGATGGCGAGCCCTGGCAGTGGCCGGAACCCACCTGGCGCAAGATCGTCGGACGGGCCCGCGCCGGACGCAGCCTCGCGCCCAAGGTTTGGCCCGGCGGCGCGCGGTGTGCCGTCGCCATCTCGTTCGATGCCGACCACGACACCATCCCGCTGCGTGACAGTGACGAGAGCCCGATGCGGATCAGCCAGGGCCAGTATGGCAATCGCCAGGCGGTGCCCCGCATCCGCAAGCTGCTGCAGCGCGAAGGCGTTCCCGCGAGCTTCTTCTACCCGGCGGTGTCGGCATTGCTGTATCCCGACGAGGTCCGCGCGGTGGCCGCAGAGGGGAACGAGATCGGCATCCATTCCTGGATCCACGAGGCGAACACCAAGTTGCCGCCCGGCGTCGAACGCGATCTGACCTTTCGCGCGGCGGACGTGCTGGAACGCCTGGCCGGCACGCGCCCCGTCGGCATGCGTACGGCGAGCTGGGACTTTTCGGTCGACACGATGGACATCATCCGCGAGCTCGGCCTGCTGTATGACAGCTCGCTGATGGCCGACGACGATCCGTACGAAATCGAGGCGGATGGTGAGCCGACTGGCGTGGTGGAATTGCCGCCCGAGTGGATCCGTGACGACGCCGTGTACTACAACTTCGTCCGCTTCAGTGCGCTGCGCCCGTACACGCCGCCGAGCGCCGTGCTCGAGATCTTCAAGGCCGAGTTCGACGGCGCGTGGGAGGAAGGCGGCTTGTTCCTGCTGACCATGCACCCGCATGTGTCCGGCCACCGCTCCCGCCTGCCGGTTTTGGAACGGCTGATCGAGCATGCCAAGGCGCGCGGGCAATGCTGGTTCGCCACCCACGCCGACATCGCCCGCTGGTGCAAGGCGCAGGCGGGCATGTAACTTGCTTGATACCGGCCAGCAAGACGCAAAAACGAGGGGATGAAATGGACGACAAGATGAAGCTGACGCGCCGAACGACGATTGGATTGGCGGCGGGTGTGGCACTGGCCGCCAACATTCCCGGCGGCGCGCGCGCCGCCCCTGTGCGCGGCGGCCACCTGATCTACGGGCGGTATGCCGATAGCCTGTTCCTGGATGGCGTGCAGACCGAGCTCAATGTGGACATCTGGGTGCTGAACAGCATCTACGACACGCTGCTGCTGCCGACCTCGGACGGGAAGGGATTGAAGCCCGGGCTGGCCACCAAGTGGGAGCTGGGCGATGGCGGCAAGTCGCTGACCGTCACGCTGCGAGACGGAGTGAAATTCTCCGACGGCACGCCGATGACGGCGAAGGATGTGAAGTGGTCGCTCGACCGTGCCCGCGACCCGAAGCAGGGCGCCTGGAATTCGCTGCTTGGCTCGGTCGCGTCCGTTGACATCACCAACCCGACGACGATCACGATTGCCCTGAAGCATCCGGACCCGACGCTGCTGCCGGTGCTGGCGACGTTCAACACGGCTATTTTCCCCTCCGACAAGTTCATGGCGGCGGCCGGCACGACCCTGGACGAAAAAGCCAAGTCGTTCGCGGAACACCCGATCGGGACGGGGCCGTTCATGATCACCGACTGGCAGCGCGGCGTGACGATGAAGCTGGCGCGCAACCCGTATCACTGGCGCATGGCGCCCGATGGCAAACCGTTCCCGTATCTGGACACGCTCGAATTCCAGGTCATTCCAGACGACGCGACCCGGCTGCTGAAGCTCAAGGCCGGGGAGTTGGCCGGCAGCGAGTTCATCCCGTATGCGCGCGTGGCCGAGTTGAAGGCGGATCCGAGCCTGGACATGCAGCTGTGGCCGTCGACCAAGATCAACTACCTGACGATGAACGTGCGGCCGAAATTGAAGGACGGGTCTGACAACCCGCTCAGCAACACCAAGGTCCGCCAGGCGCTGAATCTGGCTTGCAACAAGGATGCGCTGATCGCGATCACCACGCGCGGCCTCGGCACGCCGATGGTGTCGATGATGTCCACCGCGACACCGCTGGAGGACGGCACGGCAGCGCCGTATCCGTACAATCTGGCGAAGGCGAAGCAGTTATTGGCAGAGTCGGGCGTAGCGCCGGGCTTCGAGTTGGCCTGCATGACGCTGGCTGGCAATGCCGACGAGATCAGCAACATGACGGCGATCCAGCAGATGTGGTCGGCCCTCGGCGTGAAGCTGAGAATCGACCAGGTGGACAATGCGACCCGCAACGCGCGGTATAAATCGGCCGACTTCCAGATGCGCAACGCGCTGTGGACGGACGATCTTGCGGACCCGAGCGAGATCGCGTCCTACATCCTGTATTCACCCACCGTGGACTCGATCCACTCGGGGTGGAAGGATGACCATGTCGACCAGTTGTTCGTTGCCAGCCAGGAGGAGATCGACCCGGCGAAGCGGAAGGCGGAATACAAGGAGATGCAGGACATCTACAAGGCAGCCGCGCCGATGATCTTCCTGTACCAGTCGCCATACCCGGTGGCGTTCAAGAAGAACGTGAAGGGCTTCCTGCAAATCCCATTAGGCAACAACTACTTCGACGAGGTTTATGTCGAGGCGTAAAGCGGCTGCTCCCTCATCCTCCCCCGTGCTTCACGGGGGAGGTTGCGGCGAAGCCGACGGAGGGGGTGCAGGCACACGGCTGTGTGTGTGGCCCGCCCCGTCCACCATGCTTCGCGTGGTCCCCGTCCCCCGCTGCGCGGGGGAGGAATGAGCCGCACCACTTGGCTGGCCGGCCGGTTGCTGCAAATCATCCCAACACTGCTGCTAATCGGGGTGGCGGCGTTCCTGCTCGCCCGCGCGCTGCCCGGCAACGCCGTGATGGCGATGCTCGGGGACCGCGCGAGCGACGCCACCATCGCGCGGCTGACGCATCAGATGGGGCTGGACCGATCGCTCGGGGAGCAGCTCTGGTCTTATCTCGTGGCGGTCGCGCACGGTGATTTCGGCATGTCCACGACGTTCCAGGTGCCCGTGCTGCGGCTGATCATCGACCGCTTGCCGGTGACCTTGCTGCTGACAGGCATGTCGCTCGTCATCGCCATCCTGCTCGGCTTCCCGCTTGCCTTCGTCGCTGCGGTCAAGGCCAATCGCTGGCCGGACATCCTGATCCGAGCGATCTTTCAAGTGGGATTGTCGTCGCCGATCTTCTACGTCGGCCTGATCCTGCTGACGGTCTTCGCCGGCTGGTTGCGCTGGTTCCCGGTCGGGGGCTACGGCGACGACTGGGGGGAGCGTCTGTATCACCTGTTCCTCCCCGCACTCGCCTTGGCCCTCAGCCTCGCCGCCGTCATTATGCGCAGCCTACGGGCCGCGATCCTGCAGGTCTTGCGCGCCGAGTTCGTGGATTTTGCCACGGCGAAAGGTCTAGCCTCACACGTGGTGCTGTTCCGCCACGTGCTGCGCAACGCCGTGATCGCTACCGTTACGCTGATCGGCCTGAACGTTGGGAGCCTGCTGGGCGGTGCCGTCATTACCGAAAGCGTGTTTGCCGTGCCGGGCGTCGGACGGCTGATGGTGGACAGCATCTTCGCGCGCGACTACCCGGTGATCCAAGGCCTCACCCTTGTGCTTGCCGTGCTGGTGTCGCTGGCCTTCCTGGTGACCGACATCGTGCAAATGTCGCTCGACCCGAGGATCGGCCGGTGAGGCGGGCGATGGTCTTCATCGCCGGGCACGTGCCGTTGGTGCTGGGCTTGGTGCTGCTGGGCATCGTGGTGCTGTGCGCGGTGGCACCTGGCTTAGTCGCGCCCTACGATCCACTGGCGTTCGACTACAATGCGCTGCTCGATCCGCCGAGTTGGGCGCACCCGTTCGGCACCGACCAGTTTGGGCGGGACATTCTCTCGCGCACCATCGCCGCATCGGGGCTTGACCTGCAGATCGCGCTGTGTGCGACGCTTGCGCCGCTGCTGATCGGCAGCCTGATCGGCTTGCTCGTCGGCTATTTCGGCGGCGTCGCCGACATGGTGTTCGGCCGCCTGGTGGATCTGGTGGTGACGTTTCCGTTCCTCGTACTGGTGATCGCCATCGTCGCGATCCTAGGGCCGGGACTGTTGAACATGTACATCGCTATCACCTGTGTGGGTTGGGTGTTCTATGCCCGGCTGATGCGTGGCGAGGTGATGGTGCAGCGCCGGCACGACTACGTTTCGGCCGCCCACGTGCTGGGCTACGGCACCGGGCGCATCGTGTTCCGCCACGTGCTGCCCAACGCTGCGCGCCCCGTGCTGGTCTACCTGGTGACCGACATGGCGTTGGCCATCCTGCTCGGCTCCAGTCTCGGCTATCTCGGCCTGGGCGCGCAGCCACCGGCTGCGGAATGGGGCGTGCTGATCGCCGAGGGCAAGAACTTCTTCACCCAGGCGCCCTGGATCAGCCTGTTCCCCGGCGTCGCCATCGTGTTGTGCGGACTTGGGTTCAGCCTAACCGGCGATGGCCTGGCGGAGCTGATGCGGGTGGAGCGGTGAGCGAACCAATCCTCTCCGTCCGCGGTCTATGCGCGACCTTCGACACGCCGCGCGGCGATGTGCGCGCCGTCGATGATATATCGCTGGATGTCGCCGCCGGGGAGGTGCTGGGCCTGGTCGGCGAATCCGGGTCGGGCAAGAGCGTGACCCTGCGCGCCATCGGCCAATTGCTTCATGGCAAGGCGCGCGTCACCGGGCAGGTATGGTGGCGGGGGGAGGACCTGCTGACGGTGCCGCCGGAGCGGCTGCGGACCATCCGTGGCGCGGGGATCGGCATGGTGTTCCAGGAACCAATGGCCGCGCTCAACCCTGTGTTGTCGATCGGATTGCAGATCGAGGAATCGCTGGCCGCCCACACGCAACTCAGCAAGGCGCAACGCCGGACGCGCGCGGTCGAACTGCTCGGTCTCGTCGGCATTCCCTCGCCGGCGCAGCGGCTCGGCCAGTACACGCACGAATTTTCCGGCGGCATGCGGCAGCGCGCCATGATCGCGATCGCCCTCGCCGCGGCCCCCAAATTGCTGTTGGCCGACGAACCCACTACGGCGCTCGACGTGACCATTCAAGACCAAGTACTGAAATTGCTACTGCGCCTGGTGGATGAACTCGGCATGGCGCTGGTGCTGGTCACCCACGATCTGGGTGTCGTCGCCGAAACCTGTGACCGCATGGCAGTGATGTATGCCGGCCGCATCTGCGAGGTCGGTCCCGTCAGCGCCGTGTTCAGCCAGCCGCGCCACGCCTACACCGACGCACTGCTGCGCTCGATGCCGGGAGACGGCCCAGCGCGCAGCCACTTGCTGAGCATACCGGGCCAGCCGCCGCGTCTGGACCGTCCGGTGCCGGGTTGCGCCTTCGCACCCCGTTGCGGCTACACCGAACCGCGCTGCCTCGAGATCACGCCGCACTTGACCCGGCAACCGGAGGGCCAACTCGCCGCCTGCTATGCCGCCGATCGGCTGCCGTCGCGGGTGGCGGCGTGAGCGACCTGCTGACCGTCTCCGGTCTGTCCAAAAGCTTTCCGATCCGCAGCCCGCTGCTCGACCAACTCCGCTTCCGCCCGCGCCGGCAGCTTCGCGCGGTGGATGACGTGTCGTTGAGCGTGCCCCGCGGCGAGACGCTCGGGATCGTCGGCGAGTCTGGGTGCGGCAAGTCCACCCTGGCGCGTTGCCTGGTGCGGCTCTACCAGCCCGAGGCCGGCGAAGTTCGGTTCGGCGGCGCCGACGTGCTGCGTCTCGGCGGGGCGGAGCGGCGGGCGTACAACCGGCAAGTCCAGATGGTGTTCCAGGATCCGTTCGGCTCGCTCAACCCGCGCATGACGGTCGGCGACTGCCTGCGCGAGGTGCTGTCGGTGCATGGGGTGGTGCCGAAGCCGCGGATCGCCGCGCGGGTCGCGGAGTTGTTGTCGCTCGTGCACCTGCCCGCCGAAGCTGCCGCGCGCCGGCCGCATGAATTCTCCGGCGGGCAGCGCCAGCGGATCGGCATCGCACGGGCCCTGGCGATGGAGCCGGCCATCATCATCGCGGACGAACCCGTGTCGGCGTTGGACGTGTCGGTGCAGGCGCAGATCGTCAATCTGTTGCTGGAGTTGCAGCGGGACCTAGGGCTGACGCTGGTCTTCATCACGCACGATCTACGCTTGGTGCGGCATTTGGCGCACCGTGTCGCCGTCATGTATCTCGGCCGCGTGGTGGAAATCGGCCCGACTGCCGAGCTGTTCGCCAACCCGCGCCATCCCTACACGCGCGCGCTGATCCAGGCGGCGCCACGGCTCGTGCCGGGTCGTCCGGTGCGCGAGGATGCCGTGCGGGGCGAACTGCCCAGCCCGCTCAATCCGCCGACCGGCTGCACGTTCCATCCACGCTGCCGTTTGGCCGAGCCGCGTTGTTCGCGGGAGCGGCCGGAATTGGAGGATCGCGGGGGCGCCTGGCCGGTGGCGTGCCTCCTTGCGGACGCGTAGTGTTACGTGGCTTGAAAGGGAAACACGACCATGAACATGGCGGGTGTGGCTGCGATCGTAACGGGCGGTGCCTCCGGCCTCGGGGCTGCGACGGCGGAGATGCTGGCGCGCGGGGGCGCGAAGGTGGCGATCTTCGACCGTGATGCGGATCGCGGCATTGCCAAGGCGGCCGAGATCGGCGGCCACTTCTTCGCGGCGGACGTGACCGATGGCGCGGCGATCGGCGCGGCGCTGGCCGAGGCGCAGGCGGCTCACGGGATCGCCCGTATCCTGGTGAATTGCGCCGGCATCGGCCCGGCGCAGAAGACCGTCGGGCGGGAGGCGCGGGGCCATGATCTGGGCCTGTTCCGCAAGGTGATCGAGGTCAACCTGATCGGCACGTTCAATGTGCTGTCCCAGTTTGCCGCCCTGCTGTCGACGGCGGAACCGGTCGGGGAGGAACGCGGCGTCATCGTCAACACGGCGTCGGTCGCGGCGTTCGATGGGCAAATCGGGCAGGCGGCGTATTCGGCGTCGAAGGGTGGGATCGTCGGCATGACGTTGCCGATCGCGCGCGATTTGGCGCAGCACGGGATCCGCGTGGTGACCATCGCGCCGGGCCTGTTCCTCACGCCGATGCTGGAGGGTTTGCCGCAGGCGGCACAGGACTCGTTGGGCACGCAGGTGCCGTTTCCGTCGCGGCTCGGCCGCCCGTCCGAATACGCGCTGATGGTGGAGGCGATTGTGACCAACCCGATGCTGAACGGCGAGACCATCCGCCTGGACGGTGCGATCCGGATGGCGCCGCGCTGAGTCGGTTCGCACCGTCATGCCAGGCCTTGAGCCTGGTATCCACGCGGTTGGGCTGATGACGTCAGGCGAGTGCTTGGCACGCTTGCCTGCAACACGGGAGGCCGGTGTGGCCCCCCGTGGATACCAGGCTCAAGGCCTGGCATGACGATCGTGCTACGCTGCCTCGGCTAATCCCGCCGCGACGCGTCCGCGGATCATGTCCGCTGCCTTGGCTGCGATGGCCAGCGTCGTGGCGTACGTGTTGGCCGAGGGCATGCTGGGCATGATCGAGGCGTCCACCACGCGAAGTCCCTGCAGCCCGTGCACCCGAAGCTGATCGTCCACTACAGCCATCGGGTCGGTCTGCGGGCCCATGCGGGCGGTTCCGATCAGGTGGTACGTGGTCGAACCGTTCGCATAGGCAAAGCCTAATAGTTCGTCGTCCGATTGCACGTCCGCGCCGGGCAGCACTTCGCTGTCGACGAACGGGGCGAGTTGCGGCGTGCCCAGCAGGCGGCGGATCAGGCGAATGCCGCCAAGGGTCACGCGCCGGTCGTTCGCGTCGGATAAGTAGTTCGGCTGAATCACCGGGTCGACGAACACGTCGGCGGAGCGGGCGCGGACATGGCCGCTGCTTTGTGGACGATGCGCCCAGGCCCCGGCCGTCATGCCGGGGTAGTCGTCCAGCACGTAGTTCTTGCCCTGCTTGTACGAGCCCGGCGTGAACACACATTGCAGATCCGGAATGTCCAGCCCTTCGAACGACTGCCAGAATACGTGAACGTGGGAGGGTGCGGTGGCCAGGATGCTCGGCCGCTTGGCGGCCCAGCGTGCGATCTGTGCGGCAAGCCGGGGGCCGCGGGACAGTTCGTTCAGCGTGGTCGTGCCGGCCTTGGCGCGGGCGACGACGCGCACGGCGTAGTGGTCGCGGAAATTCTCGCCGACGCCGCGCAGCTCGTGGCGCACGGGCACGCCGATCTCGCCCAACAACCCCGCCGGGCCAATGCCCGACACCTGCAGCAGCCGCGCCGTGTTGACGGTGCCCGCGCTGACCACGACTTCCCGCCGGGCATGCACGGTCTGCTCCGCCCCACCGCGCTGGGTGAGGTAGCGGACACCGGTTGCGCGCTTGCCGTCCAGCACGAGGCCGCAGGCGCGCGCGTTGGTCCGCACCTCGAGGTTACCGCGGGACCGGGCGGGCTTGAGGAAGGCGCGCGCAGCGCTGACCCGGCGGCCGTTCAGGATGGCACGCTGGAAATAGCCGACGCCCGCCTGCTCGCCGCTGTTGTAGTCGGGATTGCGCGGGATGCCCGACGCGACGCAACCGGCGATGAACGCCTCCGACATCGCGTGGATCCAGTCCATGTCAGTCACCGGAATGCCGCCGTCGCGCCCGCGGATCTCGTCGCTGCCGAAGCCGATCCGGCGTTCGGTCTGTCGGTAATACGGCAGCACATCCGCATAGCCCCAGCCGCGATTGCCGCGCTGCGCCCAGCTGTCGAGGTCGGCGGGCTGACCGCGGTTCCACACCATGCCATTCACCGAACTGGAGCCGCCGAGCGTGCGCCCCTGCGTGGTGGAAATCGGCCGGCCGCCGGTGCGCTCGGTGGGCTCGGTCTTGAACTGCCAGGTACAGGACGGGTCGAACAGGGTTTTGACGAAGCCGGCCGGGATGTGGATGAAGGGGTTGCGGTCCGGCGGCCCGGCCTCGAGCACGCAGACGGTGGTGGTGCCGTCCTCGGTGAGCCTGTTGGCCAGCACGGACCCGGCAGAGCCACCCCCCACGATGACGTAGTCGAACGTGTCGGCCGCATTCGCTGCCATATCTTTCCTCCCAACGTCGTTGTTTATTCCCGTACCGTCATGCCAGGCCTTGAGCCTGGTATCCACGGGTTCCGCAGGCACCAGCCCTGCCGTGTTGTGCGCAAGTGGTGCCAAGCACCGCCGGACGACGTCAGCAGCCCAACCGCGTGGGTACCAGGCTCAAGGCCTGGCATGACGAAGAAGGGTGTCTGCCAGCGCCGGGACGTCTGCGAAGCTGGTGGCAATCACGGCGCCCGCCGCCATGTCCGCGGTGCCATAGCCCCAGCCGGCGAAGATGCAGGGAATGCCCAGGCCGGACGCGGCGAGCACGTCGTTGCGGTGGTCGCCCACCATCACCGCGCGGTCCGGGGTGCCACCGGCGGCCGCGAGGGTTGCGGCGAGATGCGCCGGGTCGGGCTTGCGCGTCGGAAAACTGTCGCCACCGCCGACGGAGGCGAACCATGCGGCCAGGCCGAGACCGTCGAGCAGGGCGATCGCAGCCGCTGCCGGCTTGTTGGTGCAGACGGCGAACCGCCAGCCCCTGTCCTGCAGCGTCCGCAGGCCCTCCACGACCCCGGGGAAGGCGGCTGTGTCCTCCGCGGCATGGGCGGTGTAGTCGGCCTGCAACGCGTCGAAGCTGGCCTGGTCGAACGGCAGGTTGCGGGCCTGAAACGCACGCTCGGCGAGGACACGCAGGCCATCGCCGATCATCGTCACCGTCTGCCCGCGTGAGAAGGCCGGCACGCCGTGCCGTGCCATCATCCGGTTCAGCGCCGCCATGATGTCCGGCACGGAATCCACCAGCGTGCCGTCCAGGTCTAGAATAAGGGTGCTTGGCGCCATGGTTTTATCCTACGCATGGTCTGCCTCCCCGGGAAGAACGCGGGACTATCTTGTGTTGCTTGAGTGGACTCCCGTGCGCCGGCATGGTGGAACCCCGCACCCGTAGCCCGTCATCTGGAGACCTCGTCCTGACCTGCCCGCCCAAAACTGTCGTCATCGTGGGCGGGTCGTCCGGGATCGGAAGAGGCACGGCGCGATTGTTTGCCCAGCGGGGGTGGCAGGTCGGCGTGATCGCCCGCGGCCAGGTGGGGCTAGCGGCGACCGCGTCGGACGTGCGTGCGGCCGGCATGCCAGCGGCAACCGCCGTCGCCGACGTAACGGACAGCCGTGCCCTGCAGGAGGCGGCCGACGCCATCGTGGCCGCGCTCGGCACCCCGGATGTGTGGATCAACTGCGCGGGCAATGGCGTGTATGGCCGGTTCGATACCGTCCCGCAGGCGGAATTCGATCAGGTCACCGCCGTGACCTATGGTGGCACCGTCAATGGCTGCCGCGTGGCGCTGCGGCTGATGAAGCCGGGCGGGCAGGGCACCATCGTGAACGTGTGCTCCGCCGTCGCCTTTCACGGCCTGCCGCTCATGACGTCGTATGCCGGGGCCAAATCCGCGGTGCGGGGCTTCGCGCAGGCGTTGCGGGCGGAGCTGACGATGGAGCGCAGCCGCATCCGGGTCAGCACGGTGTTCCCGCCGGCCGTCAACACCCCGTTCTTCTCCCACGCCGTCTCGCACATGGGCTGGCCCGCCCGCCCGGCGCCCCCGGTGTACCAGCCGGAGGTCGTGGCCCAAGGCATCTATCTGGCCGCGACCACTGGCCGGGCGGAGGTGATCGTGAGCGGGACTGCGGCCGCCTTCTTCCTCGTCACCCGGCTGTCGCCGCGGCTGACTGCTTTCCTGATGTGCCGGCTTGGCTTCGACGGTCAGCTCACGCGCGATCCGGAAGCGGCCCGGCTCGAGCAGCCGACCCTGTTTGCACCGTCGGGGGAAGCAGGCCCGGTGCAGGGACCGTTCGGGCGGTCGGCGCGCCGTTTCAGCGTGCAGCTTTGGGCCATCCGGAATGTCCGCCCGATCGCGCTCGCGGGCCTGGCAGGCGCCGCGGCGGTGCGGCTCATCCGCCGACCAGCGTCTCCGTAGCAAGCAGCACCTGTTCGGCGAGCAGGTTGTCCCTGGTGAGCCGGTTGGGGCGCACGACCTTGCGGCGCTTGATGTAGATGCCGGTCCGGCTGGCGTATTCCGGCGCAAGGGCAGCGTGCAGTGGCGTGTCGGCACCCTGCTCCTCGGTGAAGATGAACGGCGCCATCAGCTTCCACGCCAGCCCGACGGGGCCGCGGGCGCGTATCAACTGGGTCGCCACCGTGCCGGGATGAACCACGTTGGCCACGACCCCCGTGCCTTGCAGCCGCTGTGCCCAGTGGAAGGTCTGCATCATCAGGGCCAGCTTAGACTGGCTGTAGGAGCGGACCATGGACCAGTGACGCCGCATCTCGAGGTCGTCCGGGTCGATCTTGGCGCGGTCCGACGTCGACGAACCGACGTTGATAATGCGGGCCACGGTTCCCGCCTCCGCCGCCGCACGCAGCGCCGGCACCAAGGCACGGGTCAGCACGAAGGCGGACAGATGGTTGGTCGCCAACACGCGCTCGTGGCCCTCTTCGGTCTCCTCGCGCCGGGTGCAGAAGGTGCCGGCGTTGTTCACCAGCACGTCGACGGCGGGGTAGCGGGCATCGATCATCATGCCCGCCAACCGCGCGCCGGCGAGCAGGGACAGGTCGGTGACGAGCAGGTCGAGCCGGGCATCCGGCACGCGTGCGCCAATCCAGGCGAGAGTTGCCTCCCCCTTGTCGCGATCCCGCCCCACCAGTACGACGGTAGAGCCAGCCCGCGCGAGGCCGAGTGCGATCCATCGGCCTATTCCGCCGGTCGCTCCTGTTACAACGCTGACCGGCATGTGAGATAAAGTCCGAATAACAAGACGTCACAACATGCCATGCATGGCTTGGTTGCGCGAGGGCAGATGCGGTCTTGTTACGATAACGAGGCAAAAACGTCTTTCGAAGGGAGAACGACAGTGACAACTGGTGCGAATACGCCACTACCCGTGCGGCTGGACGGGCTGCGCGTGGCGATCACGGCGGCGGCCGGGGGAATCGGGCGGGTGATGGCCGATAGTTTTGCCGCCGCCGGGGCCAAGCTGTTCGTGTCCGACATCGACGAGGCCGGGCTAGCGGATTGTCCACACCCGGCGATGCGGGCCGACGCCGGGTCGGCGACCGACCTCGACCGTTTCATGGATGCCGCGCTGAGCAGCCTGGGTGGGCTCGACGTGCTGATCAACAATGCCGGCATCGCAGGGCCGACCAAGCGGGTGGAACTCGTCGACCCCGCGGAGTTGGACGCGACGCTGCAGATATGCCTGGCCAGCCAGTTTCACTGTGCCCGGCGCGCCCATACCCGCGTTGCGCGAGGCGGGGGGCGGCAGCATCATCAATCTGAGTTCGGCCGCCGGGAAGTTCGGCTTTCCGCTGCGCTCGCCGTATGCCGCGGCGAAGTGGGGCGTGATCGGTTTCACCCGCACGCTCGCCATCGAGCTCGGCGCGGATGGCATCCGGGTGAACGCCTTGTTGCCTGGGCTGGTGGAGGGGCCGCGAATCCGCAGCGTGATCCAGAACAAGGCGCGCGCCGCGGGCATCGGCGACAACGAGCAGACCGAGCGGGCGCTCGCCCCGGTCGATCTACGATGCTTCGTGACCCAGCACGACATCGCCAACATGGCATTGTATTTGGCGAGCCCGTTCGGGGCCACCATCAGCGGCCAGGCGCTGAGCATCGATGGCGGAATGGAGTGGCTGGCCTAGCTCGCCGCCCCCTCGAGCCGTAGGGTGGGATGCGCTTTGGCATCCCACCATTGTGCCGGTTTCTGGTGGGATGCCAAAGCGCATCCCACCCTACGATTAGGCGCCGGACTAGAAGACTGCGTTGACGCCGGCGACGGCTAGCACGACGAAGATGATGAAGATGGCGATCGCGATGAAGAACAGGATGCGGGCGATCCCGGCGGTGGCGGCCGACAAACCGCTGAAGCCGAAGAAGCCTGCGATCACCGAGATCACGGCAAAAATGAGGGCGTAACGAAGCATGGCGGAGGGCTCCTGTGCGCGGCGTCCATCGCCGTCCGGGTGCGAACGCACAAAGTACACGATCGTTGCCGCTTTGCCATCGTTCTGATGCTTGTTGGCGGAGCGGCCCCCGCCTAGGGTCTGCCGCGAGGTTTGGGGGACGTGAGCGGATGCGCGCGTGGCGGAGACTGGCCTGCTTGACGTTGATGCTGCTCGCCGCCGAGTCGCCCGCCTGGGCCCAAAAATCGGCCAATACGCTGCGGATCGCCTGGCGCGACGCCATTCCAAACGTCGACCCGTACTACAACCAACTGCGCACCGGGCTGGTGTTGGCGCACCAGGCTTGGGACACGCTGATCTACCGCGATCCGGACACCTTCCAGATCAAGCCGCTGCTGGCCCTGTCGTGGAAGCAGACCGACGACACGACGTGGGAATTCGAACTGCGGCCCGGGGTTAAATTCCACGACGGCAGCCCGTTCACCGCGGACGACGTGGTCTACACGATCAACACCGTGCTCGCCGACCCGCACGTCGCGGTTCCGTCCAACTTCTCCTACCTGGCCGGGGCGGAGAAGATCGACGACATGCATGTGCGGGTGAAGCTGAAGCGCATCTTTCCCGCCGCACTCGAATACATGTCGATGACGTTGCCGATCTGGCCCAAGGCGTATCGCGAGCGCGTGGGCGCGGATGCCTATGCCAAGGCTCCGGTCGGCACAGGGCCGTACAAGATCACCAAGGTCGATGGTATCTCGGAGATCGACCTCGAGCGGAACGACGACTATTTCGACGGCCCAAAGGGGCATCCGCAGATTGCCAAGCTGGTGATCCACGAAGTCGCCGACGCCACGAGCGAGATCACCGAGATCCTGGCCGGGCGCGCCGACTGGATCTGGGCGTTCAACCCCGACCAGTTCGAGAACATCAGCCGCGTGCCGACGCTGCAGGCGCTACGGGCGGAGAGCATGCGGATCGGCTACCTCCAGTTCGATGCCGCCGGCCGCACCGGGGCGGACAATCCGCTGACCAAGGTCGCGGTGCGCCAGGCCATCGCCCACGCGATCGATCGAGTGACGATCGCCCGCCAATTGGTGCAGGGGGGCAGCCGGGTGCTGGACGCCGCGTGCTACCCTACCCAATTCGGCTGCGACCAGGCGGTGGCGACGAAATACGAGTACGACCCGGCGTTGGCGAAAAAGCTGCTGGCAGATGCGGGGTACCCGAACGGGTTCGACACCGAGTTGGTCACCTATGTGCTGCCGCAATACAGCGGGGCGATCCAGAATTACCTCAAGGCGGTCGGGATCAACGCGCGCGTGACCCAGTTGCAGGTGGACGCCGTGGTCCAGCGCACAACCGCCGGGCAGAACCCGATGACTTCGGGTACGTGGGGCAGCTACTCGATCAACGACGTGTCGGCGATCCTGCCGTTCTATTTCGACGGTGGCCCCAACGATTACGCACGTGACCCCGACGTGGAGCGCCTGGTGGCGGAGGGTGGCTCGACAACCGATCCAGACCTGCGGCGCAAAGCGTATAGTGCGGCGTTGCGGCGGATCTCGGAGCAGATGTATTGGCTGCCGTTGCACACGTATGTCACCACGTACGCGTTCTCCCGTCAGCTGAACTTCAAGCCGTATCCAGACGAGCTGCCGCGGTTCTTCCTGGCGAGTTGGAGATAGCCAAGCGGAGTGCATTGACTAAATACTCCCTCGCGAAGCGGGGGAGGGGGACCGTGCGCAGCATGGTGGAGGGGGCCAGCACGGACGGTGCCTGCGCCCCCTCCGCCGGCTACGCCGCCACCTCCCCCGTTAAGAACGGGGGAGGATCAGCCACATGCGGCTGTTCCTGAGGGAAGGCAGAACGGTTATGACATCCCCATCACCGCGCTCGCCTGACCGGCGTAGTGCTTCCGCAGCTCCCGTTTGAGCAGCTTGCCCGCGGTGTTTTTCGGCAGGGCGTCGGCAAAGAACACGCGCTTCGGCAGTTTGAACGGCGCCAGCGTCGCGCGGGCGTGGTCGATCAACGCAGCCTCCGTCACCTCCGCGTCGTCGCGCAACACCACCACGGCTGCGATCGCCTCGATCCACTTCTCGTCGGGGATCGCGATCACGGCGCATTCCGCGATCGCCGGGTGGGTGAACAGCGCGTCCTCCACCTCGCGGCTGGCGACCAGCACGCCGCCGGTGTTGATCACGTCCTTGATGCGGTCGACGACGAACAGATAGCCCTCATCGTCCACCGTCCCGACATCGCCGGAATGGAACCAACCGCCGGCAAAGGCCTCGGCCGTCGCGCGATCGTTGTCCCAGTAGCGCAGCATCAAATGCGGCGAGCGATGCACGATCTCGCCCTGGGTGCCCGGCGGCACGTCCTTCATGTCGAGGTCGACCACGCGGGTTTGCACGTGCAGCACCGGGCGGCCGACGGAGGCGGGGCGGGCGTCATGCTCCTCCGGTTTCAACACGGTCGCGAGCGGCGACATTTCGCTCTGGCCGTAGCAGTTGAACGCGCGCACGCCGGGGATGCGCCGGCGCAATTCGTGCAGCACGGGAACGGGCATGATTGCGGCCCCGTAATAGATTCGCTGCAGACACGTCAGGTCGCGGCGATCGAAATCGGGATGGCGCAGCAGGTTGATCCAAACCGTCGGCGGCGCGAAGAACGACGTGATCCGGTGCCGCTCGATCAGCTCCAGACATACCGCGGGCACGGGGGCTTCGATCAGCACGATCTCCGCCCCCGCCATCAGTTGCGGCATGGTGAAGCAATGCAGCTGCGCCGTGTGGTACAGCGGCAAAGCGGCCAGCACACAGTCGGCGGCGGTGTGTTCGCACTCGACGATGCAGCTGACGTACTCGCTCATCAGCGCCCGGTGAGTCATGACCGCACCCTTCGGCGAGCCGGTCGTGCCGGAGGTGTAGCAGAGCTGCGCGATGCTCTCGTCGGTTACGGTTTCGCCCAGCGCGGACGGTGTATCGCTGCCGGAGTGGGCCGTGAACAGCCGAGTGGGGATGCCGGCCGCTTCGGCGTTGGCGGTGAGCGCCGGGTCGTGCAGCAGCAGCCGCGCCCCGGACTGTTCGGCGATGTAGCGCAGTTCGGGGGCGGTGAGGGCGTAGTTGGCCGAGACATGCACCAGCCCGGCCTTGCAGCAGCCGAGCCAAGCGATCAGGTAGCGGTCGGAATTGCGTCCATAGGCAACGACCCGGTCGCCTGGCTCGAGCCCGGCAGCCAGCAGGTCCGCACCGGCCTGGCTGGCCGCCTGGTCCAGCGCGCGGTAGCTCCAGGCCGTGTCGCCCCACCGCAGTGCCGTCTTGTCGCGGTAGCGCTCCGACGAGCGGGTCAGCAGATCGCCGATCGTGTTACGCTGGGCGCGCGCGGCCAGCGCGTCGTTCATTCCGGCGCTGGGGTGGCGAGCGGCTTGCCCTTTTCCACGACGTAGGTGGAGGCGATCTGCATGGGCGCTGCGCCATTCTGGATCGCGTGCGGCACGCCCGTCGGCACCTGGAAACTGTCCCCAGGTGCGATCTTCCGGTTGGGCTGGCCCTGCACCATCAGTTCGCCGCTCCCGGCCAGGATGATGCCGGTTTCGACGCCAGGATGGGTGTGGCGCGCGACGATGGCACCGGCCGGAACGTCGCCCCTGGCCAGGATGATCTCGTACCCGGGGCCCTCCGGGTCGTCGGTGCGCTGCAGGATGGTGCGGACGACGCCGGCCGTCTGGGCCGAGGCATCGGTTGCGGCCAGCCCCACGGCGGCGCACACCGCGCATGACACGAATAGACGTCGATTGAGCATGCATTCCTCCTGCCCGGGCTCTCTGGTCCGGTAGAGCGAGCATGCGCGAACCGGCGCGCAGGCCGCAAGAGTAGCTCGTAGTTACGCCGGCACTGCGAGGATGGCGGCGCGCTCGCGCAGAGCGGTCTCGATGAGGTCGATATACCGGCCCAGCGCGTCGGCATGGTCCAACATCCAGTCCGGCGCCTGGGACTCCAAGCCCTGCCGAAGCGCCTCGGCCCGGCCAGCGAGCGCCGTGTCCGCCGCGAGCAAGCGGGCGAGCGTTTCCGCCTCCCGACGATGGCGCTGCGTGATGCGGTCGTTTTCCGGCGCGGGCTGGGCGCGGATCCGGTCGGCCAAAGCCGCGATCCGGCGGGCAAGAGCCTCGAGTGTGGCCACATCGCGCATCGCCTGCGGATCGTGGGTCGGCTTCTCGCGTGTGGGCTGGGGCAGTTTCTCGGCTCGGAATGCGGCTTCCGCACGGTCGACCGTCTTGCGTGCCTCGGCGACGATGCCGGCGACATGGTGTCGGGCCAGCAGGTCGTCGGCGCGCAGCTGGTTTTCGACCCGGTAGAAGTTGTAGCCCCAACCGTAGAACAGGTTGACCGCGACGCGCTCGACGGCGTCGGTGTCGTACATGTCGAGCGGCTGGCCGGCGCTCACGATCTAGGCGTCCACGGCGACGGCGCCGGGCTGGGCGGCACGTCGGCTGGCGGTTCGACCGGGTAGGCCCCCACGGTCGGGCCGCCGATGTTGAAGCCGACGCCGGCCGCTGCATTGGGTGCGGTCGCCAGCCCCTGCGCAGCCATCGTGAAGGCGAGCTGGTAGCGAACCGCTTCCAGCGGCGAAAGTCCGAACGCACGCAGCGAGATCAACTGCCGCATGCGCTCGTCTTTCGGCAGCACCAGGACTTTCAGGTCGTTGAGCATGATGCCGTAGGTCGTCAGGAACGCGGTCAGGTGGCCCTTTACCGTTTCACGCAGCGTGGTGATGTTCTCGTTGATCCGCTCGAGCGGGGTCACTTGGATGACCTGGTTGATCGACTGCTCGATGGCCGGGCCAGCGTAGGCGGAGATCTCGTCCGTGTTGATCGCGGTGCCATTGAACGGCATGTGCTGGATCAGCGCGAGCGCTTCGTCCTTGGTGTCGATGTGGATGTAGTAGTCGGCCTGCCAGGTGACCTCGGCCATTTCGGACGTGGTGGCGGTGCCTATGCTGCGCACCAGCAGCTTGGAACGGTTGACGTAGATCACCTCGTACACCCAGGGCGAGCCACCGTTGAAGAAGCCCTGCGAGATCGAGCCGAACAGCGGCTTGTCGGGCGTCTGAAGCGGGTACTGGCCCGTCTCATAGACATCCAGGATGGCGCCGCGGCTTTTCAGCACGCAGAAATGGTTGCTCTCCACGGTAAGCAGCGAGCCCGAGACGATGCTCTGCTCGTCCGTCAGTTTTATCGCGACGTTCTTGGTGCCGAGCAGGTCGATGCCCTGCCGGTCGAGCGCCGTGATGACGCTGCGTGTAAGTGCCACGTGATAGACCCCCTGACTGGTGCGCCGACCCGGCGACCGCTGTGGACGCGCGCGTTGGCTACCATATCGTGTGCTGCCAGAGTAGCCGCGGCGCGGGAGCTACCCGTGTGCCACCGGCGGTGGGCGGCCGAAGCGGCGCTTGGCCCCCTCCCGCAGGGATTGGAAGGTCACGTAGAGCATCGGAATCAGGAAGATGCCGATGGTGGAGGAGAAGATCATCCCAGCGAACACCGGCGTGCCCACGTCACGGCGGCTGATCTCGGCGGCGCCCGAGGCGATGACCAGCGGCACGAGGCCCAGGATGAAGGCGAACGACGTCATCATCACCGCCCGGAACCGGGTGCGCGCACCGAGCACCGCCGCGTCGATGATGCTCTCACCCGCCTCGCGCCGATCCTTGGCAAACTCCACGATCAAGATGCCGTTCTTGGCGGCCAGCGCGATCAGCACCACCAATCCGATCTGCGCATACAGGTCCAGCGCAAGGCCGCCGATGTAGATGCCGACGAAGGATCCGAACACGCCGACCGAGACCGACAGCAGCACCGGGATCGGGATCACCCAGCTCTCGTACAGGGCCACCAGGAACAGGTACGCGAACAGAATGGCCAGCGCGAGGATGAACCCGGTTTGGCCGGACGCCGCCACTTCCTGATATGCCGTGCCGGTCCACTCGAAGCTATACCCAGGGGGCAGCGTTCGCGCCGAGACCTGCGCCATGGCCTGCAACGCCTCGCCGGAGGAGCCACCCGGCGCCGGGCCACCATTGATGGTGACCGAGCGGTAGTTGTTGTAGCGCGTGATCACCTGGGGTCCGAGTACGATCCGTTCGCTGGCGATCGCCCGCAGCGGCACCACGCCGCCGGTGTTGTTACGAATGTAGATCTTCCACAGATCCTCGATCCGCGCGCGATCGTAGGCCTCACCCTCGATGTTGACCTGCCAGACGCGGCCGAACAGGTTGAAGTCGTTGATGTAGATGCCACCCAACGTCGCCTGCAGCGCGGTGAACACGTCGGTGATCGACAGCCCGAGCGCCTGCGCTTTCTCGCGGTCGATGTCGAGGAACAGCGACGGGTTGGTTGCGGTGAAGGTGGAGAACACGCGCGACATCCGCGGGTCCCCGTTGGCCGCGCCCAGCAGGCCGTTCATGGTCTGGCCCAGCACGGTCGAGTCCTGACCCTCCAGCGCCTCGAGCTGGTATTCGAAGCCGCCCGTGGTGGACAGCCCGATGATCGGCGGCAGGTTGAACGGGAACACCGTCGCCGACCGCACCTGCTGCACAGCGCCGAACATGCGGCCGATCAGCGCCTGGGCCTTCTCGGCCGCGGCGGTGCGGTCGGCGAACGGGTTCAGCTTGATGAACATGAACCCGGCGTTGGATTCCTGAGCGCTGTCCAGCAGCGAAAATCCGATAATGGCGAACGTGTCGTGCACGCCGGGCATCTGCTTGGCGATAGCCTCCACCTGGCGCACCACGTTGCTGGTGCGCGCGACCGAGGCGCCGTCCGGTAGCTGAATGGCCACGAAGAAGCCGCCCTGGTCCTCGGACGGCAGGAACCCGCTGGGCGTGATCCGGGCCAGCCCGAAGATTCCACCACCGAACGCCAGCGCCAGCACCAGGCCCAGTATTGCCAGCCGCAGCGTCTTGCTCACTACATGGGCGTAGCCATCGCGCACGTTGTCGATGCGGCGCATGATCCAAGCCATGATGCCGCGCTTCGGCCCGCTATGTCGCAGGAACACCGCGCACAAGGCCGGCGACAACGTCAATGCGTTCAGGGCGGAGATTAGCACCGAGGCGCTGATGGTGACGGCGAACTGACGGAACAGCTGCCCGGAGATGCCGGGTATGAAGGCGATCGGGACGAACACCGAGAGCAGCACCAAGGTGATCGCGATGATCGGCGCGGTTATCTGCGCCATGGCCATTTTTGTGGCCTGCGCGGGCGTGAGCTCCGGGTTCTCCTCCATGACGCGTTCGACGTTTTCAACGACGACGATGGCGTCATCCACCACGATGCCGATGGCGAGCACGAGGGCGAGGAGCGAAACGGTGTTGGCCGAATAGCCCAAGGCCAACAGCACGGCGAACGCGCCGATCAGGCTGACGGGCACTGCGATAGTCGGGATCAGCGTTGCGCGCAGGTTCCCGAGGAACAGGAAAACCACGATGATGACGAGTACGAAGGCCTCGCCGAGCGTTTTTAGCACTTCGCGTATCGTGTCGGTGACGAAGGTCGTGCTGTCGTAGGTGACCTGGAAATGCAGGCCCTCGGGGAAGCGCGCGCTCAGTTGCGTCAGCTTGTTGTTGACGGCGGCGGCCGTGTTCACCGCGTTGGCACCGGGGGCCAGGTAGATCGCGATCGCCACCGAGGGCTGGCCGTTCAGCCGGCTCTCGCTGTCCTGGTTCTGTGCCCCGAGCTCCAGTCGGGCCACGTCCTTGACCCGCAGCACCGAGCCGTCCGGGTTGGCGCGAATGACGATGTTGCCGAACTGTTCGGTGGTGGTCAGCCGTCCCTGCGTCTGCAGGTTGAACTGGAATTGCACGTCCGACGACACGGGACGGGCGCCAATGCGGCCGATCGGGGCCACCACGTTCTGCGCCTGGATCGCCGAGATGATGTCACCGGGCGACAGGTTGAGGCTGGTGAGGCGGTTGGTATCGAACCAGATCCGCATCGAATAGTTCAGCTTGCTGAACAGGTTCGCCTGACCCACGCCCGGCGTGCGGCTGATCTCGTCCAGCACGTTGATGGTGGCGTAGTTCGTGATGAACAGCGGGTCCTGCTTGGCGCCGTCGCTGTAGAGGTTGACGAATTCCAGGATCGCCGACGAGCGTTTCTGGACGATCAAACCCTGCTGGGTAACCGAGGGCGGCAGTTCCGCCGTCGCCGTTTGCACCCGGTTGTTCACGTTGACCGTGTTGATGTCCGGGTTGGTGCCGAGCTCGAAGCTGACGGTCAGGTTGTAAGACCCGTCGTTGCCGTTCGTGCTCTTCATGTAGATCATCTTGTCGACGCCGATGACCTGCGCCTCGATCGGCTGCGCGACGGAGGCTTCCACCACGGCGGCGGACGCGCCGGGGAAGTTGGCGGTGACCTGCACCTGCGGCGGCACGATATCGGGGAACTGCGCGACCGGAATGCGGGTGAGCGCCAGGCCGCCGGCGATGGTGATGACGATCGCGATCACAATCGCCAGCCGTGGCCGGTCGACGAAGACGGCGGAAATCATTAGTGCGTTCCCTGACCGGCGCCGCCTGATTGGGTTGCCGGGGGAGGGACCGCAGCCGGGCTGGTACCGGAGCCGGTGGCCGGCGCGGCTGGGTTACCACCGCTGGCCGGTGTGGCCGGATTCCCACCGCTGGCTGGCACGGCCGGATTTCCACCAGGTGGCCCGCCCGCGCCGCCGGGGCCGGGCGCCGAGGGGGCCGGGTTGACCGGCTGGTTCGGCCGCACGCGCTGCAAGCCGTCGGAAATGATGACCTCGCCTTGCTTGAGCCCCGTCGTCACCGTTGTGAGCGCGCCGGTGGTCTGCCCCAGCGTGACCCGGCGCACCAACGCCTTATTATCGGCGCCGATGACATACACGTAGCTACCCTGCTGGTCCGACAGTACCGCGGCGGCGGGAATGGCGAGTGTCTGCACCGGCTGCGCGCCTTGCAGCAGTACGGTCACGAACTCGCCGTCGACCAACTCGCGATCCCCTGGGGTTCCGGGCTGCGCGCCCGGATAATACGGGTTGGGTATGACGGCTCGGATATTGATCGTGTCGGTGTTGGTGGCAACGATCGGGTCGATGTAGTCGATGTGGCCCTGCTGACCATACATCTGGCCGTTCGGCAGCCGCATCTTAATGACGATGGCCGACGTGCCGCCCTTGTCGGCGTAGCGGTCCCGCAGCTCGAGCGCGGTGCGCAAGGCGATCGGGAACAGCACGTACATCGGGTCCTGGCTGACGATGGTGTCCAGGGTGCCACTGGTCGGCCCGACGACGTTGCCGATGGTGATGTTGGTGCGGCCGATCTTACCGGCGATCGGGGCCGAGATGTCGGTATAGCCAAGGTTGATCTGCGAGGTCTGCAAGTTCGCCTGCGCCGCCAACAGCAGGGCCGCATTGGACCGCTGGGTGGCCGTGGCGTCGTCCACCGTGGAGCGCTGGCCCGCCGGCGTGCTCAGCAGGGTTTGCGCGCGGCCCAGCGTGATCGACGCGTTCTGCAGCTGTGCATTCGCCTGCGCGACCGCGGCCTGCTTGGCCTGCACATCGGCCTCGAACGGCGGTTTCTCGATCTGGTAGAGCAGCTCGCCCGGCTTCACCTCCTCGCCCTCGGTGAACAGCCGCTTGGTCAGGAACCCGGTAACGCGGGCGACCAACGCGACCCGGTCGGTGGCCTGGATGCGGCCGACGAACTCGTCCGTCTGGGTGATCGCCTGGGGCTGCACGACGGTCGTGCCCACAGCGGGCGGACCGCTGGGGGCACCCTGTGCGAAGGCCCGGGGCGCAATGGCGAAGTAGGAGGTTACCTGGGCCAGTAGGAGGGTGAGAGTGGCCAGTCGCAGCATCGTTGTCACTCGCATGGTTCCAACAAGTAGCATCTGTTCCAGCCCTGGCAATGGCAGCGGCTTGCAGAAGCGTCAACCTCGCCGCAAGTTTGGGAGAGTGGAGGACGCTTAGAATGGCTGAAACAGTGCTGGTTTGCGAGGTGGGCCCACGCGATGGCCTGCAGATGGCAAAGGGCCGTATGGCGACCGACGCCAAGATCGCATGGATCGCGGCGATGGCCGCGGCAGGCGTCCCCGAGATCGAGGCCGGGAGCTTCGTCCCTGCCCGGGTGATCCCGCAGATGGCCGATACCGACGCGGTGGTACGGGCCACGGTCGGTCTGCCGGGCGTCACCATCACCGCGCTCGCCCCCAATCTGCGCGGCGCGCAGGCGGCCCATGCGGCGGGTGCGATCCGCGTGAGTATCCCGGTCTCGGTGAGCGAAGGGCATAGCCAAGCCAACCTGAACCGCACGCCCGCCGAGCAGGTGGCCGAAGTGGGCCGGATCGTGGAGTGGGCGGGCAAGCAGGACCGGAAGATGGCGATCGTGGCGGCCTGTTCGACCGCGTTCGGCTGCTCCATCGATGGCGCCGTGCCGGAGGCTGCGGTGTTGAAGGTGGCGGCAGCGTTGGCGGCGACGGGCGCGGCGGCGGTGAGCCTCGCCGACACCGTGGGCTACGCCCATCCGGCGCAGATCCGCAGCCTGGTCCGCGCCGTGCGGGCCGAGATCGGCGACAAGCTGGACAATTTGCATCTGCACGACACGATGGGGTTGGGCCTTGCGAACGCGCTGGCCGGGCTGGAGGAGGGCATTCGCGCCTTCGACAGTTCGCTGGCCGGCTTGGGCGGCTGCCCCTATGCACCGGGTGCGTCCGGCAACATCGTGACCGAGGACTTGGTGTTCATGCTGGAGAGCATGGGCTTTTCGACCGGCATCGACCTGGACCGCTTGGTCGCCAGCCGCGACCTGCTCGCCGCCGGGCTCCCGGGCGAGGCGATGCACGGCGGCGTGGCGCAGGCTGGCCTGCCGAAAACGTTCCGCCCGCTTGGCCGAATGGCCGCATGAGCGGTCCGTTAGCCGGCCTGCGGGTCGTCGAGTTCACCCACATGGTCATGGGCCCGGCCTGCGGGCTGGTGCTGGCCGATTTGGGTGCGGACGTGATCAAGGTCGAACCCACGCCCGACGGCGACAACACGAGGCGGCTGGGCGGCTCGGGGGCCGGCTTCTTCGCCATCATGAACCGCAACAAGCGCTCCATGGCGGTGGACATGAAGTCCCGCGAGGGGCTAGCCGCCGTGAAGCGCCTGCTGAACACCGCCGACGCGCTGGTGGAGAACTTTCGGCCGGGTGCGCTGGACAAGCTCGGCCTGTCATACGAGGCGCTGCGGGTGGAAAACCCGCGGCTGATCTACGCCTCGCTCAAGGGTTTCCTGCCGGGTCCGTACGAGCACCGGGTGGCGCTGGACGAGGTGGTGCAGATGATGGGCGGCCTGGCCTACATGACGGGGCCGCCGGGTCAGCCGCTGCGCGCCGGGTCGTCGGTGAACGACATCATGGGCGGCATGTTCGCCACAATCGGCATCCTGGCCGCGGTGCAGGAGCGCCACGTTACGGGGCACGGCCGCCACGTGCAGGTGGGCTTGTTCGAGAACAACGTGCTGCTGATGGCCCAGCACATGGCGCAGTACGCCATCCTGGGCCAGGAAGCCCCGCCGATGAGCGTGCGCCAGGTCGCGTGGCCAATCTACGATCTGTTCGACACGTCCGATGGCGGCCGGGTGTTCGTCGGCGTGGTCACCGACACCCAATGGCGCCTGTTCTGCACCGAGTTCCACCTCCCCGAACTGGCCGCCGACCCGGCGTTGCTCACCCAGCCGCAACGCGTAGGCGCACGGGCGCGGGTGCTGCCGATCGTGGCGGCAGCCCTGCGCCAATATGACCGCTCGGCGCTGATGGAGAAATGCGAACGCCTGGGCCTGCCGTTCGCCCCGATCACCCGGCCGGTGGAACTGTTCGACGACGCGCACCTGAACGCGTCCGGCGGCTTGGTGCCGGTGACGTTGCCGAATGGCGAGACGACGAAGCTGCCGGCATTGCCGCTCAGTTTCGATGGCGAGCGGCCGGTGCAGCGCAGTGGGCTACCGACGGTCGGGCAGCACACGGCGGAGGTGATGGCGGAGTTGGACGCGCTGTTGGCGTGAAGCCCTGGTTTGGACCCGCTCGGCGATTGCCCGGACTCACAAGGGCACAACGCTCCCTGGCCGCTCGCAAAGCCAGGTTTCAGCCCCCGGGTACGAGACACCCGCCGCTGGCACTTGCGAAGGTTCACCCTGCGTCGGTGGCCGTACGCGTCAGATCATCAGGAGGACCTTGGATGAACGCTGGATTCGTGGTCGCGGCTCAGAAGTTATGATCGTCCACACTGTAAGCCTGCCGAGTGGGTACGTGATCAGCGATGACCGCGCCCGCCTCGACATGGAGTTCGTGCATAACTCGCTATCAAGCGCCTACTGGGCGGTCGACCGGCCACGTGCACTGACGGAGCGTAGTGCGGCAAATTGCCTGTGCTTCGGCATCTATGCCCCCGACGGCGCACAGATCGGCTTCGCCCGGCTGCTGACCGATTATACCCTTCGCGCCCATCTCGCTGACGTGTTCATCGAGCCCGCCAAGCGTGGGCTTGGCCTGGGTAAGGCCTTGGTCGAAACCATCCTGGCGCACCCCGAACTCGCAACCGTGACGCACTGGACTTTGACGACGGCGGATGCTCACGGGCTTTACGCCCAATACGGCTTCCGCCCTGGCGAGGCTGACGGACAATGGATGACGATGGTTCGAAATGCGTGAGACCCGAGATCTGCGCTCAGCCCTCCCGGGCGGCCGTTCCTAGCATCGCCGCCCCGAAAGCCGCCGCGACCACCGTGACCACGGCCAGCTCCAGCCGCAGCCGGCTGCCGATCGCGGCCGCCTCGTGGAGCATGGCGTCGTGCATCGCGGCGCGGGCCGTGGCGACCCGGCCGGCGAGTGGGCCGGTGCCGTCGATCACCGTGGCGGCGCTGTCGTCCAACGGGTCTCGCAGCGCCTCCAGGGCCGCCTTGTCGTCGCCCGTCTGCAGCGCCCGGTCCAGCACCGCGTCGCGCGCCATCATGCGTTCGTAGGGCAGGGGGGCGGCGTAGCTGGCGAACAGGCCCATCAGGCCGACAACGGCGAAACAGACCAGCAGGAAGGCCATCCACGTCCCGGTATTGCGCTTCATGCGCGCGCTATCGGCTGCGGCACGCGCGCCGTCAATGCCCAGGCTCCGGTGCCGGGTTAGGTCCAGCCGAGCTCCTTCATAGTCCAGCCGGCATTCCAGATCTTGGTCATGTGCCGGATCACGCCGCCTTCGAAGAACATGACGTAGACGTAGTCGGCATGGGTGGTCTTGCCGGTCGGTGGCTGCGGGCCCCCGCTGCCGGTATGCGTGCCGGAGAACACCGCGAACGCCGACACGCTGGCCGTGCTCTCGTCGGTGGCGAAGGACCTCACCTCGTAGCTCGCGCCGGGCAGGGCGGCGAACAGGCCGGCCATCCAGTCGGCATAGCCTTGCAGTGTGTCGATTCCGTCCAGCGGTTCGCTTTGGGCGGAGAAGGTGGCGCCGGGCGTACAGAACGGCTGGCAGCCCTCCCAGCCTTTGCCGGTCTCACAGGCGTCGAAGAACTGGCGTGCAGTCGCGGTGATGCTGGGCATGGCAGGGTCCATTTCGGCACGGAGTGGTTGCGACTCCGATCCAATTATAGCAGGCGCTGCTTGACAGTCCATGGCCACCCCGGTATCCGCACCCCCTCGCCGCGACACACGGGCTTCGGTGCGTCGTGCCCTCGTTTTTGCTTTTTGCCAGGTTAGACCCATGAAGATCCGCAACAGCCTGAAGTCGGCCAAGGTGCGCGACAAGAACTGCCGCGTGGTGCGCCGCCACGGCCGGGTCTACGTCATCAACAAGAAGAACCCGCGCATGAAGGCCCGTCAGGGCTGAGGCCTGTCTTGCCCCCTATGGGGTGAGCGCTCATGTTCCGGGGAACGAGACGACCCCGGAGGACTTCGCGATGCTGGCTTTGCCCGAGCCGAAAGCCGACGTGCTCGCCCGGCGCGACGAGATCGTCGCCGGCCTGCGCGCTATCCTGCCCGATAGCGGCGTCATCAGCGAACCGCTCCGGCTAAAGCCCTACGAGACGGACGGGCTGCCCGCCTACCGTCAGGTTCCACTCGCCGTGGCTCTGCCCGAAACGACCGAGCAGGTCGCGGCTGTCCTTAAACTGTGCCACAGCATGGGTGTGCGGGTGATTCCGCGCGGCGCCGGCACCAGCCTGTCGGGCGGAGCAATGCCGCTGGCCGACGCCGTGGTCGTCGGCATGATGCGGATGAACCGGATCCTCGACATCGACTATTCTGACCGTTGCGCCACGGTGCAGGCGGGCGTGACCAATATTGGCATCACCCAGGCCGTCCAGGGCGACGGCTTCTTCTACGCGCCGGACCCGTCATCGCAGCTCGCCTGCATGATCGGCGGCAATATCGGCATGAACTCGGGGGGCGCGCACTGCCTGAAATACGGTGTGACCGCCAACAACGTGCTCGGCCTGACCGCCGTCACCATCGATGGCGAGATCCTGCACCTCGGCGGCGAGCACCTGGACGCCGCCGGCTACGACTGGATGGGCCTGCTGATCGGCAGCGAAGGCATGCTCGTCATCGTGACCGAGATCGTCGTCCGCATCCTGCGTGGCCCCGAGGGGGCGCGGGCCATGCTGGTGGCGTTCGGGTCCAACGAGGTGGCCGGACAGTGCGTGGATGCGATCATCGGCTCCGGCATCATCCCGGTGGCGCTGGAGTTCATGGACAAGCCGGCGATCCACGCCTGCGAGGCGTTCGCCCATGCCGGCTACCCGCTGGATGCCGAGGCGCTGCTGATCATCGAGGTCGAGGGCAGCGTGGCCGAGCAGGACGACCTGCTGGACCGCATCAAGGCGCTGTGCGAGCCGTTCGACCCGATCAGCATGCGCGTGTCGCAATCGGCGGAGGAGAGCCTGGCAATATGGAAGGGCCGTAAGGGCGCGTTCGGCGCCGTCGGCCGGATCAGCCCTGACTACATGTGCATGGACGGCACCATCCCCACCAGCCGCCTGCCGGAGGTGCTGCGCCGCATAGGCGAGATGAGCGAGCAATACGGCCTGAAGGTCGCCAACATCTTCCACGCGGGCGATGGCAATCTGCACCCGCTGGTCATGTTTGACGCCAACGACGCCGACAGCTTCCATCGCGCCGAGGCGTTCGGCGGTGACATCCTGAAGCTGTGCGTCGAGGTTGGCGGGTGCCTGACCGGCGAGCACGGCGTCGGCTTGGAGAAGCGCGACCTGATGGGCGTGCAGTTCAGCGAGCCCGAGTTGGAGCGTCAGCGCGAGTTGAAATCGGCGTTCGATCCGCAGTGGCTGCTCAATCCAGCGAAGGTGTTTCCGCTGAAGGCTGCGGCTTAGACCGTGCTTGGACACCCCTCACCCAACCCTCTCCCTCAAGGGGAGAGGGCGATCTCTTCTCCCTCTCCCGTTGAGGGAGAGGGCCGGGGTGAGGGGTATCCCGCCACCGAAGACGATATAGCTGCCACAATCACCGCCGCGTACGCCGCCCGAGAGCCGCTCGAGGTCGAAGGCGCCGGCACCAAGCGTGGCATGCTCCGCCCCGTGCAAGCGGCGCGCTCCGTATCCACCAAGAACCTCCGGGGCATCACCCTCTACGCCCCTAAGGAACTGGTGATCTCCGCCCGCGCCGGCACCCCAATCGCCGAGATCGAGGCAGCGCTCGCCGAGAACGGCCAGCATCTGATCGGCGAGCCGCCCGACCTCTCCGGCGTGCTCGGCACCACCGGCCAACAGACTATCGGCGGCATCATCGCCACTAACCTGTCCGGGCCACGCCGGGTCGCCTGGGGCGCAATGCGGGACCACGTGCTGGGCGTGCGCGCGGTCGACGGTGCGGGGGCGATCTTCCACTCCGGCGGCCGGGTGCTGAAGAACGTCACCGGCCTAGACCTCTGCAAGTTGCTGACCGGCAGCCACGGCACATTGGGGGTGATGACCGAGATCACTCTCAAAGTCCTGCCCGCTCCGGAGTGCACGGGCACGCTCGTCCTGCCCGGGCTGGACGCGACTCAGGCGGTGGCCGCCCTGTCGGCCGGGCTCGGCTCCCCCTACAGCGTTTCCGCCGCCGCCTGGCTGCCGCGGGAGGCCGCCGCCCGGGTGCCCGCCTTGGTCGGATTCGCCGCGTCCGTTGCCCTGCTGCGCATCGAGGAGTTCACCGCCAGCGTCGCCTACCGCACCGGTCGCCTGGTGCTGGACCTGGAGCGCTTCGGCCACGCCGAACTGCTGGGCGACACGCCCAGCCGCTCCGCCTGGCTTGCCGTGCGCGATGCCGTGCCGCTCGCCCCCCAGCCCGGCGACGCCATCTGGCGCGTGTCGGTGCGTCCATCCTCGGGCCCCGGCATCCTAGCCGCCACCGGGCTCGCCGGGTTCCTCGACTGGGGCGGCGGCCTGGTCTGGCTCGCCGGCGACCCGTCCGCCCACGACTCCGTCACCCGGGCCGCCGCCGCCGCCGGGGGCACGTGGACACTGATGCGCGGCCCCGACGGCTTTCGCACCGCCGTGGACGTCATTCCCCCCGAACCCGCCGCCTTGGCCGCGATCACCCGCCGCGTGAAGGCGGTCATGGACCCGGCGGGCATCCTCAACCCCGGCCGCCTCACCGCGGGAGCCTGATTTTTGCAGACCAATTTCACCGCCGAGCAACTGCGCGATCCCGAAACCGCCACCGCCAACGGCGTACTCCGCACCTGCGTGCATTGCGGCATGTGCACCGCGACCTGCCCGACCTTCGTGCTGCTGGGCGACGAGTTGGATAGCCCGCGCGGCCGCATCTACCTGATGAAGGACATGCTGGAATCCGGCCGCCCCGCCACCGCCGAGGTGGTGAAGCACGTGGACCGCTGCCTGTCGTGCCTGTCCTGCATGACCACCTGCCCCTCGGGCGTGAACTACATGCACCTGGTGGACCACGGCCGCCGCTACATCGAGGAGACCTACACTCGCCCCTGGCACGAGCGGCTGCTGCGCGACCTGCTCGTCCGTGTCCTGCCCCGGCCGGACCGGATGCGCTGGGCGATGGTCGCGGCGCGGCTGGCCAAGCCGTTTCGCGGCCTGGTGCCCTCCGGTGTGCTGGGCGAGCGGCTGCGCGCCATGCTGGACCTCGCCCCGAGCCGCTTGCCGCCGCGGCAGTCGGTGACCGGCGTGCACCCGGCCGAGGGCGCGCGCAAAGGCCGGGTGGCGTTGCTGGCCGGCTGCGCGCAGCAGGTGCTGGCCCCGAGCATCAACGCCGCCACCATACGCCTGCTCACCCGCATGGGCTGGGACGTGGTGGTGCCGCAAGCCGCCGGGTGCTGCGGGGCGCTGACCCACCACATGGGCCGGCACGACCCGGCGATGGCGTCTGCCCGCGCCAACATCGCCGCCTGGACCGCCGAGGCGGACGGGGAGGGGCTGGACGCGATCCTGGTCAACACGTCGGGCTGCGGCACGACGGTGAAGGATTACGGCTTCATGTTCCGCAACGAGCCGGAGCGGGAGGCGGCCGAACGTGTGTCTGGTCTGGCGGCCGACGTGTCGGAATTCCTGTTCCGCGTGAACTACATGCCGACCCGCGAGCCGCCCGGGCTGACGGTGGCGTACCACGCCGCCTGCTCGCTGCAGCATGGCCAACAGATCGTGACTCAGCCGAAAGGCCTGTTGCGCAACGCCGGGTTCACGGTTGTCGAAGTCGCCGAGGGGCATCTGTGTTGCGGCTCGGCGGGTACCTATAATCTGTTGCAGCCCGAAATCGCTGGACGCCTGCGGGAGCGCAAGCTGGACAACATTCGCCGCACGAGCCCCGACTTGATCGCCGCCGGCAACATTGGCTGCCTGACCCAACTCGCCGGCGGCGGCTTGCCGACGGTGCACACGGTGGAACTGCTCGACTGGATGGCCGGCGGCCCCCGCCCCGAGGCAGTGCCAGCATGAACACGAGGAAAGTCCCCCTCCCCTTGGGGGAGGGCTTAGGGGAGGGGTGGCGTCGGCGGGGTAGTGGCCTACCCCTCAGCCCAACCCACTCCCCCAAGGGGAGAGGGAGCATTGTTTTCACGCTCCTCCTCCTCGCCGCGCCCGCCTTCGCCCAGGCTCCCGCCCAGCCAACCCGCGAGCAGACTCTCGACCGCCTCCTAGGCCTGCTGAAAATAGCCCCCGACGAGCAGACGGCCGGTGCCGTGGAACGGTCGATCCAAAGCCAATGGCTCGCCCAGGCCACTCCCGCCACCAAACTGCTGCTGCTGCATGGGTTCAACGAGCTGACCGAGAATCAGCCCAACGAGGCGTTGGACGATTTCGATGCCGCGCTCGACCTGCAGCCCGACCTGCAGGAGGGCTGGCATGGCCGCGCCATGGCCCGCGCCCAATTGGGCGACACGGCCGGTGCCACGCGTGATATCGCGGAGGTGCTGAGCCACGAACCCCGCCAGTTCGCCGCGCTGCAGGATTTATCCCGCATCGCCGAGCAGCAGAAGAACTACAAGGGCGCCTACGAGGCCTGGCAGCGGGCGCTGGAACTGGATCCGAAGACGCCCGGCGGGGCGGACCGACTGAAGGATTTGAAAACGAAGGCATTCGGCGAGAACACGTAGCGGGGCGGCGACGTATCGAACGCTCTAGCTGGCTGCCGACGCCGCGACGACGCGCTGCGTGCGCCCCCGTGTTTCCACCACGATCTGCTGGCCGGCCGATAGCATGACGTCGCCCCTTGGCAGATGCTGCACGATCGTGAGCACGCGACCGCTCGCCAGCCGCACGGTATAAGCGGCGCCATCCGTCGGTTGCGCCGCCCCTTCTGCGGCCGAGCCCGCTACGCCGCCGACAGCACCACCGAGCGCCGCGCCCAACACGCGCCCTGCGCCGCGCCCGAGCGCGCCACCCGCGGCGGCGCCCAGCACCACCCCGGCGACGGCGCCCGCATCCGTGTTCTCCCCGGCCTGGTTCGTCGGCGACGCCGCCAGGACTACGCCTGGTTCCAGGGCCATCGGTGGCGTTTGGACGCACCCTGCCAGCAGCAGCCCGGCGCCGAAGGTCGAAACGACCCACGGCCGTGCCGCCATGCTAGCTCCCCGGCGTGGCAGAGGCGACGCGGGGAGGCTGCGCGCCTGCCGCCAACACGGCGCGGATGAAGTCTGGGTCCGATACGGCGCTGTTGACGCTGTTCGCGAACGCCTTGACCAGTGCAGCCCGCGCGTTGTCCGCGCCCGCCACCTGGATGTTCGGCTCGGTGCCGGTGCCTTCGTAATACTTGCTGAAGGTCGAACTGCCGTTTGGCGCGGTGACCTTCACCGTGAAAGCGACGTTCGCCACCGCGTCCCCGGAGAAGAAACCGTTCTTGAAGTCGTTGTAGAAACGGACGAGGTCCACGTGGACGGTGGCGCCCGTGGTGCCGATCCTGAAGCCTCGTTCGTTCAGCTCATATTTGAACGCATTGGTGACCGTGCTGGGGATGTCGTTCGATGCCGTGATCGCCGCCATTTCGATGCCGTAGCCATTCTTTTTCGTGCTGATGCGGTCCCGATAGGTGGCTCTCGAATCCACAGTCGTTACGTCAGCAACGGCCCCGTAGGCGGCGGGATCTGGCCCGGCGGCCGACACGGCCTGATAGGGAATATCGACCCCGCTGGTGATGAGCGCACAGCCGCTGCACAGCAGAAGTCCAAGGAGGAGCACGAGGCGTGTCATTTTGCTGTTTTATGTCCCGGTTTCGACCGCACGCTGATTACGAGGTCGGACCGGGCGGTGGAAGTGCGATCGTCAGAATAAATATTGTCCTTCGTCGCTACTTTTTGCGTTTGAGCGGCAAATTCGTGCGGTAGATCACCCGTTTCAACGCGAACGCCGAGCGGACGCCGCGCACACCCGGCAATCGCGTCAGCCGTGTGCGCAAAAACTCCTCGTAGGCCCCGAGATCCGCGGCCACGACGCGCAACAGGTAATCGCTCTCCCCGGTCATCAGAAGGCACTCCATCACCTCCGGCAGGTCCGCAACGGCGGCCTCGAACGCCTCCAGCAACTCCTGGGTCTGCCCCGCCAACTGCACCGACACCATCACGTTCACCGGCAGCCCGACCCGGTCCTGATCCAGCAGCGCCACATAGCCGGTGATCACGCCGTCCTCCTCCAGCAACTTTTGCCGGCGGTGGCACGGGGAGGGGGACAGCCCGGCGGCATCGCTCAATTCGAGCGTTGTGGCGCGGCCGTCGCGTTGCAGGTGATCCAGGATGGAAAGGTCGATCCGGTCCAGTCTCACGGGTAAACCTCCTATATTGCAGTGCACCATTAGCAGGATCTGCTAATTATGCCCGGTCTCATCCTGAATTACGACAGCATTCACCTCCTAAATTTAGGCTAGGCTTCGCCCCATATCGGCTGTGGAGAAACGCCATGGACATTGGTCTCGCGAGCGCCCCCATCACGCTTGAAAGCCGCTATGCCGAACTGGACGAGCCCGTGCTGCTCACCGGGATCCAGGCTCTGGTCAGGATGTTGCTGGAGCAGGCCCGCCTGGATCGTGCCGCCGGGTTGAACACGGGTGGGCTGGTGTCCGGCTATCGCGGCTCGCCGCTCGGGGGTCTGGACCAGGAGCTATGGCGCCGGGCCAAGCTGCTGGAAGCGGCCGGCGTTCACTTCAAGCCGGGCCTGAACGAAGATCTGGCCGTGACCATGCTGTCCGGCGCGCAGCAACTGGATTTCTATCCCGGCGCGCAGGTCGATGGCGTGTTCGGCATGTGGTACGGCAAGGGTCCCGGCGTGGACCGCTCCGCCGACGCGCTGCGGGTCGCCAACGCGTTCGGTAGCCACAAGCATGGTGGCGTGCTGGCGGTCGCCGGTGACGACCATGGCGCCCATTCCTCCACTTTCCCGCATCAGACCGACCAGATTTTCGAGGCGGTGATGATGCCGGTGCTGCAACCAGCCGACGCCGCCGAGATCATCGAATACGGCCTGGCCGGCATCGCGATGTCGCGGTTCAGCGGCCTGTGGGTCGCGATGAAGACCATTGCCGAGACGGCGGAACAGGCGGCTACCGTGCTCGTTCCCTCGGTGCGGCGCTACGTCACGCCGCAGCTCGTCGTCCCGCCACACGGCTTCAACATCGATACCGGGTTGAATTGGCCCGCCGAGCGTTTCGTCATCGAAAGCCGCATGATCGACGAGCGGTTGCCCGCGGCCCGCGCCTGGTGGCGCGCCAACGGCATCGACCGGGTCACGCAGGGTACGGCAGCGGCACCGGTCGGCATCGTCACGGTCGGCAAGGCGCATTTGGACGTGCTGCATGCGCTGGCGGCGATGGGCCTGTCCGACCACCCTGGCCTGGCGATCTACAAAGTCGGCATGACCTGGCCGCTCGAAACCGAGGGGCTGCGCGCGTTCGCCCACGGCCGCCGGCTGCTGTTCGTGGTGGAGGAGAAGCGCTCGTTCGTCGAAGCGCAGATCCGTGCCGCGCTCTACAACCTGCCGGCCGACGGACGCCCCGCGGTGGTCGGCAAAACCGGGCTGGACGACGGCCCGCTGCTGCCGGCGGTGATGGAGACGTCGCCCGAGTTGGTGGCCCGCGCCTTGGCCCGCGTGCTGCCGCCCTTTGGCATCCAGGCGGCGGAGCCCGCAGCGCTCGATGCGCCGGAGCGTCCGGACGGTCTGCTCGCCCGCGCGCCCACATTCTGCGCCGGCTGCCCGCATAGCACGTCGACCCGCTTGCCGGACGGGTCGTTCGCGATGGCGGGCATCGGGTGCCACGTGATGGCGATGCAGAACACGCCGGGCACGGGGCTGTTCAGCGTCATGGGCGGGGAGGGCGTGGCCTGGACCGGTCTGGCGCCGTTTACCAGCCTGAAGCACGTGTTCGCCAACATGGGGGATGGCACGTATCAGCACTCCGGCCTGCTCGCGATCCGCCAGTCGGTCGTGGCGGGGACGCGGATCACCTACAAGGTGCTGTACAACGACGCCGTCGCGATGACCGGGGGGCAGCCCACCGAAGGCGGGCCCACCGTGGTCGACATCGCCCGCCAGATCGCGGCCGAGAACGTCGGCCGCATCTACCTCGTGGCCGACGACCCGGCGCGTCTGCCCGATGCGAGCGAGCTGCCGCCGGGCGTGATCCGCTACGGCCGCGAACGGCTGCCCCAGGTGCAGGCGGAGTGCGCAGCGTTCGAGGGCGTGTCGGTCATCATCTACGACCAGGTTTGCGCCACCGAGAAGCGCCGCCGCCGCAAGCGGGGCAAGATGGCCGCGGCTGACGTGAAGGTCAGCATCAACGCCCGCGTCTGCGAGAATTGCGGCGATTGCACCGAACAGTCGCACTGCATCGCGATCGAGCCGATCGACACGGAGTATGGCCGCAAGCGCCGCATCTCGCCCACCAGCTGCAACACCGATCTGTCGTGCTTGAAGGGCTTCTGCCCGTCTTTCGTGACCTCGGCGACCGACGCTCCCAAGCGCGACGATGCCGAGGCGTGGAAAGCGCGCGAGGACGAGTTGGCTGCGAACCTTCCGGACCCGGTATTGCCGGATTTGGCGACCCCATGGCGTGGCCTGTTCGCGGGCATCGGCGGCGGCGGGATCGTGACGGCCGGGGCCGTGGTGGCGATGGCGGCCAGCCTCGAGGGCAAGCAGGTCAGCACGCTCGATTTCACCGGCTTGGCGCAGAAGAACGGCGCGGTCGTGTCCCACGTGCAAATCGCCAACGAGAAGCTGGACGTGGTTCGCATCCCGACCGGCGAGGCCGATGTGATGATCGCGGCCGATCTGGCAGTGGGCGCGCAGAAGGGCGTGCTGGAGCGCATGCGCTGGGGGGGCGCCGTGCTGGGCAACCTCGATCTGCAGGCCAATACCGGGTTCCTGTCCGACCGGGACCTGGTGATCGACGCCGGGTTGCACCGCCGGGTCATCGACCGCGCCGTGGGTGGCAATGCCAGCGTGTATCTGCGGGCAACGGCGCTGTCCGAGAAGCTGTTCGGTCAGTCGCAGGCGCTGAACACGCTGATGACGGGGCTGGCATGGCAAGCTGGGCTGATCCCGGTCGGGCAGGAGGCGCTGCTCCGCGCCATCGAACTAAACGGCACCGCGGTGGCGCTGAACCGCCGCGCCTTCGCCTGGGGCCGGATCCTGCAAGCGCGGCCCGAACTTGCCGACGCCGTGCTGGCCGGCGAGGAGGTGCCACCCGCTTCGCTGGAGGCGCTCGTGGCAGCGCGGCAGGCCGAACTGGTGCGCTACCAGGGCAAGCGGCTCGCCCGGCGGTATCGCGTGGTGGTGGACCGGGCGATGGCGCGGGAGGCAGCGGTGCTGGGCCAGCCCGGCCGGTTTGCCCGCGCCGTGGCGGAGGGGCTGTTCCGGGCCATGGCGTACAAGGACGAGTACGAGGTCGCCCGGCTGCACGCCGCGGCCGAGTATGGCGAGCGCCCGGTGTTCCACATGGCACCGCCGCTGATCTCCGGCATCGACCCGGCGACGGGCCGCCGCAAGAAGATCGCCATTCCCGGTCGATTCGCGCTGCCGCTGTTCCGGGCGCTGCGCCACGGCAAGATCTTGCGCGGCACGCCGCTGGATCCGTTCGGCTGGCAGGCGGAGCGCCGCGCCGAGCGTGTCCTGATCGGCGAGACCGAGCGCAGCATCCAGGCGGCCATGGAGTCGCTGCGGCCCGATACGCTGGACACCGCGGTGTCGCTGGCCGACATTCCGAACCACATCCGCGGCTTCGGCCCGGTCAAGGACAAGGCGATGCGCGACGCCGTGCCACAACGCGCGGCGCTGCTCGACGCATTGCACGCGAGGCCACTGGCGGTCGCGGCAGAATAGGGAGGCTGGCTTGAGCATCTGCATCGTAGGCTCCGCGCGCACGCCGATCGGCGGGCTGCTGGGCGAGTTGACACCGCTGACCGCGCCGAAGCTGGGCTCGGCCGCCATCGTCGCCGCCCTGGAGCGCGCCGGGGTGGCGCCGGACGGCGTGGCCGGCGTGGTGATGGGCAACGTGTTGCCTGCCGGGTTAGGGCAGGCGCCGGCGCGTCAGGCCTCGGTCGGGGCCGGCATTCCGGTTTCGGCGCCCGCGGTGACGGTGAACAAAATGTGCGGCTCGGGCATGCAGGCGCTGATCCAGTGCCACGATCAATTGGCTGCCGGCGGGTCCGGCGTGCTGGTGGCCGGCGGGATGGAGAGCATGAGCAACGCCCCGTTCCTGCTGCCCCGGCTGCGTGGCGGCGTGAAATATGGCCACAGCCAGGTGATCGACCACATGGCGATGGACGGGCTGGAGGATGCGTTCGAGCCTGGCCGCGCCATGGGCACCTATGCCGACGTCACCGCCCGCGAACTCGGGTTTTCCCGCGCGGACCAGGATGCGTTCGCGGAACGGTCGCTGCGGCTGGCGCAGGAGGCAGGCAGCAATGCGGCGCTGCGCGACGAGATCGCGGACCTGCTGGTGCCGGGCCGCAAGGGCGACGTCACGATCACGGCCGACGAGCAGCCGCGCAAGGCCGATGCCTCCAAGATCGCCGGGTTGCGGCCTGCATTCGGCAAGGACGGCACTGTGACCGCGGCGAATGCGTCCTCCATCAGTGATGGTGCGGCGGCATTGGTGATCGCGCATTTGTCGGAAGCGGAGGATCGTGGGTTGACCCCGATTGCCCGCATTGTGGCGCACGCGACTCATGCGCAGGAGCCAGGCTGGTTCACCACGGCTCCGGCGCCGGCGATCCGCAAGGTGCTGGCCAAGGCGGGGTGGACGACCGACGACGTGGATCTGTTCGAGATCAACGAGGCGTTCGCGGTGGTGGTGCTGGCGACGCTACGCGAGCTCGGTTTGCCGCTGGAGAAGATCAACGTGCGGGGCGGGGCTTGCGCGGTAGGCCATCCGATCGGGGCCAGCGGGGCGCGGATCGTGGTGACGCTGCTCGCGGCGATGCGCCAGCGTGGAGTGCGGCGCGGTGTGGCGGCGATTTGCATCGGGGGCGGGGAAGCCACGGCGGTTGCTGTGGAATTGCTGCACTAGGGAGTAAGAAAGCCCCCTCCCCTTGAGGGAGGGGGTTGGGGGAGGGGTAGTCGCGCCACTCTGGTCGGTGTGTTGATTACCCCTCACCCCGGCCCTCTCCCTCAAGGGGAGAGGGAGAAGAAAAAGGAGGTTGCGATGCTGGAGCATACTGATCCGAACGATCTGATCGTCGAAACGGCTCGCCGTTTTGCGCAGGAGCGGCTGGCGCCCACTGCCGCCGCCCGCGAGAAGGCCGGGCGGATCGAGCCCGAAATCATCCGTGAACTCGGTGAGATGGGCTTCCTCGGTGCGACGCTGTCGGCCGAGTGGGGTGGGTCCGAGATCGACACCCAGACCTACGCCCGCGTCGTGGAGGAAATCGCGGCCGGCGATGGCTCCGTATCCACTCTGGTGAGCGTCCACAACGCCCCCACCTGCGAGATCCTGCAGCACTACGGCACCGACGCGCAGCGCGAGGAATGGCTACGGCCGATGGCGATGGGCGAGGCAATCGGGTCGTTCGCGCTGACCGAACCCGGCGCCGGGTCCGAGGCATCGGCGTTGCGCACGCGGGCGGTGAAGGATGGCGACGACTACGTCATCACTGGGTCCAAGCAGTTCATATCCAATGCGGCGATCGGGCATACGACGCTGCTCTTCGCCATCACTGACCCGGCGGCCGGCAAGAAGGGCATGAGCTGCTTCGTTGTCCGCAACGATACGCCGGGCTACCAAGTGGCGCGGATCGAGGAAAAGCTGGGGCAGAAGGCGTCCGACACCTGTCACCTGGTGTTCGACGGCATGCGCGTTCCGGCGTCGCAGCGGATTGGGGCAGAGGGCGAGGGCTACCGGATCGCGCTCTCCACGTTGGAAGCCGGTCGTATCGGGATTGCGGCGCAGTCGGTCGGCATGGCCCGTGCGGCGCTGGAGTACGCGATCGGGTATGCCAAGGAGCGCAAATCGTTCGGCAAGCCGATCATCGACCATCAGGCGGTCGGCTTCCGCCTGGTGGATGCCAAGACCAAGCTGGAGGCGAGCCGTCAACTGGTGCTGCATGCGGCTCGGCTGCGCGATGCCGGGTTGCCGGCGCTGGAGGCAGCGGCGATGGCCAAGCTGTTCGCGTCCGAAGCGGCAGAGGCGATCTGCACGGCGGCGATCCAGACGCTGGGCGGCTACGGGTTCCTGTGCGACTACCCGGTCGAACGGATCTACCGCGATGTGCGGGTGTGCCAGATCTACGAAGGCACCAGCGACATCCAGAAGATCATCCTGCAACGGATGCTGTAGTTAAGAAAGGCTCCCCCTCCCCGTGAGGGAGGGGCGGGGGGAGAGGGCCACACACGCCGAAATCGTGCGGCGACTACCCCTCCCCTAACCCCTCCCTCAAGGGGAGGGGGACTCAGTAAGCCTGCTACTTGACGAGTTGTCCGCGCAGTTCACCGCCCGGATTGGCTGCGGTGTGAATATTCGCGTACATCTTCCCCGACTCAAGGTCGGTCACCTGCGCATCGGTCAGCGTCGCCGTGCCGTGGACCGGGCTCGTCACTGGCTGGGCGAACGGGATCAGCACGCCCGCATTCGCGCCGGGGTCGGCCGGGCCATGCAGATGACCCATTGTCGCCGGGCCGGTTAGCCCTGAGAAAGTCACATTGTAAGTCAAAACCTTCGTCGTTGTGTCCAGCGTAGCGGTCGCAGTGCCCTTGCCGTCTGTGGTCTTTGGGGGCACTTCGGCCTTGGGATCCATCGTTGCGTGGAACGTAAGGGTCTCGGCATGGGCCGCAACCGACACAAGTGCCGCGAGACCGGCGAGTAGCAGGGCAGGGTTTTTCATTTTGGGATCACACTCCGGAGTCGGATCAGCTGGGCAGGACGCCACCCAACTTAACAATTATGGGCAAGCCGCCAGCATTGTCGAGCCGCCGGTCGGTCCCTTGGTGGATGCGACGCCCCGCCCTTTGCCAGCCCGCATGCGCATCCGGGGCCGCGACGTTGAACTGGAGCCGCTGCACGTGCGCCACGCCGCCGAGTTGTGGGATGCGGCGCGCGAGTCCGGTGACAGCTGGGCGTATCTCGGCTACGGCCCGTTCGCCGACCAGGCGGCCATGACGCGCCATGTCGCGGCGTTCGCGGCGACGCACGATCCGATGGCCTGGGCGGTGCGCCCGGTGGCCACTGGGCTGGTGAGCGGTTGGCTCACGTTGATGGACATTCAGCCGGCCAACGCCGCGATCGAGCTGGGGCACATCTGGTTCGCCCCCCGCATGCAGCGCACCCGCGCGGGCACCGAGGCGATGTACCTGCTGCTCCGCCTGGCCGCCGACGAGCTGGGCTACCGGCGGCTGGTGTGGAAGTGCAATGCGCTGAACGCTCCGTCACGCCGGGCCGCGGAACGGCTGGGGTTCCGCTACGAGGGCGAGTTGCGCGCCCACCTGGTCACCAAGGGGCGGCGGCGCGACACGGCGATGTTCTCGATCCTGGCCGACGAATGGCCCGCCTGCCGCGACGCGATCGCTGCCTGGCTCGACCCGGCGAATTTCGCCGATGACGGCACCGCCAAGCGCTCGCTCGCCAGCTTTCGGTCGTAGCCCGCATGTTCGGCAAGGATGTGCTGCAGCATCTGCTCGGCGAGTACGGCTATGGTTTGGTGTTCGTGGTGATCATGCTCGAGGCGATGGGCCTGCCGTTCCCGGGCGAGAGCCTGATCATCGGCGCCTCGATCTACGCCGCGACGACCGGTCGGCTGCACATCGGTTTCGTCGTCGTCGCGGCGATCGGCGGTGCGATCATGGGGGACAATTTCGGCTACCTGATCGGGCGTTGGGCTGGCGTTCCGCTGCTGCGCCGCTTCGGCAAATACGTCGGATTGACCGACAAGCGGTTGGACCTCAGCCGCTATCTGTTCAAGACGCAGGGCGGCAAGGTGGTGTTCGTGGGGCGGTTCATCGCCATCCTGCGGACCTTCGTCGCGTTGTTCGCCGGCGCCAACCACATGGAGTGGCGCACCTTCCTGCTGTGGAACGCCGTCGGCGGGGTGGTGTGGGCGAGCCTCTACGGGATCGGCGCGTATGTCCTCGGCAATGCCATGAAGCGGCTGGCCGGACCGATCGGCATCGGGATCGCCGTGGTGGCCGCAATCGTGATCGTAGTCGCCATCGTGATGCTTCGCCGCAACGAGTCTCGGCTGGAAGACAAGGCCGAAGCCGCGATGAAATCCGACCCGGACGAACGTGCGACGAGTGCCGAGTCGGGAGCCGCCTCCGCGTCGTAACGGCGGTCTTTTTCATCCTCCCTCGCGAAGCGGGGGAGGGGGACCATGCGAAGCATGGTGGAGGGGGCTGCCACCAGTACGAACTGTGCCCGAATGCCCCCTCCGTCGGCTTCGCCGCCACCTCCCCCGTGAAGACACGAGGGAGGATGATGAAGTCAGCTTGGGCGGAGTTGCCGCACCACGTCGTCCGGCGGCATCACCGAGGCGCCGTCGACGTAGCGCCAGTCGACCATGCCGCCCTTGTCGCCCTGCTTGGTCAGCCGTCCGACATAGGTGCCTAGCGTGCTCTGATGGTCGATCGCGCGGAACCGGCAAATGCCGAACGGGCTGGTGAACGCAGCGTCGGCGAACCCGTCGGCCATTGCTTCGGTCTGCGTGTTGCCCGTCTTCAGGATGCCGGACCCGATCGCGCTGATCATGGCCGAGCCGACCACCGAGCCCATCGTCGGTGGTTCGTGATAGCGCAGCATGTAGTCGAGCACGAACTGCTTGTTGCTCGGCTCGTCGGAAAAGCTCCATGGATACCCGGTTACGTACCAGCCGACAGGCGTGTCGCCCGCCAGGGGGTCCAGGTATTCCGGTTCGCCGGTCAGTAGCGAGACCACGACCCGGTTGTCGAACAAACCCTGCGAGTTCCGCACCAGGCCCAGCAGGTCGGCGCCGAACAATGCGTTGAAGATGCCGTCCGGCGCCGGTTGCTTGAGCGCGCCGGCGACCGCGCCGGCATCGACATGGCCCAATGCCGGCCACTGCTCGCCGACGAACCGCACGTCCGGCCGCTTCGCCGACAGCAGTTGGCGGAACCACTTCACCGCCGCCCGGCCGTATTCGTAGTCGGGCGCCACCGTCACCCATGTTTTGGCAGGCGACGCCGCCGCCGCCGGGATCAGCATCGCCACCTGCATGAAGATCGAGGGGCGAACGCGATAGGTATACCGGTTGCCCTTCGCCCAGGTGAGCGCATCGGTCAACGGCTCGCCCGCGACATACAGCTTCTTGGCCTGCAAGGCATAGGCGCTGATGGCCAGCCCGACATCGGACAGATACCCCCCGGCCAGCAGATCGACCTTCTGGTCGGTCACCAACTCGGCGGCCATCCGGGCGGCGTTCTCCGGCCGCCCGGCATCGTCGCGGGAAATGACCTCGAGCTTGCGGCCGTTCACCCCGCCCAGATCGTTCACGTGGGCCACGCCCATCTGCCAGCCCTTGCGGTAGGGCTCGGTGAACGCCGGCTCGGTCGAGTAGCTGTTGATCTCGCCGATGCGAATTGGCGCGCCCTCGAGTGACTGCGCGCGCACCAGCGCCGGCCGGGCTAGCGCCAGCGGGGCGGCCGCCGCGAGCAGGGTGCGGCGGGTAAGCCTCATGCCTCGACGCGGGCGCGGAGTTTCGAGCCACCTGCCATCGCGGTGCGGATCGCAAGCAGGGTCACAACGAGCCGGGGCAGGATCAGTTCAGCCTCGCCCTCGCGCAGTTCCCTTGCCAGCATCATCGCCGAGATCACCGCCAGCCCGGCGGCCCCGATCGGTCGCGTTGCGTCGTTGGCCACCATGAATGCGCCGGCCGTCTCGACCACGCCGATCCGCCGCATCTCCCGCGGCGTCATGCCCCAGCGACGGAACAGCCGGCGTTCCAAGCCGACCAGCTTTAGCACGCCCATCGCGGCGAAGCTGATCTCCAGCAGCGCCGTCCGGCCCTGTTTCTCCTGCACCATGTCGCACCTTTTCGTTCGATCCGTTCCGCTCTGAACGCAGCTTGCCGGGTCCGGGATGCAGGTGCATGGATGCGACGATGCGGGAGGGCGCGGCGATGCGGAGTTGGTGGGTTCTGGTGGGCGCGGCGCTGCTCGTGATGGCGGCGGATCCGGTGCCCGAAGTCACCAAGGCGGATGCCACCGGCGTGCTGAGCCGCATGGTGCGCGACGAGGACGGCAAGGAGATCGGGCGTATCGTGGACGTGGTGGTCGACCCGACCGGACAGCCCCGAGCCATTGTCGTGGACGTCGGTGGCTACATGGGGCTCGGCGCGCGCCGGGTCGCGGTCAGCTGGCCGTCGGTGCACGTGCCAGCGCTGGATGCGGCGGACAAACGGGTGGTGATCGACCTGACGGACGCACAGGTGCGGGCGGCGCCGGAATACACCGACCGGAGCAAGCCGGCCACGATCGTGGGGCCGCCCGCGCCGCCGGTGCCCGCGGCAGACAACGAGAAATAGTCGGTCCCGTGCCAAAGGACCGGAGTTCGGTCGGGCTCGATTGGCTGAATTTCTTCGTGGCGAACGTGCAGACCGGGTTCGGCCCGTTCATCGCCGCCTACCTCGCCTCGCAAGCCTGGACCCAGGGCCAGATCGGCCTGGCGCTCAGCATTGGCACGCTCACGACATTGGTCGTCCAGATGCCCGCGGGCGCGATGGTGGATGCATCGCGGGACAAGCGCCGGCTGGCCACCTTCGCGGTCGCCGCGATCGCCGCCGCCGCGCTGATCCTGGCCGCCTTCCCCGAGCGGCTGCCGGTGCTGGTCGTCGAGGTGCTGCACGGCGTGGCCAGTTGCCTCCTCGGCCCGGTGATCGCGGCACTCAGCCTGGGCGTGGCGCAGGACCGCAATCATCCGTTCGGCGAGCGGCTCGGCCGCAACGCCCGCTTCGCCTCCATCGGCAGCGGGGTGGCCGCCGGGCTGATGGGGGCGGTGGGGTATTGGATATCGGAGCGGTCGGTTTTCATCCTGGCCGCAGTCCTCGTCATTCCCGCGTTCGCGGCCCTGGCGGTGATCCGCGCACCGAACGCCGAGGCCACGGTCAAGCCGCCGGCCGTGCCGCTGCGCCTGATGCTGACGGATCGCCGGCTGCTGTTCTTCGCAATCGCCTGCGGCGGTTTCCATCTGGCCAACGCCGCCATGTTCCCGCTCGCCGCCGTGGAGGTAACGCGCAGCGCCGGCAGCATCGGCGAGCTGGTGATCGCGGCGTGCCTGATCGTGCCGCAGGTCCTGGTCGCCGCCGTGTCTCCGGCCGTGGGCCGCGCCGCCGACCGCTGGGGACGCCGCCCGGTGCTGCTCTGGGGGTTCGCGGCGGTGCCGTTGCGCGGGGCGCTGTTCGCCCTCACCAACCAACCGGAGGCGGTGGTCGCGATCCAGGCGCTGGACGGGGTCAGCGGCGCGGTGTTCGGCGTGATGCTGCCGCTGGTTGTGGCGGACATCGCGCGCGAGAGCGGCCGGTTCAACGTGTCGATGGGGTTCATCGGCCTCGCCATCGCAGCGGCCGCGGCGGCGAGCAATGCACTGACCGGGGTGGTGACCGACCGGTATGGTCTGAGTGCTGCCTTCCTCGCGCTCGCTGCGGCGGGGATTGTGGCATTTGCGCTACTATGGGTAGCCATGCCGGAGACGAGGCGGGTGGCCCGGCCCGCAACTGCTTGACGACGCTGGTGCTTAATTTCTAGATCGTGTCAGGGACAAAAGGCATCGGTGTGACCACCGAACAACAGCCGCTTCCTGGGGGGTTCCAGAATGACGCTTCGTCTTACGACGTCAGGCCTGTCGGCGGCATTGGTGTTTGCAGCGGTCAGCGCTCACGCGACCGAATTCGGCCAGTCGCATGCCGACCTCGGCTACATCGACACGCTGGCCGGACTTCCGCTGGCGCCCGGTGTCTACCTGCGCGACGACATCAACATCCAGACCTCGGGCCAGTTCACAAACGGTCAGGGTAAGCAGGTCAGCCTCAACCTTGGGCCGAACGGGGTGTTCGGAACCAAGTTCCGCAACACGATCGAGGCGGACGTTGTCTCGGCGGCCTACGTGCCCGACTTCAAGATCCCGTACATCAACGCGACGATCGGTTCTGCGATCTACGAGCCGATCGCCAACTCGCGTGCCGGGTTGTCCACGATCGCTGGTGTGCCGGAGGCGTCGGCCAACGAGAAAGGCGGCTTCGGTGACGTCACGGTCGTTCCCCTGTTCCTGGGTTTTGATGTTCCGGGCACGGATTTCCACTTCGTCTTCTCGCCGCTGGAGTTCACCGCGCCGACCGGCCGGTATTCCAAGAACGACCCAATCGGCAACAATATCGGCCTTAACTACTGGAGCTACCGCCCGGCGTTGGAATTCACCTACCTGAACAAGACCGGTCAGGAATTCAGCCTGAACATGAGTGCATCGATCAACACCCAGAACCAGGCTACACACTATAAGTCGGGTGATGAGTTCTACTTCACTTATGCGTTCCAGCAGTATCTGTCACCGCAGCTCGCGTTCGGTATCGGCGGGTATTACTACAAGCAGGTTGGCAACGACACGCAGAACGGGCAGGTGGTCGACACCAACACGTCTCTGGCGACGTTCGACACGTTGGGTGCCGGGCCGGGCAACAAGGGCGAGACATTCGCGATCGGGCCGATCGTCAGCTACAATCTGAGTCACGACGTAGTGTTCGAGGCGCACTGGGACCATGAGGTGTTCGCCTACAACCGCGAACTGCGCGACCAGTTCTGGTTGCGCGGTGTGGTCAAGTTCTAACGGTATCTTCTCCCACTGCCCTTGAGGGAGGAAGCCCGGGGGGAGGGGGGCCACGCGACGAACAATGGGTGTGTCGCCACCCCTCACCCCGACCCTACTCCCTCAAGGGGAGAGGGAGTTAACGTGCAGGGGGCTGTAGCCCCATCTTTTGCAGCACCGGGGTGGCCTGCGCCGAGGTGAGGTAGGCGAGTAAGGCCTTGCTGGCCGTAGGCTCCTTCGACGTGCTGGCAATCCCCGCGGAGTAGACCGTCACATCTTGCACGGCCGGCGGGAGCTGACCGGCGAAGGTGATGCCGGGCACGGGAAGCAATTCCGCCACCTGCTGGAACCCCAACTCGGCGTCGCCCTTGGCCACGATCTCGCCCACCGGGGTAGCCGGGATCATGTGGGCCTTGCCCTTCACCTGGTCCTCGATGCCGAGCTTCTTGAACATCTCGTTCTGGATGTAGACGCCGCTGGCACTGTCCGAATACGCGATCGACTTGGCGGCCAGTAGCACGGCGCGCAGCTTGTCCACCGTGCTGATATCCGGCACCGGCGAGCCCGCCTTCACCGCCATCCCGATGGGCGAGATCGCCACGTCCACCTTGCTGCCCGGCATGGCGCGGCCGTCCTTCAACAGGCCGTCCAGCGCGTAGCCCACCATGATCAGCACGTCATCCGGCTCGCCCCGTGACAGGCGGTTCGGGATCGCGTTCGCCGTCGTGCCCATCGAAGGCCCGCCTACGATCACGACGTGGTCCCCCGACGCCTTCTCGAACCCCGGCGCGAGCGCCTGCAGGCTGGACATGAAGCCGCCGGAGATCATCACGGTGACATCGGCGGCTTGGGCGGCGATGGGCAGCAGCAGGGCAGTGGCGAGCAATAGGTGACGAATCGGGGCCTCCATCAGGCAAATGCGTTGAACGTGATGAGCGTGTAGGTGTCCTTCACGCCGGGTAGGGTCTGGATCCGCTCGGTCACGAACAGCCCGGTATCCTGGTCCGGCTCCAGATAGAACTTGCCGAGCAGATCGTATTGGCCGGAGGTCGAGTAGATCTCGGAGCACTCGGCCACCCCGTCCACGCAGGCGCGGGCGACTTTGTAGGCCTGGCCCATCTCGCATTTGACTTGAACGAAAATGGCTCGCATGGCGCGCAGGATGGCATGGGTCGGCGCGCTCGCCTATCCTGCCCGGCGGGAAGTAAGGAAATGCCGATGGACGGAATGCGGGCGGGTACGGTGCGCAGCGGTGTACGGCCGGGTGGGCGGGTACTGGCCGACGCGCTGGTGGCGCAAGGCATCGACCACGTGTTCGCCGTGCCGGGCGAGAGCTACCTCGATGTGCTGGACGGGCTGTATGCCGTGCACGACAAGCTGAAGCTGGTCACCTGCCGGTTCGAGGCGGGCGCCGTGAACGCCGCCGAGGCCTATGGCAAGCTCACCGGCCGCCCTGCCGCCGCCATGGTGACGCGCGGCCCCGGCGCCTGCCACGGCGCGATCGGCGTGCACATCGCCAAGCAGGATAGCACGCCGCTGCTGCTGTTCGTGGGCCAGATCCCGTTCGCCGAGACCGACCGCGAGAGCTTCCAGGAAGTCGACTACCGCCAGATGTTCGCGCCCTTGGCGAAGTGGGTGACGCAGATCGACGACGCCAGCCGCATTCCCGAGATCGTGGCCCACGCCGTAGACGTCGCCACCTCCGGCCGCCCCGGCCCTGTGGTGATCGCGCTGTCCGAGGAAATGCAGAAGGACATGGTGGACGTGCCCGATCTCGGCCCGTCGCAGACCTCCCGCCCGCAGCCCGACCCGGCGGCGATGCAGGCGATGGCGGCCTTGCTGGCGGGCGCGCGCAAACCGCTCGCCATCCTGGGCGGCGGCGGCTGGACCGAAGCCGGGCGCACCGCCATCCACGCGTTCCTGACCGCGCACGACTTGCCGGTCGCCGTCAGTTTCCGCCGCCAGGGCCACTACGATGGCACCCTGCCCAACTTCGTCGGTGATATCGGCGTCGGCCCCGACCCGGCCTTGGTGGCGCATGTCCGCGACGCCGACCTCATCCTCGCCATCGGCACCCGGCTCGGGGAGGCGGTGAGCCAGGGCTACACCCTGTTCGACCCGGCGGGCAGCCAGGCGATCGTGCACGTCCACCAGGACCCGGGCGAGATCGGCCGCGTATTCCGCCCACGCATCGGCATCCACGCCGACCTCAACGCCTTCGCCGCCGCCGCTGCTGCTATCCCGGCGAAACCGGCCTGGCACGACTGGACCGCGACCCTGCGCGCCACCCGCGAGGCCGGGCGGGAGCCACCCGACTATCCCCACGCGCTGAACGCCGCCACCGCGATGCGGGAGCTGGAGACGTTGCTGACGCCCGACGCGATCTGCACCTGCGACGCCGGTAACTTCGCCGGATGGCCGCAGCGTTTCATCAACTTCTCCGGGGGGCAGCGCTTCCTCGGCCCGACCAACGGCGCCATGGGCTACGCCGTGCCCGCCGCTGTCGGGGCCAAGATCGCCTTCCCCGATCGCATGGTTGTGGCCTTCGTCGGCGATGGCGGGTTCATGATGACGGGGCAGGAGATCGCCACCGCCTTCCACCACGGCGTGGCGCCGATCGTGCTCGTGTTCAACAACCAGATGTACGGCACGATCCGCATGTATCAGGAGCGCAGCTACCCCGGCCGCGTCTCCGGCACCGCGCTGACCAACCCCGATTTCGCCCGGCTGATCGAGGCGTTCGGCGGCCATGGCGAGACCGTCACCGAAACCGCCGAGTTCGCCCCCGCCTTCCGCCGTGCGGTGGAAAGCGGCCGCCCGGCGGTGATCGAACTGGTGATGGACCCGGAGCAGATCACCAGCCGCGCCACCGTCACGCAGTTGCGCGCCGGCAACGCCGTGGTGAAGCCAGCCGGCAAGCCCGCCGGAAAGGCCCCGCCACGCCCAGCGACCTCCCGCCCGCGCGCAAAACGCTAGGGCACGACGGCACTTTCTTCTCCATCTCCCGTTCCTCACCGGAGGGCGAGAAGCAAGCAGGAGCGCATACTCTAATGGACACCAATCCTGCGCCGGTCGGCAGCGTCACCCGTACGCTGCTGCCGTTCGCGCTGATCATCTTCCTCGGCTACTCCGCCGTGGGCCTGCCGCTGTCCACGGTGCCGCTGCTGGTGCACCAGCTCGGCTACGGCACGACGATGGTCGGTGTCGTGATTGGCCTGGCCCCCGCGGCGACGCTGCTGACCCGCCAATTCGCCGGCCAGTTGGCCGACCGGCGCGGGGCCAAGTTCGGCCAGGGGGTGGGGCTGGTCACAACCGCCTGCAGCGGCTTGGCCTACTTGCTCGCTTCGGCGCTGCCGCCGGGGCCGGCGCTGGCCGCGCTGATGGTGGGGCGGGTGCTGCTGGGGCTGGGCGACAGCCTGTTCACCACGGCGACCAACACCTGGATGGTGACGGCGGTCGGCCCCCATCACGCCGGGCGCGCGATGTCGTGGTCCGGCATCGCGATGTACGGCGCACTCGCGGTGGGGGCGCCGCTGGGCGCCGTACTGGGGAGTGTTGGGTTCGCGGCAATGGCCGTGGCCGTGGTGGTGATGCCGCTACTGGCGCTGCCGGTCGCGCTCTCGTTGAAGGCGCTGCCCGCGTCGCCGGCGCGGCGGATCTCGTTCATGAGTGTGGTGGGCAAGATGTGGCCGCCGGGCGTGGGCTTGATCCTTGCGTCGGGCGGCTTCGGCACGATCGCCGCGTTCCTGGCGCTGCGCTACGCCACCATGGGCTGGGCCGGCGCCGGGCTGGCGCTGACCGGGTTCGGCGCCGTCTACATCGTCTCTCGCCTGCTGTTTGCCGGATTGCCGGACCGCCTGGGGGGCATCCGGGTCGCCGTCATCTGCTTGGTGATCGAGGCGTGCGGCCTGGCGCTGATCGGCGCTGCGAGCACTCCGGTGATGGCTTTCCTGGGCACGGCGCTCACCGGCCTCGGCTACTCGATGGTGTTTCCGTCGCTCGGGGTCGAGGCAGTCCGCCGCGTGCCGCCCGAAAGCCGCGGCACGGCGTTGGGCGCGTTCCTGGCCTGTTTCGACCTGGGGCTCGGTGCGGCCGGCCCCGTTATGGGCGTGCTGGCGGCCGGCGGCGGCTTGCCGACAGCGTTTTACGGCGCGGCGGTGGCGTCGCTGGTGTCGTTGGCGTTGGTGTGGGTGACACGGGTCCGGCCAGGCGAGGCCGAGGCCGACAGAACACTCTAGCGTATCGTAACGAATCTCCTTGCTGAACTGGAATGAAAAGGAGTAGCTGGCCGGAGTATAATTGTATTTCAGCTGGAAAAGGTTCACCCAATGGTCGCGAGCGCGCACGGGTTTATCGGATCCCATTTACAACCGTTTACCGAGTTGTTTCCGAGACGAGCGGAGGGGTTCGACACCCATATGCTCGCCGATTTGGCGAACCTGATGAAAAGCCCGGCGGACACGCCCAAGGACGGGGCTGACCCCGAAGAAAATCTCTGGGTGCCGGCGGGCTACACCTATTTCGGTCAGTTCGTCGATCACGACCTGACGTTCGACAGCACATCGTCGCTCAATCCGGCCGATCTGCCGCCACCGGGCTCGCACGTTCCGTCGAATTTGCGGACCCCGCGCTTTGACCTGGACAATGTCTACGGCGACGGACCGGACGCGCAGCCCTTCATGTACGGGACGGACGGGGCCACGATCCTCACCCTGAACAATGATCTACTTCGTGCGCCGAACGGGCGGGCGATCATCGGGGACAAGCGCAACGACGAGAACTCCATCGTCTGCCAGATCCAACTCGGCATGATCCGCTATCATAACAAGATCGTGGCGGCGCTCACCGCAGAGGACCCGTCGACCTGGAACACGCCCGGCAACCTGTTCAGGTCCGCGCAGAACGAGGTCCGTTGGACCTATCAACTCATTCTCGTGGAGGATTTCCTGCCGCGCATCATTCAGGGGCAGGTAATGGCCGATCTTCAGAGCCTCAGCCCGCAGGATCGCAGCAACGCCTATGTGCTGTATACCAAGGACAAGCGCGCGAACATGCCGCGGGAATTCGTCGGCGCGGCGTATCGCTACGGTCACTCTGGAGTGCGCACCGGCTATCGGCTGAACCCGCAGACATCGCTGACCATCTTTCCTGGCACCGTTCCGCCACCGCCGGCTGACAGCTTGCTGGGCTTTGATCCGCTGCCGATCTCCCACATCATCGATAGTTGGGAGCGGTTTTTCCCGGCGAGCCCGCCCGGCGCAGATATCAACATCACCGGGCGAGTGGCAGCGGGCGACACGCCGGCGCCGCTGCCGCCGCTGCTGCAATACGCCTACAAGCTCGATTCGACGTTGGTCGATCCGCTCGCCGCGTTGCCCGCCGACGTCCCCGAACCGGATGCGGCGACCCAGGCCGCGGCTGCGATCGCGCCACAGCCGTTGCCTTTTGCCCCGCTCGCCTCGTTGGCGCTGCTAAACCTCCTGCGGGGTAACTTCTATGGGCTGGTGACCGGCCAGACCGTCGCCCATGCTCTCAGCCACAGAGGCCAGCCCGTCACGACCCTCAGGCCAGAGCAGATGGTCGTGCGCGTGGCGACCAATTTGGTGCCGGCCAGCGGCAATCCCGACCCCGCGAACATCCAGGCCTATCAGTGGACCCCAGTCCCTGGCCATTTGGCCGAACACACCCCGCTCTGGTTCTATGTACTGGCCGAGGCCCAGGCGCCGGTGCTCGAAGCCGTCCCGGGCGACACGAACGGTGTGTTCCTGGAGACGGAGCTGTTGAACGGCGCGGGCGCAAGAACGCAACTCGGCTGGGTCGGTGGCCGCATCATCGCCGAGGTGTTCTATGGGCTGCTCGACGAGGATGCCGACTCGGTGTTCAACCATCCCGCGGCCGCCGGCTTCAAGCCGAGGCTGGCCGGCGGCGGGGGAGGGTTGTTGTGCATGCGCAATCTGCTGGATTTCTAGCAGCATTTGGGATCGTGCAATGCGCTTTGGCATTGCACCGCCTCGGATGCCCAAGTAGCTAACCTTCTCCTCTCCCGCCCTCGGGAGAGGAGAAGGAAGTGGGCCTAAGGTTACGGCGCCGGGTGCAACTCCAACTTCTGCACGCGCCAGTTCAGCAGTTCCGCCACCCACAGCGTGTTCTCGGACGGGCAGGCCATCTCGTGCACCCAGCCGAACTGCTTCAGCATCCGGCCGCCGGTTCCAAGCACACCCAGGATCTTGCCATCCAGGGTCATCTTGTAGATGCGCCCCGGGTAGGAGTCGGAGGCATACAGAACCTGGTTCGGCGACGCCGCCGTCTTCGGCGTGATGCACACCGTCCAGGGTGACCCGGCGACGAAGGTTTTGGGCGTGCCCACCGGCGGGTTCTGGTTCGCGATCGGCCCGATCACTGGCTTGGTCGCCGGGTCGAACGGGACGTCGATTGTGATCTGACGCAGGAACTTGCCGCTGGTGTCGAACACCTGGATTCGCCGGTTGCCGCGATCGGCGACATACACGTTGTCGTCCGCGTCGGTGGCGATGCTGTGCGGCGTGCTGAACTGGCCTGGCCCGTCGCCCGGCGTGCCCCACGACCCGAGCCACACGCCATCCGGGCTGACCTTGGCGATGCGCGAGTTGATGTAGCCGTCGCTGATGTAGCCGTTGCCCGCACGATCCCACGCGATGTCGGTCACCTGCCGGAAATATCCGTCGATCGCGGGCAGCGGCGGATTCGGGTGCTTCAGCGGCCCGGTGCCCTCGTCGGATGCCTCCTGCTTGCGGCCGTAGACCATGTCCACGTCACCGGCCGGGTTGAATTTCACCACGACGTCCGAGCCCTTGTCGGTGACCCAGATATTGTCCTGCGCGTCCACCTTCACCGAATGCGCGAACGACCAGGCGTATAGGTTGTGGCCGATCTCGCGGATGAACTGCCCGTCGGGACCGAACTCCAGCAACTGCGCCGCCGCGGCGTTGTAGGCTGGGCCCGTGGTGTTGCCGCGGGAGAACGCGAACACGTGCCCCTCCTTGTTAACGGCGATGCCGGACACCTCGCCGAAATGCATGTCGACCGGCAGCTTGAGCGGGCGCGCTTCCGAGGTGAACGGGATCTCCGGCACGGACGCGGCGGGCTGCTGCGCCACGGCCGCGGAGCTGATGAGCACAAGCGCGCCGGCCAGGTATCGGATCATGACGGTTCCCACGATTTTCGGCGATCAAGGCAAGGCGCCCGAACCGTGTCAATCCTCGCGGCTTCATGCCAGGCTCGATAGCGCCAAAGGGGAGGACAATCATGCAGCGCATTCGTGGCCTGACGCTGGCGTTGTCCCTACTCGCGCCGGCCGCCCATGCCGCCGGGCCGTCGCAGTCCCAGCTCGCCGATTCGGTGGAACTCGGCGGGCTTGCTGCTCTCGCACCGATGTGCGGCCTGCGCGACGAGGCTTGGTCCGCCGACCTGCGCCGCAGCACGATCCAGGGCGCCACGGCGACGACCGCGCATGATGATCGCTCGCTCAAGGCGGCACCCGGGAGCAACCTGGTCGTTGGTGCGTTGTCCTACGCCGAGACGGAGGCGCTGGAGGACTTCGCCGAATCGCCCCCGGACGTGACGTGCGGGCCCTTGGCGAAAAGCCCGGTGCTGCCCCGGGCGGACGAGATGGTGCGCCAGTTCCGCGCGCAATCGCCAGGCTCCTAATCCTCCCCCGTGCGCTTCACGGGGGAGGGGGACCATGCAAAGCATGGTGGGGGGGCGTTTGGCCACGGTTCGTGCCCGCACCCCCTCCGTCGGCTGCGCCGCCACCTCCCCCGTAAACGGGGGAGGATCGAGACGCGGGGTGCGCCGTTATTATCCCATGCCCCACCCCGACACCTGGCTGAAAGTCCTCCCCGACGGCCTATTCTGCGAGCCCGGCGGTTTCTTCATCGACCCGCTGCGCCCCGTCGACCGCGCCGTGATCACGCACGCCCATGGCGACCACGCCCGACCCGGCCACGCCCACGTCCTGGCGAGCGCGGAAACGCTTGCCATCATGCGCGTCCGCATGGGCGAGGAGCGGGCAGGGACTCAGCAGCAAACCCTGCCTTACGGCGAGGTGCTGAGCGTCGGCGACGTGCGCATCTGGCTGCAGCCCGCCGGGCACGTGCTGGGGTCGAGCCAGGTGGCGATCGAGTGGCGCGGCAGCCGGGCGGTCGTCTCCGGCGACTACAAGCGCGCGCCGGACCCGACCTGCGCCCCATTCGAGCCGATCTCCTGCGACGTGTTCGTCACCGAGGCTACCTTCGCGCTGCCGGTCTTCCACCACCCTCCACCGGCCGACGAGATCCGCAAACTCCTCGCCAGCGTCGCCCTGTTCCCCGAGCGCACCCACGTCGTCGGCGCCTATGCGCTCGGCAAATGCCAGCGGGTGATCGCGCTGCTGCGGCAGGCCGGATGGGACCGCCCGATCTACTTGCACGGCGCGCAAGCCCCCCTCTGCGCCGCCTATGAACGGCTCGGTGTCGGTCTGGGGGAGCTACGCCCCGCTACCGTCGCCAAGAAGGCGGAACTCGCCGGCGCCATCGTGATCGCCCCGCCCGGCGCCATCGCCGCTCGCTGGGCTCGCCGCCTTGCCGAGCCGGTTGTCTGCCTTGCGTCCGGCTGGATGCGGATACGCCAGCGCGCCCGCGCCCGTGGGGTGGAGCTGCCGCTGGTGATCAGCGACCACGCCGACTGGCGGGAACTGAACGAGACGGTCGACGAGGTCGGCGCGCCCGAAATCTGGGTCACGCACGGGCGGGAGGAAGCGCTGATCCACGAGGTCGCCAAACGCGGCATTCGCGGCCGGGCGCTGCGGCTACTGGGCTACGGCGACGACGAGGAGGAGACGCCGGTGGAGGAGGCGGTGCCGGCTCAGTAGGGCACGCCCGTCCCACGCTGCCGCTGCAGCGCCGCGGCGTACCACAGGAACTCGTCAAGGAAGCGGCCCGTCGCCTTGCCGACCCACTCCGCCTGCGGCACGCCGTGCTCGTCAAGCGCCTGGTGGATGCGGGGGATCGGCAGCAGGCTGGGCACGCTCGGCATCCCGAGTTCGGCCAGTGTCATGCGCAGCTGCATGGCCGCCCGCACACCACCGAATTGCCCCGCCGAGTAGCAGACGATGCCGGACGGCCGCCAGAAATACTCCTCCAGGAAGTAGTCCAGCAGGTTCTTCAGCGCGGGTGGGATGCCGTTGTTGTACTCGCCGCTGACCACCAGGAAGCCATCGGCCCGGCGATACAGCTCGGCCTGACGCTCGAGTTCGGGGGGTGCCGTCCCCTTGGGATGTTCCTTGTACATGCGGTCCAGCAGCGGCAGTTGCAGCTCCATCGGATCCACCAGCACCGGCTCGTGTCCGCGCGCCGTCAGTGCGTCTACGACCAAACGCGCGGCGCGGCTGCCCTGCCGGTCGCGCCGCACCGAGCCGAGCAAGACCGGCACCACCATTTTCTGCGCATCAGCCACGCGAGCCTCCTGTTCTGCCAACCTGGTAGATCGGTAGCAGGTCCATCGCCCCGTTCAGACAGAAATCCCCCTCCCCTTGAGGGCAAGGCGATCGCATTGCTGCATCCTCCCTCGCGAAGCGGGGGAGGGGGACCGTGCGAAGCATGGTGGAGGGGGCGAGCCACACGCACGGACGTGTGCCCGCGCCCCCTCCGTCGGCTTCGCCGCCACCTCCCCCGTAAAGAACGGGGGAGGATCAGGCAAATGCGAGACCCGCAGCAATTGATGCGTGGCATCCCTCCCCCCGGCCCCCTCCCTCAAGGGGAGGGGGAGTGATAAAACGGCGTTGCAGGAGGCTAGTCATGGCAAAGGGATATTGGATCGCTGCGGTCGACGTGTCCGATCCGGAGGCGTACAAAGCCTACGTCGCCGAGAACGCCATCGCATTTCGCAAATACGGCGCGCGCTTCCTGGTGCGCGGCGGCGCGGCGGAGGTCGTGGAGGGGCAGAGCCGGTCCCGCCGGGTGGTGATCGAATTCGCCGACTACGCCACGGCGCTCGCCTGCTACAAGTCGCCAGAATACGCCAAGGCAATCGCCCTGCGGAAGGACGTCTCGACCGCCGACATCGTAGTGATCGAGGGCTATGACGGGCCGCAGCCGAGCTAGGCCGCCAGCGCCAGGCACTCCATCGGCTGCAACTGCACCTCGCGCCCCGGTCCCGACACCAGGGAGCAGCCGGACGGCACCGAACTCCAGCCACCCACCGCGTCGTCGATCGGTTCGGACACCACGACCAGCCCGGCTGCATCCTGCCGCCAATACAGCGTGGCCGGGCGATTGTCGGACGCCCAACGGAACGCCCACAGGTTCTTGCCGTCAGTCAGGGCGGCGGTGAACCGCAGCGCCGCCTTCACACCGGCGGCCGCCATGATCGCGTGCACCTCGGCCAGCGTCTCGGTGATCGCGCCCGTCGGGTCCTGTTGCAGACCGCGGGCGAGGGCGGCCAGGAAGATCGCCTCGGAATCGGTGGTGCCCGTGCGCTCGTCATACAGCCCGTCCGGGATCAGGCTCTCGACCCGGCGGCGCACGCGGGCCCACTCGCCCACCTGGCCGTTATGCATGAACATCATCGGCCCGGCGCTGAACGGGTGGCAGTTGGCGCGCGTGGTGGCGGTGCCGGTGGATGCACGTACGTGGGCGAAGAACAGCCCCGACCGCACCTGCGACGCCAACGAGCGCAGGTTTTCGTCCGACCAGGCCGGCCGCACCTCGCGGTACAGTCCCGGTTCAGGCCGTTCGCCGTACCAGCCCAGGCCGAAGCCGTCGCCGTTGGTCTCGGTCTTGCCTTCGCTGGCATGCAGCGACTGGTGCACTAGGGAATGGCACGGCGCGCAGACCAGCGTTTCGATCGGGATCGGCTCACCTTGGTAGGCAAGGAAACGGCACATTGTGTTGACTCGCAAGCCGGCTTCGACCGCACACTCGTAGCACAGCACAGCCCCGCATTCACCCAATTTGACACGATCCGTGTCCGACGCGAAAACGCGGCGCACCCAAACCATCCTCCGGATCGTCCACCATGCCCGTTCACGCGTTCATTTTCCCCGGCCAGGGCAGCCAGTCGGTCGGCATGGGGCGCGATCTCGCCGCCGCCTTCGCCGCCGCCCGCGAAGTGTTCGGCGAGGTGGACGACACGCTGAACCAGAAACTGTCCAAGCTGATGTTCGAGGGCCCGGCCGAGGAACTGACCCTGACCGAGAACACCCAGCCGGCGCTCATGGCGATGTCGCTCGCCGTTTTGCGGGTGATCGAAGCCGATGGCGGCTTCACCTTGAAGGACAAGGCGGCCGTGGTCGCCGGGCACTCCCTGGGCGAATACAGCGCCCTGGCGGCGGCCGGCAGCCTGGGCATCGCCGAGTGCGCACGACTGCTGCGGCTGCGAGGCGAGGCGATGCAACGCGCCGTGCCGGCCGGCGAGGGCGCGATGGCCGCCCTGCTCGGCACCGACCTCGAGACCGCGCGCACGATCTGCACCGAGGCAGCGCAAGGCGAGGTCGTGGAGGCCGCCAACGACAATGGCGGCGGCCAGGTGGTGATTTCCGGCCACCGCGCGGCGGTCGAACGCGCGGTGGAACTGGCCAAGACGCACGGCATCAAGCGCGCCATGCTGCTGCCTGTGTCCGCCCCGTTCCACTGCGCCCTGATGGCCCCCGCCGCCGACGTGATGCACGATGCGTTGGGCCAGGCCACCCTGGTGCAGCCGATGGTGCCGCTGATCGCCAACGTCTCCGCCGCCAAGGCCACGCAGCCGGACGAGATCCGCGCGTTGTTGGTGCAGCAGGTGACGGGCACCGTGCGTTGGCGTGAGTGCGTGTTGGCGGCCGTGGAACTCGGCGTCGACAGTTTCGTGGAGCTGGGGGCCGGCAAGGTATTGTCCGGCCTGGTGCGCCGGGTCGCCCCCGATGCCCGCGCCGCCGCGGCGGGCACACCGGCCGAGATCGAGGCCGTGCTAAAGATGCTATGACCCGCAGAGGACCAGCGTAATGACCCGACTGACCGCCATCGCTTTGATCGCCGCGGCCTCACTCGGGGGATGTGCCGCCTGGCAGCGCGACGGCATCACCGACCGTGAAAACGTATTGTCTGCCGCTGGCTTCAGTGTTCTGCCGGCGAGTACGCCGCAGCGCCAGGACATGCTGGCGAAGCTACCGCCGAACCGGTTGTCGCAATTGATCCAGGGCGATCGGGTGTCGTATTTGTTTCCGGATCCGGTCGTCTGCCACTGCCTGTACGCTGGCGGACAGCAGCAATTCGCTCAGTATCAGTTGCTCCGCCAGCAGCGGGCGATTGCGGACGAGCAGTTCACGGCGGCACAGATCAACTTCAACAACGGCTGGGACTGGGGCCCCTGGGGCGGGTTCGGCCCCTGGTACTAGCGCGCCCCTTGCTTCCGGCGCGTAGGCCTGCCCTACGCTTCGAGCGCGGAAGTTCGGTGCGCGCCGCTTGAAATGGCTGGCTGCCATCGGCCTAATCGCAGGCCTGGCGGTGTTGACGCTGCTGGTGCTGTCATACGGCGCCGGCGCGATCTGGCACAGCGCGACGATACTCGGCCTGCCGTGTTTCGGGATGATCGTCACCATCCATCTGGTGCTGATCGCGTTCATGGGATCGGCCTGGTGGCTGCTCGGGCAGGACCACGCACGGGCCATGCTGAAGCTGTTCTGGTGGGGCCGGCTGATCCGCGACTCCGCCTCCGAGGCGCTGCCGCTGTCGCAGATCGGCGGCTACGTGCTGGGCGCCCGCGCGTTGGCCGTCACCGGCGTACCAGGCGCGTTCGCCGCCGCGTCCACCGTGGTAGACGTGACGGTCGAACTGGTGGCGCAACTCGGCTACACCATGCTCGGCCTGCTGCTGCTGCACCGGCTGCGACCCGGTAGTGAATTTGCCGGCCCGGTGTTGATCGGGTTGGTGGCGATGAGCTGTGCCGCCGGCGTGTTCGTCGCCATCCAGGCTCGTGGCGCCGGGTTCGTGGAGCGCATCGGGGCGCGGCTCGGGCGCGAGTTCCTAGGCCGCGACATCGGCGACGCGGGCGCCGTGCAGGCCGGCATCCGCGAGATCCACCGCCGCCCTGCCATGCTGGCGCTCGCCGCCTCGGTGCATTTCACCACCTGGGTGCTGGCCGGCGTGGAGACCTGGGTGACCCTGACCTTCATGGGCCTGCCGGTGCCCCTGTTCGCCGCGATCACCATCGACAGCCTGCTATACGGCATGCGCAGCGTCGCCTTCATGGTCCCGAACGCCATCGGCGTGCAGGAGGGCGCGCTGGTGCTATTGGGCGGTCTGTTCGGCGTTCCGCCCGACGCCGCCCTGGCACTATCGCTGATCAAGCGAGCGCGCGACCTGGTGATCGGCGTCCCGGCGCTGCTGGTCTGGCAACTGATCGAAGGCCGCAACGCATGGCGCAAAAGCGCGCTTCCAGTCGCCGTCGCACCGAGGCCCGACTGCCGCTAACCGTCATGCCAGGGCTTGGCCCTGGTATCCACGGCGCTCCACAAAAACCGGCCCGGCCGTGTTGCATGCGATGTTGCCAGACACTCGTCTGACGTCACCAGTCCAACCCCGTGAATACCAGGGTCAACCCCCAACTCGACGAGTGTTAGCCGGCTTCGTCCGGCACATTGGCCTCCAACTCCGCAAGCCAGATCCGCGCATTGCCGTCGGACGGGGCTCGCCAGTCGCCACGCGGTGACAACGACCCGCCGGCGCTGACCTTGGGGCCGTTCGGCATGGCCGAGCGCTTGAATTGGCTGAACGCGAAGAAGCGCTGCAGGAACACGGCAAGCCAATGTTTCACCTCGCCCAGCGTGTAGGCCCGCCTACGATCCTCCGGGAAATTGCCGGGCCACTCGCCGAGCGCCGCATCGTGCCAGGCATGCCAGGCCAAGAACGCGATCTTGGACGGCGTGAACCCGTACCGCAGCACCTGGAACAGCGTGAAGTCCTGCAGCTCGTAGGGACCGATCTTCGCCTCCGTGCTCTGCGGCGCGTCTCCCGGCACCAGTTCCGGCGAGATCTCGGTGCCGAGGATCGCCTGCAACACGGTGTTCGCCTCCGCCGAGAACTGGCCCGAGGCGATCACCCAGCGGATCAGATGCTGGATCAGCGTCTTAGGTACACCCGAATTGACGTTGTAGTGCGACATCTGGTCGCCAACGCCATAGGTGCACCACCCAAGCGCCAACTCCGACAGGTCGCCGGTGCCGAGCACGATCGCGTCCTGGTAGTTGGCCAGGCGGAACAGATAGTCGGTGCGCAGCCCCGCCTGCACGTTCTCGAAGGTGATGTCGTACACCGGCTCGCCCCGCGCGAACGGGTGGCCCAGATCGCCCAGCATCTGCCGCGCCGCCGGGCGGATGTCCAACTCGTGGTGGCTGATCCCGAGCGCGGTCATCAGGGCGATGGCGTTGGCCTTGGTCGCGTCACTGGTGGCGAAACCGGGCAGGGTGTAGCCGAGAATGTCCTCCCGCTTGCGGCCCAGCAGGTCCATCGCCTTGGCCGCCACGATCAGCGCGTGGGTGGAATCGAGCCCACCCGACACGCCGATTACGACGCGCTGCACCCCGCTCGCACGCAGGCGCTGCACCAGGCCGGATACCTGGATGTTGTAGCCCTCGTAGCAATCGGCCTCGAGCCGCGCGGTGTCGGAGGGAACGAACGGAAACCGCTCGACCCGGCGTTGCAGACCGATATCGGCGTCCGGGGCGGCCAGCGTGAACCCCACCCGGCGGAAGCTGCGACCGGAGCGTCGGGCATTGTCGTCGAAGCTGCCCATGCGCAGCCGTTCCTGCCGCAGCATGCCCAAATCGATGTCGGCCACGGCGGTCACGGCGGATTGCGAGAACCGCTCGGTGGCTGCCAGCAGCGCGCCGTTCTCGTGGATGGTGGCCTGACCATCCCACGACAGATCAGTGGTCGACTCGCCCGTGCCGGCCGCGGCATAGACATAGGCCGCCAGGCATCGCGCCGATTGCGACTGGCATAGCAGGTTGCGCCCGTCCGCGCGGCCGATCGTGATCGGGCTGCCGGACAGGTTGGTCAGCACGGTGGCCCCGGCCAGCGCAGCCTCGGAACTCGGCGGGATCGGGATCCAGACGTCTTCGCAGATCTCGAGATGCACCGTCAGATCCGGCAGGTCTTCGGCCTGGAACAACAGGTCGGTGCCGAATGGCACGATGCTGCCGCCGAGCAGAATACTCTCTCCGGTGATGCCGTCGCCGGAGACAAAATGGCGGCGTTCGTAGAATTCGCGATAGTTGGGTAGGTGGATCTTCGGCACCACACCCAGGATTTGGCCGCGATGGACGGCAACGGCCGTGTTGAACAAGCGGCCTCGATGCACCAGCGGCGCGCCCACGATCAGCATAGGCAGCAAGTTGGTGGATGCTTGTGCGATGCCTGCAAGTGCTTGTTCGACGGCGCTCAGCAGCACGTCCTGCTGCAGCAGATCCTCGATCGCGTAGCCTGACACGCATAGCTCGGGAAACACCGCGACGGCGACGCCACGGGTGTCGCACTCGCGTGCCATGCTCAGGATGGCGGCGGCATTGGACGCCGGGTCGGCCACCGCGCTGTTGGGCACGCAAGCGGCGACGCGGGCGAAACCGTGCCGGTAGATCGATCGGAAATCCACGATGGCCTCCTAATCTGGGCACGATACTCCGGCGTTTCCTGTCCCGCAAAGCGGGGAGATTCTTGCCGTCCCACCCCTCACCCCGGCCCTCTCCCACAAGGGGAGAGGGAGGTTGTCTTTATCTTGCTAGGGCGGCCCGACCAATTTGCCCGAGTGCCAGATCGTCTTGCGGGGGCTGGAACAATCCTCCCCGCGCGTCCCTGAAATACCGTTCCAGCGGCAACCCCTTCGTCAAGCTGAACCCGCCCGCAACGCGCAACGCCTTCTCCGTCACCTCGCAAGCCGCGTTGGTGCAAAGGTACTTTGCCATCCCGATCCGCGCCCCCAGTTCGCCGCGTTTCGCCGGGTGGTCCACCCAGGCCCGCGCGGTTTCATGCAGCACGGCCCGGGCGCCCGCGAGGGTCGCATCCATCTCGCCGATCCACTGGATGATGTGCGGCTGCTCTGCGATCGGGCGCCCCAGCGAGGGCGGCACACGCTCCCGCGCATAGTGGCATGCCGCATCCACCGCGGCCTGCCCCACGCCAAGATAGACCGCCGCAATCGGCAGCGCCCAGCCGTTGGTGCCGGGCCGATTGCGGCCACCGGCCCCGATCACCACGCGTTCGACGACGCGTTCCTCGGGGACGAACACGCCATCGTAAAACACGTCGCTGTTGCCGCAGCCCCGCAACGCCAGGCTGCCGCTCCATGTGTCCACGATCCGCAGGCCGGGCGAGCCGCCCGCCACGATGGCGCTGCACAGTGTGCCCTGCGGGGCGCCTTCGTCCGGCGGCAGCACGGCCGCGGTGACGAGCCATTTCAGCGCCGGCGCCCCGGTGACGAAGATCTTGTGGCCGTACAATCTCCAGCCACCCTCCACCCGCTCCGCGCGCATCGACGGCACGCCGCCGCGTGAGATCGAGCCCAATTCCGGCTCGGTGACGCAGTTGTTCACCATGCCGCCATGGTCCACCACCTGGCGGGATACGTCCTGCAGCACGATTTCGGGCCAGGACCGGCCTTCATAGGCTTTGCCTAACACGCTGATCAGCATGCCGGTAACGAGCGCGGTCGAGGCATCGCCGCGCGCCAGTACTTCCTGGGCCAGCACCATCTCGAACACGTCCGCACCGCCTCCGCCGTAGCTGACGGGGATCATGAGCCGGTCGTACCCGGCTTCGTGCAACTCCGGATAGTTCTCGTGCGGAAAGCCGCCCTCATCCGCGCGCGGGCTGAACCGGTCCGCCAGCCCGGCCGCCATGGACATGATCTCGGCCTGGCGGTCCGTGGGGGCCAGCAGGCCCGGCATGTGGGTCACGCAGCGGTCTCCTTCGCGCCGGGTCCGCCCAGGTAGGCGTCGCGGATCCGTGGGTTGAGGACGAGCTCGGAGGCCGGCCCTTCGAGTATGATGCGCCCGGTCTGCAACACGTAGGCGTAATGCGCGATCTGCAAGGCGAGGCTCGCATTCTGTTCCACCATGAACACCGTCACGCCTTCCTTGTTCACGGTCGCGATCAACTCCAGCACCCGGTCCACGAATAACGGCGACAGCCCCATCGTCGGCTCGTCCATGCACAACAGGCGCGGTCGGCCCATCAGCGCGCGCGCCATCGCCACCATCTGTTGCTCACCGCCGGACAGCGTTCCGGCGCGCGCGGTCAGGCGCTGCCGCACGCGGGGGAACAGCTCGAGCATACGGTCCAGGTCGCGCGCGATCTCCGTCTTGTCGGTGCGGGCGAAGGCACCCATCAGCAGGTTCTCCCGCACCGTCATCGCGCCGAACAACCGCCGCGCCTCGGGCACGCTGCCGATGCCACGGCGGATCACTTGCGGCGTTGGCAGCCCGGTGATGTCCTGGCCATCGAACCGCACCTGCCCGGCGCGGGGACGCAGCAAACCCAGGATGACTTTCATCGTCGTCGACTTGCCGCTGGCATTGCCGCCCAGCAAGCAGACGATCTGCCCGGCGCTCACCGCCAGGGTTAGGCCGAAATGCACCTGGACCGGGCCATAGAAGGTGTCCACGCCGTCGAGGCTGAGCAGTGCGTTCTTCAAACCCCCTCCCCTTGAGGGAGGGGGTTGGGGGAGGGGTAAGCCACACACTCAAGCGCGGGCGCATGACATCCCTCACCCCGGCCCTCCCCCTCAAGGGGAGAGGGAGAAGAAGGACGGCCGAGATAGGCTTCGATCACGGCCGGGTCGTTGCGGACAGCGGCGGGCGTGCCGGCGGCGATGATCTTGCCGTCATCCATGGCGATCACGCGGTCCGACAGGCGCATCACCAGATCCAACTTGTGCTCGATCAGCAGGATGCTGTGGCCCTGCGCCTTCAACCCGCCGATGATGGTCGTCATCTCCGCCGTCTCGCTCTCGTTCATGCCGGCGGTAGGCTCGTCCAGCAGCAGCAGACGCGGGTGCAAAGCGAGCGCGCGAGTGATCTCGACCCGGCGGCGATTGGCGTACGACAGGCTATAGGCCGGCTGCTCCAGCCTCGGTGTCAGCCGGTCGCCGAACAGCGCGGTGATCCGTTCCACATCCGCGTTCAGCGCGCGCTCTTCGCGTTGGACGGCGGGCGGACGGATGAGCGCCATCAGCAATTCCAGCAGCGCGCCCACTCCGGGCACGCGGGGCTTGGCGGCGCGCAGCCGGTGGTGTGCACCGACGAGCACGTTGTCCCGCACGCTCAAGTTGCCGAACACGCGGCCGTGCTGGAACGTGCGGGCGAGTCCGAGTGCGGCGACACGTTCGGGGGCGCGGCCGGTGATGTCGGTGCCGTCGAACAGGATCGTGCCGCCATCCGGCCGATCGTGCCCGCTGAGCAGGTTGAACAGCGTCGTCTTGCCCGCGCCGTTCGGGCCGATGATGGAGAGGAACTCGCCCTCGTCCAGCGCGAGATCGACGCCTGCCACTGCGTGCACACCGCCGAAGCTGCGGGTGATTCCGGTCGCTTGGAGCAGGGTCATACCGTCCCCAACACGCCTTGCGGGCGGAAGCGGATCAGCAGCAACAGCACCGCGCCGTAGATCAGCATGCGATACTCCGCCGTGCCGCGAAACACTTCCGGCAGTGCTGTCAGCGCCACCGCGCCGAGGATCGCGCCCAGCACGTTGCCCATACCGCCCAAGATCACCATCGTTAGCGCGGTGATCGACACCGTCGAGGTGAAGGTCTCGTTGTTGATGTAGGAATATTGGTGCGCAGCGATCGCCCCGCTGACACCAGCGCCGAACCCGGCAAAGGCGAAGCCAATGCCCTTGTAGCGGTCCAGGCTGACCCCGTAAGCGCGCGCCGCCACATCATCGTCGCGGATAGCGCGGAAGGTGCGGCCTAAGTGCGAGCTCAGCAGACGTGATTGCAGCAGGGCGAGCAGCACTAGCACCGCGAGGCACACCCAGTAGCCGGCCTGAGGGCTATCCAGCTCCAGCGATCCGATTGCAAGTGGGGGAATGTTCGTGACCCCCATCGGGCCGCGCGTCAGGCTTTCCCAGTTCAGGATCACCAACCCGACGATCTCGCCGATGCCGAGTGTTGCAATCGACACGTAGTGCGAGCGCAACCGAAACGCGGGTGCCACTAGGGCGGTGCCGATCAGTGCCGTCAGCACGCCCGCGGCGGGGACGCTGGCCCAGACTGGCCAGCCGGAGTCCAACGCCAGCAGCGCCGAGGCATAGGCACCGATCAGCAGCAGCGCGGCGTGCCCGAGCGACACCTGTCCCAGCGTTCCGGCCACCAAAGTCAAGCTGATCGCCAGCATTGCAGCCAGCCACGAATTGGTTAGCACTTGTAACACATAGGGAATACCGGGCACGAAGGGCAGAACGGCGGCAACGATCACCATGGCTACAACCGCCCAGTGGGGGACGCGCAGCGTGCGGCTCGGTGCGATGAATGTGCCGGTGAGCGGCTCGGGCGGGGTGGAGCGGCCGCTGGCGAACAGCCCGTTCGGGCGTAGCACCAGGATCAGCAGCAGCAACACGAACGAGAATAAATTGCGATAGGAGGATCCGAATAGCGCCACGCCGTAGCTCTCGGTCAATCCGAGCAGCAGTGACCCGGCGATTGCGCCCGGCACATTGCCCATGCCGCCGATGACCTGCGCCACGACCCCCTTCAGCGTCGCCTGGAAGCTCATGGCCGGGTCGATGTGGTTGAAATACATGCCCACGAGCAGGCCGGATACGCCGCCGAGGGCGGAGGCGATCGCGAACACGGTCCGGTTCACCGCGTCGGTGTCCACCCCCATCTGTCGTGCGGCGTCGCGGTCTTGCGCGGTGGCTCGCACGGCCCAGCCGAGTTTGGTGAAGCGCAGAAAGCCATACAGCACGGCCGCGCTGGTGAGCCCGATGGCCGCGATCAGCAAGTCGAGCGCGCCGATCGTGCCGCCGCCAACCTGGATGCGCCAATTGGGTACCGGCGAGGGCAGGGCGCGCGGGTCGGGGGTGAACAGGATCTGCAGCAATTGGTCCAGCACGAGGCTGATGCCGATCGTCGCCAGCAGTGGTGCGATCCGTGGGGCACCGGCAAGCGGGCGCAGGCCGAGCCGCTCGATGGCGATTCCCAAGGCCGCGCACACGGCTGTTACGACGAGGATGGTGATCGGTAAGGGCAGGTGGCCGTAGGTGAAGCAGGCCCAGCCTACGTAGGCTCCGACTGCGTAGACCGAGCCGTGGGCGAAATTGATGAGGTGAGAGACGCCGAAGATCAGGGCAAGCCCCACCGCGAGTAGGGCGTAGATGTTGCCGATGATCAGGCCATTGATCGTGTAGTCGAGCCAGGAGGTCACTTAGGGATGGGCTTTCGTCTATGGCCACCCCTCACCCCGGCCCTCTCCCGCAAGGAGAGAGGGAGAAGGGAGTCCCTCATCAACCGGCTGCCGTCTTTGAGCCGTCCCAGACTGTGAACTGGCCGCCCTTTACCAGCAGCAGCTTGTAGGCGGCACCGGGTACCCGCCGCGTTGCCGGGTCGAACGTTGTCGTGCCGTAGATCACGCTCGGCACGTCTTTGATCTCGGTCAAGCCGGTTTGCATCGCTTCGCGGGTCGTGCCGTACTTGTCGCAAAGTGCCGCGAATAGCACCATCGTGTCGTAGGCACCTGCGCTGAAACTGTCCGGGTCGGCATCGTATTTGGCGCGATAGGCCTTGACGAACGCCTGTACCTCCGGCCGGGGATCGCCAGGGAAGAACGTGCTCATCACGTAGTCGCCCTCAACACCCGAGCCGCCCAATTCGATGAACTTAGGCGAGTAATTGGACGTGCCCGCCAGGATGGGCAGCGTCAGCCCGGTGTCGCGCGCCTGGCGGCTGATCAGGGCGCCATCTGCGTAGTACGACAGCAGCACCAGCCCGTCCGGCTTGCTGTCCCGTGCGCGGACCAACGTCGGGCGGAAATCCTGCTCGGCGGACAGATAGCCCTCGGCCGTCGTGACCTCCATGCCGAGGCCGGGAGCGGCCTTGAGGAACGCGTCCTTGGCGGTGCGGCCCCAATCTGTGTTCAAGTGCAGCACTGCCGGGCGCTTGAAGCCGAGCTTGGCTGCGAACGCGGCCAGCCGGGGCTGCTCCTCCGCCTGGTTGGTGGAGTTGGACCACATATGGTCGCCGCCCTTGGTGAAATCTGGGTGCGAGTTGGTGAAGCCGAATTGCACCAGCTTGGCGCGTTGATAGATCGGCGAGGCGGCCATCGAAGCCGGAGAGGAGAAATCCCCCAACTCGATGATGATGCGCGGGTCAGCAACGAATTTCTGCGCAACTGCCACGGACTGCCGAGGATCGGATTGGCTATCCTCGAACACGTATTGGATAGGGCGTCCCTTGACGCCGCCAGCGCCGTTGATGCCGTCCAAAGCGAGATCGAAGCCGCGCTTCCATTGTGCGCCGTATTGCGCATTGGGCCCGGTCAGTGGCCCGCTGACCCCGGCGGTGATCGGGTCGGCGGCGCGGGCGGCGAAGGCGGGCAGGGTGGCGGCGGCGGCGAGCAGAGTGCGGCGAGTGAGGGCCATGACCGGAGCTCCGTAGATGCTGCAACGCAATGACGCTAAGCAGCCTGGCCCGGCGGCACAAGCGATCTGTCAGACTGTACGTGACCGGCGGATCACGGCACCGGCTCCCCTAGCGTTTGCATCAGCCGGTTGGCGTTGGCGAACATCGCGGTGGCGTGGATCAGGTCGTGGATGTCGGCATCGTCCAAGCCGGCCTCGCGGAGAGGTTTCAGGTCGGCGGGCACCATTGCGTCCGGCTGCCGGGTCAGCTTGGCGGCAAAATCCACGATGGCGCGGAGGCGGGGTTCGAGCTTGGTGTCCAACCCCTCGTCGTACAGGCGTTGGATGATGTCCGGCTGCTTGGTCAGTTCGGCGAAGCGGCGGGCATGGACGCTGGAGCAGTATACGCAGCCGTTGATGATCGACACCACTACCGTCGCCAATTCGCGATCCGACCGGCGCAGCCCGCGGGGCGCGTACATCACGGCGTTGAACAGGGGGGAGCGTTGGTCAAGCGCCGCCACGTCGTGCGCGAGGGCCAGGAAATAGGGCGACGTCCGGGCTTGCGGCGGGCTTTTGTCCAGGGCGGCGAGCTGTTCGGGCGTGGCGGTCGCCGGGTCGACTGTCGGCAGCCAGGCTTGCCACTCGACGGGCTCGAGGGTGAAGCGGCTCATGCCTGGGCCTCCTCACCGAGCAACGCCAGCCCGGCGGCGACGCGCACCTGGTAGGAAACGAAGGCGACGATCTGGGACAAGGTGACGATCTCGGTCGGGGACAGGCCGGCGGCCTCGAGCGCTTCGAGGTCGGCCTTGGTGGCCTGACCGGGGCTCATGGCCAGCAGTTCGGCGTGGCGCAGGATGGCGGTGTCGCGCGGGCCGAGGGTGGCGGGCAGGGCGGCGTAGTGCGCCGCCAACGCCGGGTGCCCGGACAGTTCTGCTGTGCGGCGTGCGGCGATCGCGCGTTCCGCGGCAGTCAGGCCTCTGGGGTTGGGTGGCGCCACCATGGCGTCGTAGCTGCCCTGGGTGTAGCGCACGAAGTCCGGGCGGGCCGCACGCAAGGCAGCGACGCGGGGGCCGAGCAGGTCATCGAGGAGGTCGGTCATGGTCGCACTCCACCCTGGGTCGGGGCGGAGTGCAAGCCTGGGCCACACCGTCATGCCAGGGCTTGACCCTGGTATCCACGGGGTCGGGCTGATGGCGTCAGATGAGTCTTTGGCACCATCGCATGTGATGGGCCGGCGCTGGTGTTTGCGGACCGCCGTGGATACCAGGGTCAAGCCCTGGCATGATGGGACTTAGGCGCCGGAGCCTTCGATGATGTCGCCGAATAGTTCCCACCGCTGACCGTTCCAGCGGGCCAGTTGCATCTGGCGGATTGGGTGGAAACTGGTCGGGGTGGTGTTGATGGTGACGCCGGGCAACAGGGTGGGCAGAGCGATATTGTTGAGGTTCGCGGCCTGCTTCATCACGTTCTCCCGCGAGAAGTCGTCGCCGCATTGCTTCAGCAATTGGACGGTCGTGCCGCCGACGGCATAGGCGTAGGTGTAGTTGGAATCGGCCAGGTCACCGTCGGGCAGATACGCCTTCATGAAGGCGCGCCACTCGTTCATGCCGGCGTCATCCTTCCAGGCCGGGTCGGCATTATCCTTGAGGTAGAGCGCGGCCACCAAACCCACGGCGCGCTCCGGCCCGGCGGGGTTGATCACTGCCGCCGTCGAGATCGAGACGTCAGTCATCAGATGCAGCGGTTTCCAGTTCAGGTCATAGATCTTGCGGATGATCTGGGCGGCGAATTTGGGCGTCGCCGCGGATACCAGCACGTCGGCACCGGAGGCTTGCAGCGTCACGGCCTGGCTGTCGATCGTGGGGTCGCTGGTTTCATAGCTGGCCGTCTTGATCACGCGCTTGTCGTAGTTTGCGCCGAACACGTCCTTCAACCCGGCGAGGTAATCCTTGCCGAAATCGTCGTTCTGCCAAAGCACCGCGACCCTGGCGTCAGGCTTCTCCTTGAGGATGTATTTGGCGTAGATCTGTCCCTCGGTGCGGTAGCTGGGCTGCCAGCCGATCGTCCAAGGGAACTCCTTAGGCTGCGCCCATTTGTCGGCTCCGCTGGAGACAAACAGCTGCGGCACCTTCTTCTGGTTCATATAACGTTGCACGGCCGATTGGCAGGGCGTGCCGAGGCCGTTGAGGATGAAGTTGACCCCCTCGCTCTCAACCAGCCGGCGCGTCTGCTCGACGGTTTTCGGCGGGGAATAGGCGTCATCGAGGCTGATGAAGTCGATCTTGCGCCCGGCGATGCCGCCTTGGTCGTTGAGGCGCTTGAAATACGCCGTCAGCCCTTTGCCGATGGCGCCGTAGGCGGAGGCCGGGCCGCTGTACGGGTCGGTATTGCCGATCTTGATCTCGGTCGCGGTGACGCCCGGCGTGTCGGCGGCGGTAGCGCTGCGGGCGAGCGCGGCCACGGTGAGGCCGCCGGCGGAGGCGAGCAGGGTGCGGCGATACATGAAGGGTCTCCCTAAGTTTGTTTTTGCTGTTTGGGAAAGCGTAGCCGCTGGAGGCCACCCGCGATCCCGGATGGCAGCAGGAACATGAAGCCGATCAGCACCACGCCGTAGATCGCACCCGGAGCGGCCTTGGACACCTGCTCCGCCGCGTTGGGCAGGAAGGTGATGAACGCGGCGCCGAACACCGGGCCGGCGAGCGCCGTGGGGCCGCCGACCACCAGGCCCACGAACAGGGTTATGGATAGCAGCAGCGTGAAGCTGTCGGGTGCCACGAAGCCGACTGCGATCGCGCCGAGCGATCCGGCCACGCCTGTGAACATCGCGCTGACGGCGAAGGTGCGCGTCTTGAACTTGGCGACGTCGATGCCGGTGGCCTCCGCCGCGAGCGACTGGTCGCGGATGGCCCGCAGGGCGAGGCCGATGCGGCCGCGGATGAGGTTGTTGGCCAGGATGAACAGAGCGGTGCCGACGGCAAGGCTGAATAGGTACAGCCATTGGTCGGAGTCGAGCGGCAGGAAATCCGGCGCATCCGGTTTCAGGATCACGATGCCTTGCGAGCCGCCGGTCCACGGGTCCAGCGCCGGATACTTTAAGAGCTGCGGCGTGGCGACGGCGAGGGCGAACGTGGTCAGCGCCAAGTACAGCCCACCCAGGCGCAGAGCGGGCAGGCCGACGCCGTAGCCGATGATGCCGCATAGCACCGCCGCCGGCGGCAGCGTTGCCCAGTAAGGCACGTCGTACACCGACATCAAGATGGCGGTGACGTAGGCGCCCACCGCGTAGAAGGCGCCCTGGCCGAGCGAGATCTGGCCGCTGAACCCCGTTACCAAAGCGAGGCCGAGGATGGCGATGGCGTAGACGACGACCTCGGTCAGCTGGAACAGCCGGTAGTCGCTGACAACGAAAGCGAGCCCGGCGGCTACGACCGCGCATGCGAGGATGGCCCATGTGGCGCGCATCAGACACGCACCACGACGGCGCGGCCGAACAAGCCGGCGGGGCGCACCGTCAGCACGGCCACGATGATCACCAGGGCCACCGTCAGCTTGAGTTGGTCGCCCACGACGTAAGCGCCGGCCAGATTCTCGATTACGCCGATCGCGAAGCCGCCGACCACCGCGCCGAGCGGGCTGCTGATGCCGCCGAGCAGCGCCCCGGCGAAGGCATACAGCAGCACACCCGCCATCATGTTCGGGTCCAGGAATACCACGGGTGCGATCATCATGCCCGCGATGGCGCCGATGGCGGCGGCCAGGCCCCAGCCGAGTGCCAGCATGCGGCCGACGTGGATGCCCATCAGCCGGCTGGAGACGGGGTTGTAGGCCGAGGCCCGCATCGCCAGGCCGAGCGAAGTGAAGCGGAAGAACGCCCAGACCAACAGCAACACGACCAGGGTGACGCCGGTGCTGCCGAGGTCGTGGCGGGTGATGAAGCCGCCCAGCAGCGGCGGACCGTCGAACGGGCTGGGAAATGGCTTCAGCGTATAGGTGAACAGCCAGCCAGCGACGCTGTTGAACACCAGCAACAGCCCGATGAAGACGCCCACCGTCGCCAACACAGGCGCGTTGGCCATCGGCGCCAGCAGCACGCGCTGGATCACCGCCCCCATCACCAGCGACACCAGGATGGTGATCACGAAGGCACCCCAATAGGGTATGCCTATCTCGATCAGGGTCAGCGCGATGTAGGTGGAGAACATCGCCATCTCGCCCTGCGCGAAGTTCACGTGGTGCGTCGCCTGGAAGATCATCACCAGCGCCAAGGCCACGCTGGCGTAGATACCGCCCGAGGCGATGCCGGACAGCACTTGGTGCAACAGCTCGTTCACCTCAGTACCCCAGGTACGAGCGGCGTACCTGCTCGTCGCGTTTCAGCATCTCGGCCGGGCCGGCCATCACGATGCGCCCCGTCTCCAGCAGGCAGGCGTGGTCCGCGACGTCCAGGGCCAGGGATGCATTTTGTTCGACCAGCAGGATGCCGACACCGTCCTCGCGGTTGACCCGGCGCATGATCTCGAAGATTTCGCGGACGACAAGCGGCGCGAGGCCGAAGGAGGGCTCGTCCAACAGCAGCAGCCGCGGGGCGAGCAGCAAGGCGCGGCCGATCGCCAGCATCTGTTGTTCGCCGCCGGATAGGGTTCCGGCTTGCTGGCGCAGGCGCTGCTTCAAACGTGGAAAGTAGCCGAACACCCGCTCCATCGCCGGGCCGAGCTCGCCGCGCTTTCGGGTGTAGCCGCCGAGGCGAAGGTTCTCCTCCACCGTCAGTTCCATCACCGTGCCCCGCCCGTCCGGCACGTGCGCGACGCCGCGGCGGGCGATGGTTTCCGGCTTGCACCCGGCGATGCTCTCGCCATCCAACATGATGCGCCCGGCGGTGCGAACCATGCCGCTGAGCGCGCGCAGGGTGGTGGTCTTGCCGGCGCCATTGGCCCCCAGCAGTGCCGTGATGCCGCCTTGCTCGACCGCGAAATCCAGCCCGTGCAGCACCGTCACGGCGCCGTAGCCCGCGACCAGCTTGTGGGTTTCAAGCAGCGCAGCCACGGCTGTGCTCCATGGGTTCGCCGAGATAGGCGCGGATCACCGCCGGGTCGTCGCGAACGGAGCCTGGGGCGCCGTCGGCGATCTTGCGGCCGCCCTCCAGCGCCACGACCTTGTCGGACACGCGCATCACCAGGTTCATGTGATGCTCGACCAGCAGGATCGAGCAATCGAACTCCGCCCGGATCTGGTGCATCAGGGTTTCCAGGTGGCCGACTTCCTCGTGGTTCAGGCCCGCGGCGGGCTCGTCCAGCAGCAGCAGCTTGGGGGCGCCGATCAGGGCGCGGGCCATTTCGACGCGCTTCTGCGTGCCGAAGGGCAGGCTGGCGACGGGGGCACGCGCGACCCGGCGGAGATCCAACAGATCCAGCAGCCGTTCCAAACGCGTGCGCGCCACTGCTTCCTCGCGGCGGACGGATGGCAGGCGCAGGGCGTTGGCCAGGAACATGGTGCGGCCCAGATGGTGCGCGCCGGCGAGCATGTTCTCCCACACTGTCATGCTGCGATACAGCGCGACGTTCTGGAACGTGCGGCCGATGCCCATGTCGACAATGCGGTGACGGCTGACACCGGCGAGCGTGCGGCCCTGCAGCACCACGCGACCCTCCTGGGGGCGATAGATGCCACTGATGCAGTTGAACAGCGTGGTCTTGCCGGACCCGTTCGGCCCGATCAGCCCGCAGATCTGGCCCGTCCCGACGGTGAACGACACGCCGTTCAGTGCAATGATGCCGCCGAAGCGCACGACGACATCCCGCACTGCCAGCAGTGGGTCAGGTGATGGGCTTGGCGGGAGCGTCAACTGCAAAAGAGTGGCGATCGCGTCGGTTTCCACGCCCGTTAGCCCGGACGAGAAAGTAAGGCGGACCTAACTGTCGCCTCCGGCCGGTGCTGCATGGCATCTCCCCACCCTTTGGCGTCCGGGCTTTGGCGCCCGTGATCGTTGCGGTGATGCTATGGGAGCGTGCGGCGCGGTTCAAGGCAATTAGCGTGCTTGCCAAGCGTCGCACATCGCCGCGGCGGCATATTGCAGCACAGCATCGCCCGAGGAGATCAGGCGGTTCATCGTGATCATGCCGTGCAAGTGGTCCGACAAGTGCAACGCGGCGACCCGAACACCGTCCGCCTCCAACCGCACGGCATAGGCGCGGCCTTCGTCGGCCAGCGGGTCGTGACCCACCGTCATGACAAAGGCGGAGGGCGTGCCGGCCAGGCTGGGGGCGAGCAGGGGGGAGGCGCGCCAATCCGTCCGCTGCGCCGGGTCAGGGGTGTAATGGTCGATGAACCAGCGCATGGCGGTGGCGGTCAACGGTACGCCCTCGGTGACCCGGCGGTAGGAGGCGGTGTTCATAGCCAGATCCGTCACCGGGTACAGGAGTAGCTGGAACGCCGTTGCCGGCACCGTGCCGTCGCGGCCCATCAATGCGAGCACCGCAGCCAGGTTGCCGCCGGCGCTGTCGCCCGCGACCGCCATGCGAGTGGTATCGATCCCCAACTCGGCCGCGTTCCCGGCCATCCAGTGCAGCGCTGCCGCGCCATCGTCCACGGCGGCTGGGAATGGGTGCTCGGGCGCCAAGCGGTAGTCCAGCGCCAGCACCCGGCAACCCGCCAGGTTCGCCAGCCGCCGGCACACGCCGTCATGGCTGACCAGATCGCCGACCACCCAGCCGCCGCCGTGCAGATAAAGTACGCCGGGCAACGGGCTATCCGGCGTGGCGGCACCGCGATATAGCCGCGCCTGCAGCGGGCCACCCGGTCCTTCGATCAGCAGGTCGCGCGTCTCGGCCACGTCCTCCGGTGGCAGTTGCAGCACCGAGCGGCCGGCGCTGTAGGCCTGCCTCGCTTCCACCGCGGACAGCGTTTCGAACGCCGGGCGGCGGGCCAACCGGATGACGTCCAGCAGGCGTTTTGCGTCTGGGTGCAAGGCGATCATGGGCGGCTCATCTTCCGTTTCGGGGAGCTTACAAACGCTTGCCGTCGGGCGCCATCGTCGCAGTGTGGTGCCGGTGGTTCGCGAGCAGCACCTAGGGCAATAATACGCCCCCTTGCCCGAAACTTCTGGACGCGATGTTGCGGTGCAAACTAGAACAGTGTTCGAAAATGCCGCACACGCGAGCGGTGCGTGCCGTTGGCCGTGAGTAAAGCGGCAGCGGTCAGCGTGGTTGCGACAGCGAGGTGAAGCGTGCCCACCGGACCATCGCGTGAGACTGACGCAGTATTCCTCGACTACACCCAGGCAGAACTGGACGCGCAATACGATCAGCCGCGGTGGAACCCGAACGATCAGGCTACGGTTGCCAGCTACACCACCCTGACGGAAGCGGCGCGGCAGCTTCTCGGGAGCCCGGAGACGCACCGGTATGGCGACGGCCCGGCGGAAATGCTGGACCTGTACCGCACCGACCGGCCGAACGCTCCGATCCATGTCTTCGTCCACGGCGGCGCCTGGCGGCATCTCGGACGCGGCGATAGCGGGTTTGCGGCGCCGAGTTTCGTCGCCGCCGGGGCGCATTTCGTGGCGCTGGAGTTTTCGTTGCTACCGGGCCCCGATCTGACCGAGGTGCTGGCGGAACTGCAACGCGCGATCGCCTGGCTGTTTGGCAACGCGGCGACGTTTGGCGGGGATCCCACCCGCATCCATCTCAGCGGTCACTCCTCGGGGGCGCATATGGCGGCGTGCCTTCTGGTGGCCGACTGGTCGCACTACGCCGTGCCGCCCGACGTGCTTAGGAGCTGCCTACTTGTCGGCGGCATGTACGATCTGGCGCCGGTCCGCTTGTCGTGCCGCAACGACTATGTCCGGCTTACCGCCGAGACGGAGTCGCAGCTCAGCCCGCAACGCCACCTGAACAAGCTCGCCTGCCCGGTGGCGCTGTTCCGTGGCGAGCGGGAGAGCCCCGAGTTCGCGCGCCAGACCGACGAGTTCGCCACGACCGTCGCTCCCGCCGGCCACCTCGTCTGCCACGAGATCGTCACCGGCCGCGGTCATTTGGAGGTTGCGCTCGATCTCGCAGACCCGGAGTCCCGGGTGGGCCGGATGGCGTTGCAGTTGATGGAGTTGGAGACCTGACGATGTTCTCGTGGTTTGCGTTCATGCAGCACGCGCCGACGCTGGACGCGGCGGCGCTGGACGCGCTGGCGGCCGAGGTTGCGCACGTGCCGGGCCTGCATGGCGGCCTGGTGTTCAGCCCGCTCGCCGAGACCCTGGACGGTCCTTTCTCCGGCGACGAGCCCGCGCCGGCGTTGGCGCTGCAACTGCACTTCGCCACGATCGAGGCCTTGGAGGCGGCGGTGGCGGAAGGCGCAGTGCTGGGCCGGTTGCTCGCGTCCGTCCCGGGCGGTTCGGTTCCCACGCACCAGGCGATGCTGCAGCGGCGCTACCCGGTGCCCGACGCCAAGCTGCAGACGGCGGCGGGGCAGTGGCCTTGCACGTTCCTGGTGAAATACCCAGGACCGGCGAGTGACGTGAACGCGTGGAACGGCCACTACAACAAGCATCATCCCCCGATCATGGCGCGCTTCCCGGGCGTGCGAATGGTCGAGATCTACACGCGCATCGACTGGGTCACCGGGCTGCCCTGGCCGCGCGAAGACTTCATGCAACGCAACAAGGTGGTGTTCGACAGCCCCGCCGCCCTGACCCACGCGCTGGCGTCGCCGGTGCTGACGGACATGCGGGCCGACTTCAACAGCTTCCCGCCGTTCACCGGCGGCAACGTGCACTACCCGATGGAAACGCGCGCCGTCGGCAGCCAGGAATGATCCACGGCGCCGACATCCGCCTCACCCGCGTGTCCGTCGATATCGGCGGCAAGTCGATCGTGGGAGCGATGGACCTGTACGTGAACGAGGGTGAGTTCGTCTGCCTGCTGGGGCCGAGCGGTTGCGGCAAGTCCACGTTGTTGAACGTGATCGCCGGCTTCCTGAAGGCGGGCGGCACGACGGAGGTCGGCGGCAAGCTGGTGCGCGGCCCGGGGATCGAGCGCGGCATGGTGTTCCAGAGCACCGAGGTGCTGTTCCCCTGGCTCACTGTGCGGCAGAACGTGGAATACGGCCCCCGCATGCGGGGCATCCCCGCCCGCAGGCGTGCCGAGATGGCGGACCACTTTCTGCGCATGGTCGGGCTGGGCCACGTGGCGGCCGCGTATCCGCCCGCTTTGTCCGGCGGCATGCGCCAGCGCGTGCAGATCGCCCGCGTGCTGGTCAACGAACCCTCCGTCATCCTGATGGACGAACCGTTCGGTGCCCTCGATGCGCAGACCCGCGAGATCATGCAGACCGAACTGGCCCGCATCTGGCGCGAGACCCGCTCCACCGTGTTGTTCGTCACCCACGACATCTGGGAGGCGATCGTGCTCGGCGACCGCATCGTCACCATGACGGCGGGTCCGTCCGCCGGCATCAAGAGCATCGCCGACGTGGACTTTCCCGGCCCGCGGGACGCCACCAACCCGGCGGCCGCCGCCCTGTACAGCAGGCTGCGCGACGACATCGGCGCGGAAGTCAGCAAGGTGCTGCGCCAGCAAGGCCTCGACACGGACCAGGCGGCATGAGCGGCGCCGGCGTTGCGGGCGGCGTGGCGGTGGCACCCGTCCCGCGCATCGGCCGTGCGGTGCGCGGCGCCTGGCGCTGGGGCAGCGGCTTGCTCTCCGTCGCGGCCGGGCTGCTGGTGTGGGAACTGCTGAGCCTTCGCGTCTCACCGCTGTTCCTGCCGTCGCCGCGCATGACCTGGGAAGCCGCCGGCGAACTGCTCGCGGACGGAACGCTGCAGGGCGCGATCGAGGCGTCGTCCGCCCGCATCCTGGTCGGCTGGGCGGCCGGGCTGGTGGTCGGCATCCCCGTCGGCATCCTGATGGGCTACATCCCAATCATCCGCAGGCTGCTCGACCCGTATATCGAGTTCTTCCGTTTCATCCCGCCGGTGGCGTTCGTGACGCTGGCGGTGATCTGGCTCGGACCCGGCGAGATCTCCAAGGTCGCGCTGATCTTCTACACCAGCGTGTTCATCGTGACGCTGAACACCATCGCCGGCGTGCAGGCCGTCAGTGAACTCCGGTTGCGAGCCGCGGCCTCATTGGGTGCCAGCCAGTGGAAGACGCTGCTCACCGTGGTGGTGCCCTCTACCGTGCCGTACATGGTGACCGGTGCACGCATCGCGATGGGCAACTCGTTCCTCACCATCGTCTCGGCAGAGATCGTGGCGGCGGAGGAGGGGCTTGGCGCGCTGATCTGGACGGCGCGCAACTACGCCCGCACGGAGTGGGTGTTCGTCGGCATCATCACGCTCGGGCTGCTCGGCTACCTATTCGACCGTGCGCTCCGGCTGGCCGTGCGGCTGCTGCTGCGGCGTTACGATGCCGCGGTTTAGTCAACTCGGCGTCGGGCAAAGATAACGCCCGCTTCCTCACCAGCCAGAAAGGCGCCGCCGACGGTGCCCGCTAGTCCGTCCGTTCGGGTGGCCTCCCCGGCGAAGATCAGCCGCCCATCGGCCAGGGGCGTCCCTAGCACCGCCCTCGCCCCAGCGCAGCCTGGCCGCGCGTAGGCGTAGGCACCGCGATACAACGGATCGCCCGCCCAACCCGTCACCACCGCACCGGGCCGGAACGCCCTGTCCGCTCGGCCACCCCACATCGCGCGCAGTTGGTCGCGGGCAAACGCCTCCGACTCGCCCGCCACCTCCCGCTCGACCGCGTGGCTGCCGCCGGTGAAGCAGATCACGTGGTCCGCACCCCGGGGCCAGCCCACGATCGTCATCGATGGGCTGTCGATCGCCGGAACCGGCTGGTCGACGCTGCACGACTCCGGCAAATCGAGCCGGTCCGGCCCGGCGGCACGCAGTGCGACCTTGTTCAGCAGTCCCATTGGCAGCCCGTCGACTGCCTCCTGTACCGCGACCGGTAAAGCGGGCGTGAACCGGATCGCTCCTGCCGCCAGCACCCCCGTCGACACGGTAACGATGCAGGCGTCGGCGTGCAGCGTTCCCGCACTGGTCTCCACCACTACGCCGGGTCCGTCCCAGCGCACGGCCGTCGCCGCCACGCCGAGTTGCACCGGGCCGGCCGGCGGGCCGAGGCGGCGCGCCACGAATGCACCCACGCCCCCTTCCACGTGCCAGTTGCTGCCCTCGAGCAGGTTGGTGTGCCAGTCATACAGGCTTAGCGCATGCGCGTCGGCGGCGGCGATCACCGGGGCTTCCCAATTCACCACGGCGGCGAGCCACGGCACCGCAGCAATATCGGCGACGGCCGCGGCAAGGCTGGTATCGGGGCCGGCCAGCGCCTGTTCGGTCCGCGCATGGAAGGCGCGTTCGGCAGCGCCATAGGCCGCCAGTTCGTCCGCCGTCGCGAACCGGCCGCGCAGGCGGGTGCGCTCCGACCGGTGAGCGCTGGTGTCCAGCGTGCGGTCGCCAAGCTCAGTGGCCAAGGTGGCGAGTGGGTTGTGCTCGGCGGCATGCAGCCAGGCGGCACCATGGTCGAGCGCCGCCCCGAGCAATGGCGGCACGGTGGTATAGGCGCGGCCGCCGATCCGGTCCGATGCCTCGATTACGGTGACGGACCCGCCCTGCCGGCGAAGCGCCGCCGCCGCCGCCAGGCCGCAAACCCCTGCGCCGATCACGACGACCCTGGGCGAATGTGTCATGTCACTGCCATATCATGCTGCCTTTAGTTGGTATGGGGACGTCCATGGTTTTGCCACCTTGACCCGGTATGCGCCCATGCCGTGCTAAACCACCACGCCGGTTCGATTTTGCGCAGGAGCTCCGATGTTCTTCCCAGGCTTCACGATGACGACCGCCACCGTCCCGGGTGGCACCGTGCGCTATCGCATCGGCGGCACCGGCCCGGCGCTGTTGCTGCTGCATGGCAATCCGCAAACCCATTTCATGTGGCATCACGTGGCACCGGCCATGGCCCGCCGCTTCACCGTGATCTGCCCCGACCTGCGCGGCTACGGTGGCAGCGAAAAGCCGCCGGCCACATCCGATCACGCCCCCTACGCCAAGACCGAGATGGCGCGCGACGTGGCCGACCTCATGGCGCAACTGGGGCACGAGACCTATTGCGTCGGCGCGCATGACCGTGGTGCCCGGGTGGCGCACCGGCTGGCGCTGGACAATCCGCGGCGCGTGACCAAGCTGGCCGTGCTCGACATCGTCCCGACCATCGAGCATTTCGAGCGGGCCGACATGTCGTTCGCGCTCGGCTACTATCATTGGTTCTGGTTCGCCCAGCCGCACCCGTTCCCCGAGGATCTGATCGACAAGTCGCCGGACACCTGGTTCGCGGCCCATACCGGCCACGGTGCTGGCATTCCGGACTTTTTCGCCCCGGAGGCACTGGAGGACTACCTGCGTGCCGCGCACGACCCGGCGGCGATCACCGGCATGTGCGAGGACTATCGCGCCGCTGCCTCGATCGACCTGGTGCACGACCGCATCGGCCGCTCCGACGGGCATCAGGTTCAGTGTCCGATGCTGGCGCTATGGGGCGAGAAGGGAAAGGTGGGCGGCTGGTACGACCCGGTGGCGATCTGGCAGCAGTATTGCTCCGCGAACGTCAGCGGCGCTGGGGTGCCGAGTGGACACTTCCTGGCCGAAGAGGCGCCTGATGCGGTGATCGAGCAGTTCGAAGCGTTCTTCTAAATCCTCCCTCGCGCAGCGGGGGAGGGGGACCATGCAAGGCATGGTGGAGGGGGCTGGCCACACGCACGATCAGCTATTTTCAAGCGGGCAAGCCATCGCGTTCACCGTGCCGCTGCCACCCCTCCCCTAACCCCTCCCACAAGGGGAGGGGGATTTTCTTTCCGCCGCAACCCTACCGTCCGGCTGCGTAGCCTTGCATGCCGCGTGGGTTCGCCCCGGCATGCATCACGCCGTCCACCAGGTCGGCACCGGACAACCGGCCCTCGGACCAATCCTCACCCATGGTCACGGCGTGGCCGCGGCGGGCCAGTTCGTCGCGGACGGACAGGCTGAAACGACCCTCCAGCACGACCTTGCCGGGCCGGGCGGCGCGCGGCCAGAAGCTGCTGGGCCAGTGCTCGGTATGGAACGAGGGCATGTCGATCGCTGCCTGGATGCCGAGTTTGTGGTGCACCCGGCGGAGGAAGAAGATCGGCGACCACTGGTCCTGCTGCTCGCCGCCGGGGGTGCCGAACGCCATCCAGGCCTTGCCATCCTTCAGCGCCATCGAGGGCGACAGCGTCGTGCGCGGGCGTTTTTTCGGCAGCAGGCTGTTGGGCAGGTCCGGCCGCAGCCAGAACATCTGGCCGCGCGTGCCCATGCAGAAGCCCAGGCCCGGCACGGCGGGGGAGGATTGCAGCCAGCCGCCCGAGGGTGTGGCGCTGACCATGTTGCCCCACCGGTCGATCACGTCGATGTGCACGGTATCCGCCCCGATCACGCCCATCCGCGCCACCGTCGGCTCGCCGGCGCCGGGGGCCCGGGTCAGGTATTCCACGCGCGATGCCGCCTCGTGGTCCACCCAGGGGGAATTGTTGCCCACCACTCCGGGCCGCAGGTCGAACGATGCCTCGGGGCCCACCAGCTTGCGGCGTTGGTCGTTGTAGGCGGGGGAGAGCAGCGTCTGCATCGGCACGTCGCCGAACGCCGGGTCGCCGTAGAAGGCCTCGCGGTCGGCGTAGGCGAGCTTCATGCACTCCACGACGGTGTGCACGAAATCGGCGCCGACCGGGTCCATGGCGCCGATGTCGAAGCCGGCGAGCAGGGCCAATTGCTGCAGGAACACCGGACCCTGGCTCCACGGGCCGCATTTCAGCACCGTGTGCCCGGCGTAGTCGTAGGTGAGCGGGTCCTCGACGGTGGGCTCCCACTCCGCCAAGTCCTGCGCGGTCATCAGGCCGCGGTGGCGGCGGCCGGAGACGTCCAGCGCCTCGGTTTCGAAGAACTTGCCGATCGCCTCGGCCACGAAGCCTTGATACCAGGCATGCCGCGCCGCCTCGATTCGCGCCTGCCGCGTGGCGCCGCCGGCTTCGCGCAGCACGCGCTTCCAGGTTTGCGCCAGGGTCGGGTTGGCGAACGGCTTGTCCACGGCGGGCACTTGGCCACCGGGCAGCCAGATCTCGGCGCTGCTGTGCCACTCCTCCATGAACAGCGGCCGCACGCTCTCGATCGTGGCCGGGACGCGCGGCACAAGCGGCACGCCGTGCTCGGCATAGCCGATGGCGAAGGCCAGCACGGCGTCCAGCTCCCACGTGCCCCAGTCCCGCAGCAGCAGGCACCAGGCACCGAACGAGCCAGGCACCACTGCGGGCAGGAAGCCGGTGGCGGGGATCAGGTCCAGGTCCAGCGCCGCGAATGCCTCCAGCGTGGCGGCGGCCGGGGAGGGGCCCTGGCCGCAGATCACGCGCTGCTTCCCGGTCTTTGCGTCGTGGATGATGATCGGCGCGTCGCCACCGGGGCCGTTCAGATGCGGCTCCGCGACCTGCAGGGTGAAGGCGGCGGCGACTGCGGCGTCGAATGCGTTGCCGCCGCGCTCCAGCACGGCTTGGCCAACGGCCGTGGCAAGCCAATGGGTTGTGGCGACCACGCCGAAGGTGCCGGTGATCTCGGGCCGGGTGGTAAACATGGGCGTGCTCCGTTGCGTCCGGCCCAACCTACCGCCAAGGTCCGCCGCGACAAGGTACGCCCTTACACGGTGGGGGCAACGCGGGGAACTGTATGCTGGTGCTGGTAGTGGGCGCGTCAGGCGCCGGCAAGGATACGTTGATCGAGGCCGCGGCCATGACGCTCCGGGGCGACGACCGGTTCCGGTTCGTGCGCCGGGTGGTGACCCGGCCCGTGATGGAGGGTGGTGAACAGCACGAGACGGTGACCGAGGAGGAGTTCGAGCGCCGGCTGCAGGCGGGGGTGTTTGCGCTGCAATGGCATGCTCACGGGCTGCGCTACGCCCTGCCGGCGCGAATCGCTGCGGATCTGGACGAGAGCCGGGTCGTGGTGGCGAACATCTCCCGCGCCGTGATCGCCGATGCGGCCTCGCTGTTCCCGGTTCGCGTGGTCGAGATCACGGCGCCGACGGAGGTGCGCGCGGCACGGCTGGAGGCGCGGGGCCGGGAGGACAAGATGGACGTGATCCGCCGCTTGTCCCGCGCCATCGTGCTGCCGTTGCCGGTGCAGCGCGACACGATCGTGAACGACGGGACCGTCAAGGACGGCGCCAACCGTCTGATCGAAGTACTCAGCCGCGAAGCGGGACGCGCTCGGCTAACATGAACGGCTCGCCCGGCCCCGGCTGGGTGAACAGGCAGATCGTCGTCACGACTCGCTTCATGGCCAGTGCCGGCGCAAAAAAAGCCTCGGCCTGAGGGCGGATGGTGGCGTGCTCGTCGGGGACGAGCCGCCGGGTCAGCGTCATGTGGAACCGCCAAGTGCCGAGCACGTGCGGATAGCCCCAGTCGCGCAGCATGGCGTGCTGCTCGGGCGTGAAGCTGGGCCGGGTGCGACGCGCGATCTCGGCGGCGTCCGGCGGCACGCGGTGGGCGTCCAGCTCGGTCACGCAGGCATTGGCGAGGGCGTGCAGGGCGGGACAGGGCGCCTGTTCCTGCAAGGCCAGGAATCCCCCGAGATCGGTCACTTGGAGCGGTGGCAGCTCGAACGGCGCGATGTGTTCGGCCATCGCCGCGGCATCTTCCAGCAGCGCGAACCAGCCGTGGTTCAGGCGCATCGGTGGCTTGAGCGTGGCGTGGAAGCCATACAGCCGCGGCTCGGCGGTAAGTTCGTCGCGCTCGGGGTGCGTGATGCGGCGCCCGCTGGTCGGATCCCGGCCGAGCCAATCGCACCCGGCGGCCCAGAGTGCATCGGACTCGTCGGGCGCGTAGTAGATGGCGGTGCGGGCGGTCAAATCACCCGCTCGCCCGCCTTCCACACCTGGCGCACGATCGGCAAGCCTTCATGCAGGCGCAGCCGCACCATATCGGCCCGCAGCCCGACCGCGAGGCGGCCGCGGTCCGTCAGCCCGGCCATCTGCGCGGGGCGGTCGGTGACCAGCGCCACGGCATCCGGCAGGGTGATGCCTTGGCAGCCGAACACAGCTTCGATCAGGCTGGCGGGCACGTAGTCGGAGGCGAAGGCGTCCACCGCGCGCTCCCGCACTAGGTCGGAGGCGGCCACGTTGCCGCTATGGCTGCCGCCGCGGACGATGTTGGGGGCCCCGGCGATGACCTCCATGCCGCGCGCCCGGGCCGCCAGCGCCGCCTCCATCGAGACCGGGAATTCGCTGATCCGGATGCCGTCCTGGTGATTTTCCTCCACCTCCTCCTCGGTCCGGTCGTCGTGGCTGGCCAGCACCGTGCCGCCATCGCGCACGCGGTCCAGCAGGGCCCGGCGATTAGGGTCGCGCAGCCGGGCGCGTTGCTCCTGCAACTCCACGATGCGGCGCTCGATCGTCGCCGAGTCGTGGCCGTCCTTGGCCCGCATGGCACGGTAGCGGTCCAGGTTGGCGTATTGGCCAACGCCCGGCGAGTGGTCCATCAGGCTGATCATGCGCACGCGGGGATGGTCGGCCACCGGGTCCAGCAGCCCCATCATGTCCGCGGCGGGCAGTTCGCAGCGCAGATGCAGGTAATGGTCACTTTTCAGCAGCCCCGTGCCGGCCAGGGCGTCGCCGTCGCTGACACCCTCTCGGAACGTGCGGATCCGGTCCTTGTCGAAGCCGAGATCCCCCAGGCACAGCGCGTCCAGCACCGTCGTCACCCCGGCCGCGGCACATTGCGCGTCATGCGCCACCATCGCCGAGCGGGAGGGCCAGCGCGCATTGCTACGGGGCTGCACCTGCCGCTCGAGGTTGTCGGTATGCAGGTCGACCACACCCGGGATCAGCAGGTCGCCATCCATGTCGATTGCGCCGGGCAGGCTCGACCGGCCCGCATCGATGGCGGTGATCACGCCGTCCTCGACGAGGATGGTCCCCTCGAGCAGCTGGTCGCGCAGGATCACTCGGGCATTGGTCAGACAGGTCATTAACGATCCTGGATAGAAGAGGGAACGGATTCTACGGCGAAACGGCCGTCCCGGCCAGATTGGTCGGTTGCCAATGGCGTCTGTCACAGTAGGCGCCGCTTCGCATGTGAAGCTGTGATGACGGTGACCCAGCCTGGGGACACCACGCCGAGGCACGGGCCAGGGGGTGGTTCGGCGGCGCTGGCTCCCGAAGTAGGACTCGAACCTACGACCGAGCGATTAACAGTCGCTTGCTCTACCAACTGAGCTATTCGGGATCGCTGCGCGGCGCGCTCTATAGCTGCGTTGCCACGCGGACGCAAATGAGTATGGTGCGCCCCACACCCTACCGGGGCGAGAGTGGCGGAACGGTAGACGCACGCGACTCAAAATCGTGCGCCGCAAGGCGTGGGGGTTCGAATCCCCCCTCTCGCACCATATCATTTGGGAAGCCGCAGGGTTGATTGCTCCACAGGCGGGGAGCTTCCAGGGGTTAAGAGCACAGCGCCCATGGATCGAGCCGTTCCCAGCTTCTTGAGGCCCAGCTTCATAAGACGGGGTAATCTGCTCGGCGGATTGGTCCTGCTCGTCATCGTCGCCGCGGGTCCGGCGTTGGCCGTTCTGATCAACTTCCAGCATGAGTTACATCGCGACCGGGCTGAGCAGGCCCGGGCCATGGCCGTCCAGAAGGCCTTGTTCGTCAGCGCCTCGGTGGACAAAATCGTCGACGGCACGCGCCAGATGCTGGTGGCGCTCAGTGCCTCCAGGCCGGTGCGCACACTCGATCCGGCGTGCGCGGAGGCTCTGCGCAACCTTCGCCGCGTCGCCACGGCCTATAGCGTGCTGGCCGTCGTCCGGCGGGATGGCACACCGGTCTGTAGCGATGCTGCGGCCGCACCGGTGCCAGAGGATGCGCTTGCCAGCCTCGCCGAGCCGTTTCTGTCCGCATCCGGGTTCGTGACGGGTCGCTATGCCAACCTGGCCGCAGTCGCTCCCCCCATGATCACGTTCGCACTCCCTTTCCAGGCCGCTGGGGGCGAGTCGGGCCTCCTGATCGCCGGCCTGAACCTCGACCGGCTCGGCACGCTGCTGGCGGGGCTAGACCGGCCGGATCGCGGCCGGTTCGTGGTTGCCGACCGTGATGGCACCGTCCTGGCAAATGCACCGGAGCGGCCAGGGATGGTCGGCCATGCCGCAACCCCGGAGCAACGCGCCGCCCTGCAGCAGCAATCGGCCGGCACCACGCTTTACCGCGACGAGAGCGGCGATCGGCGGATCATGGGCTATGTCCCCCCGGGCCTCGATCACGCCGCGGTGCTCGTCTGTGTCGGTTTCAGCGTCGCCGACCTCGTCGGTGGCATCGATGCCGCAGCCCACCGCGGGTACCTGCTGATCGTGCTGGGGGCAGGTCTCTCGATCCTGCTCGCCCTGTTCATCGGGTATCGCTATCTGCGCGTCCCAGCCTCCGTCCTGCTAGGGGCGGCCCGGCGTTGGGGTAGTGGTGATCTGACAGCCAGGGTCGCGATGCCGAAATCCGTCGCGGCGGAGTTCGCCGGCCTGGGGGATGCCTTTAACGAGATGGCCGAATTGCTGCAGCAGCAGCGTGCGGAACTGCAGGCGCTCAATGAGGCGCTGGAGCTGCGGGTATCCGACCGGACCCGCGCGCTGCTGGACAGCAACAATCGGTTGCAGGTCGAGATCGCCGAGCGGGAGCTGACCGAGGGTAGCCTGCGGCAGGTTCAAAAGCTGCAGGCCGTCGGCCAACTCGCAGGCGGAATGGCCTACGAATTCAACAACTTGCTAACGGTCATTCTCGGCAGCCTGGAACTGCTCCGCAAACGTATTGGCGCGGCTGATAGCCGGCAGGAGAGACTGCTCGACTCCGCGACCCGGGCTGTCGAACGCGGCTCCCTGCTCACCGCGCAATTGCTGGCATTCTCCCACAAGCAGCCGTTGCTCGCGGTGAGCGTGAGCGTCAGCGTTGCGGAAGTGATCCGCGGCATGGTCGGGCTGTTGGAGAGCACCTTGGGTCCCTCCGTCCGGCTGGAGACCAGGGTCAACGACGATCTATGGCCTGCGATGCTGGAGCCGAACCAGTTCGCCGCCGCGATCCTCAACCTGGCGCTGAACGCGCGCGATGCGATGCCCTCGGGCGGGCGGCTCAGGATCGCGGCGACGAACATACTGACTACGCCGGCCTCCCCCGTGTCCGAACTCGGCATAGGCGAATACGTCTGCGTCACCGTTTCCGATTCGGGGACGGGCATGCCGCCCAGCGTGGTTAATCGGGCGTTCGAGCCGTTCTTCACCACCAAGGAACCGGGCAAGGGGCCGGGGTTAGGCCTCTCGCAGGTGCACGGCATGGTTGGCCAATTGGGCGGCAGCGTCACAATCGAAAGCCGGGTCGGTGAGGGCACCGCGGTCCGAATCATGCTCCCGCGGAGCCTCGTGGAGCCGGCGCTGGCTGCCGTCGGGTCCGATCTGGCGCAACCCGCGATTGGACGCACGCAATCGGTGCTGCTGGTGGATGACGACGAACAGGTCCGCACCGTGACCGAACTGATGCTGGTGGAGAGCGGGTATTGCGTCGTCACGGCACCGGATGGTGCCAAGGCAATCGAGCTACTCGAGCAAGCCGATAGTCCGGTCGCGCTGGTGATCGCGGATTACGCGATGCCCGGCATGACCGGTCGCGAACTGTTGCAGGAAGTGAAGCAGCGCTGGCCCGGTATCGCGGTGCTGTTGGCGACCGGCTACGCCGATTACGCCGAGCTGGCCGCGCGTGAACTGCCGATCGACCAGATCGTGCGCAAGCCGTTCCGCACTGTCGAGCTGCTGGGGTGCATCCACATGGTTATGCAGCGCCAGGCCAATCCGGAGCCATTGGCGAACGGCGCCGCGGTGGAGTGACGGCCCATTCCAGGCACAGTTTCGGTAACCTTTCGTAAGCGGTTTGGCGCTTAGACTTGCGGTGATGAAGCCATCCGACATAGCCCCCGGCGCGGCGACTAGAACGGACTTACCGTCGACGGCGGCCACGCCGGCGCGGCACCGCCACCACCATCCGCACCACCATGCCCAGCCGGCGCATGCAGCGGCCTTCGCCCAGCATCTGGACCATTCGTCGGTGACGCAGGCCCTGCATGCCGCCATGCAGAAGGAGGCTGTGCCCGAGGCATGGGAGCCGAGCCTGCACTTCATTGTCGATCACGAGTCGAGCGGCCGGGTCGGGGCCCATAACAGTGTGGATTCAGCCCGCGGTTTGTTCCAACTGACTGCCGCGAGCTACCATCTCAACCCCCATGGCGCTGCCTCCTTCGGCAGTGCCGTGGAGGAGGCGCAAGGCGGGATCCGCTACATCCAGCAGCGCTATCGCACCGCCGACAACGCCGCGAGTTTCTGGCAGCGTCACGGCTGGTACTAGGCCGCCGAGCGCCCAGGTGGTTTAGCCTGTAAGAACTGAACTGGAGGTCCGGGCCGGAATCGAACCGGCATACGCGGATTTGCAGTCCGCTGCATCACCACTCTGCCACCGGACCTTGGTGCTAGCGTCGCGTCGCAACAGTAGATATCCGCTGTTTGCACCGCCGAACGGCTCTATATCCGAGTCGCTCGGGTTAATCCAGGTGCTCACCCCAATCCGAAGGTGCGGGCCAGGGCTGCGTCGCGAAAGGAGCGAATACCATGCACGTGCTCGTCACGGGGGCCGCCGGCTTCCTTGGACGCCGGGTCATCGACGCCTTGCTTCGGCAGGGCACCATCACCGACCGCGCGGGACAAACCGGCCGGATCGAGCGCATCACTGCGTTCGACGTGCTGCCCCTTCAAGGCGGCGGCGACCCGCGCGTACACGGCGTGGCCGGCGACATCGCCGACCCGGCGCAACTGGCCAGCTTGGTGGACGGCAGCGTCACATCCGTGTTCCACCTGGCCGCGATCGTGTCCGGGCAGGCAGAGGCGGAGTTCGACCTCGGCATGCGCATCAACCTGGACGCGACGAGGGCCTTACTGGAGCGCATCCGTGCGGTGGGCAGCGGCGCCAAGTTGGTGATGACCAGTTCCGTCGCGGTGTTCGGCGGCGACCTGCCGCAGACCGTCGCCGATAGCCAGGTTTGGGAGCCCAAGAGTTCCTACGGGACGGAAAAGGCGATCAACGACCTGCTGCTTGCGGAGTATAGCCGCCGTGGCTGGGTCGACGGGCGCAGCCTACGCATGCCGACCATCGTCGTCCGGCCCGGCAAGCCGAACCGCGCCGCCTCCTCCTTCGCCAGCGGCATCATTCGCGAGCCGGTGGCCGGGCAGGACGCGATCTGTCCGGTGGCGCCCGATACGGTGCTCTGGCTGATGTCGCCAGCGCAGGCTGTCCGCAATATCCTGCACGGCCACGATCTGCCGGCCAGTGCGCTCGGGACGCGGCGCGTGATCAACATGCCCGGACTGTCGGTCACGGTTGCCGCGATGTTGGAGGCGCTACGCCGGGTCTGTGGCGCGCACGTCGCGGATCGCGTCCGCATGGTGCCCGACCCGGCGATCGAGGCCATCGTCAACTCGTGGCCCGGCAATTTCTCCGCCACATACGCGAAGCAGCTTGGCTTCACCGCGGACGAGGATTTCGACTCGGTCGTGCGGGCGTTCCTGCAGGAAGAGGCGGCCGTGGCCTAAGCCGCGTGGGTTCGGCCGACGGGTGATGACGCCGACAAATCGGGCTGGATCAGCCCGGCCTGGAGGTGGCGCTCAACCAAATACAGCGGCCGCTGCTTGGTCTCGTTGAAGATGCGGCCGAGATATTCACCGATGACGCCGAGTGTGAGCATCTGCGCCCCCCCGAGGAACAGGATCACCGCCATTAAGCTGGGGTAGCCGGCGACCGTGTTGCCGAACAGGATGGTGCGCACGAGCATCTGCACGGCATACAGTCCTGCCAGCACGGACACGCACAGCCCGAAATAGGTCGCGACTTTGAGCGGCATGACCGTGAAGCTGGTGATGCCCTCCAGCGCGAAATTCCACAGTTTCCAGTAGTTGAAGCTCGATATCCCACCCTGCCGGGGATCGCGATCGTAAGGCACAGCTTTGGACGGGAAGCCGATCCAGGCGAACAGGCCCTTCATGAACCGGTGCTGCTCCCGAAGCCGCATCAGCGCGTCCACGGCGCGTCGGCTCATCAACCGGAAGTCACCCGTGTCGCGCGGCAGGTCCACGCCACCGAGCTTGGACATCAACCGGTAGAACGCCCCCGCCGTGGTTTTCTTGAGCCACGTGTCGCCCCGGCGGGCCCGCCGCTGCGCGTAGACCACGTCATATCCCTCCCGCCAGCCGGCGACGAGGGCAGGGATCAACTCCGGCGGGTCCTGCAGGTCGGCATCGATCACGATCACGGCCTCGCCACGGGTATGCTCGAGCCCGGCCGTCATGGCGATCTCTTTGCCGAAATTGCGTGACAGATTGATCACACCGACCCGCCCGTCCCGGCCATGCAGCGATTCCAGCCGGATCAAGGTCTCGTCCCGGCTACCGTCGTTGACGTAGATGATCTCCCAACTGCAATCGAGGCGATCCAGCACTTCCGACAGACGAGCCTGCAGCGTGTCGATATTGGCTGCCTCGTTGTGACAAGGGACGACCAGCGACAGGGTGGGCCGTGTTGGGAATTGGTCCATCATCTCACGCTGAACTGGCCAACTGCCAGAACCCGGCCTGACCCCCGTTCGAACCATCGCCGCGACAGAGGAGCTTCGCTGTGTCCATTGGCACGATACCTACGCCCCCCAGTCGCACGCGGCATGGCTGGCTTCTTGGCGCAGCGGTGGCGTTGGTCTGCCTTCTGCTGCTTCCGTTCGCCGCCACACCCATTCCACCGTTGCTCGACTATCCCGATCATGTGGCCGAAATGTATGTGATCGCGCAAGCATCGCACGATCTGGGTTTAGCGAAGGTTTACGCCATCCACTGGACGGTGGTGGCGAATTCCGGCGTCGAACTGGTGATGCCATTCCTGCTGCGGTTCCTGCCGTTGTGGCCGACCGGGGACGGCTTTCTCATGCTGACATTGCTGTTGCCCCTGGTGGGCTCGGCGGTTTTCGCCCGCGCGACGTTCGGGCGTTGGTCGTTCTGGCCGCTCGCAGGGGGGCTGGTCGCCTATAACACCTTGTTTCTGCTGGGCTTCATGAACTTCCTGATCGGGATCGGGGCGGCTTTCCTCGCCGCGGCAGCCTGGGTCGCATACCGCGGCCGTTTTCCCGCCCGGACGATCCTCGGCGCGATCCTGGCCGCAATCGTTCTGTTCTTCATCCACCTGTTCGGTCTGATGTTCTTCGCGCTGCTCATCGGGGCGCATGAACTCACCGCCTTGACCGGGCCGCGGGGGCGCAGATGGCCTACGGTCGGATCCGTATTGCGGCGGTTGCTGCCGGATGCCGTCATCTTCGTGCTGCCGGCCCTGCTGTTGCTCGGGTCGACCCTGGCGGACACGGCGGGCCCGACGATGCGCCAGCCGCTCAACGTCAAGATCGGTGAGTTGTTCTATCCCTTCCTGACCTACTACCAGACGCCGGACCGCCTGGTGATGCTGGCCCTTCTGGCGACCATGGCGGTGCTGCTCTGGCGCGGCCGGGCCAGGGTCGCGCCTCAGGCGGTGATCGTCCTGCTCGTTCTGCTCGCCGTCTGGCCGTTCGTGCCCCACGTCTACAAAAACACCGGGTATATCGACGCCCGCTTCCCGATCATGATGGGTTATCTGCTGTTCGCCGGCTTCGAGCCCCTGCAGCTGCCACGCCGGGTCGGGGCTGCCCTGTTCACCGTCATCGCGCTGCTGATCGTCGTCAGGGTGGGCGCCGTGGGTCGGGTGTGGGCGGGGCACAACCAGGATCTAGCCGAGCTGAACCGCGTCATCGCCCATGTCGAACCCGGTAGCCAGGTGCTTGCCGTCGACGTGCCCAACCAGCAGGTCACGCCATACTGGCTCGGTCACCGGCGCAATTGGATGAATGCCGGCTACATCAAGACCTATTACCACGACGCCGCGCTGCTGATCCCCGAGCGGCACGCGTTCTGGCCCCGACTGTTCACCGGGTTGGGCAAGCAGCCGGTGGTGGTGAACCCCGCCTATGCCGACACGACCGCGCCCGAAGGCGAGTTGCCCGACTACCACCAGCTCGGCGCCGACCAGCCGAGTGCAGCGGCCGTGGCCGACGCACCCTATTTGCAGGATTGGCAGCGCAAGTTCGACTATGTGCTGCTGCTAGCCGCAGGGGCCGCGGGCGATGTGAACGGCTTGCGGCCGGATCGGCTCGAAGTGGTCGAGCAGACCGAGTTCGCCACGCTGTTCCGTATCCGGCACACGCAGAAGCCACCATAGGCTTCGAAACCCGAATGACACGGCGTGCGGCGTCTGTACCGCAACCCCGTTGCTCCCCTTGGCAGCCGCACCCTATAACCCGGGAGTGGACACCGGACCTCGCATGCAACAGCTCCAAACCGATTTTACCGCCACCCGCAACAACATGGTGGATGGCCAGATCCGGCCGAACCGCGTGACAGATCCGCGGGTGCTCGACGCCATGCGCAGCCTGCCTCGGGAGCAGTTCGTGCCCCCGCATCTGGCGAGCCTCGCCTACGTCGACGAGGACCTGCCGCTTGGCGGCGGCCGCTACCTGGTTGAGCCGCTGGTGACCGCAAGACTGATCCAGATGGCCAGGATCCGCACCGGCGAGCGCGTTCTGGTGGTGGCGGCCGGCTCCGGCTATGGCGCGGCCGTCGCGGCGGCGTGCGGCGCGCATGTGACAGCGCTCGAAGAAGATGAGGCATTGATGGCGATTGCCCTGCGGGTACTACCTCGGACCGCTCCCTCGGTGCGGCTGGTGGAGGGGCGTCTCGCCGCCGGGCTGCCGAGCGACGGCCCGTGGGACGCGATCATTATCGAGGGCGCCGTGTCGGCCGTCCCTGAGATCTACGCCGGGCAGGTCGCCGCTGGCGGCCGGCTCGTGACCGTGCTGGCGCCCACGGGCGTCGCGGGCGGGCGGGCAATCCTGGCCGAGCCGGTCGGGGTGGGCGGGAGACAGCGGTTGCGGTCACGTGAGATGTTCGACTGCAGCACGCCGTTGCTGCCTGGATTGTCGCCGGCACCATCGTTTGTCTTTTAACGACAGGCGGTTGGCCTCACTCACGTGAATGTTGGCGGCTGGGCGATCGCTATGGCAAGTTGCTGGGACTGGCAGGGGGATGCTGCGGATGCGTAATTGGTTGTTTGCGACGGTTTTCGGGTTCGGCGCCAGCTTTGCCGCCGCTTCGGCTATGGCGCAGACGCAACCTCACACGCTCCAGGAAGCGCTGGCGGCCGCCTATAGTTCCAACCCGACCCTGCTCGCCGCACGGGCCGCGCTGCGGGCCACCGACGAAGGTGTTCCAACGGCGCTGGCGGGCTGGCGCCCGACCGTCGTCTTCCAGGGATCCTACGGCGGCGCCGCGGGTGACACTCAGGAGGAGGAAGGCACCGCCAAGATCCGCGTCAACCGCCAACCCCTCAGTCTTACCGCCCAGGTCACGCAGCCGATCTACACCGGCGGCAGAACCGAGTCGCAGGTCCATTCTGCCGAGAACAAGGTCCTCAGCCAACGCGGACGTCTGATCGCAACCGAACAACTCGTGTTCACCAACGTCATCACCGATTTCACCAATGTCATCCAGACCGATCAACTGCTCCAGCTCGACATCAACCAGGAGCAGGTGCTGACACGGCAGTTGCAGGCCACCAATGACCGTTTCCGCGTTGGCGAGATCACGCGCACCGACGTCGCCCAGGCCGAGGCGGCTCTCGCGCAGGCGCGTTCGACCCGGCAGACCGCCGAGGGCAACGTGCAAACCGCGCGGGCGGCGTTCCAGCGCGACGTCGGCTTCTTGCCGGACCATCTCGTGGCACCGCAACCGCTCGCACTTCCGCTGAAGAGTGCGGCCGAGGCCTCGCGCATCGCGGCGGCGAACAATCCGTCGCTGATCTACACCATGTTCGATGCCGCCGCCTCGAAGGACGCTGTCGATACGGCGTATTCGACCCTGATGCCAACGCTGAGTGCTGTCGGCCAGACATTCCGCCAGGATAACTCCACCTTCACCGGCGGACGGAGTACCGGCGCACAGGCGACGCTGAACGTGACCGTCCCCATCTACCAGGGCGGTGCCGAGTATGCCGCCGTCCGCCAGGCGCGACAGACCGAGCAGCAGTCGCGCAAGACAGTGGACGACACGCGGCGCCAGGTGATCCAGGCGGCGCTGTCCTCGTGGGAAACGCTGGTCGCCGCGCGTGCGTCGATCGAAAGCACGCGGGCGGCGGTTCGGGCGAACTCGATCGCACTCGAGGGCACGCAGCGCGAGGCCATCGTCGGCAGCCGCACCACGCTCGACGTGCTGAACGCCGAACAGGCGCTGCTGCAATCCCGCTCGACGCTCGTGACCAACCTTGCCAGCCTCATCACCTCGTCCTACGGCGTCGCCGCGGCGATCGGGCGGCTGACGGCGAAGGATCTCAACCTGAACGTGCCGCTGTATGACGACACCGCCTACTACACCGCGGTCCATGATCGCCTGTTCGGCACCGGCGATTACGCCCTGAGCCAGCCGGGCCGGTAGTGTGAGCGGAACCGCGCCCCCGGGGCCGCCCGGTAGCCCCCCCGCTGGTGCGATGGATGGCGGCGCGGGCGCGGATCCCTCGATGGAGGATATCCTCGCCTCCATCCGCCGCATCCTGAACGAAGACGAAGTGACGCCGCCCAGCCCCGCTGGGACCCCGCACACCCCGGCCGAGGCGCCAACGGAACCGAATGCCGGTGGCTCCGGCGGCGACGAGGAGGACGGCGTCCTGGTGCTGGACGAGGCCATGCTCGTCACCGCACCGGAGCCCGGCATTCCCCAACCGGGCCCGGACATCGCGACGCCAACGGCGGGCGGCTTCGACCCCCCGCAAATGTTCCCGCTTCCCATCGCCGTGCCGGTGGCGGCGCCAGCGCCGGACCCCGCGCCGGCCGCCCCAGCCGCGCCCCCGACGGCCTGGCCGGACCTCGCCGCCGGGTCGGTCGCCGAGCTCGATCCGGGGGCGGGCCTGCTTGCCCCCGAGAGCGAAGCGGCGGCGGCATCCTCGGTCGGGGCCTTGCTCCGCACGATCTCGCAGGAACGCAGCAGCCAGGTGCATCGCGGCGGACCCACCATCGAGGATCTGGTGCGCGAGGAGATCCGCCCGCTGCTGAAGTATTGGCTGGACAACCATCTGCCGCCGCTCGTTGAGCGCCTGGTTCGCCAGGAGATCGAGCGAGTCACCGGGCGCGCCGCTCCCTGATCATGGGCTGAGAGCGGGGATCCTGGACTGAGCGCGGGAGCATTGCGGCGGTGCCGGCTTGTCACGCGGGCGCCACGGTCTAGAACCGAAATCATGCTCGACAAAACCTTCGCCACCGCCGCCGCCGAAGCCGCCCTGTACGAGGCATGGGAACGCGAGGGTGCGTTCGCCGCACAGCCCGGCAGCAATGCCGAGCCGTTCACCATCATGATCCCGCCGCCCAACGTCACGGGCACGCTGCATGTCGGCCACGCCCTGACCATGACGCTGCAGGACACGCTGATCCGCTGGCGCCGCATGCAGGGCCGCGACGCGCTGTGGCAGCCCGGCACCGATCACGCCGGCATCGCGACCCAGATGGTGGTTGAGCGCCAATTGGCCGCCGCTGGCATAGACCGCAAGGCGATCGGCCGTGACGCCTTCGTGGACAAGGTATGGGACTGGAAGGCGGAATCCGGCGGCAGCATCACCCAACAACTGCGCCGGCTCGGCTCGTCGCTGGACTGGGAGCGCGAGCGCTTCACCATGGATGCCGGGCTGTCGGACGCGGTGCGGGAAGTGTTCGTCACCCTGTATCGCCAGGGCTTGATCTACCGTGACCGCCGGCTGGTGAACTGGGACCCGAAGTTCCAGTCCGCCATCTCGGACCTCGAGGTCGACACGCGGGAGGTCAAGGGCAATCTGTGGCATATTCGCTACCCGGTCGAGGGCAGCGACACGTGGATCACGGTCGCTACCACCCGCCCGGAAACGATGCTGGGCGACACGGCCATCGCCGTGCACCCGTCCGACGAGCGCTACACCGCCCTGGTCGGCCAGCACGCGATCGCGCCGCTGACCGGCCGCCGGATCCCGATCGTCGCCGACGAATACTCCGACCCCGAGAAGGGCACCGGCGCGGTCAAGATCACGCCGGCGCATGACTTCAACGACTTCGAAGTGGGCCGCCGCCACGACCTGGCGATGCCCTCCGTGCTCGACCGCGAGGCCCGCATCACCCTGGCGGAAATTGAATTGGCCGCCGTTCCCGGCATCGCCGACCCGGCCTGGACCGCCACGCTCGCCGGGCAGGACCGGTTCGCCGGCCGCAAGCTGATCGTGGCCGAGCTGGAGCGGCTGGAGTTGCTGGTGGCCACCGAGCCGCATACCCACCAGGTCCCGCACGGCGACCGCTCGGACGTGCCGATCGAGCCGTTGCTGACCACCCAGTGGTACGCCGACGCCAAGACGCTCGCCGCCCCCGCCATCGCCGCCGTCGAGACCGGGCAAACCGTGTTCGTGCCCCGCCAGTGGGAGAACACGTTCTTCGCCTGGATGCGCGACATCCAGCCTTGGTGCATCAGCCGCCAGCTCTGGTGGGGCCACCGCATCCCCGCCTGGTATGGGCCGGACGGCGCGGTGTTCGTCGGCCACACCGAAGCCGATGCCAAGGACGCCGCCCATGCGCAATACGGGCGGGACGAGCCCCTGGTGCAGGACGAGGACGTGCTGGACACCTGGTTCTCCTCCGCACTGTGGCCGTTCTCAACCCTGGGCTGGCCGGAGCGGACGGACGATTTGGCGCGCTACTACCCCGGCGATGTGTTGGTGACGGGGTTCGACATCATCTTCTTCTGGGTGGCCCGGATGATGATGATGGGCCACCACTTCATGGGCGATGTCCCGTTCCACACGGTCTACATTCACGGCCTGGTGCGCGACGAGCGCGGTCAGAAGATGAGCAAATCCAAGGGCAACGTAATCGACCCTTTGGCCATGGTTGACCAGTACGGCGCCGACGCGCTGCGCTTCACCATCTGCTCGCTGGCCGGCCCGGGGCGCGACGTGAAGCTTGGCCCGGCGCGCGTCGAGGAGTACCGCCGGTTCGTCACCAAGCTGTGGAACGCCGCCCGGCTGTGCGAGCTGAACGAGGTCCGTCCGGACCCGGCCTTCGATCCCGCCTCCGTCCAGGGCCCGCTTGCCCGCTGGATCCTAGACGCCGCCAACAAGGCGGTGGCAGACGCGACGGCGGCGCTCGAGGTGTTCCGCTTCGACGAGTATGCGACCGCTTGCTACCGCTTCACCTGGAATGTGTTCTGCGATTGGTTCCTGGAATTCGCCAAGCCCTCCTTCGCGGCCGATGCCGAACTGCGCGCCGCGGCGGCCCACGTGCTCAGCATCCAGTTGCGCCTGCTGCACCCGGCGATGCCGTTCGTCACCGCCACGCTGTGGGGCGAGTTCGGCTTCGGCGAGGCGACGGGGCTGATCAGCGCCCCCTGGCCCGAGGTGGCGGCGGTGCCGGGTGCGGCGGAGGCACGCGCGGAACTCGACTGGCTGGTGCGGCTGGTGGGCGAGGTGCGGACCGTACGCTCCGAGATGAACGTGCCGCCCTCAGTGCTGGCGCCCCTGCTGCTGCGGGACGCGTCGGCGGAGACGATGGCGAGGGCCGGGCGCTGGTCGGAGGTGATTGGGCGGATGGCGCGGGCGAGCGAGGTCCTGCCGCTGACGGGTGAGCCGCCGCGGAACAGCGCGCAGATGGGATTGGACGAGGCGACGATCGTGCTGCCCCTGGAGGGACTGATCGACATCGCCGTCGAGAAGGCGCGGCTGACGCGCGATCTGGCCAAAGCTCAGGCGGAGGCGGCCAAAGTCGTCGCCAAGCTGGGTAATGCCGATTTCGTCGCTCGCGCCAAGCCGGAGGTGGTTGAAGAGAATCGCGAGCGGCTGGCGGCGTTCGAGGCCGAAGCAAAGCGCCTCACGCTGGCGATCGCCCGGATCGGGTAGCGTAACCGTCTCGGGATTTGTCCTAAGGCCATCGATGATGGCTTAATCGGGATGGCCGCAGGCTTCGAGAGGATGTTCGGGATGGCATTTCTGCCGCGTGGCGCATCACCGTTGCAGACCGACGAGCACTATACCGGATCCGAGCCGGCCATTCCCGAAAGCGCCATCCGTCAGGCGCGGAGCAATGACTTCTTCCAGGTGACCCGGCAGCCTCTGCCTCCCGGCGCCAAGCCGATCGTCGATGCGGATCAGAGCACTACGATCGGCTACACGCTGCGCGTGGAGGGGAACACCTGGGTCTGCGATCCGGACGGACGGACGGTCGACATCCACGAGCCCGGCCTCGGGACCCCGCTCATCGATCCCGTCGACCTGGTGTTCATCGTGGGTTCGCTCGGCCGGGTCGCGGTGCGCGGCATCATCCGCGCCGGCGCCGAGGCTGCGGGTGACCTGGCGGCGAAGGCGGCTGCCGAGACGCTTGCCGAAGCGACAGTGTCGACGTTGCGGGTCGCATTCCGGCGGCTGGTGCAGAAAGAGCTGAAGTTTACCGCAACGACGGCGGCCCGCATGGCTGATCCGGGCCGTTTCATCCCGGTCAACATCCTCAAGCTTGCGGTGCGTTATGGCGTGCGCGACGCCGACCCGGAGCGGGTGGCGGGGGTCTATCGCTACACCATCCCGATGTTCCGCGCCTCGAAGACGGTGTCCGAGCCGGCCAAGAAATACTTGCTGCGCGTGATTGTACGAGAGCGGGACTGGACCATCCTGCACTTTCATGCCGAACGGTTCCGCTGATGAAGCTGACTTTGCGCCCGCGTGATGTCGCCGCGATCATCGTTGCGTCTTGTTCGGAGGTGACGGTCGACATCGCGGTGCGCTACGCCACGCAGGCACCGGACCCGACCACCGACGTGCAGCGACGGATCGAGGCCGCGATCCAGTTGCCCAGCCCGGCCGAGCAGGCTTGGCTGGGCCATATCGAGTGCTGGTTCGGGGACGGAGAGCGCCTGTCGAGCCTCGGGATGTATGGCAACTTTGCCGCGGCTGAGTCCGCGGTGATCGAACTGCCGCGCGACGCCAATCTCGTCTGGCTGTCGCCGCCCGAGCCTGGCGCCGTCGAGACGGTGCCGTGCGGGCAGACCGTGATCTCGATCGATCGTTCGTCGCATGCCGTCCGCCTCAGCCAAGCTGGCACGCAGGCCGTCGAGTGGTTCGCCCTTGCAGACGGCTTGTATGTCGGCGTGGATGATGGGCAGGCGTTCGCCGGCCTCATCGTCGCAGGTATCGAGTGGATTTCAGCCGACGCCGTCTGATTGCGGGTGAGACGCTCGGCCTCGCCTGGACCCAGCGATGGCGTTCAAGCTCGACCGGCTGCTCTGACCTGCCCGCACGGAGGTTGTTCACCGGGTGTATCGGCGTCTATGACGGGAGACCGGCTTGATTGCCGTCGCATAAAAGGGAGTGCCGCCGTGCTGACAAAACGCTGGGATAAATCCCGCCTGCCGTCCCGCCATGTGACCGTGGGGCCAGGCCGCGCGCCGCACCGCTCGTATTACTACGCGATGGGCCTGGACGAGGAGGCCATCAATCAGCCCTTCGTGGGCGTCGCCACCTGTTGGAACGAGGCGGCCCCCTGCAACATCGCCCTGTCGCGCCAGGCGCAGTCGGTGAAAACCGGCGTGATCGAGGGCGGCGGCACCCCGCGTGAGTTCACCACGATCACTGTTACCGACGGCATCGCGATGGGCCATCAGGGCATGAAATCTTCCCTGGTGTCGCGCGAGTGCATCGCGGACTCGGTAGAACTCACCATCCGCGGCCACTGCTACGACGCGCTGGTCGGGCTGGCGGGCTGTGACAAGTCGCTGCCGGGCATGATGATGGCGATGCTGCGGCTGAACGTGCCGTCGGTGTTCATGTATGGCGGCTCGATCCTACCGGGTTCGTACAAGGGTAAGGACGTGACCGTCGTCGACGTGTTCGAGGCCGTGGGCCGCCACGCCGCCGGCAATATGAGCGACGAGGAACTGCACGAGCTGGAATGCGTCGCCTGCCCGTCCGCCGGGGCGTGCGGTGGCCAGTTCACCGCCAACACGATGGCCACCGTGTCGGAGGCGATCGGCCTCGCCTTGCCAGGCTCCGCCGGTGCACCGGCCCCTTACGAGGACCGCGACCGTTGGGCGGTGGCGAGCGGCCGGGCGGTGATGAACCTGCTGGAGCAGAACCTGCGCCCCCGCGACATCTGCACGCGCGCGGCGTTCGAGAACGCGGCCGTCGTCGTGGCGGCCACCGGAGGCAGCACCAACGCCGGGCTGCATTTGCCGGCAATGGCGCACGAGGCGGGCATCGAGTTCACCATGGACGATGTGGTGAAGATTTTCCGCCGCACGCCGTACATCGCCGACCTGAAGCCCGGCGGCAAATACGTGGCGCTGGACGTGCACAACATCGGCGGCATCCCGGTCATCATCAAGGCGCTGCTGGATGGCGGCTTGCTGAATGGCGACTGCATGACGGTCACCGGCAAGACGCTGGCCGAGAACCACAAGGACGTCGTGTTCCCGACCGACCAGGACGTCGTGTATCCCGTGTCCCGCGCGATCACGCCCACAGGTGGTGTGGTGGGGCTCCGCGGCAATATTGCCCCCGACGGCGCCATCGTGAAGGTGGCCGGCATGGCCAAGCAGCGTTTCGAGGGCACTGCACTTTGCTTCGACTGCGAGGAGGACGCCTTCGCTGCCGTTGAGCAGCGCGCCTATAAGGCCGGCGATGTGATCATCATCCGCTACGAGGGGCCGCGCGGCGGACCGGGCATGCGGGAGATGCTATCCACCACCAGTGCGATCTACGGCCAGGGTATGGGCGAGTCGGTGGCGCTGATCACCGATGGGCGGTTCTCGGGCGGCACGCGCGGGTTCTGCGTCGGCCATGTCGGGCCGGAAGCGGCTTTGGGCGGTCCGATCGCGCTGCTGCGCAATGGCGACAAGATCGTGATCGATGCTGTGGCCGGCACCATGGATGTGGATCTCACCGACGCAGAATGGGTGGAACGCCGGGCTGCGTGGAAGCCCCGCACGACGGATTACAACAGCGGCGCCATCTGGAAATATGCCCAGTTGGTCGGGCCGGCCCATCTGGGTGCGGTGACCAATCCCGGCGGTGCCGCGGAGACGCATAGCTACCCGGACCAGTGAACGTGGCTTTTCCCTCTCCCGCGAGGGGAGAGGGAAAAGAAAAGGATGCTCCTAAATGGCTTTTGCCTGCACGATCCCAGCTATCCCAACCCAGCAGCAGGACGACGCGACGTTGCGCATCACCCGCTGGGATTTCGAACCCGGCGCCGTCACCGGGTGGCACGAGCATGGCTGGCCGTATTTCGTCACTATGCTCGTGGCAGGCACGCTGCGTGTCCACAACGGCACCGAGGTGACAGACGTGCCGCTCGAGAAAGGTCAGTCCTATATGCGGCCGGCTGGAATCAAGCACGACGTGATGAACGGCTCACCCCACCCGATCAGCTTTGTCGAGATCGAGGTGAAGCAGCCGGGCGACTTGGTTAAGATGATGGCGTAGCGGCAGCAATTGACACTGCCGGGCCCGAGCTGCTTCTGTTCCGGACACAAAATGGAGGCCGGGTGATGCGTGGTTGGCGCGGCTATCTCGGCGCGTTCGGGCAAATTGCGCTCATCGGACCGCTGGTGTGCGCCTCCTGTGCCCCGCCCGGTTCGGATCCCACCGTCGGCCAGAGATTGGCACGCCGTGACCAGGGCGTGCTGCAGCCGCAACAGATCACTGGGCCGTGCGGCGTCATAAAGTTCTTCATAACGGCACAGAGTTCGACGAATACGGGCATGCTCGTCGGCAATCTCGGCACGCCATGCGACTTCACGATCTTCAATCCAGCCCTGAACCTGACACTCAACGCCGCTTACGTTACGGGACAGCCGGCCCATGGCAGCGCCAGTACGGAACTGGCCAACGGCCGGCGGCAGGTTGCGGTCTCCTACCTGCCGACGCCGGGCTACATCGGCCACGATGCGTTCAGCGTCACCATCGAGCCAGACGACTACGCCGTGCGGGTCAACGTCACCGTGCAGGCGACATCCCCGGTGCCGGCCAGAACGCCCTGATGCGTTAACTCTGAGGCGCTAGCCCTGGCGCAGCACGTCGATCGGCACCCACGCACCGTCCCGTTCCATGTGCCAGAACGTCCACCCGTTGCACGACGGCGCGTTCTGCACCGCCGCACCCACCTTGTGGATCGACCCGGTGTGGGTGCCGCTTGCCAGCGTTCCGTCGGCCATGACCGTCGCGACCACCTTGCGGGTTCGGTCACGCAACTCGGTGCCCGCCGACACCACCCCCGTCTCGACGAAGCTGCCGAACGGTATACGGGGCACGTCCCGACGCGACGGGCTGGTGGCGAGCCCGGCGAGCGGCACCGCCTTCTCCTGCCGTACCCGGCCGATCGCGGCCTCCGCATAGGCCGGGTGGCGCTCGATGCCGATGAAGTGCCGCCCCAGCCGCTTCGCGACGGCGGCCGTGGTGCCGGTGCCCAGGAACGGGTCGAGCACGATGTCGTCCGGCGCGGTCGAGGCCAGCAACACCCGGTGGAGCAGCGCCTCGGGCTTCTGCGTCGGGTGCAGCTTCAACCCGTGCTGGTTTCGCAGCCGCTCGGGGCCGGTGCAGAGCGGCAGAAACCAGTCGCTGCGCATCTGGAGGTCGTCGTTCAGCGCCTTCATGGCGTGGTAGTTGAACTTGTAGCGGCTATCCCGGCCCCGCGCCGCCCAGATCATGGTCTCGTGCGCATTGGTGAAGCGGCGGCCGCGGAAATTCGGCATCGGGTTGGATTTGCGCCAGATCACGTCGTTCAGGATCCAGAACCCCAGATCCTGCAGGATGGTGCCGATGCGGAAGATGTTGTGGTAGGCGCCGATCACCCAGATCGTGCCGTCTTTGCGCAGCAGCCGGCGGCATTCCTCGAGCCAGGCGCGCGTGAAGGCGTCGTATTCTGCGAAATCGGTGAACCGGTCCCAGTCGTCGTCCACGCCGTCCACTAGGCTGTCGTCGGGCCGACGCAATTCGCCGCGCAGCTGCAGGTTGTACGGAGGATCGGCGAAGATGCAGTGAACCGAGGCCGGCGGCAGCATGCCCATCATGCGCACGCAGTCGCCTAGCAAGACCTGGTCCAGCGGCAGTTCGCGGACGACTTCCACGCGGCATCCCTTTAGGGTGAAGTGCCAATCTGGCGGTCGCCTGGAAGCCGCGTCAATCGCCTGCCGCGCTAAGTTCGAGTTCGGCCCCAAGCGCCGCGTCGGTCGCCGCATTATGCAGCCGAACCGTGCCGAAGGTGGGGCGGTGGTGGCGGCAGGGGCCGTGCAGCTCGATCGCCTTACGATGCGGCGGCGTCGCGTAGCCGGCGTTGCTGTGCCAGCCGTAGTGCGGAAAGCGGACCGAGAGCCGGGTCATCGCCCGGTCCCGCACGACCTTGGCGACGATCGAGGCCGCCGCAATCGAGAGGCACAGTGCGTCGCCGCCGATGACGCAACGCACCGGGCAGCCGAGGCTAGGCGGCCGGTTGCCGTCGATCAGCGCGAGGTCGGGCGGGCGGGGCAGACGGCCCACGGCCCGCGCCATGGCCAGCAGCGACGCTTGCAGGATGTTGATGCGCGAAATCTCGGCAACGGATGCGGCGCCGATGCCGATCTCTGCCAGGCCGGAGGCGAAGAGGGTGGTGTAGGCGAGGGTGCGCTGCTCGGCGGTGAGTTTCTTGGAGTCGTCGAGGAGTGCGGCCAACTCGATGGGTAGGCCGGCGGGAAAGACCACGGCCGCGGCGACGACGGGGCCCGCCAATGGACCCCGACCCACTTCGTCTACGCCGGCGACCCGGCCCCCGTGCTCGGCCTCAATGCTGTAATCCGGCATACCGAAGTCGGTAGCAGCCGCGACGAGTCCGGAGAAGCCGCTTCTTCTCCCTCTCCCCTTGAGGGAGAGGGCCGGGGTGAGGGGTGAGGCGCTGACGGGCAGCTTGAGGAAGACTCAGAACAGCGACATCTGCGCTTGGGCAAACGAACCCGTACCGGGCGGCGGCTTGAACTGGGAGCAGTCCAGATCCTCCCTCCCGTCCAGTCCATGCTGCCGGGCTGCGCGCGTGAACCGGCGGGCGAGCAACTCCGCATACACGCCTTGCCCGGCGAACCGACTGTGGAATTTGGCGTCGTTCAATGCCCCGTTGCGCGTCTCCCGCACCAGGTTCAGCACATGCCGGGCGCGGTCGGGGAAGTGCTGCACCAGCCACGCCTCGAACATCTGTCGTAGTTCCAGCGGCAGCCGCAGCAGCACGTAGCTTGCCGAACTCACCCCGGCCTGGGTGGCGGCAGCCAGGATCCGCTCCATCTCGGCGTCGTTCAGGCCGGGGATCATCGGGGCCGCCAATACGCCCACGGGGATGCCGGCGGCGGCCAGTTCGCTCACCGCGGCGAGGCGGCGCACCGGGGTCGCGGCACGGGGCTCCATCTTGCGGGCCAGCGAGGCGTCCAGCGTAGTGATGGACATCCAAACCCGGACCAGGTTGCGCTGGGCCATGCGGGCCAGAATGTCCGCGTCGCGCACCACGCCGGCCGATTTCGTCACGATCGACAGCGGATGGCCGAAGCGCTCCAAAACCTCCAACACCGACCGCGTGAGCTTCAGCGTGCGCTCGATCGGCTGGTAGGGATCGGTATTGGAGCCGAGCTGCAGCGTTTGCGCGACATAGCCGGGCTTGCGCAGTTCGCGCTCCAACTGGTCCGCGACATCCGGCTTGAAGACCAGCTTGGTTTCGAAATCCAAGCCCGGGGAATAGCCAAGATAGGCGTGGCTTGGTCGGGCGTAGCAATAGATGCAGCCATGCTCGCAGCCGCGATAGGGATTGACGGCGCGATCAAACCCGATATCGGGGCTCGTGTTCCAACTGATGACCGAGCGGCTGCTGTCCTTGATCAATGTCGTTGGTAGCGGCGGCAGTTCTGCGAACGCCTCCTCCAGCGTGCCCCAGCCGTCATCGAATGCCTCACTATGCGTGCGGTCATATCGTACGGCCGGGTTGACGGTGGCACCCCGGCCATGTCGCGCTAGCGATGGCATGGGCGCCGCCGGCTCGGTGGTCGCGGTGGAACGGGAGGTCAGGGCGGATGCGAGCATGAATTCGTTCCCCGTCTGTTCGGTTGAACACTGCCGGGAACTCGAACTGGGGTCAAGAACGTAATGCGAACGCGCGTCCGGGCAGTTTATCAGAATTTCGGCATCCACGGTCCGCGTTTGCTCTCCAACTCGTTTCGTGGGGGCGCGTTTTGGGTCGGCGCAGTTCTGGTAGGGACCGCGGCGATCGTGTTCGCCTGGGCGGCGGACTTGGCCGGGCACCTGTTCGAATACATGGTTGCCGGCCGGCCCTGGGTACCCTTCATCGTGACGCCGCTGGGGCTGCTGATCAGCGTGCTGCTGACCCGCACTGTATTCCCAGGCGCACAGGGCAGCGGCATTCCCCAGGTCATCGCCGCCCTGCATATGACGAGCAACGTGCTGGTGGACCGCACGCTGTCGGTGCGGATCGCGGCGGGCAAGGTGCTGCTGACGGTGCTCGGGTTGGCCTGTGGGGCTTCGATCGGCCGCGAAGGGCCTACCGTGCAGATCTCGGCGACGATCATGCACACGATCGGTCGCGTGCTGCGCCTGCCGCGGGAGGACGCCTATCGCGCCATGGTGCTCGGCGGCGGTGCGGCCGGCATTGCGGCGGCGTTCAACACGCCGCTTGCTGGTGTGGTGTTCGCGATCGAGGAACTCAGTCACTCCTTCGAGGCGCGCACCTCGGGCCGGGTGCTGACGGCGGTGATCATCTCCGGCATCACGGCGGCGGCGACGGTTGGCACTTACAGCTATTTTGGCAGCGCCTCCGCCGCCTTGCCGTGGGGTGCGGGTTGGATCGCGATCCTGGCCTGCGGCATCGGCGGCGGCCTCGCGGGGGGGTGTTTCAGCAGCATCCTGGTCTGGTTCGCCGGGGGCGTGCCGGGGGCGTTGGGCCGGGCGATCATCCGCCATCCGCTGATCTTCGCCGTCTGCTGTGGGCTGGGCATCGCAACCCTCGGACATGTCAGTGGCGGCGCGACTTTCGGCACCGGGTATGCCCAGGCGCGTGGGCTGGTGGACGGCACCGGCACCGTACCCGATGGTTTCTTCCTGCTGAAATTCGCCGCCAGCGTACTCTCCTACATCAGCGGCATACCCGGCGGCATCTTCGCCCCCTCTCTCGCGGTTGGCGCCGGCCTCGGGCATGTCATTTCGAGTTTCATTCCGGCGGCGCCCTCGGGGGCGGTCGTGCTGCTCGGCATGGTGGCGTATTTCGCCGGCGTGGTGCAGGCGCCGATCACCGCCACCATCATCGTCATGGAGATGACGCAGGACGGCCAAGTCACCGTACCCCTGATGGCCGCGGCACTACTCGGCTACCTCGCCTCCCGCCTGGTCTGCCCCAAGCCGATCTACGCCGCTCTTGCCGAGCGCTTCCAGATTGCGGTGGAGCGCGCGCACCAGGTCACGCCCGCAGAACCCATCGTCGGGCAAGATCCTTGACACTTGAAGTATCTCCTTCCCAGGATGCGTCTGCGCTTCTCCGGGGGGAGTTTCTGTCCATGCGTCGTTCCACTGCCCTGCTCGCGGCCGTCTGCCTGCTGCCGTTCGCAGCGCCTGCCAAAGCGCAGATCACGATCGGCGTCGTGCTCAGCATCACCGGGCCAGGGGCCGCCCAGGGCACTGGTTACAAGAACGCGGTGGAGCTGCTACCGACGGAAGTCGCCGGGCAGAAAGTGACGTACCTTGTGCGCGACGACGGTGGCGACCCGACGGCGTCCGCCAACATCGCCCGCAAGCTGATCGCCGAGGACCATGTCGACGCGCTGATCGGACCTGCCAGCACCGCCCCGATCTCCTCCGTGATGCCGATCGCCAGCGAAGCGCATGTGCCGATGGTCGGAATGGCCCCGTACGTGGTGGACACCAAGGTGTATCCTTACGCCTTCATCGACGCCCAGCCGATCAAGCTGATGGTGCAGGGCGTGGTCGAGAGCATGAAGGCGAAGGGCGCCAAGACCACGGGCTTCATCGGCTTCGGCGATGGCTGGGGTGACGCGGTGCTGGGCGCGCTGACCGACGACGTGAAAGGCACCGGCATCGAGATCGTTGACGAGGAGCGTTACGCCCGCACCGACGCCTCGGTGCAGCCGCAGGTGCTGAAGGCGATGTCCCACCATCCCGACGTGATGATGCTGGGCGGCTCGGCCGTGCCCGGCGCATTACCGCAGATCGCGCTGAACCAGCGCGGCTTTAAGGGCCAGGTTTATAACAATCACGGCGTGGTCGGGCCTGACTACATCCGCGTCGGCGGGGCGGCGGTGGATGGCTGCATCGCCCCCACTGGGCCGCTGGTGGTGTATGACCAGCTGCCGGACGGCAACGTGGTCAAGCCCGTGGCGACCGCGTTCATGCAGCGCTACATCGACAAGTTCGGCCCGCAGAGCCGCAACGCTTTCGCCGGTTACACCTACGACGCCAGCCTGTTGATTGATGGCGCAATCCCGGCGGCGCTGAAGGCCGGCAAGCCCGGCACGCCGGCGTTCCGCGAGGCGCTGCGCACGGGTATGGAACAGACGCACGAGCTGGTCGGCACCCACGGCGTGTATACCATGTCGGCCACCGACCATAACGGCATGGACGGCCGCTCCCGCGTGATGGTGCAGGTGCAGGACGGCGCCTGGAAGCTAATCAAGTAAGTCTGCCGGTGCCGAAAATTCGGTGCTTCCTAATCCCCCTCCCCTTGAGGGAGGGGCTAGGGGAGGGGTGGCGACGGCACGATGTCGCGATCGCGGGCTTCACCAAATCTCCGACTGTCGTGCGTGCGCCACCCCTCCCCCCAGCCCCCTCCCTCAGGGGGAGGGGGAGGTTCTTGGCCTTCGCGTAACATGGACAGCTCGATCTTCATCCTGCTCGTGCAGGACGGGCTGACCACGGGCGCAATCTACCTGCTGCTCGCGATCGGGTTGTTGATCGTGTTCTCCGTTTCGGGGGTGATCTTCATCCCGCAAGGCGATTTCGTCTCGTTCGCCGCCCTTGGCTTCGCGGGCATGCTGCAGGGTGAAATACCCGGCACGCTCTGGGTGCTCGACGGGGCGGCGCTGGTCTGTGCGGCCCTGGCCTTCACCCAACCTCGGCCCTGGCGCGCAGCCGCTTGGTCGGCCCTGCCGGCCGCCGCCCTGACCGCAGCCACGGTGCTGGCCGTGCGGGTCGCCGCACCCGCCTGGCTGCTCGGCATCCTGACCGTCGCCGGCATCGCGCTGCTCGGGCCGCCGATCCACCGCCTCGTGTTCCGCCCGCTCTCCGGCGCCTCCGTGCTGACCCTGCTGATCGTGGCCATGGCGCTGCATTACGTACTGCTCGGCATTGGCCTGATCGTGTTCGGCCCCGAGGCGTCCCGCACCCCCGCCTTCTCCCACGCCAACTTCACCGTGGGCGACATCGACATCTCCGGCCACTCGCTATGGGTCGCCGGAAGTTGCGTACTGCTGGTGGTGGGGCTGCGCTGGCTATTCCGCTTCACCCTGCTCGGCAAGGCCCTGCGCGCCACCGCATCCAACCCGCTGGGCGCCCGCCTGATGGGGATCGAGCGCGGGCGGACGGGGGCACTCGCCTTCCTGCTGGCGGCGGCAATCGGCGGCCTGGCGGGGCTGCTGATCGCGCCGATCACGCCGATCTCGTACGACAGCGGCTTCATCACGGGGCTGAAAGGCTTCATCGCGGCGGTATTCGGCGGCCTGGTCAGCTACCCGATCGCGGCATTCGGCGCCCTGGGTGTCGGCGTGATCGAATCGCTCGTCTCGTTCTGGGTGAGTGCCTACTCGGCGCCGATCGTGTTCGGCCTGCTGCTGCCGGCCTTGGCCGTGCTGTCCCTACGTCACCGGTCGCTGGACGAGTGAAAGCTCGCCTGTTGGATCGACGAGTGAACGCTCGCTTGTGGCTGGGCGGCGTACTGCCAGTTCTCGCCGTCTTAGCCGCGCCGATCCTGCTGCCGCCGTTCTACGTGGCGCTGCTCGCCTATGTCGGGCTGGCGGCGATGATCGCGGTCGGGCTGGTGCTGATGACGGGCATCGCCGGGCAGACGTCCTTCGGCCAGGCCGCCTTTGCCGGCATCGCCGCCTATGCGACGGCCGTGCTCACCCGCGACTACGGTTGGTCCCCCTGGCTCACGCTGCCGGTCGCGTTGGTGCTGGTCGCCGTCGCCGCCTGCCTCGTGGGGGTGGTCACCGTGCGGCTAAGCGGCCACTTCCTGCCGCTCGGCACCATCGCCTGGGGCAGTGCCGCCTACTACCTGTTCGGCACCATCCCCGGGCTCGGCGGCTATAACGGCCTGGCCGAAGTGCCCGGCCTGCCGCCTTTCGAGCAGCCGAACGAGCGCCTGATGCTGCTGTTCGTCGGTCTGGTGCTGCTCGGCATGTTGCTGCTCACCCGCAACCTGTTGGACAGCCGCCAGGGCCGCGCCATCCGAGCCCTCGCGACCGGCCGGGCAATGGCGGAGAGCATGGGCGTCGACACGGCCCGGCTGGCGCTGTGGGTGTTCCTGGTGGCCGCCCTGTACGCCGGGCTCTCCGGCTGGCTGTATGCCCACCTGCAGCGCCAGGTCAGCCCCACGCCGTTCGACCTTACGGCCGGGATCGAATACCTGTTCATGGTGATCATCGGCGGCGCCGGGTCACTCTGGGGCGCGGTGCTGGGCGCGGGCGTGGTGACGCTGCTGCGCGACCAGTTGAACGACTGGCTTCCCCGCCTGTTCGGTCGACCCGGCAATTTCGAGGGCATGGCCTTCGCCGCCATCATCATCCTGGTGATGCAGCGCATGCCCGGCGGCCTCGTCCCGTTCGTCGCCCGCCTGCTGCCCACCCCGCGCCCAATGCCCGTACCGGACGCGCCTCGCTTGCCCGCCGCCGACCACCCCGGCGGCCAAGTTCTCAGTGCCGAGGGCATCACCAAGCGCTTCGGCGGCCTGGTGGCCAATGATGGTGTCGGCCTCACCGTCGCCGCCGGGCAGATCGTGGCGCTGATCGGGCCCAACGGCGCCGGCAAGAGCACCATGTTCAACCAGCTGAGCGGCCTGATCACCCCCGACGGCGGCAGCATCCGCCTCCACGGCCAGGTCGTCACCGGCGAGCCGCCCCGTCGCATGGCCCGGCTTGGCTTGGGGCGCACCTTCCAGCACGTCCGCCTGCTGCCGGGCCGCCCGGTGCTGGAGAACATTGCCCTCGGCGCCCACACCCGCGGCCGCGCCAGCATGTTGGCCGCCATGCTGCGGCTGGACCGTGCGGAGGAACGGCAGTTGCTGGCCGAGGCGGCGCGCCAGGCGGACCGGCTCGGCCTCGGCCCGGTGTTGCACCAGCGTGCCGGGGATCTCTCGCTCGGCCAGCAGCGCATCGTGGAGATCGCCCGTGCCCTTTGCCTGCATCCCGCCGCGCTGCTGCTGGACGAACCCGCCGCCGGCCTCCGCCTGCAGGAGAAGGAGGAGCTCGCCGCCTGTCTGCGCGCGCTGCGGGCCGAGGGGGTCGCCGTGCTGCTGGTGGAGCACGACATGGACTTCCTGATGGGCCTCGCCGACCACGTCGTGGTGATGGAGTTCGGCCGCAAGATCGCCGAGGGCCGCCCGGAGCAGGTGCAGGCCGACCCCCGCGTGCTGGATGCCTATCTCGGCGGCGTCGAGTGACGGCGCTGCTGGAGATCGCGGGGCTGCGCGCCGGCTATGGCCGCGCCACGGTGCTGCATGGCATCGACTTGGTGGTGCAGCCGAAGCAGATCGTGACCGTGATCGGCCCCAATGGCGCCGGCAAGACCACAGCGATGCACGCGATCATGAACCTGCTGCCGTCCACCGGCACTAGGCGGCTGGACGGCGACGACATCGCCGGCATCGCCACCGAGGAACTGGTCGGCCGCGGCTTGCTGCTGGTGCCCGAGACCCGCGCCCTGTTCGCCGACATGACCGTGGCGGAGAACCTCGAACTCGGCGCCTACGCCAGGCGCGGCGCGTCCATGCGCGACGTCTTCGCCGTGTTCCCCCGGCTGGAGGAGCGCCGCCAGCAGGTGGCCGGCACGCTCTCGGGCGGCGAACGGCAGATGCTGGCCCTGGGCCGCGCCCTGATGGGCCGCCCCCGGCTCCTGCTGCTGGACGAACCGAGCCTGGGCCTTGCCCCCCGCATCGTCCGCGACATTTTTCGGACCTTGGACGGGCTGAGGCGCGACGGCCTGGCCATGGTGTTGGTGGAGCAGAACGCCCGCGCTGCCCTAGCCTTGGCCGACGAGGGCGCCGTGCTCGAGATGGGCCGCATCACCGCCGCCGGCCCAGCTGCCGCCCTGCGCAATGACGCGCGCGTGCTGGCGACGTATCTTGGCCAGGCGCGCACCACCGCCGCCGAGGAGAGCCCCCATGGACTTGGCTGATCTGACCGCCACCGCCGCCCGCGCCCGCATCGAGGCTGGCCAACTCTCGCCGGCGGAGCTGATGGAGGCCTGCCTCGCCCGCATCGCCGAGCGCGAGCCAATCGTACGCGCGATGGCCTATCTCGACCCGGCGGTTGCCAAGCATGCCGCCACCGCCGCGCGCTCGGGCCCACTGCATGGCTTACCCCTAGGCGTGAAGGACGTGCTGGACACGGCCGACATGCCAACCGGTTACAACTCGCCGATCTGGCATGGTCACCGCCCCCGCGCTGATGCCAGCGCCGTCGCCACCGCGCGACGATTTGGCGCTGCCGTGCTCGGCAAGACGGTGACGACCGAGTTCGCGACCCGGCACCCCGGCCCCACGACCAATCCGCACAACGCCGGGCACACGCCGGGCGGCTCCAGCAGCGGCTCGGCGGCAGGTGTGGCCGCCGGCTACTTCCCATTCGCCTACGGCACCCAGACGGCCGGCAGCGTCATCCGCCCCGCGGCGTATTGCGGTGTGGTGGGCTACAAGCCGAGCTACGGCATGATCGATCGTCACGGCATGAAGCTGATGGCATTTTCGCTCGACACCGTGGGCGTGATGGCCCGCAGCGTTGCCGATTGCGCTCTGCTGGCCGGGGCGGTCTCGGGAAGGGATTTGGGCGATCCGGATCGCGGCTTGCCCCGTGCGCCAAGGATTGGCCTATGTCGTTCGCCGGCCTGGCACATGGCTGACGATGCGACCCGGCAGTTGCTGGTGGATGCCGGCGAGCGGCTGCGGCGCGCCGGCGCCACCGTTACCGATCACGAACTGCCGCCGGATTACACTTCTATGATCGATGCGCACGGTCTGGTCATGCAGGCCGAGAGCGCCAGCGCCATGGCGTGGGAAATGCTGTTCCACCGGGAGGAACTGAGCGAAATCCTTCGCGAGCGCCTCGAGTGGGGCATGGCCCAATCTCCCGAGGCCCTGGATACCGCGCGCGCCGTTCTGCAGCGTGCGCGTGACGGTTTCCCGGCCGCCATGGCCGGACTCGACGTGCTGCTGACACCGTCTGCGCCGGGCGAGGCTCCGGCTGGCCTTGAGTGGACCGGCGACCCGGCGTTCAACACGATCTGGACCAGCCTGCACGTCCCTTGCGTGACCGTTCCCGCGGGCATCGGGCCTGGCGGATTGCCGCTCGGGCTGCAGATCGTGGGTCGCTTCGGGGCGGACGCCGCAACCTTGGCCGCGGCCGGCTGGGTCGCGGCCGCGATCGGGCACGGCTGACCAAGCGGGCCGCGCGATCGTAGAGCGGCTCGCCAAAACACCGTCTATCAAATCGCCAGCGCATTAACCTTGAAGTAAGCGCCCTCCTGCATCTTCCTCCCATGGTTCGCGGTGTCGCGTGCTGCCCAATGTAGGGCAAAGCACCGCCGGCCCGGAGCAGGAGGGCGTATGTCTCGTAGCGATCGTTTCATCTCAGGCCGTGTGTTTGCGTTCCGCACCGGGCCGAACTTCGCATGAAGCGCCCGAGCCGCCGTCGGCCGGTGCCGTCGGCCTTGCCCGCTATTCTCGATCTCAATGCGGCTGGTCCGCTCGCGACCGAATTGCTGGCTCGCCGGGGTAGCCCGGTGATCGTGGACGGGGCCGCCGTCGAACGCATGGGCGCGCAGTGCCTGCAGGTTTTACTCGCGGCCCGGAAAACCTGGGAGGCGGACGGCCAGTCGTTTCAGCTCACTACGCCGTCCAGTGCATTGACCCAGGCTCTCGTGACATTCGGGGCAGAGAGCCTCGCGGATCCCCAGGTTGCGGAAGGAAGTGCGTCATGAAGACCGTATTGACCGTGGATGACTCGCGCACGATGCGCGACATGCTGCACTTAGCCCTATCCGAAGCCGGCTATAACGTGGTGCAAGCCGTCGATGGCCTAGACGGGCTGGAGGTGCTGCAGGGCGTCAGTCCGGATGTGATTGTCACCGACATCAATATGCCCCGGATGGATGGCTTCGGCTTCATGGAAGCCGTCCGCAAGGATAATAAGTATCGCGCCATCCCGATCCTGGTGCTGACGACCGAGAGCGACGCGGCCAAAAAGGCACGGGCCCGTGAGGCGGGCGCGACGGGCTGGATCATCAAGCCATTCAATCCAGCCAAGCTCGTCGACGCGCTTCGGCGCGTGGCTGCGTAGGCCCCGCCATGGACCCGATGGACGCCATCAAGCAGACCTTCTTCCAGGAGTGCGACGAACAGCTCGCAGAACTGGAAACCGGTCTGCTCGCGATGCAGAACGGCGACAGTGACTCCGAGACGGTCAACGCCGTGTTCCGCGCCGTTCATTCCGTAAAGGGTGGGGCAGGGGCTTTCGGCCTCGATAGCCTCGTCCGCTTTGCCCACGTGTTCGAGACCACGCTGGATCTGATGCGGTCCGATAAGCTGACCGCTTCGCCGGAGTTGCTCAAGGCCATGTTGCGCGCCGCCGACGTGCTAGCGGACCTAGTCCGCGGTGCCCGCGGCGGCACCGGGCCGAACGAGCAGCAGGTCGCCATGTCGGCCGCCGAACTCGCCGCTTTGTCGACCGCACCCGGCCAGGCTGCCGGGGCGCCTGATCATGCCCCAGCAGCGGCGGTGGACGATGGATTTGCCGGGCTGATGTTCCAGCCCGTCCAGATCAGCACGCCGGAGCCAGACAGCACCACCTGGCATGTCAAGTTCCGCCCTCACCCGGCACTGTATGCCAAAGGGAACGATGCTGCCCTTCTGCTGCGCGAGTTGACGCTGTTGGGCGAGACATCGGTTACGCTCGACACGAGTGAGCTTCCGGATCTGGCCGATCTCGATCCCGAAGGCGCCTACCTGACCTGGCATGTCGACCTGCAGACCAGCCTGCCCGAATCTTCGATCCAGGAGGTATTCGAGTTCGTCGAGGGTGACTGCGACATCGAGATCTCGATGGCCGTCGCTGCGCAGGATAACGCGATCGCTGAACCGCCGCCGCTGGACGTGCTGGCGTTCATCCAGCAACTGCAGGCACCCGTTCCCGAAGCCGCTACCGTTACGTCCACGCCGGCTCCAGCGTTCATACCGGCCCCGGCTGCGGTCGTCGCATCGCCGAGGGAGGAGTTGCACGTCGCGCCGCCTCCGCGGGACGAGCCGGTCGCAAGCCATAAACCCACGATCCGCGTGGACTTGGACCGCGTGGACCGGCTGATCGACCTTGTGGGCGAACTGGTCATCAACGGCGCGATGCTCACGCAGCGCTCCGTGGAAGCGGGTCTAGGGCGCTCGTCGGCCGTAACGGTCGGGCTGGACGAACTGCAGAACCTAACGCGGGAGATCCAAGACAGTGTCATGGCGATCCGCGCCCAGCCGGTCAAATCCGTCTTTGCCCGCATGCCCCGCTTGGTACGCGAAGTTGCAGCGATGGTTGGCAAGCAGGCGCGTCTGGTGACCGAAGGCGAAGGCACGGAAGTCGACAAGACTGTGATCGAGCATCTTGCCGATCCGCTGACCCACATGATCCGCAACGCCATCGATCATGGCCTTGAATCGCCCGAGCAGCGAAAGCTCGCCGGGAAGCCGGAGTTGGGCACCGTGCGCTTGGCGGCGATGCACCGGTCGGGCCGGATCGTCATCGAAGTCTCTGATGACGGCGCCGGGATCAATCGCGCCCGGGTGCGTGAGAGCGCCATCGAAAAGGGGCTGATCGCCCCCGATGTGGTGCTGTCCGACGAAGAGACCGACAACCTGATCTTCTTGGCCGGCTTTTCCACGGCGGCCACGATTTCCGACATCTCGGGCCGCGGCGTCGGCATGGACGTGGTCCGGCGTTCCATCCAGGCGCTTGGTGGCAGGATCGCGATCACGTCCCGCCCGGGGCTTGGTTCGACCTTCACCCTCAGCCTGCCGCTGACCCTGGCTGTCCTGGATGGAATGGTGGTCACGGTCGCCGATCAGACCTTGATCGTGCCACTGACCGCCATCATCGAGACACTGCAGCCGCGGCAAACCGCGATCCACGATCTAGGCGACGGTGCTCAGGTGCTCAACATCCGCGGAACCTATATCCCGCTGCTCTGCGTGGGAACGATCCTCGGCTGGACCGATGGCGGCATCATGCCCGGCAGTGTCGCTCTCCTCGTGGAGGGTGACGGCGGCAGCCGCGCGGCGCTGCTCGTCGACGCCATTCAGGGTCAGCAGCAAGTCGTCATTAAAAGCCTGGAGGCGAACTACCAACAGGTGCCAGGCGTCGCAGCTGCGACCATCCTGGGCGATGGCCGGGTCGCGCTGATCTTGGATGTCGACGGGATGGTATCGGACGCCCGCGGCGAAGGGGCTTTCGCAGAGTCTCACTCCGAATTAGGACTGACCTATGCTTGATCCATCTGTCTCCCCATCTGCCCGCGAGTTGGAACTCATTGCGTTCCGGATCGGAGAGCAGGAGTTTTGCGTTGACATCATGTCCGTTCGGGAGATCCGCGGCTGGGTTCCCGTGACGCCGCTGCCTCGCTCGCCATGCTTCGTCCGCGGTGTCATCAACCTGCGTGGCGCTGTGCTGCCGATCCTTGATCTTTCGGCACGGCTCGGCTTCCCGCTGACCGAGACCTCCGCTCGCCACGTGATCATCGTGGCACAGGTGGGCCACCAGGTGATCGGTGTTCTCGTAGACGCCGTATCGGACATCATCACGGTCAGTGAGGACACGATGCAGCCGCCCCCCGAGATGGCGTCCGGCCGGGTCCGCAACTTCGTCCAGGGCATCCTCGCGATCGAGAGCCGAATGGTGAGCCTGATCTCGCTCGATCGCGTGATGCCCAAGGCGGAGGCGGAAGCAGCATGACCGCGGCAGACACACTCAAGTTCCCAGCCGGCATGGTAGAGGGGGAGTTCCTTCTTACCGAAGCCGACTTCCTCAAGATTGCCAACATGCTCCAATCCGAAACGGGCATTACCCTGCACGAGGGCAAGGCCACGCTCCTCTATTCCCGGTTAGGCAAACGCCTGCGTGCATTGGGGCTAACTGCGTTCAAGGACTATTGCGAGCTGGTCACAAGTCCAGACGGCGCAGATGAACGCGACCGGATGATCCGCGCGCTCACCACCAACGTCACACGTTTCTTTCGTGAGCCGCATCACTTCACTCACCTGCGCGATGTCGTATTGCCGCCACTGCTGCGGGCTGCCGAACGGGGCGCCCGCGTTCGACTCTGGTCCGCCGCCTGTTCTACCGGTATGGAGCCCTACTCGATCGGAATGACCGTGCTTGGCTTGCTCCCGACAGCGGCGCAGCTCGATGTCCGTGTACTTGCAACGGACATCGACACGACCGTTCTCGCCGAGGCTCGTGCCGGGCGATATTCCTCCGAAGCAATGGCGGGTGCGCCTCCAAGCCTGGTAGACCGCTGGTTCGAGCGGACGGAAGACGGCCATCAGGCTGGCCCCGAATTGTCCAAGATGACAGTGTTCCGGCCTTTGAACCTGATTAAGTCCCTGCCGATGAGGGGTCCGTTCGAGGCGATTTTTTGCCGCAACGTGGTGATCTACTTCGCGGACGCCGACCAGCAAGCGATCTGGTCGAGGTTCGAGCCTTTGCTGGTTCCTGGCGGTCACCTCTATGTCGGCCACTCCGAGCGGGTAGGGGGCCCAGCGGCGGCGTCGTTCACAAGCGTCGGGATCACGATCTATCAAAAGCGGGGCGGCGCATGACCCGGGTTCTCGTTGTTGACGACTCCGCAACGATGCGGGCGATGATATCCCGTGTACTAGAGCGCGATGGCGATATCACCGTGGTCGGCCAGGCCCGCGATCCGCTGGAAGCGCGGCAGGCCATTAAGACGTTGAGTCCGGACGTCGTGACACTCGATGTCGAGATGCCGGGAATGAATGGCCTCGAGTTCCTCGAGCGGGTCATGCGCCTGCGGCCGATGCCTGTCGTCATGATATCCAGCCTAACCCGGGGCGGCGCGGAGGCGACGTTGCGTGCCCTCGAATTAGGCGCGGTGGATTGCGTGGCCAAGCCCCGCCCCGGTGATAGCGCTGGCTTCGATCGGCTCCCAGAGATCGTCCGCGCAGCAAAAGGGGCACGCTTGCGTCCGCGGTTCAGTAATCAATCTGCGCCTCCCCCGCCGCCGTTGCCGGTAGGCTTCGTGCCGGCAGACCGGATCCTGGCGATCGGCGCATCCACTGGGGGCGTTGAAGCATTGTTGGAGATACTATCTGGCTTCCCCGCGAACTGTCCCCCAACTCTCATAACGCAGCACATGCCGGCTGCGTTTACCCCCTCGTTCGCGAAGCGTTTGGATCGCTCGTGCGCTGCGACTGTGGAGGAGGCAAGGGACGGCGCGCCACTGCATCCTGGACAAGTGTACTTGGCCCCGGGCGGCGTTGCGCATTTGGAGCTCGCCGGGTCGGGGGGCGGCTCCTGGCATTGTCGGCTTACGAATGGCGGTCCTGTGAACGGGCACCGGCCGTCCGTGGATACTCTGTTTGCCTCGGTCGCGGCGAACGCTCGTGCCAAATCGGTCGGTGTCATCTTGACAGGGATGGGACGGGACGGAGCCCAAGGCTTGCTTGCGATGCGAGACGCCGGGGCGCGCACGTTCGGACAGGACGAGGCGAGTTGTGTCGTTTACGGAATGCCCAAAGTCGCATTCGAGGTGGGGGGTGTGGAGACACAAGTGTCACTGCACACCGCCTCGGCTGCCATGCTCGCTGCCTGCAACGCCAAGCTTGGAGATCGCGCATGCCGTCCGCCGCTGCCCTCAAGGTGCTGATCGTCGATGACCAGCAATCCATGCGCCTGTTGGTGCGGGGTGGATTGCAGCAACTCGGATTCCGTACATTCGAAGAGGCTCCCGATGGTGAGGCCGGCATGCGCAGCCTTATCTCGACGCCCGTCGATCTCGTCATCAGCGACTACAACATGCCGAAGCTAGACGGCTTGGGTCTGCTGCGTGCGGTGCGTGTCTACCCGCCCACGGCGAAGACCGCCTACATCATGCTCACGGGACGAGGTGATATGGATCTGGTGCAGCGCGCCGTGCAATTCGGCGTTAATAACTTCCTCGTCAAGCCATTCACCGTGACGACGTTGCGGGAGAAGATCGAGGCGGTGTTTGGGCCGCTGACGTGACGGGTGAGCGCCGCGTCAACATCGTGCAAGGCGAGTTCTACGTCACGAACGACCCAAATGTCGTCGTGACAACGATCCTCGGCTCCTGTGTTGCTGCCTGTATGAACGATCGTGTCGCCGGGGTTGGTGGCATGAACCATTTCCTGCTACCAGGAGACGGGCCCGGTTCGCCTGGCGCCGAGCATGGCGTGCACGCGATGGAGCTTTTGGTAAACGGCCTGCTCCAGCAAGGTGCCCGGCGCGAACGTCTGGAAGCCAAGCTGTTCGGTGGTGCCAGGATGTTGCGCGGGTTGACGGACGTGGGCTCGCTGAATGCAGAGTTCGCGGAGCGATTTGCTCGGCGAGAGCGGATCGCAATCAGCGGGGGCAGTCTGCGCGGCGAGCGTGGCCGTCGGATCCAGTATTTCCCGGTCGAGGGGCGGGCTCGCCAGTTTACCTTAGGCGGCCCAGACGCAGCGGTTTTTGCAGCCGAGCGTGTGCGGCCACCGCAGCCACCGGCCGACAGCGGCGCTTTGGAGTTATTCTAATGGACGAGCGTGGGCATTGCCTGGCGGCGGTTCTGATTGCCGCTGCCGGAGAACTCGCGGATTTAGCGGCCGTCGCAGATCAACTCGGCGGCATTGGTCTGGATGAGATCGAGCGCTGGCAGTCGATGGACCGGTTGAGCCAACATCTCGCCGGACTGGCCGCTTTCCTCACCGAGCTTTCGGCTGGCGTTCCCAATGTTGAGCCCGATCTCGCAAGTTCCCTCGCGGTGCTCAATACACGAGCCCTGGCCGATCGTTTGGCTGGCCGTTCGCTCGAGGTTAACGGTGACTCCGGGGAGATGGAGTTCTTCGGCGCGTGACCGAGAGCGCGGCAGGCCTGGACTCCCGCGTCTATTTCGGCCAGCTGAGTGTGCTGGTTATCGAGGGTAACGAGCTTGAATCGGAAATTCTGAGCCAAGTTCTCGGAAGCTTCAAAGTCCGTATGATCTCCCGCTTCGGGACGACGTCGGAGGCACAGGGATTTTTAGAGCGCGAGACTTGCCAATTGGTGATCGTCGGTTCGGCAACGCGCGGTAGCGATATAGACGAATACGATTTCATTCGGTGGATCCGACGCAGCAAGGTGGAGGAGGTGAAGACGGCGTCCGTCATCCTCCTGGCGGGACACACACCTCAGAGCAATATCTTGCGGGCGCGAGATTGCGGCGCAAGCTTTGTCATCGCCAAACCGATTACGCCCCGCGTTCTGTACGATCGCGTCAAGTGGCTTGCGAGGGATATGCGGTCGTTCGTTGACTCGGAGACCTATGCCGGCCCCGATCGCAGGTTCCAGATGCTCGGGCCGCCTTCGGGAACTGCGGGACGACGCAGTAGCGATCTTTCGTTGCAACTCGGAGAGGCGAAGGCGCCGAACCTCTCGCAGTCCGAGATCGACGCGATGATGGGTGGAAAGGCGATGGCACGGTTATGATGAAATCGGTTCCAGTGCATACGAAGCGGATCGCTCAGCTTGTCATGCGTCCTGGCGGGATCACCGCCACGGAGGCTGTCGCTGCTGCCGAGCAGAGCCTGGAGGGGCTTCGCGATCGCGGCCTCTCTGAAATCGCGGAGACGATCGACCGCATGTGCGGCGTCGCCAAGGCGATTGGGCAAAGCCCGGACCCGCACCGTGCCGGAGAATTATACTCGCAGAGCAACTCGCTCGTGGGCGTGGCCGGTGTTTTTGGGAAAAATGGCTTGGGTGAGGTCGCGTTGAGCCTTTGCACGCTGATCGAGCGCTTGCTGCTCGCCAAGTGCTGGGATGGGCAGGCCGTCCAGCTGCACCTAGACAGCATGCGTTTGCTCGCCGCCACGTCCATGAGCAAGTCGGAAGTTTCGGCCATTGGTGTTGCGTTGCGCCAGGTGGTGGACCGACTGCCGTCGGAGCCAAGGATCGGTCGCGCAGTATAGCACGCTGGTAGTCCATTTGGGTGCCGGTCCGGTGAACCAGAAAGCGCCAAAGTACGCCATGGCAACGAACCAGGCATCGATCCCGGTCGGACCAAAAAGGTTTGCCATAGGCCAGGAGACTTGGTTCAGGCATGTGGCCTTGCAGACTCGACGGACGTTTGTCAGGCGCTTCCTCGAAAGCTACCCGCCTGCCGTTGAGGTGACACACTCGTCTTCGCTTACCACCGCACGCTGCGGCCGATCGCTGGCGCCGGAGCACTATCGGGCTGCATAAGGGTGTTACCCGAACTGATACCCGTTAGGTCCTAGCGCGTGGCATGCAGCGCCCAGAGAGTGATGAGGCCTGTCACGATCGCCAGGGCGGTGAAATACCAGCCACCCCCAGGCTCCCCGATCGCTCGGATTGGGGGGTGGGTAAGGTGGCTGGTCTCATCCGCACCACCAAACTCGTCAGCTTCAAGCATCGGCATCGTCCTGGCCCTCTGATGAGGACAGGATCAAGCACTCAGGTTTCCACTTCGTGAACGCGCTGCAATCTCAGGCGGGCAGCCATACTGTCATGGGCTTTCGGACGACGTGCGCCGGGTCACCGCGTAGGACCTCGAACTCGGTGCCGGGCCCCTCCCGGGTAAAGCGCAAATCGAATGTCTGATTGCCGACGCGGAGATCGCGCAAGGTCAGGTCCGGTAGCCAGTCCGGCAGTGTCGGGTCGATCAGAAGCTGGCCGTTCGGCGCATCGGGCTGAAAGCCTATGATAGATTGAACGAGGGAAAATACGCTTCCCGCGGCCCAGGCCTGCGGCACGTTAGCGCCAAGATACTGAACAGGGAAGTTGGTGTCATCGCGCTGTACGCCGGCATAAAGCTCAGGCAGTTGGTTCAGCATGAAGAAGCTGGCAGCCGTCAGCACATCCTTGGCGATGGCGTTGGCTTGGTCGGGATAGCCGTAACGCTTGAAACCCTGCGCGATCAGGCCGTTGTCATGCGGCCAAACCGACCCGTTCTGATACGAGTACGGGTTGAAGCTGGGGTGCTTCGCCGACAATGTCCGGATGCCCCAACCGCTCCACATGTCTGGCTGCATGAACCGGGCAACGACTCGCCCCGCGCGGTCTGGCGGCACTATGCCGGACCAAAGCAAGTGCCCCGGATTGGACGCGACGCTCAGGATCGGCCGTTTGTTGCCGTCGAGGCCGTAGGCGTAGAAACCTTCCGCCTCATTCCAGAATAATCTATTGACCTGCTCGAAAAGCACCGCCGCCTTCTGCCGCAGCTCCGCCGACCGACCCGGCTGATCCAGCATGTCGTAGATCTCGGCCATGCGCATCCAGGCATCAAACACGTAGCCCTGCAACTCACAGAGCGCTTTTGGCCCTTCCACCTTGCTGCCGTCGGCGTGCATCACGGAATCGCCGGCGTCTTTCCACGCCATGTTCTCGTAGCCTTTGGGCGAGCGTGTTTGATATTCCTGCAACCCGTCGCCGTCGCGATCGCCCCACTGGTCGATCCAAGTCAGGCAGCGTTCCGCCACCGGCATCAGGCGTTCAACCATCGCGCGGTCGCCGGTACAACGCCAGGCGGTGTGCAAGGTCACGAGATACAGCGGCGTTGCGTCTGCCGTCCCATAATACGGCGTGTGCGGTATCAGCTTGAAATGGGCCAATTCGCCGCGGCGCAGCTCGTGGAGAATTTTGCCTGGCTCGGCGTCGCGGTAGTCGTCGCGTTCGGTCGCCTGCCAGTTCCCCAGCACCTCCAGCGCGCCGCGGGCGAAATCGGGGTACACCAGCGCGTTCTGCAACGACACGATCAGGCTGTCGCGGCCGAACAGGGCGACGAACCACGGCAGCCCGGCGGCCGGGACCAATTCGTTGACCGTCGTAGCCGAGGAGAACGGCAGGCGTAGCGCGGCCATGTCGTCGAGCGACTGAGCGTAGAGGCGCTCGAAATCGATGTTGCTGGTCGACAGCTTCGTCACGCTGGCGTGCCACTCGTCTATGATCGCGGTCGTGTGCGCGTCCGCGACATGGGCGCAATTGGTCGGTGCCGCGGATTTCTTCTCGCCGTCGTTCAGGTCGTAGCGCAGGCAGGTGTGCCACTTTCCGCCCGGCGGCAAGGCGACTTCGAAGCTGATCCGACCGTTGGCATAGACGGCGGGCGTCGGCAGGTTCTCGGCGGTGATGCTGACGGATCGGTGAAAATCGCGATTGCCGTAGGTGTTCACGAGCCGCTGTTCGTGATCCATCCACTCGCTTGTGATGCGGCCGCGGCGGACGATCGCATTGCTCTTCACCTCGAAGATGTCGGCGAAGTCGCTGCGGATGACGATCTCCAGATTGAACTGGACCGGGTTTGTCCCGTGGTTGGTCACGTCGAAGTCCTCGTGGATGCCGCCACCGATACGACGGCCGATCTCAAGGCTCAGCGTCCGGGCCGGAATGTCCTCCGACTCCGTCGGGATGGTCCGATTCGTCAGGTAGATGCGGGCCAGGTAGTACAGCGGTGTTCCGCTGTTCAACAGGTCCCACTCCACACCGTTGGCGTACAGCGACCACGAACTGATCATCCTGGTGTCCAGGAAATACAGGCCCATGGCGGTCGGCCAAGCAATCTGGCCGTCCGGGTCGGTGAGCAACACGGCGTCGCCCTGGTGAATGGCCAATTGGGGCGGCCCGACCTTGATCTCTAGCGACATGCCGCCTCCACGAAAGATGGAGGCGGACCATCGGCGACCCGGCGACCCCGTGCAAGGGTCAGGCTGGCACAAGCAAGCCGGGCAGGGGCCAGCGCGTAACCGCTCAGTCGGGCTGGAACGTCATCGACAGCCCGTTCATGCAGTAGCGGTCGCCGGTCGGCCGCGGACCGTCCGGGAACACGTGGCCAAGATGGCCGCCGCATTTGCTGCAATGCGCCTCGGTCCGCACCATGCCAAGGGTGCTGTCGGTCTGAGTTTCCACCGCGCCCTCGATGGGCTGGAAGAAGCTGGGCCAGCCGCTGCCGCTCTCGTACTTTGTGTCGGACGTGAATAAAGGCTGGTCACACCCGGCGCAGGCGAAGATGCCCGTGCGCTTTTCATAGTTGAACGGACTGCTGCCCGGCCGCTCGGTCGCGTGCTGCCGCAGGACACGGAACTGCTCCGTGGAGAGGGTCTGCTTCCACTCGGCGTCCGTCCGCTCGACGGGGAACTGCTTTTGCTCCGCCGTGTCGGCCTTGCTGTCGCCGCCAAACCAGTTCGCCATGATCAACTCCTCCAGACTGGGACTGAAATGGGATGGCCGGGCCGCCGACGCAACTCACCGACGCAACTCACCACTGCAACTCATCGCTGCAACTTTGGGCTGCACCCGACCGTTCGAGCCCGGCACAGTGAGAAACAATGTGCTGAGAACATCGGGAAACGATGGCAAACGAGACGAGGAGCTAGTCATGCCGAAGACCACTCACCACGAAGCCGCCGAACATCACGAGACCGCGGCCAAGGCGCACCGCACGGCCGCCGAGCACCATGAGAAGGGCAGCCACGACGCGGCTCACGAGCACTCCACCAAGGCGCACACCGCTTCGGCCGCCGCTCACGAGCATTCGACCAAGGCGCACAGCAAGTCCGCCGAGCACGCTAAGAAGAAGTAACTCCAACCTGCGTCCCGGGGGCGGATTGGCCCCCGGGGTCTACTCAGCGGCAATCGCCAGGGCAGCGGCCTCGGCCCGAACCCAGATAGCCGTATCGTGAAATACGGCGCCGCCGTTCGGGAACGCCGCATCTTCGCTGGTAAGGGCATTGATGCCAATCCCACCCTCGAATGACGCGTTCGGCCACACACTTTCCACGATGACCGTGCCAACTTGCTGCCCCGTGCCGACCGCGGCGTGAACGACAACTTCACCCAGTGTGTTGCCGAGGCGGAGACGGTCACCAGGTCCGACCCCTAAACGGGCCGCGTCTTCAGGATGCAGCAGGGCGGTGGGCCGGTTCTCCCGACGGCGGGACGTGGCCGTTTCAGTAAAGCTGGTATTGAGGAACTGTCGGGCCGGTGCCGTCACCAGGCGGAAGGGCGTACGATCGTTGGCCGCCTCGTAGCTCGCCCAGTGGTCGGGGAGCCGCGGCATGGCCGCGTGGTTCGGCCCGATCGACGCCCATTCGGGGGCGAAGCGGAACCGTCCGCCGGGCTGTCTGAAGCCGTCCAGGAAGTGGCTCTCGCGGAAGTCGGGCTGCCGGTCCACCCAGCGCCCCGCGATCACCTCGGCCGCTCCGCCGTACCCCGAGGCACGCAACGTCGCGTCCGCCAACTCCATTGCATTCATCGCAAACCCTGGATGCTCGGCACCGAGGCGGGTGGCCAAGGCGCAGATCACCTCGTGGTTGGAGCGGCACTCACCCAGGGGCTCCACCAGGCGGCGGCCGAACTGGACGTGGCTGTGGCCACCCGCATGGTAGATGTCGTCGTGCTCGAGGAACGTGGTGGCGGGCAGCACGATGTCGGCCATGAGGGCCGTCTCGGTCATGAACTGCTCGTGCACGACGGTGAACAGGTCCTCCCGGGCGAAGCCACGGCGCACACGGTTGCTGTCGGGGGCCACGACCACCGGGTTGGTGTTCTGGATCAGCAGGGCGTGCACCGGTGGCCCGCTCCCTAGATCCTGGCGGCTGCCGGTCAGCACGGAGCCGATGCGGCTCATGTCCAGTTCGCGCACCGCGAGGTCGCGGCGGTCCAGCCCCTCGATCAGCGTCTTGTCCCAGGTGTAGATGTCGCGGTTGTTCCAGAACGCGCCCGCACCCTCGTGCTGCCATTTGCCGGTTACGGTCGGCAGGCAGGTGGCGGCGTGCAGCATCTGCGAGCCATTGCGCGCCCGGCTGAAGCCGTAGCCGAAGCGGATGTAGGCCCGCTCGGTGCTGTTGTAGGCGAGCGCAAACGCCTCGATCTCGGCGACCGTCAGCCCGGTGATATCAGCGGCCCACTCGGGCGTGCGAGTGCGCAGATGCGCCTCCAACTCCTCCGGCACGTCGGCGTATTGGGCCATGTAGGCGCGGTCGGCATAGCCATCGCGGAAGGCGCAGTGCATCACGGCGCAGGCCAAGGCGGCGTCGGTGCCGGGTCGCAGGGCGAGGTGGGTGTCGGCGACGGCGGCGGTGCCGGTGCGGTACGGGTCCACCACGATCAGCTTGGCGCCGCGCTGCTTCCGGGCGCGGCTGATGTGGGTCATGACGTTGACCTGGGTCGCCACGGGATTGCCGCCCCACATGACGATCAGGTCGCTGACTGCCATCTCCCGCGGGTCGGGGCCGGTGATCCTGCCAACGCCGGCCTTCCAACCGGCATCGGACGCCATCGAGCAGATCGTCATCTTCTGCCGCGAATATTTCATCACATGGCGCAGCCGGTTGATCCCGTCGCGCTGCACGTGGCCCATGGTGCCCGCGAAATAGTACGGCCAGATCGTCTCGGGGCCATGCTCGGCGGCGAGCGCGGTGAATTGGGTGGCGGTGCGGTCCAGCGCCTCGTCCCAGCCGATCGGACGGAACTGGCCGCTGCCCTTGGGCCCGGTGCGGAGCAGGGGGGTGGTCAGGCGATCCGGGTGATGCTGTCGCTCGGCGTAGCGGGACACCTTCGCGCAGATCACCCCGGCGGTGTAGTTGTTCGCCTCCGCCCCCCGCACCGTGGTGATGCGACTGTCGTTCACGTCCACCTCCAGCGCGCAGCAGGAGGGGCAATCGTGGGGGCAGACGGTGGACTGGAAGGTCATCGGCAGGGTCTCCACCTGGGAGAATGGCGGAAAGGGGGCCGGAGTCACAACTGGTTTCGGCGGAGCGGCGCTCTGCCCCCCGACGTCCGGGCGATCGCATTAGGCTGGTCCTTCGCCGTTCTTCACGGCGAAGCCGACGGAGGGCGCGCGGGCGCGGTCCGTGCCCAAGCGCCCCCACCACCATGCTTCGCATGGTCCCCCTCCCCCGCTTTGCGAGGGAGGATATGGCAAACCTGGGTCAGCTGGTATTCTCGGTTGGTTGGTCCGGTCGCGTTGCCTCGAGCGCCCCTGCCACCAACCCCAGATCGCGGCAGATCCGCCGGACCACGGCCTCTATCGGCATGGCCTCGATCTCGGCGTCCAAGCCCGGGTCCTCCAGCCGTATGATCAGTTCGTCGAACAGCCGCTCGGCCGCCTCGCCGTCCACCTCACGCTGGATCACCTCACCCACGCCCCGCGCCACCTGTCGCCGCACCATCGCCGTGCGATCGTCCGACCCGGCCCGCGGCCACCCGGCCTCGATCCGCTGCTGCAGGCCAATACTGCGCCGCACCGAGCGCGACAGCCGGTCCAACGCCCGCGCCAAAATTTCTGCGTGCGGCACGGCCTTTGCCGCCGCCGCGTTCACCGCGTCGACGGCTGCACCGGCCGCGACCGCCTCGGCCAATGTTGCCGCGTCTCCACGCTGTTGGGGCAGCCAGATCGCGACGACCTCTGCGGCTTCCAACTCGATCTCCATCAACCGCGTCACGACGCGCGCCGCCCGCATGCCGAGGGAGGCGAGTTCGCTCAGTATGGCATCGTGCGTGGGAGGGGGAACCGTGGCGTCCATGGCCGAGGAGAGGACCACACGGGATGGGACAGTTTCAACGATTGCATTTTGGCCGGGTGTGGCTTTTGCCGGACTGTATCGTGTAACTCTAAACAGCCAAATTTGCAGGTTGGGAGACTCGAAACCGACCAGCGTTTGCGCACGCCGATCGATGCAGCACAGACATCACCTCACTTCGTTGCTGCCGTCGCTCGTGATCCCGTACTCGCCGCGCGAATTTGGGCCACCAGGTGTCGAGAGGACGACTGTCCTCTCGCGGGGTTTGGGGCAGAGCCCCAGGCTACCTCTTCCCCGCGTCGCCTGCCGGGAGTTTATTACCAGACAACGGCGATCCGGGAGGAACCAAACCATGATGCAAAACGCGATTTACGGCGGCGTGAATACGGCGGTGCTGACGGCGATGCGGCCCGATCTGTCGGTCGACCTCGACCGCATGGCCGCGCACAGCAAGTGGCTGCTGGCCAACGGGTGCAACGGGCTGGGGATTCTGGGCACTACCGGAGAGGCCAACAGCCTAGGCGTGTCCGAACGCATCGACGTGATGGAGGGCCTGGTTGCGCGCGGCCTACCCCCCGCGAAATTGCTGCCGGGCGTCGGCACGCCGGCGCTGACCGATACGGTGCTGCTGGCCAGGAAGGCGGCGGAACTGGGCTGCCCCGGCGTGCTGGCGCTGCCGCCGTTCTTCTACAAGAACCCCAGCGAGGACGGGCTGTTCGCCTACTTCTCCGAGGTGATCCACCGGCTCGGCACCGGCACCAAGATCTACCTGTATCATTTCCCCGCCCAGTCGGCGGTGCCGTTCACGGTGGCGCTGATCGAGCGATTGCTGAAGGCGTATCCGGGGACGGTGAAGGGCATCAAGGACAGCAGCGGCGACTTTGCCAATACCAAGTCCTACGTCGACAACTTCGCTCGCGACGGGTTCGAGGTCTATTGCGGCGACGACGGCGCCCTGCAGCAACTGCTGAGCGCGGGCGGCGCCGGGTGCATCACGGCGGCGTCCAACGTGGGCAGCGCGTGGAACGGCCAGGTCTATGCCAATTGGGACAACGAGGCCGGAACGACAGCGCAGACGATCGTGACGGCGATCCGCAAGGCGGTCACCTCGGCGGCGCTGATCCCCGGGCTGAAGGCGCTGGTGGCGCGCAACACCGGCGACCCGGCATGGGAGCATATCCGCCCGCCGCACATGGCCCTGTCCGCCGAGGCGAAGCGCACCCTGTTCGCGACCTTCGACGCTTGCGGGGTCACGCTCGCCAAGGCCGCCTGAGCTACCAGCCGTTCACTCGCGTCCAGATCGCGATGACCTCGTCCGATCCGTCCACCACATAGTAGCGGTCGTGCGCGGCCGCCGTCATGCAGGCATGGTTCGGGGCAATGCGGAGCTTGCCCCCGATCGGCAAGGCGGGGAACGGCTGCGAGGGGTCGCAGTCCACCACGCCATGCTCCTGGTAGGCGTGCCGCACCACGGCGCCGCCCAACGTCGGGAACCCCGCGCCGTCCAGCACCAGGCCGAAATGGTAGTCGATCGGCGCGGCGGACGTGCTGCGGTCCTTCGACAGCGCGAGCCCACCGGCATCCACCAGCAAGCGGCTTTCCGCCGGCCGCCGGCCGATGATGCTGGTCAGCACCGTCAAAGCGATTCCGTCCAGCCCGTTGCTGCCGATCTGCATCTGGAACAGGTCGCCGAACATGTAGACGCCGGCGCGCACCTCGGTCACCCCATCCAACCGGGTCGCATGCAGGGCCGTCGGCGTGCTGCCCAGTGAGACGATCGGCACGTCGAACCCGGCCTGGCGCAAATGCTCGGCTGCCGCCACGATGCCGGCGCGCTCCGCCTCTGCCACCGCCGCGAGTTGTTCGGCACTGCGCGACAGATAGCTTTGCCCGGCATGGGTCAGCACGCCCGACATGCTGGCGCCCAGCGCCGCCGCGATCTGGGGCAGGCCGGCATGGCCGGGGGTCAGCCCGCCGCGTCCCTCGCCGGTATCGACCTCGACCAGGCCGCGCACCCGCACCGGGGAGGCCGCTATCATGGCGGCCATCTCGGCGTCGTCGGTGATGACGGCGATGTTGGCGCCGGCGGCATTCAGCTTGGCCACCTCGGCCAGTTTCTGCGGGGTGATGCCGACGGCGTAGATCATGTCGAACATGCCGTGGCCGACGAAATACTCCGCCTCGGCCAGGGTGGACACGGTGATCCCGCCCTGTTGGCCGGCCACCGCAAGCCGCGCCACGTCGACCGATTTCGCCGTCTTCATGTGCGGGCGCAAGGGCACGCCGTGCCGGGCCACGGCAGCGGCCATGGTCGAGAGGTTGCGTTGCAGGATGCCGCGATCGAGCACCAGGCAGGGCGTGGGCAGATCGTCCAGGCGCATAGGGGCGGTGGTCAAAACTTTTCGACCCACGGGCGCACGGCGATCTCGTCGGTCCAGACCGAGCGTGGCTGGTCCAGCATTGCGGCCATGGTCTGCGCGATTGCGTCCGGGTCCAGGTGGCTGTCGGGCGAGGGCTCGGGCCGTTCGGGGCGGTGCGCCGAGCGGATCGCGCCGTCCACGACGATATGCAGCACGTGGATGCCTTGGGGATGCAGCTCGCGCGCCATGGACTGCGCCAGGCCGCGCAGGGCGAACTTGCCCATCGCGAACGCGGCCGACTGCGGGTAGCCCTTCACCGAGGCGGACGCGCCGGTCAGCATGATGCAGCCGCTGCCCGCCGCCACCATGCGTTGCGCCGCCTGCTGCGCCACCAGGAAGCCGCCGAATGCGCTTATGTCCAGCGCGCGGTGGACGGCCGCCGGGTCGAGCCCGACGAAGGGTCCGCCGGCGCGCTGGCTGGCGTTGAACAGCACGATGCCGGGCGAGCCGACGGTGTCGAACAGCGCCGCGACCTGCGCCGGGTCGACGGCGTCGCAGGTGTGCAGCGAGGCGCCGATTTCGCTGGCCAGCGCCTGCAGCTTGCCCGTGTTACGAGCGGCTAACGTCACCTTGTGGCCCCGCTTGGCGAGCAGGCGGGCAAACGAGGCGGACAGCCCCGGCCCGGCCCCCACGATGAGTGCGTCCGGCAGGAGGGTCATGGCGTGAACTCCACGGTGGCCGAGCCGGCATGGGCGAACTCGACCTGCACTTGCGCCGAGACGCCGACGAAGTCCTTGCCGGTCCACGACCCGCAGGTGACGTATTGGCCGGCCTTCAATCCACCGGCCCAGTGCGTGCCGGCATCGGCCAGCCACTGGATCAGGCGGATCATGTCACCGGCGGGGTTGGCGGTGGCGGTCTTGATCTCCTGCCCGTCCACCAGCACGCGGACGGTTTCGCGGGTGAAGTCGATGCCCTGCCAATCTGCGGCGGGTGCCCCGAACACGAAGCCGGCATGGATCGAGAGATCGGCCATCAGGGCCCATTTGTCCTGCGCATCCGGGTCGGTGAACCGCGAATCGAGCACTTCGATCGCGGGCAGGCAGTAGCTGATCGCGGCGATCACCTCGGCGCGGCCATACGGCTCCGTCCGCGGCGGCAGGTCGGCGCCGAGGCGGAAGGCGATTTCCGCCTCGACCCCCCGCAGGCTGGTGCCGGAGCCGGTCACGCGGCTTGGGCTCGGGTGGATGCCGGCGGCTGGCATGGGGGCGCAAGTGGGCGGGGCGGTGGGGCCGGACGCGCCCACCTTCCAGCCGCCGATCGGGCCCAGCCCTTCGGCGACCCGGCGTTGCACGTGGTACGCGCCGGCCTCGTCCTTGGGCGCAAGGACGGCGGGGAAGGCGATGATCTTCTGCGTCGGATCCCGCCAAGCGCTCAGCAGCAGGGCGGCAGTGTCGGCGTGTCGATCCATTGGGATGCCTGATGCATGATGGGGTGGCGATTTACGCCTCTGGGCCCCCACTTGCCAACCAGGGCCGCCGTCGCCGACAAGGCGCGGCAGATTGCGCCGACAAGGCGCGGCAGATTGCGCCGACAAGGCGCGGCAGATTGCGCCGACAAGGTTGGCGGCGAGTTTGGGGGGTGCATGCAGCGGCACGAGAACTGGCGGGCGTTGCCTGCCTCCGTCCGCGGCGCCGCGGTGGCGCTCGGTAATTTCGACGGCGTGCATCGTGGCCACGCCCACGTGCTGGCCAGCACTCACGCCGCCCGGCCGGATGCGCCGCTCGCCGTGCTGACGTTCGAGCCGCATCCGCGCGAGGTGTTCCGGCCCGACGATCCGCCGTTCCGGCTGTCGCTGCCCTCGGCCCGGGCCGATCAGCTCGGCGCATTGGGCGTGCAGCACGTGATCGAGGTGGCGTTCGACCGCGAGTTCAGCCTGCTCTCGGCCGACGCATTCATCACCGAGGTGCTGCACGACGCGGTCGGCGCCGTCCATCTCGCCTGTGGGCCGGATTTCGCCTTTGGCCACCGCCGCGGCGGCGACGTGCCGATGCTTGCTACCCGGGCCGAGGCGTACGGCATGGGCCTGACCATCGTGCCGCCGCTGACCGATGCACTCGGCCCGATCAGCTCCACGCGGATTCGCCGCGCCCTACAGGACGGCTATCCCGAACGCGCGACCGACGATCTCGGCCGCGCCTGGAGCATCCGCGGCGTCGTGTCGCACGGCGATGCGCGGGGACGCACGATCGGCTTCCCCACCGCGAACATCGCCCTGGGCCGCCAGTTGGAACCGGCCCGCGGCGTCTATGCGGTGACGGCTGTGCTGAACGGCCGCGTCGTGCCCGGAGTCGCGAACATCGGTCGCCGCCCGACCGTAGCCGATGGCACGCTCAGCCGGGTCGAGGCACATTTCTTCGATTTCATGGGCGACCTGTATGGCCAGGAACTGGACGTTTCGCTGCACGCATTCCTGCGCGTGGAGCGCAAATTCGCCGGAATCGAGGAATTGCGGACCCAAATTGCGGTCGATGCGGCCGAGGCGCGCCGCATGTTGGGCGTTTAGCCAGTTGAAGCCTTGCCGAGGGGGCGCCATCTAGTCGAGAGGCGTACACCCGCCTAGGATGACGTCTGAAGAATGCGTGCGGGGCGCTATCTGCTCCGCCTGGAGGGATTCATGGGTGGTTTAAGCATCTGGCACTGGATGATCGTGCTGATGGTCGTGCTGCTTCTGTTCGGAAGCGGCAAGGTCAGCGGCCTGATGGGCGACTTCGCCAAGGGCATCAAGTCGTTCAAGAAGAACATGGCCGAGGACGATGCCTCGATGGAGGCCTCCGCCGATCGCCCGAGCGGGACGATCGCTGGTCCGGGCACTCCCGCCGCAGCAGCCAACGCTGCCGCCGCGCGCGAGCAGGCGATCCACCGAACCTGACACGCCCGAACCCTTCTCCCTCTCCCCCTCAGGGAGAGGGTTGGGGTGAGGGGTGCACTTGCCGCTGGTTACGAGTTCTCGACGCTCAAGCGGCCTTGAGAGCTAGTAAGTTGGCCGGACTGGAGGCCTAGCACCCCTCACCCCGGCCCTCTCCCTCAAGGGGAGAGGGAGTTGGTTTCCTAGCCGCCTTTTGCGTCGTTTGTGAGCGGAAGCGGTACCCAGCGCAGCCCGTCGCTATTCTGCACGAGCATCAGCACCGTCTTGCGGCTGAGCTTCCGATAACGATCGACCCGGTCCTGCACGTCTTGCGGGGTGGCGACAGTTTCTTGCTGCACTTCCACGATCACATCGCCAGGCTTGAGACCGCGACCGGCGGCAGCGCCGTTGTTGGTGACGTCGGTCACCACGACACCCTTCTGATCCGCCCCAATCGAATACTTGGTTCGCAGATCATCCGTGATCGGCGCCGTCTTCATGCCGAGCCCGCTGATTGCCACCGGAACGTTGGCCGGCTTCTTCGGCGCCGCCGGGGCGTTCGTCGTGGCACTCGCCTGTTGGACGTCGTCCGGGAGTTCGGCGATGGAGGCTTGCACCGTCACCTCCTTGCCGTCGCGCCACAGTACGACCGGGACGGATTGGCCGATCGGCGTCTCGGCGACGACGCGGGGCAGGGCGTGCATGTCCTTCACGTCGGCATTGTTGAACTTCAGGATGACGTCGCCGCCATGGATCTGCGCCTTCGCCGCCGGCCCGTCGTCGGTCACGCTGGCGACCATGGCGCCGCGCGCCGGATGCAGGTTCAAGCCATCGGCGATGTCGGGCGTGACCTGCTGGATCTGCACGCCCAACCAGCCCCGCTTGGCGCGGCCGAAATCCTTGAGTTGTGCCACGACCTGCTTGGCCATGTTGGACGGGATGGAGAACCCGATGCCGATCGAGCCGCCTGACGGAGAGTAGATCGCGGTGTTGATGCCGATGACCGCGCCATCCATGTTGAACAGCGGGCCGCCGGAGTTGCCGCGGTTGATCGCCGCATCCGTCTGGATGAAGTCGTCGTACGGCCCCTGATGGATGTCGCGTCCGCGCGCGCTGACAATGCCGGCCGTGACGGAACCGCCGAGCCCGAACGGGTTGCCGATCGCCAGCACCCAGTCGCCCACCCGGGCCGTGTCGCTGTCCGCGAATGGCACCGATGGGAGCGGTTTGTCGCTCTCGACCTTCAGCAGGGCCACGTCGGACCGGTCGTCATGGCCGATGAGCTTGGCCTTCAGCGACGTGCCGTCATGCAGTGTGACGGTGATTTCGTCAGCACCCTCGATCACGTGGTTGTTGGTGACGATGTAGCCCGCCGGGTCGATGATGAAACCGGACCCGAGGGCAGTCCCGCGGCGCGGCGCGGCGTCACCCCCGCCGCCGCCATCGCCACCACCACCACCCGGGGCGCCGTGACGCTCCATGAAATCGTGGAAGAACTGCTCGAACGGTGAACCCGGCGGAAATTGCGGCTGGTCCTGGTCGGGACGGTCGGCCTTCGCCTGGATCATCTGCTGCGACGAGATGTTGACCACGGCCGGCGCGAGTTGCGCCGCGAGGTCGGCGAAGCTGTCGGGCGTCCCGCGGGCCGCGGCCGGATAAGCCAGGGCAAGGGGAACAACCAGGCCGACGCCGGAAAGCACTACCGGGGTCATGATCGGAGTCAGGGCGGTCGCCAGCGCCGCAGCGCGCAAAGTGAGCAAGCGCATAGTGTTAGATCCTTGGTGGGTGACCGATGATGCTCACGCAGGCGGCGTGCCGCAACTTGGTAGATGGGTTGGGGGCAGGCGTTTCAATCCGGGTCTACGGTGTTGAGGCTACTGGTGGATCTTTCAAAAGCTTAAAGAAATCGTTATCGGTCGAGATGACCAGCCGCGATTGGCCGCCGGCAAACCCGTCGCGATAGGCCTGCAGCGTCCGCCAAACCGAGAAGAACTGCGGATCCTTGCCGAATGCGGCGGCGTAGGTGGCTATCGCCGTCGCTTCGCCCTGGCCGCGCAGCGTGTCCGCCGTGCCTCTCGCATCCGCCAACAGCACCGTCCGGTCACGCTCGGCATCGGCGCGGATCTTGGCCGATGCCTCGGCACCCTCGGCGCGGGCCTGGCTGGCGGCACGCTGCCGCTCCGACTTCATCCGCGACAGGATGGCCTGGGTGTTGCCCTCCGGGAGGTCGGCCCGGCGGATGCGCACGTCCTCGATGGAGACACCGAAGCCGCGCATCTCGGTGTTCACCTGGTCGCGGATCAACCCCATGATGTGGTCGCGATCGGCCGACAGCACCCCGAGCAGGGGCTCGTTGCCGAGCACGCGGCGGAGCGCCGACGTCACCACCGAGTCCAGCCGGGCGCGGATCGCGTCCTCTTGGGCGCCGACCGCCTGGTAGTATTGCAGCGGGTTGGTGATGTGGAACCGCGTGAAGCTGTCCACGATCAGGCGGCGCTGGTCGCTGAGGATCACCTCCTCACCCGGCGTCGAGTAGTCCAGCAAGCGGCGATCGAAGCTGATCACCGTCTGGATGAACGGCACCTTTACGTGCAGCCCGGGGGTGGCAACGACCCGGATCGGCTCGCCGAATTGGGTGATCAGCACCTGTTCGGTCTGTCCGACAGTGTACAGCGACGAGAAAGCGGTGATCACGAGCACCAGAACGATGGCGCTAGCGACGATGGCGGAGTTGCGCAGCATCACGGGGCCGCCTTCGGAGCCTGGGGCGTGCCTTGGGGCAGATCCGGCGGGGTGCCGCCTAGATTAAGCAAAGGCAAAGGTTGACGCACGTCGCTGCCCAGCACCGTCGTCGGCGTCTTGGACACGATCGCCTGCATCGTCTCGATATACAGGCGGCGCAGGGTCACGTCCTTGGCCAGCAAATAGGCCTGGTACACGCTATCGAACGCCTGGGCCTGGCCCTTGGCCTGGGCGATGGCGGCCTGGCGCGCACCCTCGGCGGTGGCCGTGATGGCGGCGGCATCGCCCCTGGCGCGCGGCACGATATCGTTGCGGTAGCTCTCGGCCTGGTTGCGCATGGTCTCCGCGTCGGTGTTGGCGCGCTGCACGTCGCGGAAGCTCTCGATCACGTCGGCGGGCGGGTCGACCTTCTGCAGCTGCACCTGGGTGATCTCCACGCCAGTCTTGTACTGATCGAGGATCGCCTGCATTTCCGTCAACGTGTCCTGCTCGATCTTGGCCCGAGCCTCGGTCAGCGCCGGCTGGATCGGGGTGCGGCCGATCACCTCGCGCATCACGCTCTCCGCTACCTGTTTCACGGTGGCGTCGGGGTGGCGGGTGTTGAACAGGTAGTCGCCAGCATCGCGGATGCGCCAGAACACGGCGAAGTCGATGTCGATGATGTTCTCGTCGCCGGTCAGCATCAGGCTCTCGGCGGGGATCGTCTGCGTGGTGCCGGACCCGGTGTTATCGGCCACCAGGCCGCGCGACGTCATACGCAGCACCGGCGAGTCACTGGCCGGCGAGAAGCCGACCTCGACGCGGTTGATGCGGGTGACGGAGGGGGTCAGCGCGGTCTCGACCGGCCAAGGGATGTGGTAGTTCAGTCCGGGCAGCGCGGTGCGGTTGAAGGCGCCGAAGCGTAGCACCACGCCCTGCTCGTCCGGCTGCACGCGGTAGAAGCCGGTGGCGAGCCAGACGGCGACGACCAGCAGCACCAGCAGGATGAGGCCGCGGCCGCCATTGAAGCCGAGGCTGGGTCCGCGCACCGGACGCGGTCCGCCGGGCAGGAAGCCGCGCACGCCGGCGTTGATGCGCGCGATCAGTTGGTCGAGGTCGGGCAGTTGACCGCCGGGCCCGCCGCCGCCGCCGCCCCAGGGACCGCGATTCGGTGGTGGCTTGCCGTTGCCGCCAGGGCGTCCTCCCGGCGTACCCCAGGGCCCGGGTGTCGGGTCATTGCCGCCAGAATTCCAAGGCATTGCTCGCCGCGCTCCTAGATCGATCGGCCGGACGGCGTTGGCATCGCTGCATCCGTGCGCCATATCCGCGGCGCGCTACCGGCACCCAAAGGGGCTGGTTGGTATAATGACGTTGCACAAGGGGTTTGCAAGTTGGCCGATAACAAAGGAAAGGCCGTGCCGACCGAAGCTGCCCTGATGGACGCCCTGCGCGGGCTCGCCGACCCGGTGTCCGGCCGCGACCTGGTGGCTGCCGGGCTGGTCGAGGGGCTGACGCTGCGCGACGGGATGGTGCATCTGGCCCTGCTCGCCGATCGCAAGACCGCCGGCGCCATGGAGCAGGTGCGTGCCCGCGCGCAAGCCGTGCTGGCGGGGATGCCCGGCGTGCTGAACGTGACCGCGGTGCTGACGGCGCATCGTGCCGCAGCGCCCACGCCTGCGCCAGCGCCCGCCGCTGCCGAGCTGCTGGCCGGCGTGCGTCACATCGTGGCCGTCGCATCGGGCAAGGGCGGCGTCGGCAAGTCGACCACAGCAGTGAACCTGGCGGTGGCGTTGGCGCGATCCGGCCTGCGGGTCGGGCTGCTGGACGCCGACATCCACGGCCCCAGCCTGCCGCAGATGCTGGGCGTGCACCGCAAGCCCGAGGTGCAGGGCGACCGCATGATCCCGCTGGAGACCTGGGGCGTACGCTGGCTGTCGATCGGCCTGCTGGTGGATCCGGAAACGGCGATGGTGTGGCGCGGCCCCATGGTGATGGGGGCGCTGACGCAATTACTGGGGCAGGTGAACTGGGGCGAGCTGGATATCATGATCCTGGACATGCCGCCGGGCACCGGCGATGCGCAGCTGACGATCGCGCAGAAGCTCAAGCTGGCGGGCGCGCTGATCGTCTCCACGCCGCAGGACGTGGCCTTGGCCGATGCCCGCCGCGGGGTGCGGATGTTCGAGAAAACGCAGGTCCCGGTGCTCGGGCTGGTCGAGAACATGAGCTACTATTGTTGCCCGGCTTGCGGGCACCGCGCCGAGCTGTTCGGCCATGGCGGCGCGCGGTGGGAGGCGACCCGGCTCGGCGTCGAGTTCCTGGGCGAGATCCCGCTACTGCTGGACATCCGCGAAAGCGGCGATGCGGGGCGTCCGGTGGCAGCCGCGGCCCCGGATAGCCCGGCGGGTCAGGCTTACGCGACCCTGGCGGCACGGCTTTGGGAGAAGTTGGGCGTCCCGGCCAGCGCAGGGCCACGGATCGTGATGGACTGAGTAGCACATCCTCCCCCGCGCTGCGGGGGAGGGGGACCGTGCGAAGCATGGTGGAGGGGGCTCTTGGGCACGTGCGGTGCCCGCGCCCCCTCCGTCGGCTGCGCCGCCACATCCCCCGTGAAGAACGGGAGAGGATTGATGAACGCGAGCTATCGTGCGGGATGAGGCGATTTGTTGGGGAGGAAATCCTTCATTGCGGCGATCTGGGGACCGAAGACACCGGCCCTGTTCTCCACCGTCAGGGGGTAGCCGTCCGGCCACCACGGGCCGCCGCCCCAGATCGCCGCGCCCTGCCACACGGCGCGGTGCTCCTGCACGAACGCCAGTTGATTGCGCATCGCGGTGATGCTCGGCGCATCGTTGTTCGCGCCGAACTCGGCCAGGAACAGCCGTCGGTTCGAGGCCTCGGCCCAGGCGGTCACGTCGCGCAGCCGATCGGCGCCGATCGTGGCGGAGACGGGGCCCGGGCTGCGGCCGCTCTGGTCGGCGTCGTTGTACTGGTGGATCTCGAACGCGGAATTATGCGCCGGGTCGGTGATGTGCTCGGCGAACTGGGCGGCATTGCCGCGGGTGACCCACGAGGTGCCCTGGGCGTAGTAGGTGCCCGGCACCAAAATCTCCTGCTTCGCCCCCGTTGCCCGAATGGCGTCGATCGCTGCTTGAGCGGGCGGGAGCCAATCGGCTGGCGTCTGATCGTGCGGCTCGTTCATCAGGCCGAACATCACCCACGGCCGGTGCGCGTAATGCAGCGCGATGCGCCGCCACAGATCGGCGAACACGGCGTTTGGCGTGGCGGCGCTGCCGATCAGGGCACCGTAGCCGTAGCCGAAATTAGCCGGCTCCACGATCACCGCGACGCCCTTGACGCCGGCCGCGCGGACAACCTCGTCCAGCCCGGCGAGGTATTTTTCGTCCAGCGGTCCATTGGGTTTGGGCTGCAACCGCTCCCATGCGAAGGGCAGACGGATGACGTTGAACCCGGCGGCCGCATAGGCATCGACCTCGGCTGGGGTCGGGAAGGTGTAGTCGTGGCCCAGAATGCCGGGGTCGTTATGGGCCGTCTCGGGGTGGCTGCCGAACTCCGCGCCCGACAGGTTGACGCCCAGATAGTCCAGGCGGGGCAAATCAGCGGCTGAAGATGCCGACGCGATGGCACAGGAGATAGCAGCAACAAATAAGAGTCTCATGGCTTGTCCCGCTACCGCCCCCAAAGCAATGACACCGTCATGCCAGGGCTTGACGCTGGTATCCACGGGGTTGGGCGCATGACGTCAGACGCGTGTTTGGCCGCATCGCATGCAACACGGCCCGGCCGGCGTTTGCGGAGCCCCGTGGATACCAGGGTCAAGCCCTGGCGTGACGGGGCTCATGTGGCCTCGACCCCCCTGGCGGCCGGTGTTACCACCGTCGCTTGCGGGTGTTGCGCGGTGACCGTTCGCCACGGGCTGTCCGGCCCCGACAGCAGCAAAGCCACGCAGCCGGTCCAGCCGGTCTGGTGCGCGGCACCCAGGCCGCGGCCGGTGTCGCCGTGGAAGTACTCGTTGAACGGCAGGTGGTCGCGGAACTCGGGGTCGGTCTGCGACAGGGTGTCGTCGCCCAGCGCCGGACGCCGGCCGTCGGGGCCGCGCAGGAAAAGCCGGGTCAGCCGCGCCGACAACTCGTCGGCGATCGCGTGCAGGGGCAGGAACTTGCCGGACCGCGTAGGGCATTCGACCAGGAAATCGTCGCCGTAGTAGCGCTGGAATTCCCGCAAGCTGTCGACCAGTAGCACGTTGATCGGCATCCAGATCGGCCCGCGCCAGTTGGAGTTGCCGCCGAACGCGTGGCTGACGCCCTCGCCGGGCTCGTAGCCGATGCTGAATTCCCCACCGTCCACCTTCAGCACGTAGGGGTGCGCCTCGTGATATTTCGACAGCGCGCGGATGCCGTAGGGCGAGAAGAACTCGTCCTCGTCCAGCATGCGCCGTAGCAGCATCTTCATGCGGTGGCCGCGGAGCAGCGATAGCAGATGGCGCTCGCCGGAGCCGGGTTCGGACCAGTTGGAGATCAAACTGGCCAGGTCCGGCCGATCGTGCAGGAAGTATTGCAGGCGCTCGGCGAACTCCGGCAGGGCCTTGAATGCGCGGCTGCCGATGACCTCCACGGCGAATAACGGGATCAGGCCGACGATGGTGCGGACCCGCAGCGGGATGGTCTCCTGGTCCGGCAAATGCAGCACGTCGTAGAAGAACTGGTCGGTCTCGTCCCATAGGCCGATGCCGCCGGTGGTGGTCATGGCCTCGGCGATGAACAGGAAATGCTCGAAGAACTTGGTTGCCATGTCCTCGTACGCCGCGTCTTCCAGCGCCAGTTCGAGGGCGATGCGCAGCAGGTCCAGGGTGAACATCGCCATCCAGGCGGTGCCGTCCGACTGGTCGATGGTGCCGCCGGTGGGCAGCGGCTTGGACCGGTCGAAGATCGCGATGTTGTCGAGGCCGAGGAAGCCGCCACCGAAGATGTTGCGGCCCGAGGCGTCCTTGCGATTGACCCACCAGGTGAAGTTCAGCAGCAGCTTGTGGAAGCATTTCTCCAGGAATTGCCGGTCCGCCACCCCCGTCATGGTGCGGTCCATCTGGAACACGCGCAGCACCGCCCAGCCATGCACGGGCGGGTTCACGTCGCCGAACGCCCACTCGTAGGCCGGGAGCTGGCCGTTCGGGTGCATGTAGCGTTCGCGCATCAGCAGCAGCAGTTGGTTTTTGGCGAACACCGGGTCGATCAGGGCGAAGGTGGTGCAGTGGAACGCCAGGTCCCACGCGGCGTACCAGGGGTATTCCCAGGTATCCGGCATGCTGATGATGTCGGCGTTGTCCAGGTGGCGCCACTCGCTGTCGCGGCCGGTGAGGCGTTCGGCGGGCGGGGCGGGTTGGCCCGGGTCCCCGTCCAGCCACTTGCGCACGTCGAACATGTAGAACTGCTTGGACCACAGCATGCCGGCGAGCGCCTGGCGCTGCACCAACCGGGCGTCGGGGTCGGGCATGCCGCGCTGCAGGGCGGCGTAGAACTCGTCGGCCTCGCTGCGGCGCGCCTCCATCACCGTGTCGAACCAGGTGAAAGCGTCGTCCGTCGGATCGCGGCGCAGGCGCAGGCGGACGGTTGCGCTGCCGCCGGCGGGGATGTCGAACCGCTGGTGGGCGGCGCATTTGGTGCCGCGGGCGAACGGGCTGACCGTGTCCATGCGGCCGTTCACGATGCGGTCGTTGATGCCGTCCTTCGCCAGGCCGTCGTGCTGCATGCCGTACAGCCGGCGGAAATTGGTCTCGTTCTCGCAGAACAGCCACTCGGGCGAGCCGTCCACCTCGCACATGCGCGGGTTCTGCAGGCGGGGATGCAGACCGGTCACGACGCGCCCATTCAACTGCAGCAGCGGCTTGGGTTGGTTGGGCTGCCACGTCCAGCTGTTGCGGGCCCAAAGCTGCGGCAGGATGTGCAGCGGGGCGGTGTCCGGGCCGCGGTTATGGGCGGTGATCTGCATCAGGATATCGTCGGTGGACGCCTTGGCGTATTCGACCACCACGTCGAAATACCGGCGCTCGTTGAAGATCCCGGTATCGACCAACTCGAACTCGCGGTCGTGCGTGCCGCGGGCGGCGTTCTCGCGGATCAGCTGGTCGTAGGGGAACGCCGCCTGCGGGTATTTGTACAGCATCCGCATGTACGAGTGCGTCGGCGTGCCATCGAGGAAGTAGTACAGCTCCTTGACGTCCTCGCCGTGGTTGCCCTGTTCGTTGGTCAGGCCGAACAGGCGTTCCTTCAGGATCGGGTCGTGCTCGTTCCACAGCGCCAGCGACAGGCACCACAGCAACTTATCGTCGGCGAACCCGGCCAACCCGTCCTCGCCCCAGCGATAGGCTCGGCTGCGGGCGTGGTCGTGCGGCAGGTAGTCCCAGGCAGTGCCGCCGGGGCTGTAATCCTCGCGCACGGTGCCCCACTGGCGCTCGCTCAGGTATGGCCCCCAGCGACGCCAATCCTCCCCCCGGTCGGCGGCGCGGAGGCGGTGGCCCTCGGCGGTGTCGTAGATCGGGTCAGTCGGCATCCGGTGCTCCCAGCATGGCCTCGATGCGGATCAGCTCGCCGAGCGACCAGGCCTGGAACGGGCAACCACCGGGCCGGTGCGGTGCGTCACCATCCGCGACTTCTGACACGTGCCCGAGCCCGTAGGTATGAAGATGAGTGTACAACGGTGGCAGGAAGCGTCGGCGCCCTTCGGCCCGGGTTTCCTCGGTGTTGCCCCGTGCGGCCAACCAGGCGGCGACGAACGGCCCGAGCAGCCAGGGCCACACGGTGCCCTGGTGATACGCGCCGTCGCGCGCCGCCAGGCTGCCGGTGTAGTGCGGGCAATACGCCGGGTCGTCGGGCGCGAGCGTGCGCAGGCCGAGTGGGGTGAGCAGGGTGCGCTCCACCAGGTCCACGATGCCGGCGATCTGACGCGGCGTGAGCACGGGGATCGGCAGCCCAGCGGCCGCCAGCACCTGGTTGGGCCGCACCGAGCCGTCGCGCTTGCCGGGCACGCCGTCCGCGTCCAGCACGTCGATCAAGCCGCCGGTGGCCTTGTCCGGGAACAGCGCCACCACACTGTCGCGGGCGCGCAGGGCGGGGCCGATCCAGCGGTCGCCACCGGGCCAGCGCCCCGCGATCGCCAGCGCGTTGACCCACAAAGCCTGCACTTCCACCGGCTTGCCGATGCGCGGGGTGAACACGGTGTCGCCCATCTTGGCGTCCATCCAGGTCAGCTGCACGCCGGGCACACCCGCCCATAACAGGCCATCCCGCGGGTCCGCCTTGATGCCGAAGCGGGTGCCGGCGGTGTAGCCCTCCAGGATGGCGATGCAGGCGGCTTGCAGGCGGGCGGCGACGTCCGGGGTGGCGCCGCCGGCCTCGATCAGCTCGTGCACGGCCACGATGAACCAGAGCGAGGCATCGACGGCGTTGTATTCGGGTTGCCCGGTGCCGTCGGGGAAGCGGTTCGGCAGCATTCCCTCGCTGACATGGCTGGTCCAGGCCAGCAGGATGTCGGCCGCTTCCTGCAGCCGCCCGCGCGCGATCAGTAGGCCGCGCATGGTGATGAAGGTGTCGCGGCCCCAATCGGTGAACCAGGGATACCCGGCCATGATCGTGAGCCGGCCGTCCCGCGTCGCGAGATACGCATCGGCCGCCACGTCGCGCGCCGGGCGGGCTCGCCGTGCCCGCTCGGGTGCCTCGAGGGCCCCGAGCGGGTACGTTGCCGGCGCGTCCGCCCGCAAGGCCAGCGTGGCCGGGAGATCGAAGCTGAAGGTGCCGGGGGAGGCGAGGTCCTCGCCGTCGTCCATGCCGCGCTCGACCTCGACGGCGTAGTGGAAGCGGCGATACCAGACCGGGTCGTCCGCCCAGGTGAACTCACCGCGCGCCGTGACCGCTGGCACGCCGGGGTATGGGCGCCAGATCAGGGCGTCGCGGTCCCGGTGGGTGGTGAAGTCGAAGGCCGGGTTCTCGTGATGCAGCGAGTGGTAGTCGCGGCCCGACATCAGCAGCCGCACCTGCAGCTTCACGGGCCGGTCGGCGCGCCATCGCAGCAGCGTTTCGGCCGAGTTGCGCGCGACGAAGATCTCCTGCGTCACGGCCGTGCCGTCGGGCAGCACGAACTGCCAAGTGGGCCACGGATCGGCGGTGAAGCCGCGCAGGTGGGAGCGGCCGTCGGGATACACCGTGTCGGGCAGGTAGGCCTGGCTGCTGAGCGCGAACCGGCCGGCTGGCGTCTCGGCCCACACCTCCATCCCGTTCACCAGCACGAACCGGCCGGCGGGGGAGGCCGCGAGCAACAGTGCGTGGTAGCGCCGGGTCCGGATCAGCCCGGCGGTGCCGAACGCGAAACCACCCAGCCCGTCCGGCTCGAGCCATTCCGGCCCGTCTTCGATGCTCAGGTCCATGCCGGCTCCATACTGCCGCCGCACTGTGCCCGCAGAGTGCGGCGGCAGCCAGCTTGGCACTTCCTGACGTTCGGTGTGACGCACGTCACAGCCCGGGGTCACGCGACCCTCCATCCTGCGCGGCGAAGGAAGGATGCATCGTGATTCGGCTGCAGCAATCGTCGCCCGCCCGGCTTCGTCACCAAAGGTTCAGGACCGCGTCGTCTGGCATGTCGGTCAGTGGGGCGTGGCTGCGCAAGGCGACCGGGTCCAGCACGGTGATGCGGCCGGGTTCCAGCGCGATGATGCCGGCGGTCTGCCACTCCCGCAGCTTGCGGTTCACCGTCTCGCGCGTGGCACCGACCCGCTCGCCGAGTGCGGACTGCGTCATGTCGACCCGGCGTCCGGCCCGCTGCTGCGCGAGCGTCAGCAAGATGATCGCGAGCCGCGCGCCGGCATCGTGGAACGACATCGCGGCCAGCATCCAGCTGGTCGCCCGCAGCCGCTCTGTCAGGATGGTGAGGATGGTCAGCGCCAGGTCCGGATTGAGCCGCATGGCCTCCAGCACGTCCCGCCGCTCGACCACGAGCAGGCTGCCATTGGTCTGCGCCACGGCGTCCGCGCTGCGGCCGCGGCCGTCCAGCAGGGACAGCTCGCCGACCACTTCGCCCGGCTGCAGGACGCGCAGCACCTGTTCGCGGCCGCCCGGGCCGGGCACCACGATGCGGATCTGTCCGGTGATGATGAGCACCATGGTGGTGCCCGGGTCGCCGCGGCGGAACAGCGTGTCGCCGGCCCGCATGGTGCGGGACGTGCAGCGGCTGATGATGCCGCTCAGCTGGTCGGTGGGGATGCGTTTGAACAGCGGCGTCGCTGCCAGCATCTCGGCCGGCCGCGGGGGCGCGCTGCTCTCGGTCATCGTTCTGCACCGGTCATCGCCGCCAGTTTGCCACGCGGCGAAGAATCGCGCGACTGCGGGGCACCCCCGGTCCGCAGGTCCCACCCATCGCTCAATCGTCCTCGAAGGTCACGCATAGAATGGCGATCATCATTCCGTTCCCGGTCCGCGCGCCGCTGACGGATCGTTTTTTGCTCAACGACAAGATCCAGCTGTTCCGCTGGGAACTGGCGTCCCAAGGCGTGGTCATCGGTCGGGTGGCGATCTACGAGAGCCAAGGAAGCGGCCCGGAGCGCGGGGATTACGCCCTGGTCTACCAACCCGGCGCGGTCTGGGCGTCCTGGGGCCTGAACCGCGAGGCGAAGGGCGTCGTGCTGTGGGAATGCGCCTATGGCCGCGACCTGGACGTGTTCCCCACGATGAAGGCAGCGCTGGCGGCGTTGGAGCTGTACCTGGTCCCGCGGGAGAAGCGGGCCTAGCCAACACCGTCATGCCAGGGCTTGACCCTGGTATCCGCGGCGCGCTGCAAAAGCCGGCCGGGCCGTGTTGCATGCGGCGGTGCCAGGCGCTCGTCTGACGTCACCAGTCCAACCCCGTGGATACCAGGGTCAAGCCCTGGCATGACGCGGTCTAGCTCCGCAGGTCCATTGCCGAGCGCAGCCCGTCGCTGACCATGTTGAAGCAGATCGAGGTCGCGAAGATGCACAACCCCGGCAGTATCGCCGTCAGCGGCTGGCTGTAGATCGCGGTGCGTAGCGTGTTCAGCATCAGCCCCCATTCCGGCTCCGGCGGGCGCGTGCCCAGGCCGAGGAACGACAGGCCCGACGCCAGGATCATGGAGACGCTGATCAGGCTGGTGGCATAGACGAAGATCGGCCCTAACACGTTGGGCAGCACGTGCACCCGCACGATCAGCAGCGGCCCGGCCCCGCTGGCC